>JACQAT010000010.1 GCA_016194865.1 Chloroflexota bacterium
ACAAGGCGAACCTCGAGCGTGCGATCCGCCGGCTCGCCGAGTCGAACGCGGCCGACGGCCTACCGCCGCCGTCCGTGGTCGACACCCCCGGCGTCACGAGTGTCGACGCCCTCGGCAAGCTGCTCGGCCTGCCGGCCTCCGCATTCCTCAAGACGCTGCTCCTACGGACGAGTGACGAGGTCTTCGCTGTCGTCCTGCCCGGAGATCGCGAGCTCAATCACGCGAAGCTTCGCAAGCTCCTCGACGTGCCGGAGGTCGCGTTCGCCGGCGACGCCGACTTCGCGGCCGTGGGCGGCGTCCCCGGCTACGTCGGCCCGGTGGGCCTGAAGGCGCGCGTCATCGTCGACGCGAGCGTCGAGCCGCGCGGCTACGTCGCCGGGGCGAACCTGAAGGACGCGCACCTCGACAACGTGCTAGCCGGCCGCGACTTCAGCGACGCCGAGCGCGCGGACGTCCACGACGTCAAGGCCGGCGACCGCTGCCCGCTCGACGGCGGGACGCTGACGCTGGGGCGCGGGGTGGAGGTGGGGAACATCTTCGCCTTCCGCACCTACTACGCCGACAAGATGAACGCGACCTACCTTACCGAGGACGGGACGCGCAAGCCGTTCTACTTCGGCTCGTACGGCATCGGCGTGAGCCGCTCGGTCCAGACGATCATCGAGACCAATCACGACGACAAGGGCATCCTCTGGCCGATGTCGGTCGCGCCGTACGAGGTGCACGTGATCGGGCTGCCGATGAACGACGGGGAGGTCCGCGCCAAGGCCGAGGAGCTCGTCGCGGATCTCGAGCGGCATGGGGTGGAGGTGCTCTTCGACGACCGCGACGAGTCCGCGGGCGTGAAGTTCGCCGACGCCGACCTCATCGGGATCCCGTTCCGCGCCACCGTGAGCAAGCGGTCCCTGAAGACCGGCTCCGTCGAGCTCAAGGCACGCGCCTCGACGGAGGCCGAGCTGATCGACCGGGGCATCGCCGCCGAGCGCATCGCCGACCACGTCCGTCGCGCGCGCGTCCCCGCGCCGTGACCGACCGCGACGTCACGGCACGTGCCCGTGACGACGACACGCCGCTCGAGACGACCCTCCGCCCGCAGCGCCTCAGCGACGACGAGTACATCAATCAGGAGAAGGTCAAGAGCAACCTCCGGATCCTCATCGAGGCCGCGCGGCAGCGGAAAGAGGCGCTCGAGCACGTCGCGCTCTACGGGCCGCCGGGAGTGGGGAAGACCTCGCTCGCGAACGTCATCGCGCACGAGCTCGGCGTCCAGATCCGCATCACCAGCGGCCCCGCGCTCGAGCGACCCGGAGACCTCGCGGCGATCCTGAGCAACCTCGAGGACGGCGCGGTCCTTTTTGTAGACGAGATCCACCGGCTGCCGCGCATCGTCGAGGAGGTCCTCTATCCGGCGATGGAGGACTTCCACCTCGACATCGTCCTCGGGAAGGGGCCCGGCGCGCGCACGCTGCGACTTCCGCTGCCGCGGTTCACGCTCGTGGGCGCCACCACGCGCATCGGACGGCTTTCGTCGCCGCTGCGCGACCGCTTCGGCGCGACGTATCGCCTCGACCTCTTCACCGCGGAATCGCTCGAGCGCGTCGTGAGGCGCTCCGCCGGCATCCTGCACGTCGAGATCGAGCCGGCCGCCGCGAGCGAGATCGCGCGCCGCTCGCGCGGGACGCCGCGCATCGCCAACCGCTGGCTCAAGCGTGTGCGCGACTTCGCCCAGGTGAAGCACGACGGGCGCGTCACGCTCGCCGTCGCGCGCGAGGCGCTCGTGGCCCTCGAGGTCGACGACGCCGGCCTCGACGCCGTGGACCGCATGCTGCTCCGCTCGATCGCGGAGAAGTTCAGTGGCGGGCCCGTGGGCCTCGACACCCTGGCGGCCGCGATCAGCGAGGACACCGAGACCATCGAGGACGTCTACGAGCCATACCTGCTGCAGGAGGGCTACCTGAAGCGGACGCCGCGCGGCCGCGTGGCGACGGAGCGCGCGTACCGCCATCTGGGTCTGACCCCGCCGACCCAGTCAGCGACCCTCTGGTCGGAGCTGAACGAGGGCTAGGATTGCGGGCGATGGGGCACTTCGGCCGATTGATCATCGCCGTCGCCATCGGGGCGTCCCTCGCGCTGCTCGCCGCGATGGTCCTCGCTGATCCCGTCCACGACATGCGGCCGACGGTGCTCGCCGGCGCGATCGTCGTCTTCCTCGTCGTCCGCTGGCTCGGCCGGCCACGGCGCCCGAGCGAGCGCGTGACGTCCGCGGCGGCCGTCGCGGAGCCCGCCTCCGCTCTGGAGCCCGCCGCCTTGGCGCCACCGACCACGGGCAGGGTCGTGGTGATCGGCGAGGGATCGTTCCTGACCGGCGTGCTCTATTGCGAGCGTCTCGTGGTGCACGGGCGATTCCGTGGGACAATCTATGTCGGCGCGTCATGGGACCGTGACGCGTGGACGTCGCAGCGATCGGACGAGCGGCCCTCTCTGTCGAGCATGTCGAGCTCGTCGTGACCGCGAAAGGAACTGCGAAGTGACAGATCAGAGCATGCCCATCGTCTCGGAGGCGGAGAAGCAGGAGAAGATCCTGAACGCGCTCCAGGCGGTCCTCGATCCGGAGATCGGACTCTCGGTGATCGATCTCGACCTCATCCGCGAGGTCGTGTTCGCCGACGAGGAGGCCGAGGTGAAGATGGTGCTCACGACCCCGTTCTGCCCGTACGGCCCGATGCTCATCGGCCAGATCCAGTCCGCCGCGGAGCTCGCGGCCGAGATGCCGGTGCGCGTCACGGTCCTCCCCGACAAGTGGGAGGCACCGCCCTGGCTGCGCTGACCTAGACGCGCCGCAGCAGCTCGTAGCGGACCGCGCGGACGATCTCCAGCGGCTCGGCCGTATCAGGCCGTGTGGTCCAGCGGACCTGATGGGCGAGGCGAAGATGGTCGTGCAGGTACCCCTCCAGCTCGGCCCGGTCCGCGAAGCGGATGTGGTGCCAGAAGCGACCGGCACGCAGGCTCGTGAACAGGCGCTCGCGCTTCACCGTCGCCAGCGCGCGATCCGAAAGGACGTCGTCGCCGGCCGTCTCGCGCCTCGTTCCGATGGTGCCGAGGGATCGGCCCACGCGCTCGACGCGGGCCAGGACCCGCGAATCAGGGCGCGCGTCGACGACGATGCCGCCCTTCCGGACCACCCGGTGCGTTTCGTGGAGGGCATCGACCATGCCCGATCTGGTCACGCATCAGAGGACCCACGACAGGATCGCGAGGTCGAACTTCTCCGCGGCGACGGGGAGCTCCTGCGCGCTGCCGAGGCGGAACAAGACGTTGGTGAGCCCGGCCGTGCGGACCTTCGCGCGCGCGTCCCGCAGCGCCGCGGGGTCGGGATCGATGCCGACGACCTCGCGCGCCCCAAGCTCGGCGGCCCCGAGCGCCAGCCGGCCGTCGCCCGTGCCGAGGTCGAGCACGCGCTTCCCGCGGAGCAAGCGGCGCCCACCGTAGGCGGCCAGCTCGCGTGCGGCGGGCGGTCGATTCGCCGACGAGGACGAGGGGACGCAGCGTCCGACCGAGGCCGGGCTCACGTGGCCCTCGCGCCGAGCGGGGTGCCTTCGACCGAGCGGGACAGGATGAAGACGACGTCCGACAGGCGGTTCAGCCAGGGGAGGACGTGCGTGCCGTCGAGGAGGTTGGCGTCGACGAGCGCGACGGCGTGCCGCTCGGCGCGCCGGATCACCGTGCGCGCGTGATCGAGCGCGGCCGATAGCGCGTCCTCGCCGGGGATGACGAAGCGCCCCTCCAGCTCGGTCGTCGCCTTGAGGGCGCTCGCGCGCTCGTCGAGGAGCGCGATGGCGACCGCGTCGATCCGGGCGGGGAGGCGTCCGAGGTCGGCCTGCGGCGTCGCGACCTCGGACATCGCGACATACAGGCCGCGCTGGAGCTCGAGGATGAGCGCCGCGACGCCCGCCGGCGCCTGCGCGCGGGCGACGCCGAGGACCGCCTGCGCCTCATCGAGCGCGCCGAGGGTCTCGATGCGTGCGTCATGCTTTCGGACGCGACCCTTGCCGAACAACGAGGTGTCGCCGCCATCGCCGGTGCGCGTCGTGACGCGTGGCGGGGTGCGGTCGTGCGGCACGGTTACACGATATGCTCGGCGCTGATCCAGCCGGTCCGCCCATCCTCAAGGAGGTCTTCATATGCCCACAGGCGGTGGTCTCAGCGGCGGCAAGAACCAGAAAAAGAAGTCCAAGAAGCAGCTCGAGAAGGAGCTGAAGAAGGGGACCGCGGCACCAGCGCCGCCGATGACCTTCGAGCTGGTCAAGCCCAAGCGCAAGGAAAAGGATTGGTAGCGCGCGCAGGCAAGGGAGAGTCGATACCAGTGAAGGTGAGCGAAAAAGGCAAGGCCATCGATCAGGCGATCCTGCAGATCGAGAAGCAGTTCGGGAAGGGCTCGATCATGAAGCTCGGCGCCACGGGCGGCGAGAAGGTCGAGTTCATCCCGTCCGGATCGCTCGCCCTGGACCTGGCACTGGGCATCGGCGGCTACCCGCGCGGGCGCGTGATCGAGATCTATGGCCCGGAGGCCTCGGGCAAGACCACGCTCGCCCTCCACGCGGCAGCGGGCGTGCAGCGCGAAGGCGGCACGGCCGCGTTCATCGACGCCGAGCACGCGCTCGACGCGACCTGGGCGCGCACGTGCGGCGTGAACACCGACGAGCTGCTCATCTCGCAGCCGGACAACGGCGAGCAGGCGCTCGAGATCGTGGACACGCTCGTTCGCAGCGGCGCGGTCGACCTCGTGATCGTCGACTCGGTCGCGGCGCTCGTGCCGCGCGCCGAGATCGAGGGTGAGATGGGGGACTCGCACATGGGTCTCCAGGCGCGCCTCATGAGCCAGGCGCTGCGCAAGCTCACCGGCACGATCTCCAAGACGAACACGACCGTCATCTTCATCAACCAGCTTCGCGAGAAGATCGGCGTCCTTTTTGGTAACCCGGAGACGACCACCGGCGGCAAGGCGCTGAAGTTCTACGCGTCGATCCGCCTCGACGTGCGTCCGATCGAGCCGATCAAGAACGGCACCGAGGTCATCGGTCGTCGCGTGAAGGTCAAGGTCGTCAAGAACAAGGTCTCCCCGCCCTTCCGCATCGCCGAGCTCGAGATCCTCGCCGCGGAGGGCATCTCCCGCGAGGGTGGGCTCATCGACATGGGCCTCGTCACCGGCGTCGTGTCGAAGTACGGCGCCTGGTTCAACTACGGCGAGACGCGCCTCGGTCAGGGCCGCGAGAACTCGAAGCAGTTCCTTCGCGAGCACGCCGACGTGGCGAAGGAGCTCGAGGTGAAGGTGCGCGAGAAGTCCGGCTCCGTCGCGCTGCCCGTGGGCGGGCCGGACGGCGAGGAGTAGGTCGAGCGAGGGAGGGCTGTGCCCGACCGAACGAGTCGACCAGCCTTGAGCCCGCGGTCGAGGCGCGGAGGCGAAGGCCGACGTGCCGAGCCGCTTGAGCAGGACGCGTACGACGCCGCCGTCGTGTACCTCGCCAACCGTCCGCGCAGCGTCGCCGAGATCCAGCGCCATCTCAAGCGGAAGAAGTTCGACGACCCCGCGATCGAACGCGCGATCGACAAGCTGCGCGCGCAGCGCTACGTCGACGACGACGCGTTCGCGAAGTACTGGCTCGAGCAGCGCGCGCGCTTCCGGCAGAAGGGCGACCGCGCGCTGCGCAGCGAGCTCCTCGCGAAGGGCGTCGCGCGCGACGCGATCGACGGCGCGCTCGGCGAGCGGGAGCCCGATGCCGAGCTGGAGCAGGCGCGCGTCGCCCTGCGCCGTCCGCTGACGCGCTGGCTCACGCTCGACGAGGGAGAGCGGAAGCGCAAGGCGCATGCGTATCTCGTCGCGCGCGGCTTCTCGTACGACACGATCGAGTCGGTGCTGCTGCACCTCGGAGAAGACGACGAGAGGGGCTAGCCGGTTCCGCCTCCGCTCGCCCCTCTCTAGGCGGTCACCAGCACCGGCGTGAGATGACCCGGAATGCCCTTCAGATCCATCAGGACGCAGCCAGCGCTGTACGCGTCGACGATGGATCTGCCAGCTCCGATGCCTTGATAGAAGCCGACCGAGAACGCGATCGCGTCTTTGTCAGCGATCGCGTCGCTCATGCCGATCACGTACTTCACGTGCTTCGCGATCGCGGCGCCCTGCTTCTCGGAGTAGCACGCATTGAGCACGACGACCTCGGTGCTGGCTTTCACGAGCCCGAAGAGCTTGGCCAGCACTTCCGGAGGCACTGGCTGAGACGATCCGTCGTCGTTCTCCAGACACACGGCACCTTGCGAGGTGCCGTGGCCTGAGAAGTGGACGATCGCCGGCTTCTCGTCGAGCAGCGCCTGCGTGAGGTCCTGCGCTCGCACGGCGCCTCGATCGACCAGCTTGAAATGGCTTCGCATCCTCGCAAGCGCGAGCTTCTCTCGTATCTCTCTCAGCTCCTCGGCCAATCGGAGGCGGGGAGCATCCTTGGGATCCGCCGAAAGGAACAGGATCGTTCGCTGCTTCCGTCGCGCGATCGTGCGACTCGAGAGAGGGCGGCGAGCACGGACCAGATCCCGCGCATAGAGCAGCACCTCTCTCTTCTTCACGAGCTCCGTGTGCACCTCTTCGGGGTCCTGCAGTCCAAGCTCGTCCTGAACTCGCCATGAGCTGGCGAGATCCGAATCCGGGAGCGCCTTCGCAAGAGCCGCCTTGCAGAGCTGATCGAGGCGATGCAGCTCAGGGAAGGTGATCGCGTGCTCAAGGCTCGCGACACGCGCAGGGGCGGGGGCCTGGCGTACCTTCTGGTCGTACTCTTCAGCCAGCTGCCGCGCGCGTTCGATCATGCGATTCAGGCTGGCGAGCGCGGCCGAGAGCTCTGCCTCGGACGCCTTCGGGTCGGCAGCGTCAGCCATGACGGTGGCTACCTGACCGCGCCACCCGCGCGAGGCGAGAACTTCAGCGTGATGGTGTGCGTGTCCTCGCGGCTGCCCTTCACCCCTGCCTCGAGGATCAGGATCTCCACCTTGCCCCCAGCCTCGAAGGTGACTCCGAAGGCGAAGCTGATCGCGCCCTCGGAGAGTGGAAGCCGTGGCTCGCTGACCTCTCCGGCGTGGATGCTCTTCTCGATCGTCGAGAGCGCCGTGGCCAGTCCCTTCGGGTCGATGGACTGCACCGCGAACCCACGGACCGCCTCAGGAGCCTTGTAGGTCAGCTCCAGCTTCGTGACGTTCTCAGTGGCGAGACCATCAGAGAGGCTGATCTTGCCGAAGATCGGGATCGTGAACGAGAAGCCTCCGGAAGCTTCTTTTTTCACGGTGACCGAAAGCTCGAGATCGAACTCTTTGAGCTCCAGGTGCGGGGCGGCGCCGGCCGCGTCCTTGATCTGTTTCTTTACCGCCTCGATGACGGCTTCGATATCGACGCCCGCGCTCGCGCTGGGTGGCGTTGCTGGCATTTGACCCTCCCCTCGCGTTCTGCTCGCCTGACGCCGGAGGCAGTTTACCTCTGGCCGTCAAGTGGGGCTGAACATCGCGTTTGGCAAATAGTCAGCTCCCGGCGAGCCGCTCCACGACAGGTGCGAGCGCGTCGACGTCGCCCAGCATCAGGTTGCTGATGCCGAGCCGATCCCCGATGCCGAGAACCGGAAGGGCCGCGGCGCCCTACCCGGCAAGCTCGTCGATCGCGCGCGCAAGGTCGATGTCCGCTTGCGAGAGCCCGTGCGCGACGTGCGTGGTCAGGACGATGCGTACCTTCTTGTAGCCCTCGACGTGGATATCCGGGTGATGGTCGTGCTCAGCCGCGGCCTTCGCGATGCGATCGACGAAGGCGATGGCGTCCTTCCAGCCCTTGCGGACGAAGGTCTTCGTGATGGACCCGCCCCCGCGCGTCCAGCCGTCCAGCGAGGCGAGCAGTTCGGTGAGCAGCGGTTCGGTCAGAGGCCGTTCCTTTTCTGGGATTCCCACGGCGCTGAGGGTAGCGCGTCCGATATTCGGACAGGTGATACGATTCGCCGCACTAAAAACCTTGTGAACCACCGGTCTGCGAGGCACGCCGCTCCGCAGACCGACTGAAGCGCGAACCGGGGCGATGCCCCACCGGCGTCGCCCTGGCACACGCGGACACGGAAAGGACGCTCTGGCATGCCCGACATCGTCGTCGTGGGCCTGGTGGCCCTCGTCGCGGCTCTGGTCGGCTTCTTCACGGCACTGCTCATCCGTCGCTCCTTCGCGCTCGCCAGTGAGGCGACCGCCCGAGCCAACTCGGAACGGCTCGTCGCCGAGGCTCGCGCGAAGCAGAAGGAGATCCTCCTCGAGGCCAAGGACGAGGCCATCAGGGTCGCGAAGGCCGCCGAGGCCGACAACAAGGACCGGCGCGCCGAGCTCCAGCGCTACGAGACCCGGCTCGACAAGAAGGACGAGCAGCTTGACGAGCAAGCGAGCGCCCTCGTCGAGCGCGAGAAGAAGATCGCGCAGAAGGAGCTGGCGATCGAGGGGGAGCGGGCGAAGGTCGGCGAGCTCCAGGAGGAGCAGCGGGTCGAGCTGTCCCGCGTCGCCGCGCTGACCCAGGAAGAGGCTCGCGAGGTCTTGCTGACGCGGGTCGAGGACGAGGTCCGCGAGATCATGAACAAGCGGGTCCGCGACCTCGAGGCGGAGGCTCGCGAGCGTGCCGACGACAAGGCGCGTGCCGTCATCACGATGTCGCTCCAGCGCTACGCGGCCGAGGCGACCGCCGAGCACACGGTCTCCGTCGTCACGCTGCCGAGCGACGACATGAAGGGCCGGATCATCGGCCGCGAGGGTCGAAACATCCGCACGCTCGAGCAGCTCACCGGTGTCGACCTGATCATCGACGACACCCCTGAGGCGGTCGTCGTCTCCGCGTTCGACCCGATCCGCCGTGAGGTCGCGAAGCGCGCGCTCGAACGGCTGCTCGTCGACGGCCGGATCCACCCTGCACGCATCGAGGAGATGGTCGGCAAGGCACGCAGCGAGATCGACCAGATCGTCAAGGAGGCCGGCGAGGCCGCGATGTACGAGGTCGGAGTCCCCGGCATTCATCCTGACCTGATCAAGCTCCTCGGGCGCCTGCACTTTCGCACCTCGTTCGGGCAGAACGTGCTTCGCCACTCTGTTGAGGTCGCGCACGTCGCGGGGATGCTCGCGGCCGAGGTCGGCTACGACGTCCAGATCATGAAGCGCGCCGGGCTGCTGCACGACATCGGCAAGGCGCTCGACCACGAGGTCGAGGGACCGCACACGGTCATCGGTGGCGACCTGCTGAAGCGCTACGGCTTCCCGCAGACGGTGATCGACGGCGTCGTCGGCCATCACGGTGACGTGGAGCCCGTCACGCTCGTCGGGACGTTCATCTCCGCGGCCGACGCGATCAGCGCGGCCCGCCCGGGTGCCCGCAGCGAGGTCGTCTCGAACTACATCCAGCGCCTCACGGAGCTGGAGGCGGTCGCGAACGCGTTCCCCGGCGTCGAGAAGTCGTTCGCGATCCAGGCCGGCCGCGAGGTCCGCGTGATGGTGCGACCCGGCGAGGTCGACGACCTCACGGCCGCGCGCCTCGCACGCGACATGGCGCAGAAGATCCAGGACACGCTCCAGTACCCGGGCCAGATCAAGATCACCGTCATTCGGGAGACACGCTCGGTCGACTACGCGAAGTAGATTCGCGCGATGAAGGTGCTGTTCGTCGGTGACGTCGTCGGACGCCCCGGGCGCAGGGCGGTCGCGGCCCTGCTGCCGGTGCTGAAGACGGAGCACGCGCTCGACCTCGTCATCGTGAACGGCGAGAACGCCGCCGGTGGCGCGGGACTTACCGCGGAGATCGCGAAAGAGCTGCGTTCGAGCGGCGCCGACGTCGTCACCAACGGCAACCACGTGTGGGACCAGCGCAGCTTCAAGGACGAGATCGACGGCCTCGACTTCGCGCTGCGGCCGCTGAACCTCCCGCCGAACAATCCGGGGCGCGGCTGGTGCGTCTCCAGGGGCGCGCTCGTCGTCAACGCGCTCGGGCGCGTCTTCATGGCGAACATGGACGATCCCTTCCGGATGATCGACGAGCTGCTGGCGGAGCTCGGCGAGACCGCGCCACGCGTGCGCATCCTGGACTGGCACGCCGAGGCCACGAGCGAGAAGCTCGCGATGGGCTGGCATCTGGATGGTCGGTTCTCCGCGGTCGTCGGGAGCCACACGCACGTCCCGACGGCGGACGCCAGGGTGCTGCCACATGGGACGGCGCTCGTGTGTGACACGGGGATGGTCGGCCCGCGCGACTCGATCCTGGGCATGGATACCGCCACCATCCTGCAGCGCTTCCGCACCGGGATGCCGCAGCGCTTCGACGTCGCCGGCGGGCCCGTCGTGTTCAACAGCGTGCTGGTCGACGTGGACGAGGCCACGGGTCGCGCGCGCTCGATCGTGCGCGTCGATCGGGAATTCGCGTGAGCGCGCCCGGCTATCCCGTCGACCTCCACACGCACTCGCTGCGGTCGGATGGCGCGCTCGAGCCCGAGGCGCTGATCCGCCGTGCCGCGGCGCGCGGCGTCCGCGTGCAGGCGCTCTCCGACCACGACACGCTCGCGGGACAGGCCGAGGCGCTGCGGGTGGGGCAGGAGGTCGGCGTGCGGGTCATCCCATCGACCGAGCTGAATACCGAGTCGGAGTGGGGCGACGCGCACGTCCTCGGCTACTTCCTCGATCCGAACGACGTGGCGCTCGAGGAGCGGCTGCGCTGGCTGCGCGACAACCGCGGCCGGCGCATCGAGCTGATGGTCGAGAACCTCAACAGGCTCGGGTACATCGTGTCGCTCGCCCGCGTGCTCGAGATCGCGCAGGGTGGCGCGCTCGGACGGCCGCACCTCGCGCAGGCGCTCTTCGAAGCTGGCCACGTCCCGAGCTACGACGCCGCGTTCGACACGCTCCTCAGCAAGGATCACCCGGCATACGTCGCGCGCGTCGGGCTCACGCCGCTGGAGGCGGTGCAGCTCGTGCGCGCGCACCATGGCGCCCCATCGCTCGCGCACCCGTTCACGGTGGACCGCATCGAAGAGCTGCTGCCGTCGCTCGTGGAGGCGGGCCTCGCGGGGATCGAGTGCTACTACGGCTCGCATCCGGCGTCGTCGACGGTGAGCTGTCTCGCGCTCGCCCGGAAGCACGACCTCGTGCCGACCGGCGGAAGCGATTTCCACGGACGCGGCGCGCACGGCACCGATCTCGGCGGAGTGTTCGTGCCGCTGGAATGTGTCGATGAGCTCGAGGCGCGCGCCGCTCGACCCGCTGGCGGTACGATGCTCCGCGCCGTGGAAGGGAAGCCGTAATGGCCGGCGCGCTGCGTCCCGTCGTCATCCTCATGATCCTCGCGTCCGGGCTCTTCGTGACGGACGGCTATCTGGACGGCGTGTACCCCGGCGGCCCCGCCTGGTTCGGCTCCTCGGCGTACCAGGGGCTCGGCGTCCTCTCCTACGTCTTTGCCGCGATCAACCTGATCATCGCGCTGCTCATCGCGACGGGTAGCGAGCGGACCCTCGTCGGACGGATCGGGCTCTCCCTGTTCTTCCTCGTCGAGCGGCCGGTCACCGCGTTCCTGCTCGGGCCCAAGCCCACGGCATCGATCGCGGTACACCTCGCGACGGCCCTCATCGAGCTCGCCATCCTGCTGTCGGCACTGCGGGTCTGGCGGCTCGGTCACGGCGTGGAGGGGATGGAGCTCGACTCCCTGCTCTCGCTCGATGCCCCGAGCCCCGCGCCCCCCGCCGTCCCGGCCGAGCACCACCCGGCCGCGCAGCCGCGCAACGGGACGCCGGTGATCGTCGCGCTGCTGACCATGATCCTCGCGATCGTGCTCGTGAGCGACGGGCTCGTGTCCGGCTTCGTGCCCGGCGGACGCGGCTGGGGCTTCAGCGGCGAGGCGTCGGGCTGGCAGGTCTACCTCTTCGCGGTCGTGCTGCTCCTCGTCGCATCGCGGGCGGTGCACGGCGGTCCGGCGGCCCTTCGCATCATGCTCGTTCTTTCGCTGATCCTCTTCCTCGAGCGCGCGTTCAGCCCGCTCGCGCTGAAGCTCTCCGACTCGCTCGTCCTCGCGCTGCACGCGCTCGCGGCGTTCGTCGCGCTCGGCCTCGCGCTCGCCTGCGTCGGCGCGATCCGCACCAATGGTTCGCGCGAGCGGGGCGGCATCGTCGCGCAGCCCACGACGTAAGTGACGACCGCCGTCCGCGACGCCGCGGCGCGGCTGGTCGAGCAGGTCGCGCGGATCGTGATCGGCAAGACCACCGCGATCGAGCAGCTCTTCGGCGCGCTGCTCGTCGACGGGCACGTGCTCCTCGACGACGTCCCCGGCGTGGGGAAGACGACGCTCGCGCGCGCCGTCGCGCGCTCGCTCGACCTCGACTTCCACCGCATCCAGTGCACGCCCGACCTCGTGCCCTCGGACATCACCGGGGTGTCCGTGTTCGACGTGAGGACCGCGACCTTCGAGTACCTGCCGGGCCCGCTCTCCGCGAACGTGGTGCTCGTCGACGAGATCAATCGGGCGACGCCGCGAGCGCAGGCGAGCCTGCTCGAAGCCATGCAGGAGCGGCAGGTGACGGTCGACGACAGCACGCACGTGCTTCCCGACCCCTTCTTCGTCATCGCGACGCAGAACCCGATCGAGCTCGAGGGTACGTTCCCGCTCCCTGAGGCGCAGCTCGACCGCTTCCTCCTCCTGCTCAACCTCGGATACCCGAGCGCAGACGACGAGGACACGATGGTGCGGGTGCATGGCGCCGCGACCGTCGAGACCGCGACCCTGTCGCCGCTCTTCGGGCGCGAGACCCTGAGCGCGCTCCGTGACGAGGTGCGGGCCGTGCGGGTGACGGACGCGGTCCGCCGCTACATCGTCGACATCGTGCGCGCGACGCGCTCGCTCCAGGGTGTCGAGCTCGGCGCCAGCCCGCGAAGCGCGATCGCGCTGTTCCGCGCGGCGCAGGCCGCCGCGGCGATCCGCGGCCGGGCGTTCGTCCTGCCCGACGACGTGAAATCGCAGGCGACCGCGGTCCTGCGCCACCGGCTGTTCCTCGACGCCGACGCGCAGATGCGCGGCCGCACGTCGGCGGCGGTGGTCGGTGAGCTGCTCGCCCGCGTGCCGGTGCCCGCGGAGCAGGGCGCGACCCGCACCGCCTGATGCGCACCGGTGGGCTGCCGGCCGTCGCGGTCCTCGCGTTCGTGCTGGCCGCCGGCGTCTCGCGCGAGCCGGTCCTCGTCGTCCTCGCCGCCTCGAGCGCCGCCGCCTGGATCGTCGTCGAGCTGACGGGACGGCTCGCGCTTCGTGGCGTCGAGGTGGATGCGCGGATCGAGCCCGAGCGGCTGGTGGCGGGCGAGATCGCGGTCCTCGCGATCAGCATCGTCAACCGCAAGCCGCTCGCGATGCCGTGGCTCGAGCTCGCGCTGGAGCTGCCCGAGGGGATCGAGACGGAGCAGACCCGGCTCGGCGTGCCGCGGACGGTCGTGACCGCCGGCTTCGCGCCGCGCGCGCACGAGCGCGCGACGCTGCGGATACGGCTTCGCGTGGCCCAGCGCGGCGCGTACCGCATCGGCTCGCTGCGCCTCCGTGCCGGCGATTGGCTCGGCTTCACGCAGGAGGAGCGGCGGGTCGAGCTGGGCCTGCCGGTCGTCGCGTATCCCGCGCCCATCGTCGTCCCGGACCGCTTCCGCGCGGCGCTGCGTCCCGTGGCAGAAGCCAGCGCCAGGCGCGGTCTCGTGCCCGATCCTCTGCGGTTCCGCGGCGTGCGCGAGCACCGCGCGGGGGACCCGAAGAAGGAGATCCACTGGAAGACCTCGGCACGGCTGCGGACGCTCCAGACGAAGGTCTACGAGCCCGCGTCGAGCCTCGATACCGTCTTCCTGCTGAACGTCGCGTCGTACGCGCAGTTCTGGATCCAGGCCGACCCCGAGGCGGTGGAGACCGTGATCAGCGCGACCGCTCGGCTCGCTCGGATCGCCTCCGGCGCGGGGCGCCAGGTCGGGCTCATCACGAATGGCCTCGACAACGTGACGCACGAGCGGCCGCGCGCGGCGCTCGGGCGTGGGCCGCGTCCGCTCCAACGGACGCTCGAGATCCTCGCGCGCCTCGGCCCCTATGCGGCCAATTCGCCGGAGGCCGTCTTCCTGCGTGAGCGCGGACGCCTGTCGGTGGGCGCGACGCTCGTGGTCGTCACGCCAGTCCTGCCGAGCGCGCTCGCCGAGGCGTGCGTCGCATTGCGTCGCGCGCACCATCGCGTGCTCGTGCTGTCGGTCGCGCCGGTCAACGACGCGGTCATCGCGCGACTCCACGGGGCCGACGTGGTCTGCGAAGCGCTGGCGGCGGGGGAGCGGGCTCGTGGCGCCTAGGCGCGCGCCGGTCCTCGCGCTGCTACTGGCGCGCTGCGGCGTCGAGGCCGTCACGTTCGCCTCGCTCGCCGCGGTCTGCGCCAGCTTCTTCGGGGCTCGCGACCCGCTGAGCGTCACGCAGGGCACGCTCGTCGTGCTGGGGATCGCCCTCGCGCTCGTCGCGGTGCTGCGCGAGGCGCGGGCCGATCGCGCGCAGCGCGGCCTCGTCGTCGCCGGCGTCCTCCTGCCCATCGCGTTCGCGCTCCTCCTGCCCACGCGGCCCGCGATCGAGACGACGGTCCACCTCGGACGCGCGATCGCGTTCGGCATCCTGGGGCTGTGCTTCCTGTGGCGGGCGCTGTCGATCGCGCGCGGCCTGGTCCGCTGGACCGAGGTGCGCTCGAGCGGCGTGCTCGCCGCGATCGCGATCGCGGTCGCCGCCGTCTTCCCGGGCGTCGATCACGGATCGCTGCCGTTGATCGCGCTCGTCGCGGTCACGGCCACGAGCATCGCGCTATCGCTCGCGCGGGCGACCGAGGAGCTCGAGCTGCTCGGCGAGGACGCGCGTGGCGTACCTGGTGGCGGCTCGGCGCTCGGCGCGGCCTTCGCGCTGGGCGTGCTCGCGATCGTGGTCGCGCTCGTGGAGCCGTACGCGCGGGCATTCCTCGCGAGCGCGGGAGCGGTCGCGGGGCCCATCGCGGAAGCCGTGCTCTTCGCCATCCTGCTGCCGCTCGGCTATCTCGCCGCATTCTTCATCGAGGCGTTGCGAGGTCGCATCTCGCTCCCTCGCTTCGCGCCGCTCGCGCCGACGGCCGAGGACGCGGCGCGCGAGGAGGCGATGCGGCAGGTCATGGACCAGACCCGTCCGGTCGTGGTGGGTGTGATCGAGCTGATCGTCGTCGCGGTCGTCGTCCTCTTCGCGCTGGTGCTCGTCGACCGCCTCATGCGCGAGCGGCGCGTCTCGGTCCCCCAGGGCACGACCCTCGAGCGTGTGGCGGCATCCGGCACGAGCCTCCGCGACATGCTCGCGGGGCTCCTGCCGAGCCGCCGCGCGCACCGTCGCGCGCCACGCGAGGACGGCACCGCCGCCGGCACGCTGCGCGTCCTCTACTGGCGCCTGCTCGTGCTCGCGGAGCGTGCCGGGCACGGCTGGCGCGCGCCCGAGGAGACACCGGCCGAGCATGCCCAGCGTCTCGCGCGCGCGGAGCCGCGCTGGAGCGCCGCGCGACCGCTGGTCGAAGCGTTCGAGCGCTGGCGCTACGGCGAGGAGCTGCCCGACGCGGCGACGCTCGCCGCCGCGCGTGCCGCGCTGCGCACCCTGGAGACCGCGCCGTCGCCCCGCTGACCGTCGCGATCGTCGGGCCCACGGCGTCCGGCAAGAGCGCGCTCGCGCTGCGGGTCGCCGAGGCGCTCGGCGCCGAGATCATCTCCGCGGATTCCCGTCAGGTCTATCGCGGCCTCGATGTGGGCACGGCGAAACCGACGGCGGCGGACCGCGCGCGCGTTCCGCATCACCTCATCGACATCGTCGACCCCGGTGACCGCTATGACGTCTCGCGCTATCAGCGGGACGCGCGCGGGGCGCATGCCGACATCCAGAGGCGCGGCCGGGCGATCGTTGTGGTGGGCGGTACCGGGCTGTACGTGCGCGCGCTCCTGGACGAGCTCGCGCTCGACGCGCGACCGAGCGATCCCGACCTCCGCGCGCGGCTGACGGCGCTCGCCGACGCGGAGGGCTCGGAGGCACTGCACGCGCGGCTCGCGGACCTCGACCCGGCCTCCGCGCGCGAGGTCGACGTAAGGAATGTTCGGCGCCTGATCCGCTACCTGGAGGTCGCCACGCTGGCCGGACCGGTCGCGCGCGACAGCGCGCCCGAGGCGACCATCGAGGCCACGCGGGTCGCGCTCGCGCCGCCGCGCGCGTGGCTCGACGCGCGCATCGACGAGCGGGCGCGGGCGATGGTCGAGGGCGGTGTGCTCGACGAAGCGCGCTGGCTTCGCGGGCTCGGGCTCGATCCTCGAACGCCGAGCCTGAGCGCGCACGGCTACGTCCATTGGCTCGCGCATCTCGCGGGATCGATCGATCTCGAGACCGCGATCGCGCGAACGGTGCGCGATACGCGCGCGTACGCTCGGAGGCAGATGACCTGGTTCCGCGCGGATCCTCGCGTGACCTGGATCGACCCGCTCGTGACCGACCCGCTCGATCTCGTCCTCAAGACGGTGCGTGCGTGACGGTCACCCGCGTGCTGGGTGTCACCGACGATACGGTCCGCGCGCGCCTCCGAGGCGGCACACTTGAGGTCACCCCGGGCGTCGAGCGCCACGTGCTCGCGGGCCCGGCGGAATACGTCTTCGAAGGATCCGTGTGACGTTCGAGACAGCGGTCCCGGGAGAGCGCGCGTACCTCGTCGGACTCGACCGCGCCGACGCGCGCCTCGACGGCGAGGATTCGCTCGAGGAGCTCGCCGCGCTCGCGGCGGCCGCGGGCGCGGCGGTCGTCGGGCGCACGCTCCAGAAGCGACGCGATCCCGATCCGAGCACGTATGTCGGCAAGGGCAAGGCGTACGAGCTCAAGGCCGAGATGGCGCGGCTCAACGCGGAGCTGCTCATCACCGACGACGAGCTGCGGCCGCGCCAGCAGCGCGAGCTCGAGAAGGTCACCGGTCTCCGCGTCATCGACCGATCCGCCGTGATCCTCGACATCTTCGCAAAGCACGCGCGCACGCAGGAAGGAAAGCTCCAGGTGGAGCTGGCCCAGCTCGAGTACCGGCTGCCACGGCTGTCGGGAGTGGGGAAGGAGATGTCGCGCCTCGGCGGTGGCATCAACACCCGCGGTCCTGGTGAGACGAAGCTCGAGAGCGACCGGCAGGTCATCCGCAAGCGCATCCAGGAGCTTCGGGCGCGCCTCGGCGAGGTCGCGAAGCAGCGCGAGCGCAGCCGTCGCCAGCGGTCGGGTGAGGGGCTCTTCCTCGCGGCCCTCGTCGGCTACACGAATGCCGGGAAGTCCACGCTGCTCAACGCGCTCGCCGGCAGCGACGTCTTCGTCGCCGACCAGCCGTTCGCCACGCTCGATCCCACCACGCGGCGCGTCACGCTATCGAGCGGCACGATCGCACTGCTGTCCGACACCGTGGGCTTCGTGAACAAGCTGCCGCCGACGCTCGTGGCGGCGTTCCGGGCCACGCTCGAGGAGCTGGATGACGCCGGCCTGCTCGTGCACGTCGCCGACGTCGCGCACCCGAACCTGCACGAGCGCATCGCCGTCGTGAACGACACGCTCGCCTCGCTGAAGCTCGCCGATCGTCCGTCACTGCTCGTGCTGCACCAGGTCGACCGCCTCACGGGCGCCGAGGGAAGCGGACTGCGCGAGGCGCTCGAGGCCGAGTTCCCGCGCGCGGTCTTCGTCTCGGCCCGCAGTGGGGAAGGCCTCGATGCGCTGCGCGAGGCCATCGCCGTCGCCGCGCGCAGCGGATGGCGCGCGGTAAATGTCACGCTGCCTCATGAAGCGGGCGCCTACGTGCAAAGGATCCGCGAGCGTGGCTCGCTCAAGCGCGCCGACTATCGCGAGCGCGGCATCGAGATCGAGGCCGACGTCCCCGCATCCCTTGCCGCGGAGCTGGAGGCCCGCGCGACCGCCTCGTGAGCACGAGCTATCGCGACCTCGCGCACGTCCCGGGATTCCCGCGTCTCGCGCTCGCGACGCTCCTCGTCCGCTTGGGCGCCGCGATGTCGCAGCTCGCGCTCGTCCTCTTCGTGCTGGCCACGTACCGCTCCGCCGCGCTGGCCGGCATCGCGGTGTTCCTGAGCGTCGCGCCGGGCATCATCGTCAGCCCGCTCGCCGGCGCGCTCTTGGACCGGCACGGTCGGGTCCGTCTCATGATCGTGGACTACTCACTGTCGGCGGCCGTGCTCGCGGCGATCGTGGCACTCGCGATCGCGGGCGCGCTGCCGCTGTGGCTGCTGCTCCTGCTCATCGGGATCAACTCGCTGGGGAATCCGCTCGGTACGACCGGCGGTCGCACGTTGTTCCCGCTCGTCGTGCCGCGCCATCTGTGGGACCGCGCGAATGCGATCGACAGCACGGGCTACGCGTTCACGACGATCCTCGGCGCACCGCTGGCGGGCGTGATCATCGCGATCTCGCGACCGGAGACCGCGCTCGCCGTGACCGCGCTGGTCTTCGTGGTCGGTGCGCTGTCACTCATCGGCGTGCGCGAGCCGGCGCTGGCCGATCGCGGCACCGGGATCCTGCGCGAGGCCCTGGCCGGCCTGCGGTACGTGCTCGGCCATCGAAGCCTGCGGAGCCTCGCCCTGAGCGTCTCGATCACGAACCTCGCGCAGGGGATCCTCGTTATCGCGCTCCCGGTGCTCGTCCTCGAGAGCCTACACGGGTCGAGCTCGCTTGTCGGCGTGCTCTGGGCCGTGATGGGGGTGTCCGGGATGGCGTCGGGCCTCGTGGCCGGGCGGCTCGGGAGCGAAGGTCGGGAACGGACGTTCCTCATCATCGGGCCGCTCGTGGTCTCGCTCGGCTGCGCCGTCCTGGCGGCATCGGCGAATATCGGGATGGTCGTCGTCGCCGTGGTGATCCTCGGCCTCGCCGCGGGGCCGCTCGACATCGGGCTGTTCTCGCTCCGGCAGCGTGTGACGGATCCCGCGTGGTTCGGCCGCGCCTTCGCGGTGTCGATGCACCTCAACTACGCGGGGGTCCCGATCGGCTCGGCCATCGGGGGTCCGTTGGTGACGGCATCGGTGACGCTCGCGTTCGCCGTCGCGGTGGGCTTCAGCCTGCTGGCCGCTGCGGTGACGCTGCTGGCGCTCCCGGCGGGGGAGGCACGGCCGGTCTAGCTGCGGCCCTCGGTGATAGGGACGGTCGCGTCGTTGCCCCATTCCTCCCACGAGCCGTCGTAGGTGCGGACGTCGTCATGGCCGAGCGCTGTAAGCAAGAGATGCGTGAAAGCCGCACGGACCCCGGCCTGGCAATACGTGACGGTCTTCGTCTCCGCGCTGAAGCCGGCGTCGGCGTACAGCGTCTCGAGCTCGTCGGGATCCTTCAGCATCCAGCCGTCGCGGAGCGCGTCCTTCCAGAGCAGATGCACCGCGCCAGGAATGTGGCCGCCCCGTGCCGCCCGCTTCTCCTCGCCCGTGTACTCGCCGTAGCGGCGCACGTCGAGCAGCCACGGGTCGCCCTTGTGGACCGCCTCGAGGACCTCGGCCTTCGACGCGATGACGCCCTCGCGCGGTGTGGCGACGAACGGGTTACGCGGGGTCGGCGGGGTGACCTCGCCCGTTTCGATCGGCCGGCCTTCGGCGATCCACTTCTGGATGCCGCCCTCCATCACCGCGCACGTGTCGTGTCCGTAGCGACGCAGCGCGAGCCACAGGCGAGCCGCGTGATGGCCGCCCTCCGCGTCGTAGCCGATCACGAGCGTGTCGTTCCCGATGCCCATGCGGGCCATCGCCGCCTCCATCTCGCGCGGGCCGAGCAGCATCCAGCGCGGGTGGCCCGAGGGAGGTGGGGGAGTCGCGAGATCCTTCGACCAATCGCAGTGCACGGCGCCGGGAAGGTGGCCGTCCAGATACGCGGCGCGGCCGTCGCCCTCGAAGGTGAATCGGCAGTCGACCACGCGGACGAGACGGTCGGGCAGCGCCTCCGCCACGCGCTCGGTGGACCAGAACAGGTCGGGGCGCGCGAACTGGCTCACGCCGACAATGTAGCCGTGACGAGATGCGGGTGACGCTCCTCGAGCGACCGGGATGCGGGCTCTGCGAGGAGGCGTACCAGGCGCTGCGGCGCATCGGCCGCAGGGTGCGCGTCGACGTGGAGCGGCGCGTAACCGATGACGCGCGCTACGCGCTCCGCGTCCCGGTGCTGCGCGTCGGCGATGCCGAGCTCGACGTCGCGGGTCTCGAGGACGGCGCGATCGAGCGCTGGCTGCGGGCGCCGTCGTGAGCCTCGAGGCCGTTGTCTTCGACACGGAGACGCACCTTCTTGCGGCGCTCGATGGCTATGCGCGCTCACGACCCAGGTTCGCAGCGGCGCGAGCCTGGCACATGGATCGCCGACCTTTCCGCATGATGAAGTCGTGGTCTAGACACGCTCCGTTTTCGGTAAACATGCGGATACCGGCCGACTGAGCGCTCCCATCGTGGCCCGGCGCATGCGGCGCGTCCCGGCAGGATGGGGGCAATCCTCTCTTGACCCACCTGTTCCGTGACTGGACCCTGCTGGCGTCGCTCGCGAGCCAGGAATTCCTGTGGATCACGTTCGTCATCGTGACGGCAAGGGCCCTTCGCCAACGCCGGCGAGCGGCCATCGACGTGGCGATCCTCTTCGGCGTGATGGCGATGCTCATCAGCGCGTCACGCATCGCGATCGCGACCGGTATCCCCAGCGTCACGCGCGTCCTGATCCAGGAGCTGCTCATCCTCGCGCTGCCGTGCCTCATGCTCAGCCTCGTCGCGGATTTCGCGAGCGTGCGGCGTTCCACGATCGTGCTGGCCGGCTTCGCCCTCGTGACGCAGGGCATCGCGTTCGTGGTCTTGGCGGGAGCGCTTCCACCGGTGCTCGCCGCGAGCGCGACCGCGTACGTCGTCGTGCCCATCGGCTGGGCGGCGCTGGCGTTCGCCCGCGAGGCGCGCCGCAAGACCGGGGTCACCGTGCGGCGCTATGCGGCGATCGCGGTGGGCACGGTACTGGCTGCCGCGAACCTGACCGAAGTCGGTATCATGGCGGCGCTGCCGGGCCTCGCGGCAACCTCCTTGACGCTGCTGCAGCCGCTCCTGAGCCTGGGGGTCGGCATCGCGTACCTCGTCGGGTTCGCGCCGCCCCTTTGGCTGCGGCGAGCGTGGCAGGACGATGAGCTTCGGTCCTTCCTGGAGCGTGCGCCGGCGTTGTCCGGCCTGACGGACGGCGCTCTCCTGACGGCACTCGCGTCCGGCGCCCGGGAGGCGCTCGGCTGCGACGGAGTGCTCATCGGGATCGTCGAAGGCGAACGCCTGCGGTTCGTCGGTACAGGACAGCCGTATGAGGCCGACCTGCGCACGACGTTCGGAGGACGCGCGATCCTTGCCGGACGCGCGCTTGTCTCGTTCGATCCGATCCGGGAGATCCCGGAGCGTGCCGAACTCTATCTTCGGACCGGCGCGAAGATGCTGCTGGCGGCGCCCATCCGCATGGGCGACGATGTGCTCGGCGTGCTCACGGCTCGCGCCTCACACGTATCGCTCTTCGCCGAAGAGGATCTGGACCTCTGCCAGCTCCTCGCGGACCAGGCCGCGGTCGTCCTGAAGAATCGACAACTGATCGACGAGTCGCGAGAGAGTCACGATCGGCTCCGCATGATCGTCGATTCAGCGCACGACTCGATCATCGGGCTGGACCGACAGGGGTCGATCACCGAGTGGAACGATCGTGCCACGGAGCTGTTCGGTCGGACACGCGATGAGGCGATCGGGCGAGATGCCGCGCCGCTGTTCGCTCACGGCATCTCCAGCCAGCTGGCGTCCTGGCTCGGCGATCGGGTCGACGGGCCGCACGGTCCGAGCGACGTGTTCGAGGCGGACGTCCACGGGATGTCCGGGATCGAGATCCCCGTCGAAGTCGCGCTCAGCGCGACACCGGGGAGCGGCCCGACCGCGGTCACGATGTTCGTCCGCGACATCCGCGAGCGACGGCAGCTGGAGCTCGAGCGCGAGCACCGCGCCGACCATGACACGCTAACCGGGCTGCCGAACTCGCGATTGGTGAACCAGCACATGCTCGAGAGCAACATGGTCGCGCTGGTACGGGACCAGCCATACGCGATCCTCCTCATGGATCTGGACGACTTCGCCGAGGTCAACCAGACGTTCGGCCATGCCGTCGGAGATCAGCTACTCATCCAGATCGCACGACGTCTCGAAGCGATCGTCTCGGCGCCACAGCTGGTCGGCCGATGGAGCGGCGACCAATTCGTGGTCTTCCTGCCGCGCGACGGCCTCGCGACGGCCGAGCAGATCGCGGCGCGCATTCTGGCGTCACTCGAGGCGCCGTTCTTCATCGAGACGGAGCGCATCGAGATCGGTGCCAGCATCGGCATCGCCGTGTACCCGGACCACGCGGACGACGCACGGGCGCTCGCCGCCGCGGCCGACGTCGCGCTCGGCGTGGCCAAACGGACCACGAACTCCTTCGCGGTCTATCCGCTCGAGAGCGGGCCACGACAGTCGCGTCGCATGTCGCTGCGGGCGGATCTCCGCCGCGCGATCGAAGGGGGAGGGCTCGAGCTCCATTACCAGCCGATCGTTTCGATGCGCTCGGGCGATGTCGAGCGTCTCGAGGCGCTCGCGCGCTGGGATCATCCGGAGCGCGGTCCGGTGCCGCCGAGCGAATTCATCGAGCTCGCCGAGCGCACCGGTCTGATCAGATCCCTGACCGAGTGGGTCTTCGGTCAGGCGTGCACGGACCTCGCCGGGTGGCGACGATCGCACCCGTGGCTGCGGGTGTCGGTCAACCTGTCGACCCGCGCCTTCGCTGACGCGGCGCTGGTCGATCGCATCAACGCGGCGGCGGCCCGCACTGGGGCGGGGGACAACGCGCTCTGCGTGGAGATCACGGAAACGGTCCTCATGACGGAGCCCGAACGCGCACGTCACACGATCTCTCGGCTGCGCGAGTGCGGGATCCGCGTCGAGATCGACGACTTCGGAACCGGCTACAGCTCGCTGGCATACCTGCAGCGCCTCGCCGTCGACGCGGTGAAGATCGACAAACAGTTCGTCGCGGCGATGACCCACGATCCGCGCAGCGATTCGATCGTCCGCGCGGTCATCCGTCTATCCCACGAGCTCGGATTCGAGGTCGTCGGCGAGGGAGTCGAGGATCGATCGGTGTGGGATCTCCTCGCGGCCAACGGCTGCGACACGGCACAGGGTTTTCATATCGCGAAGCCGATGGCAGGCGAGGCCGTCGCGCCATGGCTCGATCTCTGGCGCACACGCCTGCCGAGCACCGCACCGACGCTCAATGACCCGGCCGGTCTTCTACCGGCGCGTCGCGACCAGGGCCTGGTCCTGATCGTCGACGACGATCCGGCCATGGTCAGCGTCGTGCGCGACGTGCTGCGAGACCACGGCTACGGGGTCGCCACGGCAACGAATGGTGAGGAAGCGCTGGCATCGATACGCAAGATGCGACCGTCCCTCGTCCTGCTCGACGTCCACATGCCGATCATGGACGGCAGCGGCTTCGCGAAGGCGGTCCGTGAACGCGGCATCACCGTTCCCGTGGTCGTGATGACCGCCGGCGGCAACGCGCAACGCTGGGCGAAGCGACTCGACGTGCGCGGCCATCTCGCGAAGCCGTTCGCGATCGATCAGCTGCTCGCCGTCACCCGCCGATTCATCGACACACCGCGGCCGTTGTCGAACTGATATGGAGCGGCCCGTCAAGCACCGCTCGTGATGGTGGACGCAGCGGCGATCTGGCAGTGGGGCGGAGCGCGGCCGGCCTGGCGGGCGAACGAGCAGGTGGCAGCGGCGACTTCTGACCACACTGATATGCGCGGGTCGGGACCGCATGGCAGTGGTGCGTCGGAAGCTGCCTCTCGACTAGGAACGCGGGTCCGGCCCGAAGGCCGCTCCATATCAGTTCGTTCGAGGATCCTTCCGGAGTCTCGCTCGTTCGCCCGTCACGCCGGCCGCGCTCAGGCCGGCTCGCGCATGACCGCCCAGACGAAGCCGGCGAGCTCGCGCGCGACGGCCACCGCGGCGACGGTGGTGCGCTTCTTGCGCTCGACCAGGCGCCAGTACCGGGCGTGCAGCCGGCGATCCGCCGCGAAGGCGTGGGCGACGAGCGCGGCCGGCTGGCCCGCCCGGCGCGTCGCGCTGGCGTGCCTGGGGCGCACCCGGTACGCCCAGGCCGCTTCGACGAGGACGCGGCGCAGGTGGGCGTTGCCGGTCTTGGTGATCGCGCCGCGGCGGTGGCTCTCACCGCTGGAATGCT
This sequence comes from Chloroflexota bacterium, assembly GCA_016194865.1. Taxonomy (GTDB): domain Bacteria; phylum Chloroflexota; class Limnocylindria; order P2-11E; family P2-11E; genus JACQAT01. Next base: position 24,350 of record JACQAT010000010.1, read on the forward strand.
CTGAGGGCACCAGGCCGGTGAAGGCCATGAACGACGGGGCCGACTCGAAGCGCCGGAAGTCGCCGACCTCGACCAGCAGCGTCAGCGCGGTGAGCGCCTTCACGCCGCGCAGGCAGGCGAGCCGCCCGACCCGCAGGGCGTACGGTGGCAGGGCGGCGATGCGTTCGAGCTCGCGCGTGAGCTCGTCCCGCTGGCGCAGCCGCAGCTCGAGCGCCTCCAGATGCTCGCCGGCGGACCGCTCGAGCGCGGGATCGGTGAAGTGCTGACTGCGGATCCAGTCGACGTGCTTGTGGGTCCAGCTCTCGCCGCCGGACCACAGCCGGTCGTGCCGCAGCAGGAATTTCGACAGACGGTGCCGGCTGCGCAGGACGTCCTCGCCGAGGTCCTCGCGCAAGCGGAGCAGATCGCGGACCGCCTCGTCTTCGGTCGACGGCACCTTCACCGCGGTGAGCTCGCCCGCGCGGTGCAGCCGCGCGAGCTTGAGCGCGTCGCGCCGGTCGGTCTTCACCCGATCGCCGGCGCGCCGGGGGATCAGCGCCGGGGCGATGACCTGGCAGTCGATACCAAAAGACGCGAGCTGGCGCTGCAGCCCGTACCCGCAGGGGCCCGCCTCATAGCAGACGCGCAGCCCCGCGGGGTCGCCCCAGCGGCTGACGAGCTTCCGAATCGCCGCGGGATCGTTGGGGATCTGGTCCTCCTCAGCCCGGCTCGCGCCCGCTCGCAGGACCGCCACGCTGATGCTCCGCTGGTGTACGTCGAGGCCGATGTGCGTGAGACTGTTCTGCACGGCCGGTGTCCTCCGTATGTGGCTCTGTCCGCGCGCACTGCGCGAGCAATCCACGGCTTACGCAGGCGCCGGCCGCTCCATACTGACTAGAGCGGGCGCGGCCCGAGTGCCCAGATGACGACGGAGGGGAGATAAGCCGTGGGGCTTGACGGCCTCCGGGTCCTTGTGGCACTATCACGTGCAATGAGGATTTCACCAACTACGAGAGTGGGGACAGCCCTTTTGCAGGCCGAATACGTGGATCCGCGCGATCTCGGTCCGAGGAGCCCGCTTCCCGACCTGATCCGCGCGTACCTCCAGGAGCTGCAGGACAAAGGGCGTTCGGAGCGCACCGTCGTCAGGTACGGCGATTATTTGGCGGAACTCCTCAAGTTCTACGGGCCGAAGGCGACTCCGCGGGTCGCAGACCTCGACCTGCGGTCCATCAAGGCATTCGGCAGCAGCCTGACGCGGCGCCAGCTCCGCGGCGGGAGCCGCGTCGGCAAGGCGGCGCTGAGCCCGGCGACCAAGAATCTTCACCTGATCGCGCTCCGGGGACTGCTCAAGTTCGCCGTGCTCCTCGAGCTGCCCGTACCGGGCCCCGAGAAGGTCGAGCTCGCCAAGGCCGAGGATCCGAACCCTGACGCGCGGCACCTGGAGGCGAAGCGCCTCGATCGACTCCTCGAGAGCTTCGACCTGACGACGGCCGACGGCACGCGCGGCCGCGCCCTCGTCGAGCTGCTCTGCGCGACCGGCTGCCGGATCTCGGAGGTCATCGGCCTCGATCGGCGGCAGCTCGAGCTCGATCCGCAGGCGAAGACCCCGAAGGATGGCATCCGGATCGTCGACGAGGTCACCGTGTTCGGCAAGGGCAGCCGCTTCCGGAAGGTCTTCCTCACCCCGCGCGCCCGTGAATGGGTGCAGGTCTACCTGCGCGCACGGAAGGACAAGGACCCTGCGCTGTTCGTGACGGATCGCCGCAAGGCCGACGGCTCGCTCCGCATGTCGGTCTGGACCGCGCAGCTGACCGTCGGCAAGGCGGCGAAGCGCGCCGGCCTCTCCGAGAACGTGTCGCCGCATTGGCTGCGTCATGCCGCGATCACGCTCTGGGCGACCGAGATGGGCCTGCCGGCCGCGCAGCGTCTCGCCGGCCACAAGAACGCGTCGACGACGAGCCGCTACCTCGGCGGGTCGGACGCGGAGCTGAAGGCGCTCTTCAAGCAGCGGATCGGCTGAACGCGACGGGTCGCTAGGAAGCCGCCGCGACCTCCGCGACCGTGCGGCGCTCCCGGCGCTCGCGGACGAGGTCTTGCATGCGCGGTCCCCAGGCCGCGACCTCTTTGCGCATGACCATCCCCGTGACCTTCTCCGCGATGATGCCCTTGAGCCCACCACCGCCGCCCCAGGTGAACACCATGTCGATGCGGACTCGATCGCCCTCGGGCGCGATCGTCTCGGTGTCGTACATGACCACGCCGGCGGCGACCGTTGATCTGATGGTCATGAGACTCGGCTCTTGGGCATCGATCACGCGGAACACCGTCGTCTTGTTCTTGCCGTGGTGGCAGTGATATTCGGCGCCAAGCATGTGGCCGCGAGCGCCGCCCTTGTAGTCGACGTGCGGCTGGTGCAGCCACCCGGCGCGCGCCGTCGGATCCGAGATCAGCCACCAAGCGTCGTCCACTGTGCCATCGATCAGGTACGTCGACGACAGCTTCGCCTCCTCGGCGGTGACAGGCCCGCGCTCCGGCTGGCTCGCGATGGCGCGCAAGGGCGCGAGGTCCTCGAAGGCGCCCGGGATCGCGCCGACGTGGTCGTAGGTCTCGATGTGCGCGACGAACGCGTCGCGGCGCCTGGCGGGGACGAGATCCAGCAGCGGCTGGCTGAGGAAGATGTACTCGTGCGACGGGATCGTGTTCTTGAGCAGCCGGTGCACCGCGTTGACGGGCGTGCCGACGAGCTGCTCGATCTTCCCCACCCTGTGCCACGAATACGAGCCGTGGTGGCCGACGAGCTTCATGGTGAGGCTCCCGACGGTCGAGCAGGCGCGGCACTCGCAGGTCGAGGACGTGCGGATGTCACGCAGCCGCCGGTGGAACCCGATGAAGCACTGCTCCATCCAGTCGAGCACCTCTGGCCTCGTTTCGGTGCCGACGAAGCAGACCGCGTCGCCCTCGAGCTGCGCGACGGTGAGGTGCCCGCCCATCGAAGAAACGACCGTCTCGAGCAGCTCGGTGAGGATCTCCCGCGAGTGCTCCAGCTCGGTATCGGCGATGAAGGCCGTGTAGCCGGAGATGTCGGCGATGACGAGGGGTCCCGTGACGGTCGTGTCAGGCACGGACGCGATTATCCCTCCGGCGGTACACCTGAACGATCGTACGAGCTCGGCGGCGACGTCGGATGACTCAGCCCGAGACCGACTCCAGCGGCCGGCTACGCGCCTCCGGCGCGAGCAGCAGGACCCCAAGAGCGCCCAGGGCGGCTAGGGCGGCGAACACGAGGGGGACGTTCGACGCCGCGCTCAGGATCGCGACGAGCCACGCGAGCGCCAGTGCCAGCCCCATCGCGCGACCGCGTACGCGGCTCGGAGAGCTCTCGGCCGCCAGGAGCGCCGCGACGACGAGCGCCGCGACGCCGATCGCTTCCACGTATTCGCGCGCGGCGCCGGCGAACAGCGCCGCCGCTCCCGCCGCGAGCAGCACGGCCAGCGTCGGCTTCCGGCCCGCACGCTCGGCGGCGAACATCGCGGCGAGGCACAGTGCGACCGCAAGGAGCGGCGACGCAAGGCCACCGATGAGCGCGCCCGCCCCGGCGCAGCCCGCCCACGACGCGAGGGTCAAGCGTCGCGACAGCGGTGCGCTCGACGCGGCGGCCTGCGCCGGTGGCGTGACCCGGGCGACGGTGATGAGCGCTCCCCCCGCCTCGCGCTCGACGCGGCGCACGACGGCGTCGGCCTCGATGATCCGCCCACGCGAGGCGAGCCAGCGCGGCGACTCCGGGATCGAGCGCAGGAAGAACAGGATCGGGAAGCACAGCACGGTCATGGCGAAGACCGGGACCAGCGTGGCGTACAGCACGCCGAACGCCCAGAACGTCGACGCGAGCGTGATGACCAGTGCGCCGCGCGCCGCTTTCGGCGCGAGCTCGCCGACCAGCAGCGCGGACGCGAGCGTGACCGCGCCGATCCCGAGCCCCATGATCCCCCGGCCGGCGACGAGGACGTCGCCGGCCGGCGCGAGCTGCGCGACGACGCCGCCGAGCGCGAGCCAGACGAGCGCCAGCGCGATGGCGCGGATGCGGCCCCGGCGATCGGCGACCCAGCCACCGAGGAGCGCGCCGAACACGGCGCCGGCGAGCGTCGACACGCCGCCCAGCAGCAGCGGGCCGAGCGCCAGCGCGTACCCCGCGGCGAGCCAGCAGAGCCCGAGGACCGCGACGAGGCGGATGTGGAAGCGATGGACCCGCGAGGCGTCGAGCCGCGCCAGAAATGATGGGAACGACGCGTTCGCTATCCCAGGCACCCTTCGGCGAGCAGCAGCTCGGCGTTCAGCACGGACGCGCCGGCCGCGCCTCGGATCGTGTTGTGCCCGAGCACCACGAACTTCAGCCCGAGGACCGCGTCCTCGCGCACCCGGCCGACGGTCGAGGCCATGCCGCGCTCCGCGTCCCGGTCGAGGACCGGCTGCGGCCGGTCGGGCTCCTCGCGAACGATGATCGGGTGCAGCGGCGCGGTCGGGAGCTTCAGCGCCTGCGGCCGCCCGCGGAACGCGCGAAGGCTGTCCTTCACGGACACGACGCTCGGCGAGCCCCTGAGCGTGAGGCTCACGGTCTCGGTGTGGCCGTCGCGAACGCTCACGCGGTTGCAGTGGGCCGACATCGTGATCGCGGCCGGCACGAATCGCGCGCCGTCCCAGGTGCCGAGGAACTTGCGCGTCTCCTCCACCATCTTCTCTTCCTCGCTGGGGATGTACGGCACCACGTTGTCGATCGCGTCGAGCGATGGCACGCCCGGATAGCCGGCGCCGGAGACGGCCTGCATCGTCGTCACGAGCAGCCGCTCGATGCCGAAGTCGCGCTGCAGCGGCGCGAGCGCGAGGGTCAGATGGATCGCGGAGCAGTTGCCGTTCGTGACGAGCGACCCGGACCACCCGCGGCCCCTGCGCTGCGCCGTGAGCGCCTGGGCGTGATCGGGGTTGACCTCGGCGATGATCAGCGGGACGTCGGGGTCCATGCGGTGCGTCGAGACGTTCGAGAACACGTGGTGGCCGGCCTTCGCGAGCGCCGCTTCGTGCTCGATCGCCGCGTCGCCCGGCAGCGCCGAGAAGCAGATGTCGGCGTCGACGTCCGCGCGCGTCGGCTGCAGGACCATGTCCTTCACGTGGTCGGGGATCCCCGTGGGTACATGCCACGCCGTTACGTCGCCGAAGCGCTTCCCCACCTTCGAGTCGCTCGTGGTGAGCGCGCTGATCTCGAACCACGGGTGATCCGCGAGCAGCTGGATGAAGCGCTGCCCCACCGTACCGGTGGCCCCGAGGACCGCGACCCTCCGCTTTGTGGTCATGCGCTCAGTCTGACCGATGCGCGGCCGCTGTGGAACTCGTCGTGGATGGCGCGCACCGCGTTCTCGCGATCGTTCTCGGTCACCACGAGCGAGATGTTGAGCTCGCTGGAGCCCTGCGCGATGGCGATGACATTGACCTTGGCGCGCGCGAGCGAGGTGAAGACGCGCGCCGCGACCCCGGGCGTCCCGCGCATGCCCTCCCCCACCGCTGACACGATCGCGACCGGTGCCTCGACGGTCACGCGCTCGACGTCGTGGCGGGCGAGCTCGCGGGAGAGCATCCGCTCGAGCGCCGCGCGCAGCGACTGCGCCGCCTCGCTCGGGACGATGAAGCAGATCGAGTTCTCGCTCGATGCCTGGCTGATCATGAGGACCGACACCTTCTCCGCGGCGCACGTATCGAAGACGCGCGCCGCGAAGCCAGGGACCCCGCTCATGCCGGCGCCCGCGACGTTGATGAGGCCGAGCCCCGCCAGCGACGCGGTCGCCTTCACGACGCTGCCGTCGCGCGGCGCGAAGCTGCTGATGGTCGTACCCGGCTCCTCGGGCGCGAAGGTGTTGAGGATCCGCACCGGGATGCCCGCCTCGATGGCCGGAAGGACCGTGCGCGGGTGCAGGACCTTCGCGCCGAAGTACGCGAGCTCGGTCGCCTCGAGGTACGACAGCACCGGCAGCGTGCGCGCGTCCTTGACCACGCGCGGGTCGGCGCTCATCACCCCGGAGACGTCGGTGTAGATGCGCAGCTCCGTGGCGTCGATCGCCGCCGCGAAGATCGCCGCGGAGTAATCGGAGCCGCCGCGGCCCAGCGTTGTGGTGACGCCGTCCGGGGTCGCACCCGCATAGCCGGTCACGACGGTGACGGCGCCGGCCGCCGCGAGCTCGCGCAGGGGTGCGCACCGCTCGCGCGTCTGGGAGACGAGCGGGCTCGCGTTGCCGAAGACGTCGTCGGTCACGATGAGCTGCTCGGCGGACCGGCTCTCGCTGCGCAGCCCGTGCTTTCGCAGCGTCGCGCTGACGAGCGGCGCGGACGCATGCTCGCCATAGACCACGATCGCGTCGATGGCCTTCGGGCTCGCCTCGCGGAGCAGGTGCACGGCTTCGAGCAGCGACAGCGTCTGCGCGCGCAGCCCATCGAGCTCGGTCGGGACCGCGATGCCGAGCTGCCCCGCGATGGCGCGATGGAGCGCGTCGAGCTGGTCGAGACGCGCACGCGCGGCCGCGAGATCGCCCGCCGCGGCGCTGCGGACGGCCGCGAACAGCGCATCGGTCGTCCCCGCCGTCGCCGACACGACGACGAGCCTCTCGCCCGCCGTCGACGCGACGATGCGCGCGACGCGCTCGATCGCCTCGGCCGAGCCGACCGACGTGCCGCCGAATTTCAGGACCGTCCTCTGCACCGTTTCCGCTGTTCCTTCCCGGCAATGAAAAAGCCCCCCGGTTGCGGGAGGCCTCCACGTCGCCCTGCTCGTTCCGAGCGCGCTACGAGGCCCCGACCTCCGTAATGGTCGTGGTGATCGTGCCGCACGTGGTCATCTGGTTGCGCACCGGCGGCATCGTATCAGGAATGCGTGCGCGCGATCTCGACGACGTCGCCGAGGATCGCCGAAGCGGTGGCGAGCCCGCCCGCCCCGGGGCCGCTCCACACGAGCGTCCCGGCGATGTCGCTGGTCAGCGTGATCACGTTCGTGGGACCGGAGGCGCCGCCCTCGAGCGAAGCGCCGTCGACCTCCTCGGGGCCGACGCGGCACTTCACGGCCTTCTCGCCGAAGTCCGCGACCGCGACGTAGCGGACGCGCGTGCCACGGCCGAGCGCCGCCTGAGACTCCGCTGCGGACGAGGAGCGCAGCGAGGTCCGCCGCACCTGCGCGGGATCGAACCAGCGGCCCTCGAGCAGGCTCACCAGGATCGCGAGCTTGTACGCCGCATCGAATCCGTCGACGTCATTCGTTGGGTCGGGCTCGGCGTAGCCCTTGGACTGCGCCTCCGCCAGCGCCTCGTCGAAGCTCACGCCCTGCTCGAGCCGCGAGCAGATGTAGGTGGTCGTCCCGTTGAGCAGCCCGCGCAGCACGCGAGGCCGCACAGCTCCCAGGCCTTTGACAGCCGCGATGATCGGCACCGCGGCGGCGACGGCCGCCTCGTAGCGGAGCTCGCGCCTCGCGAGACGGGCGGTCTCGTGCAGCCCGTTCCATTCCTTCGCGAGGAGCTCCTTGTTCGCGGTGACGACATGCTTGCCCCGCTCGAACGCGGCCAGCAGCAGGTCGTGCGCGGGCGCGACGCCGCCGATGACCTCGATCACGACACCGATATCGGGGTCATCGAGGACCTCGAACACGTCGCCGGTGACCGGCACCTCGACGTCACGCGTCTTGCTCGTGTCGCGCACAGCGGCCCTCACGAGCCTGAGGGGCCGTCCCGCGGCGCTGTCGAGCCGCCGCGAGCGCTCGGCGAAGGTGCGCGCGACCGCGCCGCCCACGGTGCCGAGGCCGAGCAGCCCGATCCCGAGCGGCTTTCCCGTCATGCGACCGCCTGCTCGAGCAGCTCGAGCGCGACGCCGACGCTCGCCAGGCGCGTCCCGCTGCGATCGAACGCCCACTGGCACTTGCGCACGATCGAGACCGTGTCGCTGTCGATCGCGACGTACACGAGGCCGACGGGCTTTCCCGGGGTCGCGCCACCGGGGCCCGCGATCCCGGTGATTCCGAGACCGATCGCGCTCCCCAGTCGCGCACGCACGCCGCGCGCGAGCGCGGCCGCGACGACCTGCGAGACGGCGCCGTGCGAGTGGATGAGCTGCGGCGGGACGCCGGCGAAGATCGTCTTCGCCTCGTTCGAGTAGACGGCGGCGCCGCCCAGGTAGACGTCGCTCGATCCGCCGTGCTCGGTGAGGACGGCCGAAAGCAGACCGCCCGTGCAGGACTCCGCGGTCGCCACGGTCAGCTTCCGCTTCCGCAGCTTCGGCAGCAGCACCCTCATGCGCGCGGCGAGCGCCTCGTAGGTGGTCACAGCATCGCCAAGCGGTGCCGTGACCGTCCTGCTACTTCGCCTGGCGGCTACGTAGTAGGTCGGCGCGACGCGGGGCTTAGCGGGCACGCCCGTGGATCGAGCCCTGGCCCTCTGCGCGCGCCGGGACGCGCCAGCGCTCCGGCACGGGGCCTCCGGCGAGCGCCCACGACGCCTTGGCGAGGTAGTCAAGGCCGGAGAACAGCGTCAGGCCCACGGCGCTCGCGAGCAGCGCGTACGCGACGTCGAAGAGCAGCTGGCCCGGGACGACGAGCATCGCGAGCAGCGCGAACGTGGCGAGCATCTGGGTCACCGTCTTCGCCTTGCCGTAGAAGCTCGCTCCGATGCTGAAGCCGCGCGCCGCCGCGATCGCGCGCAGGTTCGTGACGATCAGCTCGCGGGCCACGATGAGCGCGACGACCCACGCGGGCACGAGCCCGCGGCCCTGCAGGGCGATGAGCGTGCCGATGATGAGCAGCTTGTCGGCGAGCGGGTCGAGGAACGTCCCGAGCCGCGTGACCTGGCGCAGCCGGCGGGCCAGGTAGCCATCGAGCTTGTCGCTCGCGGCCGCCAGCGAGAACACCACGAGGGTGGCCAGCGCGGCGGGCGGCTCGCCCGACAGGAGCCAGAGGATCGGCGCGACGGCGGCGGCGCGGCCCAGCACGATGAGCAGCGGCGCGTTGACGTGGCTCATTGGGCGACGAAGACGCGCTCGAGGACCTGTCCGGTATCCCCCATCTTCCCGAGATCCTGGCCGTTGTAGCTGAGGAACGTCGCGCCGGCGTTGCCCGTCTTCACGACCACGTTCCTCCCGCTGAGCGACAGGGTCTGGCCGTTGACGAAGATGCGGTTCGTGTTCGCGGCCTGCGCGCCGTCGATCGTCGCGAGGAGCCACGCGTCGCCGCCCTGCACGCGCACGACGACGAAGGCCGCCGTGTACGCGACCGCGACGGTGCGCGTCTCCTGGACCTCCGCGCCCGCCGCGGTCTTCGCCACGACGCGGACCGTCTGCGAGCCGGCCGTGAAGTTCACGGTCGCCGAAAAGCGGCCATCGGCCCCCGGAGCGACGGTGAGGCCGTTGACAACGAGGCTCGTGACCGAGCGGTCGACCCGTCCCGACACCGTGACCGGCGCGTTCGTGTAGGTACCGCCGTTCGCGGGCTGCTCGACGATGAGCTGCGGCGCCTGCTGCAGGTCCGGCAGCGCGACGGAGTCCGAGCGCAGCGTGCGCGAGACCTGGTTCACCTTCCCCGTCGCATCGAGCACCTGGACCTCGATGTGGTTGCTCCCGGGCTTCAGCGGGACCTTCAGGGAGAAGGTGCCATCGAGCGCCGGATGGAGGTCCGCGTACGTCTCGGGCCCGGGGAACACGCGCACGGTGATGCGCGCGTCCGGGACGGTCTTGCCGACGATCGTGTACTCGCTCGCGTTCGTGACGAGGTTGTCGGTCGGGTCGAGCACCTCGATGCGCGGCGGCACCGCGAAGGTCGAGAACTGGTAGTAGAGGTACCCGACGAACGCCGACACGCCTGCCAGCACGAGGATGGGCACGAGGATCGCCGGCGTGAGGATGAGGTTGCGCCTCATGATCGGCTTCATCGGCTCGAACATGCGCGGCGGCTCCGGCGCGCCGCGCTCCTGCTGGTAGAGCCCGATCAGCTCGTCGGCGTCGAGGTCGAGGTACTCCGCGTAGTTCCGCAGGAAGCCCTTCGTGTACACCGCGCCCGGCAGTGAGTGGTAGTCGCCGTTCTCGAGCGCGTGGAGGAATTTCTCGCGGATGCGTGTGTCCTCGGCGGCCTGCTCGAGCGTGAGGCCCATGCGCTCCCGCTGCGTGCGGAGCTGGTCGCCTAGACGTGCCATCAGCTGTCCTCGCTGTTGATGCGTGGCGCGGCGGAGCCGTAGACCTCGCGCATCTTCCCCGGCCCCACCGAGGGACCGATGACGCCATTCTGCTCCATGAGGTCGATCAGCCGGCCCGCCCGGGCGAAGCCGACGGTCATCTTGCGCTGCAGCATGGACACCGACGCCTGGCCGGCGCGCTGGACGATGTCGACCGCCTCGTCGTACCGGGAGTCGTCGATGTCGCCGTCGCCCCCGTCGTCGCGGGTCCGCACGAGCCGGTCCTCGCCCTCGGTGACCTTCGCGTGGCGGTCGTAGGACCTGCCGGCCTGATCGACCCAATGCTTGCTGAGCTCGCCGATCTCCTTGTCGGAGACGAACACGCCCTGCGCGCGGATCGGGCTCGCGAGGTCGGGCCGGAGCACGAGCATGTCGCCGCGCCCGAGCAGCTTCTCGGCGCCGATCATGTCGAGGATCGTGCGCGAGTCCACCGCGGACGCGGTGGCGAACGCGATGCGCGCCGGGATGTTCGCCTTGATGAGACCGGTGATCACGTCGACCGACGGACGCTGCGTGCCCAGCACGAGGTGGATGCCGGTCGCGCGCGCGAGCTGGGCGATGCGCGTGATCTGCTTCTCCACCTGGATCGGCGCCTGCAGCATGAGGTCCGCGAGCTCGTCGATGACGAACACGATGTACGGGATGCGATCGGGACCGGTGCGCGTCTCGTTGTAGCCGGCGATGTTGCGCGCGCTCGCGCGTGCGAACAGCCGGTAGCGGCGATCCATCTCCCCCGTCACCCAGTAGAGCGCGTTGAGGATCTTGTCGGACTCGGTCATCACGTCGACGATCAGATGCGGGATGTCGCGGAAGCCCGAGAAGTCCACGCGCTTCAGGTCGCCGATCAGCAGGCGCACCTCGTCGGGCGTCTTGCTGAGCAGGATGCTCGCGAGGATCGAGCTGATGAGCACGCTCTTGCCGGAGCCCGTCTGGCCGGCGACGAGCAGGTGCGGCATCGCGGCGAGGTCGAGGACGATCGGGCTGCCGGACACGTCGCGGCCGAGGGCGAGGTTGATCCGCGCGTTGGCGTCGCGGAAGATCGCGGTCTCGACGACGTCGCGCAGCGTCACCAGCCCCACCGCGATGTTCGGGACCTCGATGCCGACGACGCTCTTCCCCGGCACCGGGGCCTCGATGCGCAGCGTGCGCGCCGCGAGCGCGAGCGCCAGGTCGTCGTTGAGCGCCTCGATGCGCGAGAGCTTCACGCCCGGGGCGGGCTTGATCTCGTAGCGCGTCACGACCGGGCCGACCGTCGCCTCGACGACCTTGGCGGCGATGTTGAAGTGCGCGAGCGTTTCCTCGATCACCTGCGCGCGGCGCTGGACCTCGCTGGCGCCGCCCGCGTGACCGGCGTCCCCTTCGCTCATGGTCTCGACCGACGGCAGCTTCCAGTCGTGGTCCGCGGCGGCGTGCATCACACCCTCGGCGGCGGTCATCGCGGACGGGAGCCCGGCGAGCGGTCCGCCGATGGCGGCCGCGCCGCTCACCGCCGCGACGGTGGACGCGATCGTGGGCGCGGCCGGCGGTGCCTTCGGTGCCGGCTTCGGTGACTTCGGCTCCGGCATGTTGATGCGCAGCTGCTGCGGGGGAACGTCGGGCTCATCCCTGCTCGGCGTGCGCGTCGTGAGGACGGGGGCGTCGTCGATCTCGTCCACGGCGCGCGCGAAGGCGGTGCCGCTGCGCCCGGGCAGGATGTCGCCAGGGCGGAGCGCGACGCGTGGGCGGCGCTCGAACGCGGTGCGCGCGATGCCGCTGACGCCCCGCTTGGCCGCGAGCACGAGGCCGACCGCGGCGATGGCGACGAGCAGCACGAGCGCGCCGGGACCGCCGAGCGCGCCGGTCGCGCCGCCGCCGATGAGCTCCCCGACGAGGCCGCCAAAGCGTCCCGCCACATGGAGCACGCCGAGGACGGCCACGCACACGATCGCGATACCGATCCCCGGCGAGATGAAGTGCACGCGCAGCGGCGCGTACCAGGCCGCCGCGGCGACGTAGCCGAGCACGAATGGCACGAGCACGGCGCCGGCCCCGAAGAGCGCGAACAGCGACGTGCGCCACCAGCGCAGGACGGCGCCCTGATCGGTCACGAACGTGACGAGCGTCAGCACCGCGAGCAGGCTGATCGCGATGGCGATGATCTCCGAGCGCACGCGCGCCGGGTCGTGCGTCGTCGGTGTGCGCTTCACGGGCCGGACCGCGGCACTTTTGCGCGCCATCTAGACCTGCATGACGACGGGCAGGACCATCGGGCGGCGCTTCGTCTTCTCGTAGAGGAAGGACGAGAGGCTGCTGTGGATCTCGTCACGCAGCGCCGAGACCTCGGCGAGGTGCTCACCCGATTGCGCCTGCCCGAGCCCGGCGAGGATCCGCGCGCGCGCCTCTTCGATCAGGTCGCCCGCGTCCTTCTCCGGTACGAAGCCCTTCGTCACGATGTCGGGGCCGGCGACCACGCGGCCGGTCCGGCGCTCGATGGTGAGCACGACGAGGAAGAACCCGTCGCTGCCGATCGAGAGCCGGTCGCGCATCACCGACTCGCTCACGTCCCCCACCCCGAGGCCATCGACGTACACCTCGCCGGTGTGGATCCGGGTCCCCAGCCGTCCCCCGTTGTCGTCGAGCTCGAGGACGTCGCCGTTCGTGATCACGAACGCCTTCTTCGCATCGACGCCCAGATCCATCGCGATGCGCGCGTGGCGCACCAGCATGCGGTACTCGCCGTGGATCGGGACGAAGTGCTTCGGGCGCAGGATGTTGATGAGGAGCTTGAGCTCCTCCTGGCTCGCGTGTCCCGACACGTGGGGTCGCGCGCCCGGGTCATAGATGACCTCCGCGCCGAGCTTGTAGAGGTTGTCGACGGTGCGCGTGACGAGCTCCTCGTTCCCGGGGATCGGCGTCGCGGACATGACGACGGTGTCGCCCTCCTTCACCGCGACGTGGCGGTGGTCGCCGAGGGCCATGCGCGACAGCGCGCTCGTCGGCTCGCCCTGGCTGCCGGTCGTGATGATGCAGATCTCGTGATCGGCCAGCTTGCCGATGTCGCCCGCGTGCACGATCGCGCCCTCCGGGAACTCGAGGTAGCCGAGCTCCTTCGCGGTGCGCGAGTAGTTCTCCATGGAGCGGCCGATGATCGCCGTGCGCCTCCCCCAGGCGTGCGCGATGTCGACGATCTGCTTGACCCGAGAGATGTTCGACGCGAAGGTCGTCGTGATCACGCGACCCGGGGCGCGGGCCATGATCCCGTCGAACAGCTCGCCCACGTGGCGCTCGGAGGGCGTGTAGCCGGCGACCTCGGCGCGCGTCGAGTCGCTCATGAGCAGCAGCACGCCCTTGCCCGCGATCGCGGCGAGACGGGCGAAGTCAGTCACGCGTCCGTCAACGGGCGTGTGGTCGAACTTCCAGTCACCCGAGTGGACGATCGTCCCGTACTCGGTGTCGATGGTGACGCCGACCGCGTCGGGGATGCTGTGGCAGACGTCATAGGTGTCGCACTTGAAGTGCCCCACCTCGAACGGCGTGCCGGGGGTGACCTCCCGGAAGATCGTTCGGTCGGCGAGCTTGTGCTCGCGCAGCTTGGTCTTGATGAGCCCGAGGGTCAGCTTCGTGCCGTAGAGCGGCACCGTGGGCAGGTCGCGCAGCATGTAGGGCAACGCGCCGATGTGATCCTCGTGCGCGTGCGTGATGATGATCCCGCGTACCTTGTCCCCGCGATCCCTTAGATATGTGTAGTCCGGGATCACGATGTCGATCCCGAGCATCTCCTGGTCCGGGAACATCAGCCCGGCATCCACGACGACGATGTCGTCGCCCTGCTCGATCGCCATGCAGTTCTTCCCAATCTCGCCGACGCCGCCGAGCGGGATGACGCGGACGGGCTTACCCAAACAGTGTCTGCTGCGTCGCCGCCACAGGCTCCGGCTTCTTCGGATCCGGGCCCGGCGCAGCCAGGAGCTGCGCCAGCGTCTGAAAGTCCTTCACGAGCTCGCCGCGCAGCGACGGCTGGTGCCGCGCGGCGGCGGGATGGAACATCGGGAATACGGTCACGTCGCCCACGCGCTGCGCCTTGCCGTGCACGCGCGTGATCGACTGGCCGGGCATGAACTTGTACATGGCGAACCGGCCGAGCGTCACGACGACCTTCGGCTGGAGCACCGCGAGGTGGCGCTGGAACCAGACGTCGCAGGCTGCGACCTCTTCCGATAGCGGGTCGCGATTCTCCGGCGGCCGGTGGCGGACCACGTTGGTGATGAAGACCTTCGTCCGGTCGAGACCGATGCCGCGCAGGAGCTCGTCCAAAAGCTGTCCGGCGGCACCGACGAACGGGCGGCCCTGGACGTCCTCGTTGTAGCCGGGCGCCTCGCCGAGGAAGAGGATGCGGCCCTCCGCCGACCCCTCGCCGGGGACCGCCTGACGCGCGCTGCGGTGCAGGGGGCAGGCCGTGCAGCCACGGATCTCGTCAGCCAACCCAGCGAGGGCGTCAAGCGCATCCGTCACAGCGTGATTATGGCCGTCGCCGCGCCAGGTAGACGACGTCCGTGTACGGGCGGCGCGGCATCTCGATCACGTCGACGTAGAAGCCGCTTCTTTCGAACCGCTCGAGGGCCTCGGCGCGGGTCGGGAAGTGGAGCCGCTTCCCGCCGCCGCGGGTCAGGCCGAGGCTGACGGTGACGAGCTCCTGCCCGTACGTCAGCGCGTAGCGCGGCCCCGTCGAGCGCTCCTGAGCCTTCACGATGAGCGGGCTGTTCTCGCTGAGCGCCGCCGCCGCGTTCTTCAGGACCAGCTCCTGCGCTTCCGGTGAAAGGAGGTAGAGCACGTCGACGATGACGATCACGTCGCACGGCGGCGGGGGGGTCGCGACGACGTCGCCCACCTCGAAGCGCAGCCACTGGGTGTCGCGGACCGCGCCGCGCGCGACCTCGATCTTGCGCGGGTCGAGGTCGATGCCCAGCACGCGGCGGCCCGGCGCCGCCTCGCGCAGCAGGCAGGAGAAGAGCCCGTGCC
Organism: Chloroflexota bacterium; assembly: GCA_016194865.1. GTDB lineage: Bacteria > Chloroflexota > Limnocylindria > P2-11E > P2-11E > JACQAT01. Next base: position 39,574 of record JACQAT010000010.1, read on the forward strand.
CGCATCCGAGCTCGACGATGAAGCCGTTCCGCGGCACGTACTGCTCGACGAACGCGAGATCGGACAGGAACGCGCGGCCGTGCACGAACGCGCGCGCCGCGAGCGGCGCGGAGCGGTAGCGATGGACCGCTCGGTTGAGCGCGGCGCTGGTCCTCGAGCCCGGCATCTACCCGACCCGCCGCGATACGGTGTCCCGGCCGATCGCCGCCACGAGCAGAGGATCGGTCAGGGTCGTGAGCTCACGGATCCGGGAGATGCCCTCGGCGTCCTCCGCGCCGGGATGGACACCCAGCTCCCCCACTCCCCCATGCGCGGCGAGCAGCGCGATGCCGGCGGCGTCGAGCGACGACGAGGAGAGGTCCACGTACCACTCGTTGCCGGGGATCCCGCGGAAGAAGGGCAGCGTGGCGAACGTCGCGGCGCGGAGCGCCCGGGCCTTCCCACCGCCCCAGCGCGCGGTCGGCCGACGCAGCCAGCGCACCTTGTGCTCGCGTGCGAGCGCGCCGACGACCCGCGAGACCAGAGGCAGCGCGTGGGTGTGGCGATGCGAGTCCCAGGCGTCCGTGGTGATCCCCCACTCCTGCGCACGCGCGACCTGGGCGCGCAGCTCGTGCGCGATCTCGCTCCCGCGCACGCGACCGGAGTACAGGGCCCGCGCCAGGGCCCCGAGCCCGAGGAAACGGCCGTCCTCGTCGATGAGCGAGGGCACGCGCGCGGGATCGCTCGCGGGCGTGCCGCCGACGAGGTCGAAGTGCAGGCCGAGCTCGAGATCGGGCGCGCGCTCCCGTGCCAGCGCCGCGCCCTCGGCCGACGCCGGATACGTCACCAGGAGCGATGCGGAGCGGACGACGCCGTCGCAGTGGGCGCTGAGCACCCCGCTCGTGACGCCTGGCGACATGCCGAGGTCGTCGGCGGTGATGACGAGCCTCATCGATAGCGGCCGCGCAGCGCGTTGACCCTGATGCGGATGAGGTCCGCGACCATCCGCGGCGCGTCCTCGAGGAAATCGATGCTCGTGCCCCGCGGCTGGCGGAGCACGAACGGCACCTCGGCGACCCGCAGGCCGCGCTTCCTCGCGAGGAACAGCAGCTCCGCATCGAAGGCGAAGCCGTCGATCCGCAGGCGCGGGAACAGCGCCTTCGCCGCTTCGTACGTGTACGCCTTGCCACCGCACTGCGTGTCCTGGACCCCCGTGGGGACCAGCACGCGGACGAACGCGCGATAGACGAAGCCCATCACGATGCGCCACCACGGCCGGAACACGCGAGAGCCACGGACGTAGCGGGACGCGATCGCGATGTCGGCGCCCTCGTCGATCGCGCGGCAGAGGTCGTCGACGATCTCGACCGGGATCGTGAGATCGGCATCGAGGAAGACGATCGGATCTCCCTGCGCGAGTGCCGCGCCGCTGCGCACGGCCGCTCCCTTCCCGGCGTGGTCGATCCGCTGCAGCCTGAACGTGAGCCCCGTCGTCGCGAGGGCGTCGACGCTCCGCTGGAAGGCATGGCCCGTGTCATCGCTGGAGCCATCGTCCACGACGATGATCTCGGCGGCGACGCCGCGATCCCCGAAGAACTCGGCACAGCGCGCGAGGCTCGCCGGTAGCCGGCGAGCCTCGTTGTATGCGGGAAGGATGAGTGAGAGCAGGCGCTACCGACTCGGCGGTCCACCCCGCCGGAAGCCACCACTCCCACCCGGGCCGCCTGGTCGCGGCGGCCCGCGGAATCCGCCGCGGTCCCCGCCGTCACGCTCGCGGAAGCGCTCGCGCTCCGCGCGCTGGCGATCCTCGAAGCTGCTCGGGTCGCTCTCGGTGACGGCGCGGATCGAGAGGTTGACGCGACCCTGCCGGTCGACCTCGGCCACCTTGACCTTCACCTTGTCGCCGATGTTCACGACGTCCTCGATGCGGTTCACGCGCTCGTTCGAGATCTCGGACGCGCGCACGAGGCCTTCCTTGCCGGGAAGGTACTCGACGAACGCGCCGATGCTCATGATCCGCGTGACCTTGCCGTCGAAGACCTCGCCGACCTCCGCGTCACGCGTGAGGCCCTCGATCATCTGACGCGCCTTCTCGCGGCCCTCGGGCTTCGCGCCCGTGATCCGGATCGTGCCGTCGTCCTCGACCTCGATGTTGGTGCCGGATTCCGACTGGATCGCGCGGATCATCTTGCCACCGGGTCCGATGATGTCTCGGATCTTGTCCGGGTTGATCTTCACGGTGTCGATGCGCGGGGCGTACGCGTTCAGCTCGGCGCGCGGCTTGTCGATGACCTGACGCATCTCGCGCAGGATGAACAGGCGCGCCTCGCGTGCCTGGTCGAGCGCCTCGCGCATGATCTCGAGCGTGATGCCCTTGACCTTGATGTCCATCTGGAGGGCGGTGATGCCCTTGTCCGAGCCGGTCACCTTGAAGTCCATGTCGCCGTAGTGGTCCTCGAGGCCCTGGATGTCGGTGAGGATGGTGTACTTCCCGCCCTCGAGCACCAGGCCCATCGCGATGCCGGCGATCATCTCCTTGATGGGCACGCCGGCGTCCATGAGCGCGAGCGTCGAGCCGCAGGTCGAGGCCATCGACGAAGAGCCGTTCGACTCGAGCGTCTCGCTGACCACGCGGATCGTGTAGGGGAATTCTTCCTTCGTCGGGATGACCGGGAGCAGGGCGCGCTCTCCGAGCGCGCCGTGGCCGATCTCGCGGCGGCCGGCGCCACGCATCATGCGGACCTCACCGACCGAGTACGGCGGGAAGTTGTAGTGGTGCATGTATCTCTTGGTGTCGACCGGGGAGAGGGTGTCGATGATCTGTTCGTCGCCGCTCGGGCCGAGCGTGACGACGGAGAGCACCTGCGTCTGACCGCGCCTGAACAGACCGGTGCCGTGCGCGCGTGGCAGGACACCGACCTCGATCTCCAGTGGCCGGATGGTCTTCGTGTCGCGCCCGTCCGGGCGCAGGTTCTCCTCGGTGACGGCCTTGCGGAACTCGTGCTCGAGGATGCGCTCGTACTCGGCGCCCACTTCGTCGCTGCTGATCGGACCGGCTGTTGATGAATTTTCCTGCTTGGTGACGAAGCGCGCTTCGGCTTCCGCGCGCAGCTCATCCAGGCCGCTCTCACGCTGTGCCTTATCGGCATTGCGGAGCTTTGCACGCAGACGCTCTTCGAAGAACCTCGCGACCTCGCCGAGCTTGACCTCGTCGCGCCGCGGCTTCGCGGGATCGAGCTTCGGCTTGCCCGCGGCCTTCCGCAGCTCCTCCTGCGCGTCGCAGAGCTTCGCGATGCCCTGCTGCGCGAGCGCGAGCGCCTCGAGCAGCGTGCTCTCGGACACCTGGTCCGCGCCGGCTTCGACCATCATCACCGAGTCGCGGGTGCCCGCGACGACGAGGTCGAGGTCGCTCTCCAGCAGCTGCTGGATCGTCGGGTTCAGCGTGAGCTTGCCGTCGACGGTGCCAACGCGGACGCAGCCGATGGGGCCCTCGAACGGCGCGTTCGAGATGTGCAGCGCGGCCGACGCCGCGTTGACCGCGAGCACGTCGTAGTCGTTCTCCTGGTCGCTCGACCACGCGGACACGATGATCTGCACGTCGTTCTTGAAGCCCTTCGGCCACAGCGGGCGGATCGGGCGGTCGACGAGCCGAGCGGTGAGGATGCCCTCCTCGGAGGGACGGCCTTCACGGCGCGGGAACGAGCCGGGGATCTTCCCCGCCGCGTAGAGGCGCTCCTCGAAGTCGACGGTCAGCGGGAACCAATCGATGCCGGGGCGCGTGGTCTTCGCGACCGTGGCGGCCGCGAAGACGATGGTGTCGCCGTAGCGGACCGTGACCGCGCCGCCCGCCTGGGCGGCGTACTTCCCTGTCTCGAAGGTGAATGGCTTGTCGTTGATGTTCGCCTGGGAACGTGTGACTGGCATGTGTTCTCTCGGGTGTCGCTATGAAAAAGACCCAGGCCACCGCCTGGGTCTCCCTGGGTCTAGCGGCTCAGCGTCGGAGACCGAGTCGCCCGATGATCTCCTGGTAGCGCTCCGGGCTCTTCCGATGGAGATAAGCGAGCAAACGGCGTCGCTGTCCGACCATCATGAGAAGCCCGCGACGACTGTGGTTGTCGTGCTTCGCTTCGCGCAGATGCTCGGTCAGATGCTTGATCCGCTCGGTGAGGAGCGCGATCTGGACCTCCGGCGATCCGGTGTCCGTCTCGTGCTGGCGGTAGCTGGCGATGACCTCACCCTTAGGGGCTTGCGGTGCGAGCGGCACCCGTTGTCCTTTCTCTGATCCTTTGGATCTCTATTTCATGCGTGAGTGTACCCAAATGACGCAGAATCCGCGCTCATGGCGGGGGGTGAGGTCGCGGCGGTCACCCTTCGCGGCGTCTCGAAGACATACCGGCCCCCGCAGAAGCGTCCATACCTGGCGATCACCGACATTGACCTCGACATACCGACCGGTCGCTTCGTCTCGGTCGTGGGCCCTTCCGGGTGCGGCAAGTCCACCCTGCTCTCGCTCGTTTCCGGACTGCTGCCGCCCACGACCGGGGAGGTCACCCTCAATGGGACGCCGGTGCGCGAGGTCCGGACGGACCTCGGGTTCATCTTCCAGCGCGACGCGCTGCTCCCCTGGCGGACCGTCCGCGAGAACGTTGCGCTCCCGCTGCGCTTCCGGGGACGGTCCGATCGGGCGCGCGTCGAGGAATGGATCACGCGCGTCGGTCTGGCCCCCTTCGCGGACAACTACCCGCACGAGCTGAGCGGCGGCATGCGCAAACGCGCGCAGCTGGCGCAGTCGCTCGTGGCCGACCCCGCCGTGCTGCTCATGGACGAGCCGTTCAGCGCGCTCGACGTCCAGACGCGGAACCTCATGGAGAACGAGCTGCTGACGCTGTGGGGCGCCTCGGGCAAGACCGTGCTCTTCATCACGCACGATCTCGAGGAGGCGATCGCGCTCTCCGACGAGATCGTCGTCATGACCGCGGGCCCCGGGCGGATCAAGGCGCGCTACACCGTCGATCTCCCGCGGCCGCGGAACGTCACCGAGATCCGCTTCTCTCCGGCGTTCGCCACGATCTACGAGCATGCCTGGAACGACCTACGCGACGAGGTCGAGCGCTCGTACCAGCGGAGCCTCCAGCGCTCATGACCGTGACCGAGACGCCCGCGGTCCTGCCCCTCACCCGGCGCACGTGGTTCGTGCGCCTGCTGCAGGCGCTCGTCATCGTCTCCTTCGTCGGCGGCTGGGAGCTGCTCGGCCGCGCCGGTGTGCTCGATCCGTTCTTCTACTCGCGGCCGTCTCTCTTCGTGCTGCGGATCGCTGAGTGGTTCAGCGAGGGCATCGCTGAACGCTCGATCTGGAACGACATGCGGGTCACGCTCATGGAGACCATCCTCGGCTTCACCATCGGCACGCTCCTCGGCGTCGGCATCGGCTACGCCTTCGCGCGCAACCGCCTGCTCGGGCAGGCGTTCGATCCGCTCTTCTCGATGTTCAATGCCATACCCCGCCTCGTGCTCGCGCCCGTGTTCATCCTCGCGTTCGGGATCGACCTCGCCAGCAAGGTCGCGCTGGGCGTGACGCTCGTGTTCTTCATCGTCTTCTTCGCCACGTTCACCGCGGTACGGGATGTCGATCAGACGCTTGTCGACAACGTTCGGATCCTCGGCGCCCGGCGGCGCGACGTCACGTTCCAGGTGCTCCTCCCCGCCGCGTTCAGCGCGATCCTCGCGAGCCTGCGCACCAGTGCGGGTTTCGCGTTCGCGGGCGCGGTCGTCGCGGAGTACATAGGCTCGAACGTGGGGCTCGGGCGGCGCATCGCGCGTGCGGCGGCGGCACCTCGAGCCAGCCCCCGGCGACGGCCGCGGGCAGCGCCGCGATCTCGACCGCCGCGGCCTCGGTCGCGGCTTCGAAGCCCGCGCGGGCGACCGTAAAGGTCTCGATCGGCTCGGCGGCCTCGCTCCTGTACATGCCTTGGGACCTGGCGAAGGCGCTCAACTACTTCGAGGACGAGAACCTCGACGTGAGCCTCAGCTACGCCGCCGCCGGAACGGACGCGGCGACCGCGCTCCTGTCCGGGTCGGTCGACTTCACGGGGAACTCCCTCGACCACTCGATCAAGGCACAGATCGCGGGCAAACCCACCAAGATGCTCGTGTCGTTCGCGAAGCTGCCGGGCACGGGCTTCGTGGTGCGCGGCGATCTCAAGGGCACCGTCAAGAGCGTCGCCGACCTCAAGGGCAAGACCGTCGGAGCGACGTCCGTTGGCTCCGGCACCCACCTGCTGCTCACGTATGTCATGAATCAGGCCGGGCTGATCCAGGACAAGGACTACACGTTCAAGCCCTGCGGCTCCGGAACGATGGCGGCGACCCTCGACAGCAAGGGCGCCGACGCGTGCATGAACTCGGACCCGTTCGTCACGCAGTACGTCAGCGCGAACAAGGGCTTCCTGCTCAAGGACTACCGCACGCAGAAGGACACCACGGAGCTCCTCGGCGGTGACTACCAGTTCACCGGCGCGGTCACGACCCTCGACTTCATCACGAAGAATCCCGACGTCACGCAGCGCGTCGTCAACGCGCTCGTGAAGGCGAACCTCTTCATCGCGGCGAATTCCTCCAAGGACATCGCCGCGAAGCTCCCCAAGAGCGTCACCGGCGAGGACATCGAGCTCTACATCAAGACGCTCGACGCCGGGAAGGGCTACCTGTCGAAGGACGGGATCATCGATCCGAAGGGCGTGGAGAACGTCATCAAGGTCAACATCGAGGACTGCAAGAACAACCCGACGCTCTGCCCGAACGTGAAGGTCACGGACAAGATCGACGCCGCGTCGCTCATCGACAACAGCTTCGCGCAGAAGGTCAAGAAATAGAGCGACGCCGCAAGGCGCTCTCCTACGTGATCCGCGAAGGCCGGCTGCTGATGTTCCGTCATCGGGACCACCCGGAAGCCGGTCTTCAGGTCCCCGCCGGCACGCTGCACGATGGTGAGCGGCCCGAGGACGGCGTCATCCGCGAGACCGAGGAAGAGACCGGTCGCCGGGGTTTCACGCTCGTGCGGAAGGTCGGCGTCTACGACCATCGGCACGAGAACGGTGAGCTGCATGAGCGGCATGTATTCGTGCTGGCTCCGCCGCCCGGCCTTCCCGAGACGTGGTCACATCTCGCCGAAGAGGGCAACGGCGACTTCTGGTTCGTCTACGAATGGATCTCGTTCGATCGTGCCGTCCGAGAGCTCGCCGGCGCGCAAGGTACGTATCTAGCGGAGCTCTAGCCTCATGTCCGCGACGTTCTTCTCCATCTGCGTCTTGAGCGCATCGGCGCCAAGGCGCTCAAGGCGTACCGACGACGGGATACGCGCGGAGGAGCGCGTCCAACTCCGCCGCCAGTGGCCCGAGCCGGGTCTGGTCGAACGACAACGTGAAGGTCAAGAGGTTTCCGATGCCGGCCGCATCTCGTGCCGTGCACTCGGCGGTGAAATGTCCCATGCCGTCGCCCTTCGCGACGATCGACAGCTGCTCTTCCATCGTCTCGAAGACGAAGGTCCCCTGAGGTCCGTCAGGCAGACGCGGACCCCGTCCTGCATCCTGACGAACTCTTCGGCGCGCAACGACGCGTCGAGCGCCCCACGGAAACCCCGAGCACGCAGCGAAACGCGGCAGGTGAGCCAGTTTCCGTCCCAAGAGTCGTCGGCACCGTGTTCCCGACCCGCCACGTCGATGACGATCTGTCCGCCTCATCGGCGGCCAAGGTGACCTGCACCTAGCGGAGCTCCAAGCGCGTGTCCGCGACGTCCTTCTCGATCTGCTTCTTGAGCTCGTCGGCGCTTTCGAACTTCAGCTCATCGCGGAGGCGCGTCACGAACGTGACCGTTGCCCCCTCGCCGTACACATCGCCGGAGAAGTCGAGCAGGTAGGACTCCAGCTTGCGCGGCCCCCCACCGAACGTCGGGCGCACGCCGAGGCTCGACGCCCCGCGGAACCGTCGATCGCCGATGGTCACCCAGGTGGCGTAGATCCCGTCCTTGGGCATGAGCTTCTCGGGCGGCGGCGCGATGTTGATCGTGGGGAACCCGAGCGCGCGACCGCGCTCCTCGCCGTGGACGATCGTCCCGATCACGGAGTACGGCCGGCCGAGCAGGGCCTGCGCGGTCGCGATATCGCCGCCGCGCAGTGCCTCGCGGATGCGGGTCGAGCTCACGACCGCGCCACCGAGGCCGATGGCGTCGACGACGGTCACGGCGAAGCCCTTCTTCGTGCCGAGATCGCGCAGCGTGCCGATGGCGCCCTCGCGGCCGTGCCCGAACTGGAAGTCGGGCCCCACGACGATCCGCTGCACGTTCCCCGCGCCGCAGAGGCGCGCGATGAAGGCCGCGGCCGACTGCTTGGAGAACGCCTCGTCGAACGTGAAGATGACGACACCGTCGGCGCCCGCCTCGAGGAGCAGCTTCGCGCGCTCGGGCGTGTCGGCCAGTGTCGACTGCACGGGCTCCTGCGCGCGGAGCTGCCCGGGGAGCGGGTCGAACGTCGCGGCGACCGCGGTCGCGCCGGCGGCTCTGGCGCCTCCGACCAGACGCCTGACGAGCGCCTGATGGCCGAGGTGGACGCCGTCGAACACGCCGAGCGCGAGATGCAGAGGGCCCTTCGGCCACGCGGCGAAGTCGTGGAGGACCCTCGGCGTGGGGGGCCGGGGGGGCGAAGCCTCCTCGTGGCCCGTCACTTCGCGGCGCTCACGGCGATCGCGCGGCGCACGCGCGGCTCGCGCCTGGTGATGGGGCGCGGGAACGGCACCGGGGACGCGACGGCGAGGATGTAGCCGAGGTAGTTCCCTTGGAAGTAGCGACCGAAGAAGAGGAACGCCAGAAGCGTGATCGCGTACCCGAGGAGCATCGTGCCGAGCCGGCGGTCGCGCCAGAGGCGCCACAACCAGTACGTCGCGATCGGCGCCGCGACCGCGATCTCGATGGCGGCGAACGGAAAGTCGGCCTGTCTATTTGGTATGGCGCCGAATGCCAGTAACAGCGCGGAGAACCCCATCCCCGAGATCGGGTACGACCAGGCCGCGCCGCCCGCGTTGTAACGGACCACATCGTCGTAGAACGCGGGGAAGTCGTTCACGAGGAACGGCACGAACGTGATGGCCGTGAACGCGACGCCCGGCCACCAGGCGCGCCAGATGGCGGTCCACGCTTCGCGGAGCGTCCGTGGCCGATCCCGGGCGACGAGATACACCGCGACGAACGGCAGCAGGAAGAGCGCGTGCAGCTTCGCGGCGGCCGCCACGGAGATCGCGAGGACCCCGAGCGTCCTCCGGTCGCGCTGGAGCAGCGCGACGCCGCCGAACAGAAAGGCGAGGACGAAGAAGTCGTTGCGACCCTCGATGACGAACGGGAAGAGCTGCGGGTTGAGCGCCACGAGCGCGGTCAGCGCGAGCTTCTCGCGTGGCGCGCGGACCAGCAGCGGGACGATGACCAGCGTCGCCAGGTAGGCCGGGAGGTAGAGGTAGCGCTGGTCCCAGAAGAGCCGCAGGTTGTCAAAGGCCCAGACGAACGGCACGGTGATCAGGTAGAGGAACGGGAAGTACGTCAGGTGATAGAGCGCGGGGTTGTTGACCATCGGCCAGTAGTAGAGCGGCGTGTCGAGGTAATCGGCGACGTAGGGGTTCTGTCCGCGCAGGAGCTTGCGCGCCGCCTCCTCGATCATGATCGCGCCATCGTGGACGTAGGTGTACGGCTTGCCGGTCTCGCGCAGCACGATGGACGCGATCGTGGGGATGACGACCATCGCGACGACGATCGCCGCGAGATGCAGAACCCGTTGTCTCGTCGAAAGGCCGGACGCGCTCCGGCGGTCCCGCAGCGGGTACGCGAGCACGAGCAGCCCGCACAGGATCAGCCAGGCGATCCCGCTGAAGCCCGGGAACAGCGCCCACAGCGGTGCATCTGTCGTCACCTGCACGGTGGTGTGGTTCGCGACGAGGAGCAGCACGTTCGCGCCGCCGAGCGCCGCGACGACCTTCGCGTCCAGCGACAGCTCTCGCCACGCGGCGACGACCCATTTCCCGCCGTGCTCGATCGTGCGGGCGGGCATCAGGGCGCCCATCCGGCGAGGAGCGCGGCGGCGGCGTCGCTGCGGTATCGCTCGGGGAGCACGAGCAGCCGGTCGTCGGGCTCCCGCAGCGCGCTCAGCACCGCAGCGGGTCCCCCACGCCGCAACGCCTCCACCTCGGCCGCGCCCTCTGCATCCAGCGCGCCGACCGCGAGGCGGCGGAGACCGGCGAGGTGGGCGGCCGATCCGAGCGCGCGTCCGAGGTCGCGCGCGAGCGCGCGGATGTAGGTGCCCGTCGAGCAGACGATGAGCAGGCGCAGGTCCGGCGCGCTCCAGCCGGCGATGGCGAGGCGCTCGATCGTGATCGTCCGCGCCTCCAGTGCCAGAGTCTCGCCGCCACGCGCGCGGTCATAGGCCCTGCGGCCGTCGACCTTGATGGCCGAGTAGCCGGAGGGCACCTGCTGAATGGTGCCGCGGAACGCGCGGAGATCCTCATCGCCCACCCCGGCGGGCACGGGAGCTTCCCGCGCCACAGCGCCTTCGCGGTCCTCGGTCGTCGTCTCGCTGCCGAAGCGGACGAGTGCGGCGTAGACCTTGGATGCGCCATGCAGCCGATCGACGAATTTCGTCGCGGGGCCGACGAGGATCGGAAGCACGCCCGTCGCGAGCGGGTCGAGGGTGCCGCCGTGGCCGACCCGCCTGATGCCGCTCGCGCCACGGATCACCGCGACCACGTCGTGGCTCGTCCAGCCGAGCGGCTTGTCGGCGGCGAGGACGCCGCTAGGCGACGACACGCGCGTCAGCGAGCGCGCGGCGCGCGGCAGCGAGCACCCGCTCGCGGATCTCGATGGGATCGCCGCTGACCAGCGCGCCGGCGGCGCGGACGTGTCCCCCGCCACCGAACGAGCGCATGAGCGCGGCGGCGTCGACGCTCGGCTCCGATTGCGACGTGCGGCAGGACAGCTTCACGACTCCGGCCTGCTCGTTGAAGAGCAGCGCGACACGCATGCCGCTGCTCCGCGCGATCTGCTCGATGAGGCCGGAGACGTCGTCGTCGCGCGCTTCGGCCTCGCGGATGTCGCCCGTGGAGATCCAGGTCCACACGAGGAGCCCGCTCTTCTCGCGCACCAGGCGCGAGAAGGCGCAGCCCCAGACCTTCAGGGCTTCGAAGCGCTTGTTGCGGAAGACGTTGTAGGTGATCGCCTGGAGATCCGCGCCCGCGTCGCGCAGCTGCGCCGCGCGCTCGAGGCAGCGCCGGTCCGTCGACGGGAACTGGAACGACCCCGTGTCGGTCATGATCGCGAGCAGCGCCGCGGTGGCCATATCCGCGGTCCACGGCGCCCCCAGCGCGTCGATGACGCGGCCGACGAGCTCGCCGGTGGCCGCGCTCGTCACATCCACGAGGCGCGCCGTGCCGAAGCCCGCATTGGTCACGTGGTGGTCGATGTTCACGTGTGGCACGCTCTGCGGCAGCGGGAACTTCGCGCGCGACGCGTCGCCGAAGTCGACGCTCACGAGGAGATCGACCGATCCCGGCGGCGGCGCCTGCGTGTAGCGGTCGCTGCCGTGGAGGAAGCGCGCGATCTCGGGGACCGGATCGGCGCAGTGCCAGGTGACGCGCTTCCCCAGCCCTTCCAGGCCAAGGCCGAGCGCGAGCCCGGAGCCGATCGTGTCGGGATCCGGATCGCGGTGCGACACGATCGCGATCGTGCGGGCGTTCCGCAGCGCGTCGAGGACGTCGTTCATTGCCGTTTGCTGTCGCGCAGGAGCTTCTCGATGCGGATCGACCGCTCCGCGGAGGTGTCCGACACGAACTCGATGACCGGCACTGTCCGCAGATCCGTCCGCGAGCCGAGCTCGTGTCGGAGGAACAGCTTTGCGTCCTCGAGCGCGGCCATGGTGTCCCGCACCGCCTCGGCGTCGCCGAGGACGCTCACGAAGACGCGCGCGGTGTGGAGATCGGACGTGACCTGGACCGCCGTCACCGTCGGGAACGAGATCCGCGGGTCGCGCAGCTCCTCGCTCACGAGCATGGCGAGCTCGCGCTGCAGCAATGCGTTGATGCGATCGGTCCGCTTGTACGCCACCTGTCTACCGTGGCTTCGCCTGGACCACGTAGGCCTCGATGAGATCACCGACGACCACGTCGTTGTGCCCCTCGAGGACGATGCCGCATTCGAGCCCGGCTGCCACCTCGCGCACGTCGTCCTTCACGCGGCGCAGCGTGCCGATCGTGCCGTCGTAGGCGGCGCTCCCGCCGCGCAGCAGGCGCGCCTGCGCCCCGCGCCGCATCGCGCCGTCGACGACCATGCAGCCCGCGATGGTCGTCTTGTTCGCGGTGAAGATGGCCCGCACCTCCGCGTGGCCGATGACGGTCTCCACCAGCTCCGGCTCGAGCATGCCGGTCAGCGCCTTCTGGACGTCGTCGAGCAGCTCGTAGATGACCTTGTACTGGCGGATGTCGACCGTGCTCTGCTCCGCCGCGCGCTTCGCCGGGACGTCCACCTTGTTGTTGAAGCCGATGACGACGGCGCCCGACGCGGCGGCGAGGGTCACGTCCGACTCGCTGATGTCGCCGACGGCCTCATGGATCACCTTGAGCGCGACCTCGGTCTGCTCGATCTTGACGAGCGCGCCCTTGATCGCCTCCAGCGAGCCCTGGACGTCGGCCTTGAGCACGAGCTTGAGCTCCTTGGCCTTGCCCTCCTTGACCTGCGCGAACATCTCGTCGAGCGTCGCGGGCCGCTCACCCGCCGCGCCCGCGTTGCGCTCGGCGAGGTTCTGGGCGACCACGAGCTTCGCGGCCTTTTCATCGGCCACCACGCGGAGGACGTCCCCGGCCTCCGGGACGTCGGGCAGGCCGAGGATCTCGACCGGCCGTGACGGCTCCGCGCGGCCGACCGGCTTCATCTTGTCGTCGACCATCGCGCGGATGCGCCCGCTGGTGATCCCCACGACGACGAGCTCCCCGCGCTTCAACGTGCCGGTCTGCACGAGGATCGTCGCGACGGGTCCGCGGCCCTTCTCGAGGTGCGCCTCGATGACGCGGCCGATCGCCGGCCGGTCGGGGTTCGCGCGCAGGTCGGCGACATCCGCGACGAGCAGCACGACCTCGACGAGCTCGCCCAGACCCTGCTTCGTCCTCGCCGACACCGGCACGAGCGGCGTCTCTCCGCCGTACTCCTCGATGGTCACGCCGTGCTCGGCGAGCTGGCTCTTCACGAGGTCGGGATTCGCATCGGACTTGTCGATCTTGTTGAGCGCGACGACGATCGGGACGCCCGCGGCCTTGACGTGCGCGATCGCCTCGATCGTCTGCGGCTGCACGCCGTCGTCGGCGGCGACCACGAGGATCGCGACGTCCGTCACCTGCGCGCCACGCGCGCGCATCGCGGTGAAGGCCTCGTGACCCGGCGTGTCGAGGAAGGTCACCTTCCGGCCCGAGTGCTCGATCTGATAGGCGCCGATGTGCTGCGTGATCCCGCCGGCCTCACGCGCCGTGACGTTCGTCTCGCGAATGGCGTCGAGCAGGCTGGTCTTGCCGTGGTCGACGTGGCCGAGGATGGTCACGACCGGTGGCCGCGTCTTCATCTTCGACTCGTCGTCGTCGGTCCAGAGGATCTCCTTGCCGGGGGTCGGCGTCTCGCTCTCGTCCGTCTCGGCGACGGGTTCCGCCTCCGGCAGGATGTCGTAGCCGAGCTCGCCCGCGACCAGCGAGGCGGTCTCGTAGTCGATGGTCTGGTTGATCGTCGCCATGACGCCCATGTTCACGAGCCCGCGGATGACGTCGACGACGCTCGTGTCCAGCGCCTTCGCGAGCTCGCCTACCTGGATGGTCTTCGGCAGCGTGACCGGCGGCTTCCCGCTGGGGCCGATGACGACGACGGGCGCGACCGGCTCGAGGACGGCGACCGGCGGCGCGCCGCGGCTCGGGCGGCGGCGCGGACGCGGACCACGCTGCGGCGGCATCCGCCGCGGTCTTGCTTTCGGCATTACCGACCTCCCACGCGGACCGACACGCCGGCCGCGAGCTCCTCGCGGAGCCGTTTCATCGTCTGTTCGTCGATCGGCGTCTCCAGCTCCTTCGCCAGCGACCCCGCCGCGAGCCCGCGCTCGAGGCACTCGGCCTCGGGGCACAGGTACGCGCCACGACCGTTCGCCTTGCCCTTCAGGTCCACAGAGAGCGTACCGGTCGTCCCCCGCACCACGCGGATGAGCTCGCGCTTGGGCCGCACCCGCCGGCAGGCCACGCAGGTCCGCTGCGGCAACGGCCGCTGCACGCTACCGGCGATTGGCCTTCTTCTTACCGCCGAGCAGCGCGCGGTCCTCGTCTTCGAGCTCGGTCTCGTCCGCCATCGCGGACTCCATCTCGACCTCGGCGATGAGGTCGTGACTGATCTGCTCCGGATCCTCCGGCGCGGCCACGGGCTCCGGCTCGGCGACGGCCTCGACGATCGGCTCCGGCTCGGGCTCGGTCTCGGCGCGCACCTCGGACTCGCTGCGAATGTCGATGCGCCAGCCGGTGATCTTCGCCGCGAGGCGCGCGTTCTGTCCTTCCTTGCCGATCGCCAGCGACAGGTAGCGGTCCGGCACGACGACGTACGCGGTCTTCTCATCCACGACGATGTCGACCCGGATCACCGGCGCCGGCGAAAGCGCGTTCGCGACGTACTTCTCGGGCGTGTCGTCGTATTGGATGACCTCGACGCGCTCGCCACCGAGCTCGTTCGAGATCGCCTGCACGCGAAGGCCACGCTGGCCGACGCAGGCGCCCACCGGGTCGAGCCCGGGCTGGCGCGAGCGGACCGCGATCTTCGTGCGCGAGCCGGCCTCGCGGGCGATGCCCATGATCTCGACCTGCCCGTGGTAGATCTCGGGCACCTCGAGCTCGAACAGCCGCTTCACCAGGCCGCGGTGCGCGCGGCTGACGATGATCTGCGGGCCGTGGATCGAGCGGCGCACCTCGAGGACCAGGACCTTGCGGTGCTGGCCGACGAAGTAGCGCTCGTGGGTCGCCTGCTCGGTGCGGGGCAGGATCGCCTTCGCCTTACCGAGGTCCATGATCGCGGACCCGGCCTCGAAGTGGTCGATCTGTCCGTTGATGATGTCGCCCTCGCGGTCCGCGTACTCCGCATAGACCTGCTCACGCTCGGCCTCGCGCAGCGACTGCTGGATGACCTGCTTCGCCGTCTGCGCGCCGATACGGCCGAGCGACGCGGCGGTCTCCTCCATCGGGATGATCTCGCCGAGCTGCACGTCCGGCTTGATGCGCTTCGCGGACTCGAGCTGGATCTGGAGCTTGGGGTCCTCGACCTTCTCGACGACCGTCTTGAGCAGGTAGACACGGAAGGCGCCGGTCGCGATATCGACCTTGACGTCGATGTTCTCCTCGGCGCCGTAGGCGCGCTTGAGGGCACGGGCGATGATCTCGCCCACGACCTCCTTGGGGAGGCCCTTCTCGGCGGAGAGCTGAGCGAGACCGGTCACGAGCTCACGGTTCATTCGGCCGCTCCCCCTTCTTCATTTCGTCGTAGGCATTCAGGCGACAAAAAAAGTGGGGTTCGACCCACTTTTCGTGCCCGAACGGCCCCCGGACCAGGTCCGGACGCCGAACAAAATGATACCAAAGAGGTCCAAATGAAGGCAGAGGTCGGCCCGAGCTGCGGCTCAGCCGCGGCGAGAGCCGTCGGCCAGCCCTGAGCCGCTCCGCCGCATCCGTCGCGAAGCGACGATGCGGCTGAGCATTAACGGGACGCCGTGCCGGACGAGTGGGGCTAGGTGAGGTTGTTGCCGATGTTCGAGAACTGGTTCTGGAGCTGCCCTCGTAGAAAGATCATGGCGACGATGACGGTGATGGCGATGACCGCGATGATGAGTGCATATTCGACGAGGCTCTGACCCTCGTCATCCTGCCAGAAGCTCGCCACACGTTCTCCTTGCTTCGTTCGGCCCGGACGTCCCGCCTCACGGTATAACGCGCTCAGCCGCGCTTGATACTGCGCAGGGCCGCTGCCACCCGCGCTTCGGCCGGACCGCTCGGGACCCCGCGAAGCGCGGCGCTCGCCTCGACGGCGCTGAAGCCCAGCGCCTGGAGCGCCGCCACGGCGTCGTCATCGCTGGTCGGACCACCCGGCAGCGCGGAGGTCGTCGCGATGCCCCCGACCTTGCCACGGAGGTCGACGATGAGGCGCTCGGCGGTCTTCTTCCCCACGCCTGGCGCCTTGGCGAGCGCGCTCGCGTCGCCGTTGGCGAGCGCGGCGGCGACGTCCACCGGGCGCGCGATCGACAGAAGCGCGAGCGCGGCCTTGGGCCCGACGCCCGAGACGCTGATCAGCAGCTCGAAGAGCGCGAGCTCCTCTCGTGACTCGAAGCCGTACAGCGCCTGGAAGTCCTCCCTGAACGCCTGATGTGTGTGCAGCGTCACATCGT
The DNA here is from genome assembly GCA_016194865.1 of Chloroflexota bacterium. Classification (GTDB taxonomy): domain Bacteria; phylum Chloroflexota; class Limnocylindria; order P2-11E; family P2-11E; genus JACQAT01. The sequence continues at coordinate 56,028 of JACQAT010000010.1, forward strand.
CTCCTGACGGATGTCGCGGGACGAACACCTTGTAGCCGAGGCCGCCGACGTCGACGACGAGGTGATCGGTGCCGCGCGCGATGATGCGCCCGCGGAGCGAAGAGATCATTCCGCGAGCGCGACGGCGGCGGCGAATCTCGCGCGCTGGGCATGCGTGAGCGCGATGGCGACCGCATCGGCGACGTTGTCCTGTGTGATCGGCTCCGCGAGCCTGAGGATGACCTCGAGCATGCGCTGGACCTGCTTCTTGTCCGCGCCTCCGCTGCCGGTCACCGAGAGCTTGACCTCCTGCGGCGTATACTCCGCCACAGCAAGTCCCGCGCGCGCGGCGCAGAGGAGCGCGACGCCGCGCGCCTCGGCGACGGCCATCGCCGTGCGGACGTTCTTGTTGAAGTAGAGGCGCTCGACCGCGAGCGCTCGCGGCGCGTGTTCGGCGATCAGCGCGTCGAGCGCCGTCGCGATCGCCAGCAGGCGCTCCGCGGTGGTGCCGGTCCGCAGCGCGGCGACGATGCCGCATGCGACGATCCGGGCCGGCTCGCGCGAGGGGTCGAGGAACGCGTATCCCATCCCCGTCGTCCCCGGATCTATGCCCAGAACAACAACGGGCACGGCGAACGGCCTCACGCGGTCTCGAGCACTTCCTCTGGGACGTCGAAGTTGGCGTGCACCTTCTGCACGTCGTCGAGGTCCTCGAGTGCCTCGACGAGTCGAAGCACCGTCTGCGCCTGGCCGCCCTCCAGGCGCACGGTGTTGGTCGGTCGCATGGAGATCTCCGCCGACGCCGAGGTGTAGCCGGCCTTGTCGAGCGCGGCCTTCACCCGCTCGAACGTCGACGGCGACGTGTACACGGTAACGAGGTCGCCGTCGGTCTCGACGTCGTCGGCGCCCGCGTCGATCGCGACGAGCGCGATCTCGTCAGGGTCCTTCCCGCTCGCGTCGATCTCGATGATGCCCTTCTGCTCGAAGAGCCACTGCACCGAGCCCGACTCGCCGAGCTTGCCGTTGTGCCTGGTGAACGCGGCCCGCACCTCCGATGCCGTGCGGTTGCGGTTGTCCGTGGCCGCTTCCACCATCACCGACACCCCGCCGGGGCCGTAGCCCTCGTACGTGATGCTCTCGAGCTGCGCGCCGTCGCCCGCGCCGACCGCACGGTCGATCGCTCGCTGCACGTTCGCGGCGGGCATGTTCACGGCACGCGCGCGATCCATCGCCAGCCGGAGCCGGAAATTGGCGTCCGGGTCGCCTCCGCCCTCGCGCGCGGCGAGCATGATCTCGCGCGCCATCTTGGTGAAGACCGTGCCCTTCTTGACGTCCGCGGCGCCCTTCTGGCGCTTGATCTGGCTCCATTTGGAGTGGCCTGACACAGGTGAATACTATCCGCACACCATCGCGGGGGAGATGATCAGCCATGCCAGCAGTGGCAACTGAACGCATCCGCAACGTGGCGGTCGTCGGTCATGGCGGCTCAGGAAAAACGACGCTCGTCGAAACGCTCCTGCACGTGCTCGGCGCGACCTCCCGGCTCGGCAAGGTCGACGACGCGACGAGCATCCTCGATACGGACCCCGAGGAGCAGAAGCGACGCATCACCATCAACGTCGCGCTCGCGTCGGTCGTGCACGAGGGGACGAAGATCAACTTCCTCGACACGCCCGGCTTCGCGGACTTCGCCGGAGACCAGCACGCCGCGCTGCGCGTCGCGGACGCGGCGATCGTCGTCGTGGACGCGTCGGCAGGCGTGCAGGTGGGGACCCAATCGGTGTGGGGCTACCTCGAGGCGGGCACGACCCCGCGGATCGTCGCCGTCTCGCGTGCCGATCGCGAGAACGCGGACTTCGACCAGGTCCTCCAGCAGATCCGCGAGGCCTACGGCATCAGGGTCGTCCCGCTGCACGTCCCCGTGGGCGCGCACCAGGACCTGAGCGCCACCATCGACCTGCTCCACGGGACGCTGCTGAAGGGCCCGAAGGATCCGATCGGCGACCTGCCCGATTCGGAGAAGGACCGCATCGGCGAGTATCGGCGGCAGCTCGTCGAGGCCATCGTCGAGACGAACGACGATCTCCTCGCGCGCTACCTCGACGGCAAGGAGATGTCCTACGAAGAGCTGCGCGACGCGCTGCACGCGGCGGTACGCGAGGGCCGCGTGGTCCCGGTCGTCGCGACCTCATCGAGCAAGCGCGTCGGCTTCATGGGGCTGCTGTCGACGATCGTCGAGATGCTCCCCTCGCCCGTCGAGAGCGGCGGCGCCATCGGCACGTCGCCCTCCGGAGACGACGTCGCGCGAACGCCGTCGCCGACCGACAAGCTCTCCGCCTTCGTGTTCAAGACGCTCGCGGACCCGTTCGTCGGGAAGCTCTCGTACGTGCGCGTGTACTCGGGGACCCTGCACCACAACAGCCCCGTGTACGACGCGACGAAGCAGGAGACCGAGCGCGTCGGCCAGATCTTCTTCCTCCGCGGGAAGGAGCAGGAGATCACCGATGCCGTCACCGCCGGGGACATCTGCGCCATACCGAAGCTGACCGCGTCGGTCACGAACTCGACCCTGTGCGACAAGGACGCGCCGATCCTCTACCCGCCGATCGATCTCCCTCCGCCCTCCTTCCAGGTCGCGATCGAGCCCGCGAGCAAGGCCGATCTCGACAAGCTCTCCACCGCGCTGCACAAGCTGATCGACGAGGACCCGACGCTCCACGTGCGGCGGGACGACGCGACGCACGAGACGATCCTCTCCGCCATCGGCGAGTCGGCCATCGAGGTGGCGGTGCATCACCTCAAGGACAAGTTCGGCGTGCAGGTCGAGACGCGAACGCCACGGGTGCCGTATCGCGAATCCATCCGCTCGAGGGCGTCGGCGCAGGGCCGCTACAAGCGCCAGACCGGCGGCCACGGGCAGTTCGGCGACGTGTGGCTCGAGATCGAGCCACTGGCGCCCGGCTCCGGTGTCCAGTACGCGACGCGCGTCGTCGGTGGGAGCGTGCCGAAGAACTTCTTCCCGGCGGTCGAGAAGGGCGTCCGCGAGCAGGCCGAGAAGGGCGTCCTCGCGGGCTATCCCCTCTCGGACTTCAAGGCGACGCTCTTCGATGGCTCGTACCACACGGTCGACTCATCCGAGATGTCGTTCAAGATCGCGGGCTCGCTCGCGCTGCAGAACTGCGTGAAGGAGGCGCAGGCCTTCCTCCTCGAGCCGATCATGGACCTCGAGGTGATCGTGCCCGAGGAGCAGATGGGCGACGTGCTCTCCGACCTGAACAGCCGCCGTGGCCGCGTGCTCGGGATGGAGGCGGCGGGCTCAGGCCATCAGCGGATCAAGGCCCACGTGCCGCTGTCGGAGACGTTCCGCTACGCGACCGATCTCCGATCCATGACGGGAGGCCGGGGCGTGTTCACGAGCACCTTCCTGAGCTACGAGCAGTGCCCGTCACACATCGCGGAGAAGGTGATCGCGGATCACGAGGGCGCGCAGAAGGAGACAGCGGCGGCGCATTGATAGGCCGGCGATGGTCCGCTATCGCGCTTGCGGTCGTGGTGATCGCGACCGGCTGCAGCGAGACCCCCGCGACGCCTTCGACCGCGCCGAGCGCCGCCGCGATCGCAGCTCCCCCATCGGCGTCGGCCGCGCCGCCTCCTGCGCCGCTGCACGGCCAGTCCCTCCTCGACCGTGCGAACGGCTTCCCACGGGCGACGCTGTTCCGGGGGCCGATCGAGGTCGCCGCCCGGCGGCCGACATTCCAGCCGGCTGACCTCCTCCAGCTCGCGCAGAACTACGATCTCGTGCTCGCAAAGGCCCTCGACGAAGAGATCGTCGGCCTCCAGCGCGCAGCGCCGTATCTCCAGGCGATCAAGGCGCGCTATCCGGCCAAGATCGTGCTCGACCACTTCCTGTTCGAAGGCCGCAACCCCCTGAGCACGCAGCCGCCGGTGTTCGCCGGCCACTGGCTGCTGCTCAACGGCACCACGCTCACGAATGACGCCTCAGCGACCGACACCGTGCTGCAGGTCGCCGATTCGGGCGTACTGCGCGCGGGTGAGGCGGTTCAGCTCACCGCTCTGGACGCCGCCGGCAAGCCGGATTACGCGGCGGTCGAGCAGGTGAAGGTCGTCAGCGTCGCCGCGGGACGCGCGACCGTGCAGCGCGCCGCCTATGGCTCCACCGCCGCCGCCTTCACGGCAGGCAGGACGCGTGTGGCCGCCCACGCGTGGGTGCAGTACGGCACGGGGGAGCCGATCTGGAAGTACAACTTCTGCCTCCAGGCGCCGCGCGATGTCCAAGGCCGCAGGTTCATCGAAGCCCTGGCCGACACGCTCGCGGGCTACCTGCGACCGGGTGGCCCCCTCGCCGGCCTCGACGGCTACCAGTTCGACGTCGCCACGTTCTTCACGGGCTCAGCGAACCAGGGCACCCGGCGGCTCGACTGCGACCAGGACGGCGCCGCGGACGCCGGCTTCGTGAACGGCGTCAGCTCGTACGGCCTCGGAGCGGTGAGCTTCATGCGGGCGCTGCGCGGCCTCGTCGGTGACGACATCTTCCTGGTGAGCGAAGCGACCGGCGATTTCAGCGATCGCGACACCCCTTACGCGAATGGGATCGAGAACGAGTCCTTCCCGGATTTCCATTCCTGGGAACACCTCTCCGCCGCATTCCAGCGCTACCGCTACTGGCTCGAGACCGCCCGCGCTCCGCGGCTCTCCTACCTCCAGCTCAAGGAGACCTCCGAGGCGTTCACCCGCTGCCCTGAACAGGACCGCGGCACGAACTGGCGCTACCGCGTCGCCCTCGCAGCGGCGCTCATGGGCACCGGCTACTTCGCCTATCTGCCGATCAACGAAGGGGGTGACCGCGCGTGCGATTACCGCCACCCGGTCCAGCAATCCCCATACGCTGAGCCCGACGAGCTCAATGCCGGACGCGACGACCGCTGGAACTACCTCGGGCGTCCACTCGAGGAGCCGCGGCGGATCGAGCGGCAGAGCGCGGCGCCGAATCTCCTCGCGAATGGCGACTTCGAGAAAGACGCCTCGGGTGCGTCGCTCGCCACAGCGGGCTCAGCTCGGGCGGTGCTGTCACGCGACGAGTCCACGGCCGGGCAGGGGCGCGCCTCGCTCAAGGTCAGCGTCACCGACCTCGGCCCGGATCCCACGGACAACAAGATCCGCGTCGCGTTCGGGCCCTTCGCCTTCCAGCAGGGAAAGGAGTACACGCTGCGCCTGCGCGCCCGCGCCGACCCCGGCTATGGGCGCCTCGACCCGGCGTACCTCGGGGTGCCGCGGCGCGTCGCCCTGGACTTCACCGTCGCGGGCGTGCAAGCGCCGAAGCGGTTCAGCGGCGTCGCCGACCAGCTCGATCTCATGGCCGACGCGACCTGGCGAGACTATTCGTTCTCCTTCGTGGCGCTCGCCGCCGACGCACGCGCGACGCTCCAGCTCTACTTCGGCCAGGAGCCGGGTGATGTCTGGCTCGACGACCTGCGGCTCACCGAGGGTGGCGCCGACATCTTCGTCCGTCGCTTCGAGCGCGGAGCGGTGCTGATGAACGCGAGCGCGAGTCCGGTGACCTTCGACCTGCAGGCGCTGTTCCCCGGGGTGAATCTGCGGCGCATCGCCGGAAGGGTCGACCCGGTCGTGAACACCGGCGCGCCCGCGGGCGCGAGCGTCACCGTGCCGGCACGCGATGCGCTGATCCTTCTGTCCGGCGGGTGAGACCCGAAATGGCGGGGTCAGAGACATGGTCGGAACGTGGATCAGGCCAGCACAGGCCTGAATATCGGCCACTGCTATCATTACTCCCGATGAAGACGCTCCCCTTCTCAGAAGCGAAGGATAGGCTCAGCCGCGTGATCGACGACGTCGCCGACCGGGACGACGTCGTGATGATCACCAGGAACGGGCGCCCCGCCGCGGTGGTGGTCAGCCCCGAGGAATACGACAGCTGGCAGGCCACGATCGACATCCTTTCCGACCCCGCGCTGATGGCGCAGTTCGAGCGCAGCAGACGGTCCATGCGTCGAGCGCGGACCTACTCCCTGGAGGAGCTGTTCGGTCGGTAGCCGGAACGCCCCACGGACCAGGCTTCGGGTCCCTGACGAGGTACGGCTCGCGATCCGCGAGCTTGCGCCAGACACAAGGCGGAAGGTCCGCGCAGCCCTGGCCGCCGCGCTCGTGGATCCAACAGTGGGAGACCCGCTGCGGGATCGGCTGGACGGCTACCGGCGCATCCGCATCGGGCGCTGGCGGGTCGTGTACCGAGCGCGCGGTCGCGTCCTCGAGGTCGTGATCGTCGGGCCGCGCAACACCATCTACGGTGACCTGCTGACGCAACTCGGTCGGCGATGAAACTAGGGCGTTGTCATGGGCTTGCCACGCGCGAGAGCGAAATGAGGCGAAAACAGCGCCGGGCGGTCAGGGCGTATCCGCCGCGGTGCGGGAAAAGAAATACGAGAGGATCCATTCGCTGAGGAGCGTCGCCTTCCCGCGCGCGCCGCTCAGCCGCAAGAGGTAGTAGCCGCGCCAGACCGTCCACGCGAGCAGGCCACCGAAGACGACGTTGCCGAGCTTCGCGCCCGCGCTCGTGCGTCCGAGCGCGATGAGGTCGCCCTTCTCCCTGTGCCGGTACGGCACCGGCGACTCACCGCGCAGCAGGTGGACCAGGTTCCGCGCGACCGCCGGCGCCTGGAGCACCGCGACCTGCGCGAGCTGCGGGAGGGGCTTGCTGTCCTGGAGGAAATGCGCGGCGTCGCCGAGCGCGAGCACGTCGTCTCGCCCGCCCACGCGGAACGAGTGATCGACCAGCAGACGCTTGTCCGAGGCCTTGACGAGGTCGCAGGCAACGACCAGCGGGTTCGTCGTGACGCCGCCCGCCCAGATGATGGTCTTGGCGTCGAAGCGAGCGCCGTCGCGCGTCCGGACGCTGCCGGGCAGGACCTCGGCGACATAGGTGCGCGGGACGACGCGGACGCGCTGCCGATCGAGCGTTCGCTGCGCGAGCCACGCGAGCCGTTGGTCCATGTTCCCAAGGACGCGTTCCGACCCGTCGATCAGCACGATGCTGGTGTCCCGATCGAGGTCGAGCTGCGGGAACATCGGCCGCAGCGTGCGCTCGAACAGATCGCGGAGCGACGAGGCGAGCTCGACCCCCACCGGGCCGGCGCCGACGATGATGAACGCGAGCAGCGCCTTCTTCCGTGCGGCGTCGGTCTCGGCGGCGGCGCGCTCGAAGCTGCTCAGCACGGCATGCCGGACCGCCAGCGCGTCGGCGAGCTCCTTGATCGGGAGCGCGTACCGATCGGCGCCGGGGATCCCATAGGTCGTGGTCACGCTGCCCGGGGCGATCACGACGTGGTCGTACGGAAGGGGTCCGTCGGCCGTCACCACGAGACGCCGCTCGGCGTCGATCGCCTCCACCTCGCTCTGCAGGAACCGGAACGCCGCAGGCGCCGTCGCGTGGCGGAGCGGGGCCGCGACCGCATGCGAGGGCAGCTCGCCGGTCGCGACCTGATAGAGGAGCGGCGTGAACAGCGAGTAGTTGCGCCGGTCGACGAGGGTGACCTCCGCCTCGCCGGGACGGAGCCCCCTGGCGAGCCGGCGGACGAGATGCAGCCCGCCGAATCCCCCACCCACGATGACGACCTTCTTTGTCGCTTCCATCAGATCCGCCTGCCGGCCATCAGGGGGCCATCACACCCGACCCACCTCGGCCTCGACGCGCTCCAGCTCCGCGAGATACGCGCGCGTGATCGGGTCGCGCTCGTCGATGCCGCTCGCGCGCTCGAGGCGCTGGCGCGCGGCCGTGAGGTTCCCCGCGCGCAGCTGCGCGAAGCCGGCGTCGGCGAGATAGCCGGGGTCCGTCGGGCGGAGCGTCGCGGCCTGCTCGAGCGCGCGCACG
>JACQAT010000011.1 GCA_016194865.1 Chloroflexota bacterium
CGATTTGAAGCCAGAAGTGCTCATGAACGACTCATGAGCGGCATCACGGCGTCCAGTTCCACAGATGCCCAGCAGGTCTTGGCGAGGTCGAAGCCGTGACGAGCCCATGTCGCGTTGATTACCTTGAACCCTCGTAACTGTTCAGGTCGCTTGTGGTCGTGCAGGGGATTGGCGACTGGTCAGCGAACTGAAGAGGTCGGGCTTTTATCGTTTGTAATCGAGAAGGGTCCTCGCTCGTGGTGGCGAAGAGATCGCCGTGGAGCGGGCCGAGGCGGTGGCGATCTACCGGCAGGGCGAGGAGGCCTGCGTCGAGGTGCTGCTCAAGTTTGCTGCCGCGGTGGAGGCGGTGGAGCGGCTTGAGCGGCGGGTCGCCGAGCTGGAGGCGCGGCTGAGGCAGAACTCGCGCAACTCGTCGAGGCCGCCTTCCTCGGATGGGTTGGCCAAGCCGAAGGCGCGCCGCTCGCGGCGGCGCCGCTCGGGGCGAAAGCCGGGCGGCCAGCCGGGCAGCGAGGGCCACCATCTCGCCCAGGTCGCCGAGCCGGACTCGGTGGTCTTGCACGAGCCGGGGCGCTGCGGTTGCTGCGGGGAGAGCCTTGCGGGGGCGGAGCTTGTCGGGGTGGAGCGGCGGCAGGTGTTCGACCTCCCGCCCGAGATTTCGCTTGAGGTGTGCGAGCACCAGGCGCGGCGGCGGCGCTGCCGCTGCGGCGAGACGAGCGTCGGCGTCTTTCCCGCCGAGGTGCGCGCCCCGGCCCAGTACGGGCCGCGGCTGCGCGCGTTCGTGCTCTACCTGGCCGTCTACCAGCACCTGCCCTACGAGCGGATCGCACGGCTGCTGGCCGACTGCTACGGCGCCTCGCTCTCGACCGGGACACTGCAGGCGATCGTCGCCCAGGGCGCGGCCGGCCTCGAACCGTTTCTCGAGGAAGTGCGTGGCCAGCTCGCCGGCGCGGCGGTGCTGCATCTCGACGAGACCGGCGCCCGGGCGGCCGGCAAGCTGCACTGGGTGCACGAGGCCGCGAGCGAGGCGCTGACCCTGTACGGGCTGCACGAGCGGCGCGGCCGGGAGGGGATCGACGCGCTCGGGGTGCTACCCGGCTTCAGCGGTGTCGCCGTCCACGACGGCTGGGCGCCCTACCGCGGCTACAGCGACTGCGAGCACGCCCTCTGTAACGGCCACCACCTGCGCGAGCTGACCGGTGTCGGCGAGGAGAAAGGCCAGGCCTGGGCGGCCGCCATGGCCGAGCTGCTGATCGAGCTCAAGAGCGCCGTCGACGCCGCCAAAGACGCGGGCGCGACAACGCTCGAGCCGGGCAAGCTGGCCGGCTACCGAGCCCGCTACCGGCAGACGATCGCCGCCGGCTACGCCCGAAACCCCGAACCGGAACGCACCGGCAAGCGCGGGCGGCCACGCCAGGGCCCGGCCCGCAGCCTCTTGCTGCGCCTCGACCAACACCAAGACGACGTACTCCGCTTCGCTCACGACCTCAGGGTCCCCTTCGACAACAACCTCGGCGAGCGGGATCTCCGCATGATCAAGCTGCAGCAGAAGATCTCCGGCTGCTGGCGCACACGCAGGGCGTACTCGCCGTCCTGGGCGCCGCTGTCCAGGGCCAACCCTGGCTGCCCGCCGCCGGCGAGACCTGACCGCCGGCCCACGACCGATACTCAGCCGATGAGCAGACACACCCGCACCGCCCACCGGCTTGCGCTCGTCGCCGCGCCGGCGCCGCGCTCGGAAGCCCCGATCGACGCAGCAGCCACGCTGCTCGACCAGATCGCCGCCGGCGAGCTCGACCCTCACCTCACTGCGATCGCCGAGGCGATCCGCGCGCGCTTTGATCTGCTGCAGACAGTCAGCTCAGCGAAGGCGCTCGCCCAGCTCAACGTCGGCGACCGCGTCCGCATCAACCAGCACGCCAGCCCCCGCTACCTGCACGGCATCCACGGCACGATCGTGCACCTCGACGAGCAGAGCGCCACCGTCTGCGTCCACCGAGCCGTCGGCCGCTTCAAAAGCGGTGAGATCCGCTGCCCACCCCTCGTTCTCGACCGGCTCCCGCCAGCCACCCAATAGCTACGAGCAAGGAGACCGATTCCGGCACGCATCGCACCGGCCGAACCAACCCGCAACTCGACAGCCTGATCGCCGAGATCACGATCGACTGCTACGACGAAGACGAAGCGCTGTCAGCGTTCGAGAACGCCTTC
>JACQAT010000004.1 GCA_016194865.1 Chloroflexota bacterium
CCGCGCGCTCGCACGGAAGGCGATCGCCGACACCGGCGCCGCCGGTAAGAAGGACATGGGCAAGGTCATGGCGAAGCTGCGCGACGAGACGAAGGACCGCGCGGACGGCAAGGTCGTCGCACGCATCGTGGGTGAGCTACTCGGTCAGTGAGCAGCGGATCCCAGATCACGATCCTCATCCCGGACCCCGACGAGATGATGTTCGTCACCGGTCAGAACGAAGCGAACATCGATCGCATCGAGCGCGAGTTCAGCGTGAAGGTCGTCTCACGCGGCGCCGAGCTGCGCATCAGCGGTGAGCCCGCGGCGGTCGCGCGCGTCGGCGAGCTCGTCGGCGCGATGCGCACGCTGTCGGATCGCGACGAGAGCATGCGCAGGCCGGTCCTCGAGCGGCTCATCGGCGAGGCGAAGGAAGCGCCGGTCGCCGCGCCGGAGCAGCTGCGCGATCACATCGCCACGACGGTGCGCGGCAAGCGCGTGCTCCCGCAGTCCGAGAACCAGCGCCGGTACGTCGAGGCGATCCGACGGCACGATCTCGTCTTCGCGACAGGGCCAGCCGGCACCGGGAAGACCTACATCGCGGTCGCGATGGGCGTCTCGGCACTGCGCGATCGCAAGGTCACAAGGCTCATCCTCACCCGGCCCGCGGTGGAAGCAGGTGAGCGACTCGGGTTCCTGCCGGGTGACCTGCAGGAGAAGATCGACCCCTACCTCCGCCCGCTGTACGACGCGCTCTACGACCTCATGCCGCCGGAGCGCTTCGCGCGCGCGCAGGAGCGTGGCGAGATCGAGGTCGCGCCGCTCGCGTACATGCGCGGAAGAACGATCTCAGAGGCGTTCATCATCCTCGACGAGGCGCAGAACGCGACCGCGCCGCAGATGAAGATGTTCCTCACGCGCCTTGGCTTCGGCTCGCAGGCGGTCGTGACCGGTGACGTCACCCAGATCGACCTCGCCGAAGGGCAGCGCTCCGGACTGGTCGTCGCGCGCGAGATCCTGCGTGGCGTCGAAGGGCTCGCGTTCTGCGACTTCGATGACAAGGATGTCGTGCGGCACGAGCTGGTCGCGCGGATCGTCCGCGCGTACGAGCGGCACGAGAAGCAGCCGTGATCTCGCTGGAATCGCCGCGTACGATCCGCGACCTGCGCACGGTCGTCCACGCGGATGACCGCGTGCGGCTCGCGGCCTTCGTCCTGCTGTTCGGCATCCTGACCGCGATCGCGCTGCTGCTGTCGCCGCCGGCCGTCGTCGCGTACGACGCGGGCGTCGTCGCGGATCGCTCCATCAAGGCTCCGCGTTCGGTCTCGTACGTGTCCGAGTCGCTCACCTCATCGGAGCGCGAGAAGCTCGTGGCGGCGGTCCCGCGGCAGTTCGTGCGCACCCCCACCGTGGTCGTCAGCGAGACGGCGCTGCTCGCGAAGGCCGTCGAGCAGATCGGCAAGACACGCGCGGACACGGCCCTCTCGCGCGATCAGAAGGTCGGTACGTTGAGCCGCATCGACGGCACGACGGTGAGCTCGCCGATCGCCGTCGATCTCGTCGACATGACGCCCGCGGAGTGGGACGCGCTGTCGAAGGAGCTCGAGAAGACGCTCCAGAACCTCTACTCGCAGGGCATCCGCGAGGAACAGCTCGACGCGGCGCGTGCCGACGTCCCGAAGACGCTGCCCGCCGCATGGAGCGAGCGCCAGAAGCGCGTCGCGAACGAGCTGCTGCGGCAGCACCTAAGGCCGAACGAGATCTTCGACCCGGTCGCGACGGTCGCGGCGCAGGCGACCGTGCGGAACGGCGTGACGCCGATCCAGGTGCAGGTCGCGGCGGGCGAGATCGTCGTCCGCGAGGGCGCGCTCGTGACGCCGCAGGACGTCGAGAAGCTGCAGGCGCTCGGTCTCGCGAACACAGGGATCGATTGGAAGGGCGCGCTCGGGCTCCTCGTCTGGGCGCTGCTCATCGCCGCGGTGCTCGGGCAGTTCATCCAGCGTCACGACCAGGAGACCTGGCAGGACGATCGGCGCCTGGTCCTCGTCGGCCTCTCGCTCGTCGTGCTGACGGCGGTGGGCCGCGTCGTCGTTCCGCAGCACGCGCTCGCGGCGTACTTCGTCCCGTTCGCGGCGATCGCGATGATGCTCACGGTCCTCGTCGGCGGCCGCACCGCGCTCGCGACGCAGATCGCCGGTGCGCTGCATGTCGGGATCATGAGCGGCCAGACGGAGCTCGTGGCCTACGTCCTGGTGCCGGCGCTGCTCGGCATGGCCGCGGTCCGGCGCGCGACGACCGCGCGCGAGTTCGTCGCGGGCGCCGGCTACGTCCTGGTCGGCAATTTCGGAGTCGTCGCGTCGTTCATCCTCGTCGGGCGGCAGGTCGACATCGTCGGCTCGCTGCAGCTCGTGGGGGCCGCGGCGGTCAGCGGGGTCGCATCGGGCTTCCTCGCGTTCGGCGGCATGGTCCTGCTCGGTCACCTCTTCCGCATCACGACGGTGTTCGAGCTGCGCGAGCTCGCCGACCCGAACCATCCGCTCCTCCGCCAGCTGCTCCTGAGGACGCCGGGCACGTATCACCACTCGCTGCTCGTCGCGAACCTCGCGGAGCGCGCGGCCGAGGTGATCGGGGCCGACCCGCTCGTCGCCCGTGTCGGCGCGTACTACCACGACATCGGGAAGATGCGGAACCCGACGGCGTTCATCGAGAACCAGACCGGCTCGAACCCTCACGACGAGCTCGACCCCGCGGTCTCCGCCGGCATCGTGTCGGCGCACATCCGAGACGGGCTCGCGCTCGCGGATCGCTATCACCTGCCCGCGCAGATCCGCGAGATCATCCCCGGGCACCACGGCACGAGCCTCATCAAGTATTTCCACGCGATCGCGCAGCAGCGAGGCGAGGTCGTCGACGAATCGCCGTTCCGCCACCCGGGGCCGAAACCGCGGACGAAAGAGGCCGGGATCGTGATGCTCGCGGACGGCACCGAGGCGTCCGTCCGATCGCTCGAGGAGAAGACGCCCGACCAGATCCGCGCGATGGTGGAAAAGATCGTCAGCGAGCGCATCGAGGACGGTCAGCTCGACGATTGCGACCTCACCTTCCGCGACGTGCAGCAGGTCAAGGACGCGTTCCTCGAGCTGCTGGCGGGCGTGTATCACGAGCGCATCCCGTACCCGGAGGACCGCATCACGCGCATCACGCCCAGCGCGCCGACCGCTCCACCGCCCGCCGCATCCCGCTGATGCGGATCGCGGTCACCGGCGACGCGCCGTGCGCTCTGGCGCCGGTCCGCCTTGCCATCCGCCGCGCGCTGAAGCCCTACGGGGTCCCCGCGCGAGCCCACGTCGGTCTCGCCTTCATCGACGACGCGCGGATGCGCGAGCTGAACCGTCGTCACCGTCACAAAGACCGGACCACGGATGTCCTTTCTTTTGGCCAGGCCCTGCCGAGACGTGCCAAGGGCGCGACCGCCGCGCGGGCGCTGCGCCCGGAAGTGGACGGCTCGCTCGACCTCGGGGACATCGTGATCAGCGCGGCCCAGGCCGGCCGCCAGGCAGAGAGGCGCGGGCACGCCCTCGGGCGGGAGATCGCCTTCCTCGCTGCCCACGGGGCGCTGCACCTCCTCGGCTTCGAGGACGAGACGCCCGCCGGCTATCGGGAAATGGTCGCGTTGGGCACGGCCGCGACCGACCCGCGACGGAAGGCTGGACGCGACGTTGGACACTAGCGCCGTGCGCTGGCTCGCTCGCGCCCTCTGCCTGGCGATCGTCGTGGGCACGCTCGCGGTCGCAGGCGCGTGGCCGGTCCGGGGGAGCACCGGCGAGCTGATCGCGGGGATCGAGGGCCTCGTCAAGAACTTCCCCGGTGGCGCCGGCGTCTGGGTCGGCGACCCGAACAGTCCCGTCGCTCTCTACACGCGCGATCCGGACGAGCACGTCATCACGGCATCGCTGTACAAGCTCGCCGTGATGCTCGAGACCGAGAAGCGGGTCGATGCCAAGACGCTGACCTACGCGACGCCGATCGTCATCCAGCACGAGGACATCACCGACGATGGCTCGTACGAGGTCGCGGGGACCGAGCTCACGATCGACGAGGCGCTTGAGTTGATGATCACCGTCTCCGACAACGGCACGGCGCTCGCGCTGTATCACCTGCTCGGACCCGAGAACATCAACGCGACCCTGCAGAGCGTGGGGTTGAAGGACTTCCACATCGCGCTCAACCAGGACGAGGACAACGTCGCGACGCCGCGCGTGATCGGTCAGTACTTCACGATGCTCGCGAAGAAGCAGCTGCTCTCGCCGGCCGCGTCCGACCGGATGACGGCGCGCCTCCAGCGGCAGAAGATCAACGACCGCCTTCCCGCGCAGCTTCCCGAGGGCGTCGTCGTCGCCCACAAGACGGGCAACCTCGCGGGCATCACGCACGACGCCGGCATCATCAACACCACGAGCGGCCCGCGCGTCGTCGTCGCGATGACCTGGGATGTCGAGGAAGAAGCGGCGAACCAGTTCATCGCGAATGTCGGCTCGCTCGTCTATTCGGCGATCCTCGAGCCGCCGGCGAGCGCGCGCTACATCGTTCCGAAGAGACCGGTCTACGTCGACGCGTCCGCGACGGTCCCGGTGGAGCTGCAGATCACGAACGCGGGCGCTCGGCCGTGGACGGCGACGGGCGACGGCTCCGTCGGCCTCATCTGGGAGGTCCGTGACGCGAAGAACGCGCTGATCGGCGCGGCGAAGAGCCCGACCGAGCTCGGCGTGCTCGGCGCCGCGCAGTCGAAGAGGGTCGCCGTCCCCGTGATCGCGCCGACGCTCCCGGGCGATTACAAGGTCACGGTCGGTCTGGTCGACCCCCGCGGCACCGTCCTGGCGAACCTCGGCGCGGCGACCGCGGCCTTCACGCTCCGTTCGCACCTGCCGTTCGTCGCGACCACGCAGGTGCAGCTGCCGAAGGTGATGCACCGGTCCGAGACGTCGCTGCTGATCGTGCAGTACTCGAAGCTGAGCGCCGCGGGGAACACGGTGCATTCGCTCGCGCTCTCGTGGCGCGCGGTGGACGAGACGACCAATCGCGTCGTCGCCCAGGGCACGACGCTGCTCGGCAATCTCCTGCCGCAGAACTCGACGGGTACGTTCTTCGCGCCGTTCGCGGCTCCGGCGATCCGCGGCTCCTACCGGCTCGACTTCGAGCTGCGCGAGCGCGGCAACTTCGCGAGCGAGACGCAGAGCACGAAGATCGAGCTCCTCGCCGCGCGGTCCTTCCCCGGCGACCGCGATTCCCAGCCGGCCGTCGGTCCGTTCTTCGGCAGCGGCCAGCCCGCGCCCGCGCGGCCATCCGGTCGTCCGACCGCGACCCCGAAGGGAAAGACGCCCGCGCCGACGCCGCGCAGGTGATCCCGCTCGACGGCCAGCTCGCGACCTTCGTCGTCCTGAGCGCGATCCTCACCGTCCTTCCCGGTACGGACATGGCGCTGGTCGCGAAGACGACGCTCCTACAGGGCCGCAAGGCCGCCTTCGCGACGAGCCTCGGCATCTGCGCCGGGCTCCCCGTGCACGCGACCGCATCCGCGATCGGTCTCTCCGCGATCCTCGCCACGAGCGCGGAAGCGTTCACCGCCGTGAAAGTGCTCGGAGCGCTTTACCTCGGGTACATCGGCGTGCGGTCGATCCTCGACTCACGCCACTCGACGAGGGGGACGACACAGATGGAGGGGACAGCAGAGGCGATGTCTGCGCGAGCGCTCGCACCAAGGCGGCTACGGGGGGCGTTCACGCAGGGATTCCTGTCGAACGTGTTGAACCCGAAGGTGGCGATCTTCTACCTGACGTTCCTCCCGCAGTTCATGCATCCTGGCGACGACATCCTGTTGAAGTCGCTCGCGTTCGCCGGTATTCACGTCGCGCTCGGCCTGCCGTGGCTCACGGCGTATTCGTACGCGCTCGATCGGCTCGCGCGCGCGGTGAGCGGCGCCCGCCGTTGGCTCGAGCGAGCGAGTGGTGTGCTGCTGATCGGTCTCGGCATCCGTCTCGCGCTGGAGCGCCGGTAGGTCAGTTTGCCTAAATGGCCTCGATCCGCCTGATAACCGATCGCTTCCGTGACGCGCAACCGCATCCTTCCGGTGACGGCATGAGCCGCAAGATTGCTAGTACGACGGGGTGTATTGATCGTCTGAATAGGAGAAGCACTTGACGTGACCTCCTGAAGCCACTTGATCATCGAATAGCGATGAACGAAAACTGATCACGAGATGCATGGGGGCGAGCAACTACCGCATGGGTCCAGCGTGGCTTCGATACCGCAGATGCAGGGGCATGCTTCGCCGGCGCAGCCCCGTTTCGTCACTATTTGCCAGCGACAGCATTGCGAAAGGCTGTCGAAGACACAGGCGGAGCTCGCGCCGCAGAATGAAGTACAGTTTCCAGGGCATCGGTCTGGGCAGTCCGGCATCGTGAGTGTCCGAGTGCCCATCAGCCAGCCCGCGCTAGTGAAGACGCTGGCGCTCAGCGCGCCAGTCAGTGTTCTGACAAAGGCGCGACGATTGACATTCATCTCTAGCTCCGACTGAAGGACCAGTTAAATACGAGCCGCGCAGAGATCGGTAACGCATCGAGCAGCGCACGCGGGATGACTACAGGCTCAGCGCCGATGAAGCTTGGCGGCGGGCCCATGCGGATCGGCTCGCCGCTCGCCACCGTCCCAAGCCATTCCGCGACTTGCTTGGCTGAATATGGTTTGGTGTGGGGTTCCACCACGGCTTCTCCGGGGTCGAACAGCAGGAGCTTGAAGTGTGAGGTGCCCTTTAGCTTCACTCCTTGTTCGTCGACGATCGCGACGGTCGGTACAGGCTGAGTCTCGAAAATCACGCGCATGCGTAGTCCTTCCTTCGGACGATTAGTTCTTCGCTGCCGTACCAGAATCCGAGAGCCATCAGTACGGCCTCGGCCCCGTTGTAGACGTTGTGTAGATCGAGGCGCGCCAGTGGGATGAAGCCGATGACACCACCATCTCCCAGCAGACCTGGCCCGCCCGCACTCCCGGTCATGAGGTATTGCTGGTAGATGTAAATGTGCTCGAATCCGTGCAGTAGACATATCGCGGCAAGCGGATAGACCCACGGGTTTTTCGGATACGCGATGATCAACAGCACAGACACGACTGCGATCAGCCCGTTGAAAAGCAGGTGCGACAGTTCGCTGTCTGCCGCGGGGCCCAAAAGCCCGCTTCCAGTAAGCGCCTTGATAATGTGCTCCGCGAGATGGCCTGTCTGAGCCGAGAAAATGAGTCCGAAGAGCCAAATGTCGCCCATCGGACCTTGCCGTAGGACGACAGAAAAGCGAGGCCGATCGGTCGTTCTGTCATAAATCATTGCTGAATCGTTGATATACCCGATGCGTCGGACACTCAATACACAATTCCCGCAACGAAGCGATGACGATCTTGGAAACAGAGGCAGACGCGCTCTTGGCTCCGGTTTCAGCCCCTCGCGCCCGGCCGGCTACCTCCACCTGACCAGGATGTTCTCCCGCTGGAACGCGATACGCGCCATGAGGAACACCACGGCGTCGAGCACGATGAGGATGACCGCCGTCTGCACGAAGCTCTCGTTGTTCAGCACCACGCGCCCCGAGACCTGCGCGATGCCGAGCCCGACCACCGGCACGACGACCAAGCCACCGATCTGCTGCGCGACGCGCACGTCGTTGACTCGCGTCGAGATGAGGATCCCGAGATTCACGGAGAGCAGCGTCAGCAGCGGGACGAGGATGATGATCGCCAGGATCCAGCGTGGCGCGGTGACCGCGTTCACGGCCGCGCGGCTGCCGAGCCACGCGACGGCGCCGAGGTAGATCCCGTACGCGAGCCAGGTCACGATGACCGCCGGCACCGTCGAGGCCACGCTCTTCGCGAGGAGCAGCTCGCCCACGCGCGTGGGGGTCGCGAGCAGCGGCTCGAGCGTGCGCGCCGTCTTCTCACCGATGACCGAATAGATCGCCACGGTGAGCGGGACGACGGTCGGGATGAGCATGAACAGGATGAGGAAGTACGTCGCGATGAGGCCCTGGACCGCCTCCTTCGGATCGAGGCCGACGACCGCGGGCGCCGCCGCGTAGATCGCCTGCACGTCGCGCTCGCTCGGCGGGTAGATCGCGGCCGTCGCCACGGCGCCGATCCCCGCGAAGAGGATCACGACGGGCGGCAGCAGCGTCATGCCGACGAGGAGGCGGTTCCCGAGCGCCTCGCGCCACTCGCGGACGCAGATGGTGCGCATGATGGTCATGCGATCCGGCCGCGAGAGCTGCAGCGAGCGAGCGGTCATTCGAGCTCCGTCCCCTCGACGATCCTGAGGTACACCTCTTCCAGCGGGACCTTGCGCTCGGTGACGAACGCGATGTCCGCGCCGCCTTCGACGAGCGCTCGCACCACACGCGCGTTCGTCCGCGCCGGGTCGTCGCTCGTCACGCTGAGCGAGCCGTTCCGTTGCTCGACGGCACGCACGCCCTCGATGGTGCGCAGGCGCTCGAGCTCAGCGGCCGATGCGGGCGCGAGCAAGCGCAGCTCCGTCGTCCGCCCGTAGAGCTCCTGGCGCAGGTGGTCCGGCGTGTCGATCCGGATCACCGAGCGCCGGAAGAACGCGATGCGGTCGCAGAGGCGGTCGGCCTCGTCGAGGTTGTGCGTGCAGAGGAAGACGGTCCGCCCCTCGGCGCGCAGCGCCGTGATGAAGGCGCGCACCGTCTTCGCGGCATCGGGGTCGAGCCCGGTGGTCGGCTCGTCGAGGAACATGACCGGCGGCTCGTGCAGCGCCGCGCGCGCGATCGCCATCTTCTGCTTCATCCCGCGCGAGAACGTCGCCACCGCGGCGTCGCGCCGATCCCAGAGGCCGAGCATCCTGAGGAATCGCTCCACCTGCTCGTTCGCGAGCGTGCCGGGGAGGCCGTAGAGGGCCGCGTAGAAGCGCAGGTTCTCCGTCGCCGTCAGCCGCTCGTACAGGCCGGGCTGCTCCGTGAGGATGCCGACCATCGCGCGGATCCGCTCATCGTCGCGACCCACGCGATACCCGGCGATCTCGGCGGTCCCGCTCGTCGGGGCGATGAGCGCGCAGAGCAGACGCAGCGTGGTGGTCTTTCCGGCGCCGTTCGGCCCCAGGAACCCGAAGACCTCGCCCTCGTGGACCTCGAGGTCCAGACCGTCCACGGCCACGAGCGACCCGAATCGCTTGGTGAGTCCCTCCGCGGTGATGACCGTCGCCACCCGTCGAGTCTATTTACAATTCACAGATGAGCCCCCAAGCGGACACCGAACGGAAGCTCCGCGAGCTTTCCTTCCTCCATGAGGTGACCGGGCTCGCCTCGTCCACCCGTGACTGGGACGAGATGCTCCGCCTCATCATCGACCGCACGACGCACGCCATGCGTGCCGAGGTCGCCGCGCTCTACCTCCTCGAGCGGCGCGAGGGGATCCTGCGCCTGGTCGCGACGAACGGGCTCAACCGGCGCGGGATCGGCCGCGTCACGCTGCGCGTCGGCGAGGGGATCACCGGCTGGGTCGCGAACGCCCACGTGCCGCTCGTCGTCCGTGACGTGCGCATGGACCCGCGCTGGAAGCGCATCCCGACGGTCGACGACGAGCGCTTCACCTCGATGCTCTCCGTCCCGCTCGTCCTCCACGACCAGGTCGTCGGCGTGCTCAACATCCAGACCGTCGAGCTTCGCGAGTTCGATCGCGCGGAGATCGACTTCCTGCAGACGATCGCGAACCAGGTGTCCGGGATCATCGAGAAGTCACGGCTGCAGCGCGACGCCGAGCGCAAGCTGCACGAGGTCTCGGCGCTCTTCGAGGTCTCGAACGTGCTCACCTCGACGCTCGACCTCGGTGAGGTGCTCGGGCTCGTGGTCGATCGCCTCGTCCGCGTGTACCCAGGTGCGTCCGGCGCCATCCTGCTGCGCAGCGGCACATCCGGCGACGAGGGCTTCGCGGCGCGCTCGGGCGAGCTCGGCAAGGCGGCGGTGCAGGCCGCGCGCGTGGCCCTCGCTGAAAAGAGGCCGATCGTCGAAGCCGACCACATCGCGCTGCCGCTCCTCGCCGGCGACAAGCTGCTCGGCGCCGTGGTGCTCCAGGTGCCCGGCCGTGGCGAGCTCATCGACCAGGAGATCGCGTTCGTCGGCGCGATCGCCAACCAGGCGGCGCTCGCCATCGACAAGGCCTCGCTCTACGAGCGCGAGCGCGAGACCGCGCGGAGCCTGCGCGAGCTGGAGCGCGCGAGGTCCGACTTCGTCACGGTCGTCACCCACGACCTCCGGACGCCGCTCTCGGTCATTCACGGCTACCTCGAGCTGCTGGGCGAGGGCGCGAAGGACGGCCAGGTGCAGGCGACGACGGCCGCGGTCGAGCAGGTGGTGCGCCTGGACCACCTCGTGGACCGCATCCTGGCGGGCGTGCGCGGCGATAGCCTCGAGATGTCGGTGAAGAGCGCGAGGTTCGACGTCCGCTCGACGCTCGCGGGCGCGGCTGGGGAGCTGCGCGCCATCGCGCGCAGGCATCGCCTGACACCGCCACGGAGCGGCGCGCCGCTGTGGGTCCGTGGCGACCGGCGCCGGACCGTCGAGATCGTCGGCGGTCTCGTCGAGAACGCGACCAAGTACGCGCCCCCGGGGACGCGCATCGCGATCTCCGCGTCGCGCGCGCGCGACCGCGCGGTCGTGCGCGTCGCGGACCAGGGCCCCGGCGTGCCACCGCCGGATCGCACCCGCATCTTCGAGCCATACGTCCGGGTCGGCGATCCGTCTCGCGTGCCGGGCTCGGGGATCGGGCTGTACGCGTCGCGACACTTCGTCGAGGCGCAGGGCGGGGACCTCTGGTACGAGGACTCGGAGACGGGCGGCGCGGTCTTCGCGTTCAGCCTGCCGCTGTCAGGATCGTCGTCGTGAGCTCCATCCTCGTCGTCGACGACGATCGCGCCATGGTCGGCATGGTCGCGGCGGTGCTCGGGGCCGATGGCTACGAGCTCATCACCGCCTATGACGGCGAATCCGCGCTGCGGCGCCACGCCGAGGACCGGCCGGACCTCGTGATCCTCGATCGGCGCCTGCCGCGCATGTCGGGCGACGAGGTCTGCCGGAAGATCCGGACGTCGTCCGCGACACCGATCCTCATGCTCACCGGCGAGCGCGGGACCGACGAGCGCGCGAAGCTGCTCGACCTCGGCGCCGACGACTACCTCGAGAAGCCCTTCGGCAAGAAGGAGCTGTCGGCACGCGTGCGCGCGCTCCTGCGGCGCGCCGCGCAATCGCCGCGAACACCATCCGTGCGCGCGTCGATCGGCGGTCTCGACATCGACACGAGCGCGCATCGCGCGCGCGTCGGCGAGACGGTGCTCGAGCTCACGCCGATCGAGTTCCGCCTGCTCGCCGCGCTCGCCGCGCGGCCCGGTGAGGTGGTCGACCGGCGCTCCCTGCTCCGCTCGGGCTGGCCGGACGAGCGCGATCCCGATCCCGAGTGGCTCAAGGCGCATCTCGCGCGTCTCCGCGCGAAGCTCGAGTCCGCCGGCGCGCCGGTGCCCGCGAACGTTCGTGGGGTGGGGTACTCGCTCGGTTGAGCCCGTGGCTGTGCACAGTGAACGGTGCCCCCGATACCCATTCGCAACGTTTCCGTCCCTATCCGGCGACGCCCTCGACGCTAGGCTGATCCCGTGATCCGCATTTCGCTCGCGGTCCGCGTCATTCCGACCACGGCAGCAGCCGGGGACGGGGCCTCGTAGCGCGCATTCACAGATCACCGCAAGCGCGACGAGGGCCTCCCGGGAAGAACCGGGAGGCTTTTTCGTAGGGAGGAGTCGAGGTGAGCGACGAGCATCGCGTAGCGGACGAGCACGATGCCTGCGCGCTCGTCGCCGTCGCTCGGCGTGACGGCCTGCCGTCACGCGACACGATCTCCCTCGTCCTCGGCGGCCTCGAGCATCTGGCGCATCGCGCGGGCACCGTCGACGGCGAGGCCGACGGCGCGGGGATCCTCACCGACGTCCCGCGCGCGCTCTGGGCCGCGCGTCTCGCCGATGCGGGTCACGACCAGGCGCTCGCCCAGGATCGCCGCTTCGCGGTCGGCCACCTCTTCGTGCCTCAGGCCGACAGCGACGCGACGCGCGCCGCCGTTCGCGAGATCCTCGCGCGCCACCGCGTGCGCGTCCTCATCGAGCGCGCCGGCGAGACCCGCGGGTCGGCCCTCGGCCCGCTCGGTCGTCGCGAGGAGCCGCTGTTCTGGCAGGTCGCGCTGTTCTCGCACGCGTCCGGACAGGGCGCCGACCGCATGCTCCATCGCGTCTGGGCCGAGATCGAGGGGGGGACGAGCGCGAGCGTCGCGAGCCTCTCGCGCACCTCCGTCGTGTACAAGCTGCGCGGCGCGGCGCGCCAGCTCGTGCCGTACTACGCGGACCTCGCCGATCCCCGCTTCCGCAGCTCGATGGCCTTCGGGCACAACCGGTACTCGACGAACACGTCGAGCACCTTCGAGCGTTGCCAGCCCTTCGGAACGTTCGCGCACAACGGCGAGATCAACACCATCGGCCGGCTGCGCGAGGAGACGCGATCCCTGGGCCTCGCGCTCTCCCGCCGTGGCAGCGATTCACAGGATGTCGACGCGGCGCTCCGCGGCATGGTCCATGGTCTGGGCCTCGAGCCGATCGAGGCCATCGAGCTGCTGTTCCCGCCGATCCTCAACGAGCTGAGGCGCGAGTCCGAGACCGTGCAGGACGCGTACGTGCAGGCGCGCGCCGCGTTCGGGCCGTTCGCGCAGGGGCCGGCCGCGTTCCTGGCGCGCGTCGACGACACCTGCGTCTTCGGTGTCGACGCGATGGGCCTCCGTCCGCTCTGGCATGTCGAGACCGACGAGGAGCACATCTTCGCGAGCGAGCGCGGCTTCGTGCCGTTCGCGCGCTACGCGAGCGACCCGCGACCGCTCGGTCCGGGCGTGCGGGTCGCGCTGGAGCGTTCGGCGAGCGGTGGCTGGCGCTTTCTCGATCAGGCGGCGGTGCGAACGCGCTTCGTCGCCGCGCGTGCGCGTCGCGGCCTCGAGGTCGGCGGCATGCGCGAGCGGCTCGAGACCGGTGGACCGCTCGCGGAGGGACCCGAGCCGCGCGTGCGCCGCGCCACCCGCGTCGAGGTCGCGACGCCGCCCGACGAGGTCGAGGACCTGAGCGTGCGCCGCGAGCAGCTGTTCGCCGCGCTCGGCTTCGAGCCCGACGACCTGAAGGCCGCGGCGTTCATGGAGCAGACCGGCAACGAGCCGATCGGCTCGCTCGGCTACGACGGTCCGCTCGCCGCGCTCTCGACCCGCCGCGTGAACCTCGCCGACTTCCTGCAGGAGAGCGTCGCCGTCGTCACGAATCCCGCCATCGACCGCGAGCGCGAGATCGAGCACTTCTCGACGCGCGTGCTCCTCGGCCCGCGGCCCGCGCCGCATCGCGCGGAGCGCCGCCGGCCGTGGATCGAGCTCCGCCATCCGATCCTGCTCGGCGGTCACGCGCCGGAGTCCGGCCTTCCGTTGACGGATGCCCGCGTCCTCGCGAACGAGCTCGGGACCTGGGTGCTCGACGACGTCCTCGCGCGCTTCGAGCTCGAGGGGAAACGGCCCGCGGTCGTCCTCGTCGCGGATCGCGATTGGGACGAGCCCGCGAAGGACGCGCTCGCTCGGCTCGGCGCCGAAGCCTGCGCCGCGGTGCGCCGTGGCGCGCGCGCCGTCCTCGTCCAGGAGCCCCGCACCCTCGCCGAGGGCCGTGCCTGGTTGGATCCACTGCTCGTCGTCGCGGCGGCGCACGCGGCCCTCCTCGTGCAGCCGTCGCGCGACGACGGCAGCCTCCGCCGTCGCTGCACGCTGCTCGTGTCCGCGGCGAGCATCCGCCAGCTGCACGACGTGATGGTCACGCTCGGCCTCGGCGCCGATGCGGTGAATCCGTACCTGCTCCTCGAGCACGCGATCTCGAACGGCGACCCGGATGCGCTCGGCAATCTCGTCGAGGCGCTGCGCAAGGGCATCGAGAAGGTGATCTCGACGCTTGGCATCCACGAGCTGCGCGGCTACGGCCACGCGTTCTCGGGGGTCGGCCTCGCGCCCGACGTCGCGCGCTTCCTCGGCGTCGCGTCGTTCGCCTCGAGCGCCGAGGCGGGCCATGGCTGGGAGCAGATCGAGCGCGACGGCTTCGATCGCGCCACGCAGCTGCGCGAGCGCACCCCCGCGCGGCTCGAGCCGGCGTTCCGCATCTACCCGCGGATATGGAAGGCCGCGCTCTCCGTCGCGAACGGGGAGGCGGCGTACGCGACGTACGCCGAGCGGCTCGAATCGATCGAGCACGAGCATCCGGTCGCGCTGCGCCACCTCATCGACGTGAAGGTCCCCGCGACGGACGAGGCACGCGCGGGCGCCGCGACACGCACGGGCGAGCACGCGGCGCCCTTCTACATCTCGAGCATGTCGTTCGGGTCGCAGGGCGAGACCGCGTACCGCGCGTACGCCGAGGCCGCGCACCTTTTGGACATCCTTTGCATCAATGGAGAGGGCGGCGAGCTCCCCGACCTGCTCGGGCGCTACCCGAAGCATCGCGGCCAGCAGGTCGCCTCAGGCCGCTTCGGCGTGTCGGCGCTGCTCGCGAACTCCTCGAACTACATCGAGATCAAGATCGGGCAGGGCGCGAAGCCGGGCGAGGGCGGCCACCTGCCGGGGCGCAAGGTCTCTGCGAAGGTCGCCCTCGCGCGCAACGCGCGTCCGGGCATCGACCTCATCTCGCCGTCGAACAACCACGACATCTACTCGATCGAGGACCTGGCGCAGGTGGTCCACGAGCTGAAGACCGTGAACCCGCGCGCGCACGTCTCGGTCAAGATCCCGATCACGCCCGACGTCGGCATCATCGCGTGCGGCGTGGCCAAGGCCGGCGCGGACATCGTCACGCTCTCCGGCTACGACGGCGGCACCGGCGCCGCGCGCCAGCACGCGCTGCGGCGCGCGGGCCTGCCCGCGGAGATCGGCGTCGTCGAGGCGCATCGCGCGCTCGCCGCGAACGGGCTGCGCGAGGACGTCGAGCTGTGGTGCGACGGCGGCATGAAGAGCGCGCTCGACGTCGTGAAGATGCTGTGCCTGGGCGCCGATCGCGTCGGCTTCGGGACGCTCGCGATGGTGGCCATCGGCTGCACGATCTGCCGCGGCTGCCAGCTGGACACCTGCCACGTCGGCATCGCGACGCAGATCGCGGACCTGGAGGAGGCGACCGCCCGCGGCATCAAGCGCTTCGAGCCGCAGGAGACGGAGCGCGCCGTCGCCAACCTGTGCCGCTTCTTCGGCCTCATGCGCGAGGAGGTCGGCCGTATCGCGAGCGCGCTCGGCGTCGAGAGCGTCCGCGAGCTCGTTGGCCGGGCCGATCTGCTCGAGCAGGCGCGCGGCCTGGATCGGGTCGACGTGCGCGGCATGCTCGTGCCGGTCGAGGGCTGGTCGTCGGGTGGCGCGACGGTCCGCGAGCCCATCTCGGTCGCCGCCGCCACGGCCGATGGTCTGCCGCTCTCCGCCACCGACCGCTTCGTCGGCACCGCGGGCGCCGGAGCCCTCGCGCGCATGAAGATCTTCAGCGTCGAAGCCGTCGCGATGCGACCTTCGTATGGCAGCGGGTCGGTCGCCGGCAACGGCTTCGCCGCGTACGCGACCGACGGCATCGCGCTCGAGGTCGCCGGCGGCGCGCAGGACGGCGCGGCGAAGACCGCCCTCGGCGGAAGCTTCGCGATCCTCAAGGCGCCCAACGCGAGCGGGCGTTTCGTCGACGGCTCGGTGGGGAAGTGCTTCGGCTACGGCGCCCAGCGCGGCCGGTTCTTCGTGCAGGGCGGCGCCGACGCGCGCGCGGGCATCCGTCTCTCCGGCGCGGAGGTCGTCTTCGGCGGCGACCTCTCGGGCTTCGCGTTCGAGTACATGACCGGCGGCACCGCGATCGTGCTCGGCGACCCGGGTCGCTGGATCTGCTCCGGCATGTCGGGCGGCATGGTCTTCGTGCCGCACGACCCTTCGCGCGGGCTCGACGACGCCGGCATCAAGGACCGCCTCGCGAAGGGCGCGAAGGTCGCGCTGCGCGTGCCGGACGAGACCGAGGGCGCGGCGCTGCGCGAGCTGCTCGGCGCCTACGTCACCACGCTCGCCGCGTCCGGGCAGACCGACGAGGCCGCCCGCGTGCGCGCCCTGCGCGAGACCCCCGGCGCGTTCCGCTGCATCCGCGCGGCGGGCGATCTCGTGGACCAATCCATCTCCACCGAGTAGGCGTCTCGACTGAAATGACTGTGACTATGTTGTGAAGGGCATCGAACTCAGATCGCAATGCTCGAAATGGGTCAGTCGACCCTAAAGGGGCCGAACTCAATCGACCCACTTCCAGCAATCTCTCGGAAATGTCTGGATTCATCGGCGGACAGGTACAAAGTGAAAATGTGCCCCTGATCGCGGATCTTGAACTCAGCCTTGCGTCTGACGAATAGGTCCATCGGTACTCGCAAGTGGTGAAACTCGGAACTCATCGGCGCGACTTCGCAAAGCATGTTCAGGAAGCCAAGATGGTCCTGAGTTACGGAGGTGGTGGTGAACTCGAACCACCAACCGGGCGTCCCCAGGAACGCCTGATCTGCCGGGTAGAACTTCGAGAAGGTCTTGCGCTCGTCACTTGAGCGTCCGTTCTTGCGCAGCCACTCCAGGCCCCGCGGCCGGGTCTTCATCGGCACCAATTCACGTGCTTCACCCGCCGCGGGTTCATTTGGGCTGGGTGCGCTCGCCAAGGTCCCAGCCACGACCAGGTAGTCATTCCTATTCCGTTGCTCTCTGCGGCTCGCGTCGAGGTTGTCGTTGAGTTGGCTTTGAAGGTCGGCTGGCAGCGGGTAGTGAAGGAACTCGATCCCGTCGGTACCGAATCGTTTGCTGCGCTTCATGACGAGTTGCCGAAAGTCATCGTCCGTGCACACGAGTAATCGTGTAGAGGCGGGCAATAATTTGAGGACGTGAACGTCGTCCAGCGCCTTCTTGATCCCCCCAGAATTCTCATGGCCCGTGGCTGTCTTCGGTCGGTTGCAAAGGAAGAACGCCACGATCGACCCGTCGTCCGACACTGCATCGCATTTGAACGAGCCTTTTGAGAGCGGAACGGATCGCTCCTGGAAGACGCGGCCCGGAAACCGAGATTCGAGCCGCCGGCGCAGATGCGGTTCGATCACGCGCTTGATAAAGGTGGTGTCAGCCATGACATCAAGCCTACGTCGTCGACGTCATAGCCCAACCCGGTCGTGGTTTCCTTCATGCCGGCATTTCTGCAATTCCACGCGATCCTCACAGTCGACGGCGCTGATCCAAGACCACAAGAGCATCGTGCCATCGCGTCACGAGCTTCTGAGGCTTTTCGGCCTTGCAGTCCACTCGAGGCGCTGCTGCGGAGGGGATCCGCCGCCCATCTTGGTCAACAGGGGCGGCAGGCTCAGCGGCGCCAACCCGCCAAACAGCACGCGGCACGTCCTCATGGTCTGGGTGTCATCTTGGGCGGGGCTAGGGACGGGGTGCCTCCGTTGACGGGATCAACTTCGGAGCCTCGCTGTCGAGCGTCGCGGCAGCGTCATCAGGATCAACAACGACCTCGAGTTCCTCACTGAACACGGCCACGGGGTCTGTGGTCGCTTTGTAAGTCGGGGCCACCCGTTCCTGAATCCTTCCGTCGACCTCCTTCCGCTCGGCCGACACTTCGGCCAGCTTCAGACTGGGATAGTCCTGCCCACGGGGGATGTCGTTCGGCTTCAGGTCGCGGAAGCGATAGCCCACGCGGTGTTGGTACTCCCGTGGGATGGAGAGGTCCGATCCGGTGAACTGCGGGCGCAAGTCGGTAGGTACATCGAGTACATCAAGGACGGCCCCGCGGACAACCTGACTTAGCTGTGGCAGTAATGCGTCCATCGCTGCCGCCACTTCTCCCAGTGGTCGACGTGCGTGCACGACGTCGTTCCGCGCCTCTGAGACTGCGCGCCACAACTGGGCCCCGCCCACTCGTTCGATTACGAAGCGGGTTCCAGAAGAGACCGGTCCACCAGGGACCGCAGCTCCACAGTTAGGGCAGAGACGCGCCGGTCCCGTCGTACTCAAGTCGTACTTCGCTTGGATGAGGGGGTTCAGTGCCTCAAGTGCTACCCACCAAGATTGGAAGCGGTCCAACACAAGATCCTCGAAGGCTCCCTTGCGATACCAAGCAATCGCGCGATCCACGCGTTCTCGAGACGCGGGGTTACACGCCTGGAGTCGATCCCAGAGCGCACGGAGACGATCGGGATCAAGGTGTCGACGCACGGCTGCGATCACCGGCAACTCTTCGTATTGCAGGGCAGTCACGTGGCCCTCTTCCTGTTCAAATGCGATTAGGGGCTTCGAGTGCGAGACGCCCGCAGCCATCACAAAAGCGAACGCGCTCTCAAGGTGCTCAAGCAAACGGCGGGCGACCACAACCGCCGCTTTTACGTCCTCGGCACTCAAGGACACGTCAAAGAAGAGGCCTCGATGCATCGGGCCAGCTTGATCGTTGGTTTCCCAGTTGGTTGCATCTACCTGCACTCCTTCCCATGAGAAACGCTGTGGCCTTGGCAGGCGTATCGCCGTCTTGGCAGCTGCCTTGACAAGGAACCTCGTTGCGAGTTCCTGAGACTCTGCTTCGCCCTCTGCCTGAATATCCAACATCCGCTCCTTTCGTCGCGTGACCAGCGACTGATCTATGGTCAGCCGGGGCCGGTACCGCTAGTCCGGCGCGGGCCTTGCCAGTCAGCAGATGCAAGGCTTCGGCTCCACTTTGTCATCACCGCCCGAGGTCGTCGAGCTCCTCGCGCAAGGCATCGAGACGCTCGCGTCTCGCGCGGTAGAGACGTTTCGTCCCGAAGCGGCGCTCGGCGACGAGGCCGGCGCGCGCGAGCACACGGACGTGCTGCGAGATCGCCGAGCGGCTCACGTCCGGGAAGCGGCTCGCGATCGCGCCCGCGGTCTGCTCCCCGGCCGCGAGAAATCGAAGGATCTCGCGTCGCCTGGGCTCCGCCAGCGCGCCGTACGCATCGTCCACCGCGCTATTTCAGCACAGACTTACGAAAGCGCGGGATGACGTATCCGACACCGTTTCATCACTGAAGCGCAACTCCCTGCACCCGGTCAGCGCTCGATGTCTTTGCCATGCTTCGGGCTCAGGTTCAGGGAGGTATCCACATGGGCGTCTATCGCGCTGAGTACATCTGGATCGACGGGACGAAGCCGACCGCGAAGCTTCGTTCCAAGGGGAAGGTCATCAACGACGGCGAGGCGCCGCCGATCTGGGGCTTCGATGGGTCGAGCACCCAGCAGGCACCGGGTGCGAACTCGGACTGCGTGCTGAAGCCGGTCTTCGTGTGCCCGGACCCGATCCGTGGCGGCAACAACAAGCTCGTCATGTGCGAGGTGCTGCTCACCGACATGACGCCACACCCCACGAACACGCGCGCCGCGTGCGCGGCGGCCGCGAAGACCTACGCCGCGCACGACACCTGGTTCGGCATCGAGCAGGAGTACACGTTCTTCAAGGGGTCGCGTCCCCTCGGATTCCCCGACAACGGATTCCCGCCGGCGCAGGGCGGCTACTACTGCGGCGTCGGCGCCGACGAGGTGTTCGGCCGCGACGTCGTCGAGGCGCACCTCGACGCGTGCCTCAAGGCTGGCCTGAAGATCGCGGGCATCAACGCCGAGGTCATGCCCGGCCAATGGGAGTTCCAGGTCGGCCCGGTGGCTCCACCGGATGTCGCGGACCAGCTGTGGATCGCGCGCTGGCTCCTGTACCGCGTGGGCGAGAACTTCGGCGTGAGCGCGACGCTCTACCCGAAGCCGGTCAAGGGTGACTGGAACGGCGCGGGCGCGCACACGAACTTCTCGACGCGCGAGATGCGTCAGTCGTACGACGCGTGCGTCGCGGCGGCCGAGGCGCTGAAGAAGCGGCACGACCTGCACATCCAGAACTACGGCTTCGGGATCGAGGAGCGCCTCACCGGTCTGCACGAGACCGCCTCGTGGCGGGAGTTCAGCTACGGCGTGTCCGACCGCGGCGCCTCGGTGCGCATCCCCTGGCAGGTCGCGAAGGACCGCAAGGGCTACATCGAGGACCGTCGTCCCAACGCGAACATGGATCCCTACACCGTGACGAGGCTCATCGTCGAGACCGTCTGCGGCTCGGCGAGCGCGAGGAAGGCCGGCACAAAGGCCGCGGCGAAGAAGCCGACCCCGATCCGCAAGAAGGCGAAGCGCGCCGCCTAGCTCACGCGAGAGCGGCTGAAACGGTCCGCGCGAGGGCGCCGGGGAGCATCGACCCGGCGTCCTTGCTCGGATCGTAGCCACAGAGCTCGATCCCCCTGACGTCGCTGACGCTCGCGATCTGCGCGAGCAGCGTCTCGAGCGCGCTCAGCGGCGGCCCTCCCTCGACGGGCGTCACCACGGCGCCGAGCTCACGCGGATCCACGACGTCGAGGTCGACGTGGATCCACACCGGGCGTCGGCGGACGAGTGCGAGCAGCCCCGGCGCATCGGGATGCCCGGCGTCGAAGGGCACCCTGCCGACGTGGGAGCGCGAGAGGTTCCCGGCCTCGCCCGGATCGAGCTCGCGGCCGCCGACGAGGATCACCTGCTCCTCGGGCATCTTCTTCACGCCGGGCCAGAGCAGCGCCGCGACCTGCTTGCCGCAGACATGCGCGAGGCACATCCCGCCGACGAAGTGGGTGGGCGTGGTCGCGAGCGTGTTGAAGTCGCCGTGGGCGTCGAGGTACACGAGCAACAGGTCCGGCTCGACCTGGAGCGCGCCCTGGATGCTCCCCGCCACGAGCGTGCACTCGCCGCCGCAGATCACCGGGAGCGCCCCGCTCCGCAGCGAGGCGCAGACCGCGTCGGAGAGATCGCGGCAGGTCTCGCGCGCCGCGGTGAGCCAGCGATCGCGATGGTTGAAGGCGATGCGGACGTGCTTGGCCGGCTTCAGGGTCTCGACCATGGCGCTGCCCAGCGCTGCCGGTCCTCCCACCAGAGCGGCGAAGCGCTGCTCGGTCACGAGGCCTGCTTCGAGCAGGTGGACCGGGCTAGCAGCCATATTTGGCAGCGCATCCTAGGGGGCGGCCATGGGTCCGTCGATAACGACCTCTGGCTAGGACCTTCCGCGCCGCGTCGTCCTCGCGACAGGCGATCCTTGCCTTGACCGCCCTAGCCTTGAGGTGGTTGTATAGAGCCTTGATAGGGCAATTGCGACCTTGGGATTCTAAACAGTGAGCATTCACACGGATTCTGCGGGGCTACAGCCACCGATCGCCGCTCTGGAGCAGGCGTTTACCCCGCATCGGCCTATTACAGCTCAAAGCCTCCTTGCCGGTCGTATGGACACCATTTACCGAGGCCTCGACGTGATCAAGACGGACGGCGAGCACTTGATCCTTTATGGCGATCGGGGCGTTGGAAAAACGTCGATCGCGCGCGTTCTCGGTGGCGTCGCGCAGGACATAGAGCGCGACAGGAACCTGCGCGTGCTGTTCGTGTCGTGCAGTTCCTCTGATGACTTCAGGTCGATCTGGCGAAAGGTCGTCGAGGAGGTCCAGGTCACCGAGCGCCAGGCGGGATTCGGAGCACATATGACGATGCCTCGACCGATGACATTGGATGACCAGATGGTGGATCCGAACGACGTCAGGCGACTTGTCCAGTCGTTCTCGAATCCGACTGTGATCGTCATCGACGAGTTCGACCGAGTGCCGGTTGCCAACGACGCGCGCCGCCTCATGGCGGACACGATCAAGCTGTTTTCGGACAACGCCCTGCCGTCGACGATCGTGATCGTTGGCGTCGCAGGGTCCATCGAGGAGTTGATCGCGGAGCATCATTCGATCACACGACACGCAGCCCAGCTCGAAGTGAAGCCGATGACGCTCGATGCTCTGGCCGTCGTCGTGCAGAAGGGATTCGAACTCGCTGGGATGACCTATGACGCTGGCGTGGATAAACGGATCGCCGAGATGTCGCAGGGGTACCCGCATTACACGCATCTACTCGGACTTTGGTCGGGTCGGCGCGCCACGCGAGCTTCCAGGACCCACGTGTCGATCGCCGATCTCGATGCTGCGGTGAACGACGCGCTCGAGAACGCGACCGGTGACATCCGACAGGCGTACGACCGGGCGGTGCAGTCCGCGCAGCCACGAACGCTATACCGCGAGGTGCTCCTCGCCTGCGCCCTTGCGAAGAAAGATGCCTTTGGCAGGTTCCGAACGTCGGACGTTGGCCCTCCCCTTCGTCAGATCACCGGTAGACCCTATGAGGTCGCAGCCTTCCAGAGTCACCTCTCGAAGTTCACGGAGGGTGATCGCGGTCCCGCGCTTCGACGCACCGGTAATCCGCACGGATATCGGTGGCAGTTTGTGAATCCACAGCTGATCCCGTACGTCAGGCTTGAGGGCGTTCGCGAAGGACGGATCGGGACATGACTCTGGTTCGAGTGAAGGTATTCATTGACTCTCAGAACTGCTATCGAGACGCACGGCGGATGTTCTTCACTCCTGCCGAACCGAGTACGAAGGGTCAGATATCACCCCGACGATTCGCTGAGGCCCTGGTGACGCTACGGGCAGTCCCGCCACATCCGCTAGCGGTCCGTCGCGCATTCCCCGCGAAAAGAAAAAGCCCCGCCAGTTCACGTTTCCGTGGACGACGGGGAAGATTGCTATCGAAGATAGGGCGTCGCGTGACCACGCGCAATAACGCCTCGGTCGCCCGGTGACCCAGAGGTGGGCGCTTGCTCGGTCAGCGAAGGCGACCCAGCAGGCCGCTTTGGACCAGCGCGAGGCAGATGATCGCGATGGCCGCGAGCGGCCACTTTGACCAGCGTCCGGTGACGAGCATGAGCACGCCGGCGATGAGTGCGATCAGGGAAAGGACGAATGCGAGATCCATCGGTACCTCCACGCGCGCTGGCCACCTGCCATGCAAGCGGCGCGCCGCGGCCGACAACGCTCAGCTCATCCGAGCGATGTCACCAGGCGATCGATGGCGGCGAGCCCCGAGCGCAGCGTCGCGGGCGACATCCCGAAGCCGATCCGCAGGTGCCGCTCGGCGCTGAAGTGCGCGCCCGGGACGACCATCGTGCTGTATCCCTTGATGAGGGCGTCGCTGAAGGCGATGGACTCGACGGGCCAGGTGTAGCTGAAGAAGCAGATCGCGCCCGCGCGCGGCTCGGTCCAATGCAGCGCGCGCGAGTGCGTCGCGGCCCAGCGCTCGAGGATCGGCCAGCGCTCGTTCACCAGGAACCGCGCGCGCTTGAGCAGCGCCGGCCGGCGTGAGAGCGCGATCTCGGCGAGCAGCTCGGACAGCGTGGCCGGTGCGATGGTCGTGTAGTCCTTCATCTCCCAGGCGCGCGTGACCCGCTCGGCGGGCGCGACCAGCCAGCCGATGCGCAGGCCGGGGAGGCCGTAGACCTTCGAGAGCCCGCCGGTCACGATCACGCGGTCGCTCGCGCCGCTGAAGCTCGGGCTCTCGTTCTCGTCGCGCTCCGCGCCGCGGTAGACCTCGTCCGCGATGATCCACGCGCCGTGCGCGCTCGCGGCCGCGACGATCGCCCGCACGTCGTCGCGCGTCAGGACCTGACCCGTCGGGTTGTTCGGCTGGCAGACGCAGACGGCCTTCGTCCGCGGGCCGATGGCCGCGCGGAGCGCGTCGCGATCGAGCCGCCAGCCGTCCTCCTCGCGAAGCCAGACCTCGCGCACGCGCGCGCCGAGACCGCGCGCGATCCCATGGAGCTGCATGTAGTTCGGCATGACGACGATGACCTCGTCGCCGGGCTCGATGAGCGTGGCGAGCGCGAGGAAGTTCGCCTCGCTCGTCCCCGTGGTGATGAGCACGTTCTCCGCGGTCGCTCCCTCGTGGAATTCCGCGACGAGCGAGCGCGTCACGTCGCGGCCGGTCCCCGAGGCGTAGCCGAGACGCGTGCCGCCGAGCGCATCCAGATCGCGCGCGGCCTCCGCGAGCGTCTGCGCCTCGACGCCGGACTCGGACAGGTCGTAGCGGACCCGGTGCTCCCAGGCCGACTGCATCCGCTCCATCTCGAAGTCGGGAAAGCGCATCCATCGCTATCCTGAGGCCATAGACGCGAACACGGGGCCCCGCCGAAAAGGCGGAGCCCCTTTTCGGCGTCCAATGGGAGGTCCATGAAGCGGTTCTTCGGCGGCGCGACCCCGGCGGTCGACCGCATCGTCATCGGCCTCGGCAACCCCGGCGACGGCTACGCGAACACGCGCCACAACGTCGGCTTCCAGGCCGCGAGCCGCCTGGCGAAGCGCGCCCGCGTGGAGTTCTCGGTGAAGGCCGCGGAGTCGCGCATCGCCGAGGGATCGCTCGGCAGCGTGCGCGTGGCGATCGCGCGGCCGCAGACGTTCATGAACGACAGCGGCCGCGCCGTGAAGAAGCTCCTCGACCGCTACCGCCTCGGGCCCGACGCGATCGTCGTCGTGTTCGACGAGGTCGACCTGCCGCTCGGCAAGATCCGCATCCGCGAGGCGGGCGGGCCGGGCACGCACAACGGCATGCGCTCGATCGTCGGCGCGATCGGCGACCGCTTTCCGCGGGTGCGCATCGGGATCGCCCCGCAGCGGGAGGACGCGGTCATCGATGCCGAGCTTGCCGAGTACGTCCTCGCGCCGTTCGACCCGGCGGAGCGCGCGCTCGCCGATCAGATGATCGTCAAGGGCGCCGAGGCGTGCGAGGTCGCGATCCGCGATGGCATCAAGCGCGCGATGGATCTCTTCAATGGCTGAGAGCGCGGTCGCGGCGCGTCCGGCGCCCGCGCGCCTCGGCGGGCTGCTCGCCCTCACCGATGGCAGCCCGGCGTACCGCGAGCTGCTCGAGCGCGCCGAGCGCGGCGGCCAGCTCGCGATCGGTGGCGCGAGCCCGGGCGCGCGCGCGTTCGGGTGGTCGGCGCTCGTCGCGAACGCCGGGCGCACCGTCGTCGTGGTCGCGCCCAGCGAGGACCGCGCGCGCCGCTGGCGCGCCGAGCTCGCGGGTTGGCTCGGGGAGGAGCGCGTGCTCGCGTTCCCCGAGCGCGAGACGATGCCGTACGAGATCGGCCGCGCCTCCGCGACGGCGGTGCATCAGCGGCTGTTGACGCTGTGGAGGCTGCGCGATGGTCCGAGCGCCGCCGTCGTCACGTCTCTCCGAGCGATCCTGCAATTCACGATCCCACCTCAGGTGCTCGCCGATCGCTCGCGGGTGCTGAGGCGCGGCGACCGCGTCGACTGGAGCGCGATGGCGGGCTGGCTCATCGAGCTCGGGTACGAGCCGGTCGCCGAGGTGAGCGCGCCCGGCACGTTCTCGCGCCGCGGCGGCATCGTGGACGTCTATCCCGCGTCCGCGGACAGCCCGGCGCGCCTTGAGCTCTTCGGCGACGAGGTCGACACGCTCCGCGCGTTCGACCCGGTCACGCAGCGCAGCCAGGGCGAGCTCGCGGAGCTCATCGTCCTTCCGGCGCGCGAGCACGACCTGACCCATGCGCCCGAGCTCGCGGAGCGTCTCGCGACCGCGGGCTGGGAGTCGCTCGCCGAGCATCCCGAGCTCGCGGACTACGCGAAGGTGGTCGAGCCGCTGCGCGAGCTGAGCGATCCACCCGGCTCCGACATCTTCGCGTCGCTCCTCGGCGCGACCGCGTCGCTCCTCGATCATCTCCCGGACTCCGCGTCGACGGTGGTCCTCGAGGACTCCGTCGAGCTCGCGCTCGCGTGGGACGCGCACGAGGCGCAGGCGGACGAGCGGCGCGAAGAGCTCCGCGCGCAGGGCCTGCCCGCCGCGGTGCTCCCGCCGCCGTACGTGCCGCGGACACGGATCGAGCAGGGGAGCGCGCGGCACGGGGTCGTCCGCGTCGAGCCCGGACCGGGCGCGCTGAAGCTGGGCTGGGGGAGCGCTCCGAGCTACGCGGGCCGCCTCGACGCGTTCCTGCGCGAGGTCGCGGGCGCCGGACGTGGAACGCGTGTCGTGGCGACGCCGCAGGCGGCGCGCCTCGCGGAGCTGCTCGCGGAGCGCGGGATCAGCGCGACCGCGCGCGAGTCCATCGAAGAGGCGCCGGCCGCGGGCTCGCTCGTGCTGCTGCACGTCCCGCTCGCGGAGGGCTTCGGCATCCCCGAGCTCGAGCTGCGCGTCTTCACCGACGCGGAGGTGTTCGGCTTCCGCAAGCCGCGCCACCCGGAGCGGCAGCGCAAGCGCCGCGCGATGGGCTCGTTCCTCCAGGATCTGAAGCCGGGCGATCACGTCGTCCACGAGGACTCCGGGATCGCGCGCTTCGAGGGCTTCGAGCACAAGGAGGTCGGCGGGGTCGTCCGCGAGTCGCTCGTGCTGACGTTCGCGGACGGGACGCGGTGGCTGCCGACCGAGCGCATCGACAAGATCACGCGCTACGTGGGCGGCAACGCGCCCGCGCTCTCGGTCATGGGCGGCGCCGACTGGCTCAAGACGAAGCGCAAGGCGAAGAGGGCGGCCGAGGACATCGCGCGCGAGCTGCTCCGCCTCTACGCCGCGCGCGAGACGGCACCCGGTCACGCGTTCGGCAAGGACACGCCGTGGCAGATCGAGCTCGAGAACGCCTTCCCGTTCACCGAGACGCCCGATCAGCTCACCGCGATCGACGAGGTCAAGCGCGACATGGAGGCGCCGCGACCGATGGACCGCCTCATCGTCGGCGACGTCGGCTACGGCAAGACCGAGGTCGCCTTGCGCGCGGCGTTCAAGGCGGTCATGGACGGCAAGCAGGTCGCCGTGCTCGTGCCGACGACGGTCCTCGCGCAGCAGCACTGGGAGACGTTCTCGGAGCGCCTCGCGACGTTCCCCGTCAGGGTCGGGATGCTCTCGCGCTTCCGCTCGCCGAGCGAGCAGAAGGAGCTGGCCGCCGCCATCACGACCGGCGAGATCGACATCGCGATCGGCACGCACCGGCTGCTGCAGAAGGACGTGGCCTTCCGCGACCTCGGGCTCGTCGTGATCGACGAGGAGCACCGCTTCGGGGTCAAGCACAAGGAGCGGCTGAAGGCGATGCGCACCGAGGTCGACGTCCTGTCGCTCACGGCCACGCCGATCCCGCGGACGCTGCACATGGCGCTGTCCGGGGTGCGCGACATCAGCGTCATCGAGACGCCGCCGGAGGACCGTCAGCCGATCGAAACGCGCGTGATCGAGCGCTCGGACGACGTCCTGCGCGAGGCGATCCTCCGCGAGCTCGAGCGCGGCGGGCAGGTCTACTACGTGCACAACCGCGTCATCGGCATCGAGCAGGAGACCGCGCGCCTGCGCGAGCTCGTCCCGAAGGCGCGCTTCGTCGTCGGTCACGGGCAGATGCACGAGCGCGCGCTGGAGCGCGTGATGGTCGAGTTCGCGGACGGAGAGCACGACGTGCTCGTGTGCACGACGATCATCGAGTCCGGCCTCGACATCCCGAACGTGAACACCATCGTCGTCAACCACGCGGGCCAGCTCGGCCTCGCGCAGCTCTACCAGCTGCGCGGCCGGGTCGGACGGAGCGCGGAGAAGGCCTACGCGTATCTCCTCTATCGCAAGGAGGAGAGCCTGAGCGAGCAGGCGCGGATGCGGCTGCAGGCCATCTTCGACGCCAGCGAGCTCGGGGCGGGCTTCAAGATCGCGATGCACGACCTCGAGATCCGCGGCGCGGGGAACATCCTCGGCGCCGAGCAGCACGGGAACGTCGCGGCCGTCGGCTTCGAGCTCTACGCGCAGCTGCTC
Source organism: Chloroflexota bacterium (assembly GCA_016194865.1). Classification (GTDB taxonomy): domain Bacteria; phylum Chloroflexota; class Limnocylindria; order P2-11E; family P2-11E; genus JACQAT01. The sequence continues at coordinate 27,787 of JACQAT010000004.1, forward strand.
GAGGAGGCGGTCAACGAGCAGCGCGGCCTGCGGCCCCAGCGGAGCGCGACGGCGGAGACGACCGTCGACCTCGCGCTATCGACCGCGATCCCCGACGACTACGTGCCGAGCCGCGCGCGCAAGCTCGAGACGTACCGTCGCATCGCCGAGCTGCGCGAGCTCGACGAGCTCCGCGCGCTGCGCGACGAGCTGCGCGACCGCTACGGCCCGCCGCCCGAGCCGATGCGCAACCTCCTCGACGCCGTCGAGGTGAAGCTCCGCGGCGCGCGCGCCGGCGCGACCGAGGTGCGCGCGCGCGGCCCGGAGCTGCGCGTCGTGCTCTCGCGGGACATCACGCAGACCGAGCGCGCCGCCCTGCTCCGCGCGTTCCCGAAGCTGCAGCACGGGCAGCGGCAGCTGCGGCTCTCCGTGCTCGACCTGCGCGGGTCCGACTGGCGCGACGCGCTGACGCGTCTCTTGGATGGCTTGGCCGCGTGAGCCTGCCGGAACGCACAGGGGCGGCATGAGGATCGGGATCGACCTCGACGACGTCATCGCGGTGTGCGCGGTGCCGTACCTCCGCAAGTTCGCGGAGCGCTTCCGCGTCGATCTCCCCGACGAGGACATCGGCTGGCAGCTGCTCGACGAGATGGACGACCGCGTCAGCGCGGAGCAGCGCGACCGCTTTCGCATGGATCTGTACAACGGCCCGTTCTTCGGCGAGCTCGACGTCTACGAGGACGCGCCAGAGGCGCTCGAGCGCATGGTCGGCGCCGGCCACGAGCTGTACTTCATCACCGCCCGCGCCGAGCGCCGTCGTGTCGTCACCGAGACCTGGCTGCGCGAGAAGGGCCTCATCGAGCACGCCAAGGCGGTGCACCTCAAGCCGCAGGGCGACTTCGTCCCGACGACCCGCGGCAAATACGACGCGACCGGCTCGGCCGTCTACAAGGTGCGCCTGGCCGCGGAGCTCTCGCTCGACGCGTTCTGCGAGGACGACGAGCTGATCTCGCGGTCGCTCGCCGAGAGCGGCGTGCGCGTGTGGCTGTTCGACCAGCCATGGAATCGCGAGGTCGCGCACCCATTGATCGAACGCGTGACGGGCTGGAGCGACGTGATCGCCGCGTTGGGCATCGCGTGAGCGGCGAGACTCACCTCTACCTCGTTCGGCATGGCGAGAGCGAGGCGAACGCGGCCCGCGTGTTCACGGGCCAGACCGACAGCCCGCTCACGGAGCGCGGTCGCGAACAGGCGAGGACGGTCGCGCGTGTGCTCGCCCCGATCCATTTCGACCGTATCGCCTCCAGCGACCTTTCGCGCACGCGTGATACCGCCGAGGTCATCGCGAGCGGTCGCGGCATCCCCGTCGAGACGTATGCGGGGCTACGCGAGATCGACCTCGGCCGTATGGCCGGCCGCGGCTGGGACGAGGCACGCGGGCTCCCGAACTACGACAGCGACGGCTTCGTGCAGTGGCCCGGTGGTGAGTCGCTGGAGCAGGTCCTGACGCGCGCGCTCAGCGTGATCGACACGCTCGTACACGAGAGCAGCGGGAAGACGATCTGCGTCGTCGGGCACGGCGGCGTCACGCGCATCCTGGTGAGCAACTTCTTCGGCGTCCTGCCGAAGCTGATCAGGACGACCGCGCAGAACACGAACGTCACAGTGGCCGTGCATGACGGCGCGGGCTACCGGGTGGAGTCGCTCTTCGACGACGCGCACCTGCCCTGACCGCAGGACGCCGGATACATTCACTAGACTGCCGCTCGTGACCGACGAGCTCGGCTCTCGCATCCGCGACATCCCCGACTTCCCGAAGCCGGGCATCCTCTTCAAGGACATCACCACGCTCCTCAAAGATGGGCCGCTGTTCAGGCGCTCCATCGATGGACTCCTCGCGAAGATCGGTCCCCGGAAGATCGACGTGGTCGTCGGGATGGAATCGCGTGGCTTCATCTTCGGCGCCCCGGTGGCCTACGCGCTCGGCGCCGGCTTCGTCCCGGTCCGCAAGCTCGGGAAGCTGCCGGCCGACGTCGTCAGCGTCGAGTACGACCTGGAGTACGGCTCCGCGACGCTCGAGATGCACCGCGACGCGTTCGCGCCCGGCGCGCGCGCGCTGGTCGTGGACGACCTGCTGGCGACGGGTGGCACGGTCGCGGGGACCATCGAGCTGGTGAAGCAGCTCAAGGGCGAGATCGTGGCGCTCGCGTTCCTCATCGAGCTCAGGGCGCTCAAGGGGCGCGACCGGCTTTCTGGCTACGAGATCATCACGGAGATCCAGTTCTAGCTGCCGTGCCGCGCCCCAGCTCGCGGTCATAGAACGTGAAGACATCGTCGATCGACGACTGCACGCCGTAGACGTGGCCGTAGAACGCAGCTTGGGGTCCCGTGATGTTCATGAAGCCCTCGGCTCCGACCTGGCGAATGAGTGTGACGCCCTGCGGCGCGAGGCTCGCAGCCGGCTCGGCCCGGAGCGCCGCGAGCGGCAGGTAGGGTTATCTGACTGACCGGGCTTCGCCGAGGCGCAGCTCGTCGCGAGGCAGGCGACGACGACGATGACGTCGAACGCAACTAGCGACGGGCGGTGAACCAGAGCTCCAGGACTCTCCCTGCAGGACGAAATACGCGTCGTCCATGGATGTAACGCTCGTGCCGTCCGGGCGCAACTGCGTGACCGCGTAGGTCGCGACAACGAAGCTGATCCCGGCGGGATTCGTCTGGACCTCGCCGACTGAGAGCCGTTGCAGCTGCGTCGTCGTCCCGATGGTCGCGCGTTGGGCGTCGGCCCGGGCGACGAACACGTCGGCGCTCATCGTGTTGGTGATGTCCGTGGTCGCGATCGCGTAGAGGCCGCGCCAGTCGTTCGCGCTCAGGGCGGTCTCAAACGCCGCGAGCACGGCGGTGGTCGCGCCTTTGCCGACGGCGGACTGGACCAGGTGGATGATCGGCGCCGGCGGTCAAGGTCGCCTGGGCGGTGTGGCGCGCCGGGTCGAGCTGCGCTTGGAGGCGCACCGCGGCCGCCGTCCGCGTGACAGCATTGCCGGTGGACACGATCAGGTCGGCCTCGCCGCTGTACTGGGCGACGGTGCTCGTCGGGCTACTCGCCTTCAGCTGCGCACCGTCTGGAGGTCTCGACTCGGAAGACGCGGCGTCGCCGCCGCGGAGCCCATGACCGCGAGCAGACGGAGGATGACGAACGAACCCTGGCGATGCATCAGCGCGGAATCCGCTCCGGACAGCCCAAGCTCGGGTCGCGGCCTCTGATGCGTGCATCGAAGACGGTGCGGAACGTCTGGCCTTTGTAGAACTCGGAGCGGAACGCGCGTGGTTGGTCCTGAATCCCGATACGGAAGACCATCGCCCCCTTGCACCAGCCCCACGCCGCGAGCTCGACGCTGCTGATCGACGTCGCCAAGAAATCGTATTGCCAGCCGAGCCGAGTGATCTCCCGATCATAGAAGGCGTGGACGTCGACGTCGCTCGACTGGACGCCGAAGACGTGCGCGTCGAAGGCACGCTGGGGGCCTTCGAGGGTCGAGAGCTTGTCGCTGTAGAAGTGCCCGAGGTCCACGGTGTCGGGCATCCGCAACGACGCGGCGGATTCGCGCTGCAGGGCGGCGAGGTCGGGGTCGCCGGACGCGCACGCGGACGCGACGATCGCGAGCGCGAGAGCCACGCGTCGCAGCGGTGACTTCACCACGCTCACGCTAGCGCGTCGTCGTGTACCAGAGCTTCCATCCGTCGGGCTGCAGGACGAAGTGGGCGTCGAAGGTTTGGCTGGTCACCGTGCCCGCTGGCGCGGTCACGGTCGTGGCGTAGGTCGCGATGGCAGAGGTGAGCCCGGAACTGTCGGTCTGCGGATCGGACAGGGTCACTCGCTGGAGCGAGGTGATCCGACCGAGACGGGACTCTTGCTCGCGCCAGCTTTGCGAGAACTGGGCGACGCTGCTCGCGCCGCGAACATCCGAGTTCATGAGCGGGTAAATCGCCGAAGTGTCGTCCGCAGCCATAGCCGCCTCGAATGTCTTGAGTGCTTGCAAGAGATCTCCCTTGCCCGCTGCGGGCGCGACCAAGTGGAAGCGAGCGCTGCCGTCGGTCAGGGTGCCCTCCGCCGTGTGGTGTGACGGGTCGATCTGGGCCTGCAGCCGGATCGTGGCTGGCGTCGGCGTGCGTACGGTCCCGGTCACCGCTCCGGCACCGTCGGTGATCGGCCGCAAGGTCGCCGGACCGCTGTAGTCGACGACGACGCTCGTCGGCGTGAGCGCGCGCATCGTCGCACCCACGCTCCCGACGTAGACGCCGAGCGAGGGAACCCGGAAGGCGAAGTGCCCAGAATCGCCGGCAGCCGGGTCCGTCTGTATCGTCAGGGTCAAACCACTCCGCTCATCAACGAAGGTGAGCGTGCGGTCGGGCGTTGTCGCCTGGGCCACGGCGATCGCCGCCAGGGACACGACGATCGTGGCGAGCAAGACGATCCGGAGAGAGCGGCGCGTCACCGGCAGGTCACCCGGGTCATGTTTCCGAACCCGATCCGGAGCGGATCAGGGGTCGCGGTATCTAGTGCCGTGAACGCGTCGAAGAGCGCATCGTCGAGGCGCTTCACCATCGGGCTAGGGCCCGGCACGGTGACGCAGATCTCGTGCATCCGCGACAGGTTCATGTGCATCGCCGGATCTCGTCGGCGGCCACCCCGACGACGCGCAGCGCCATCGTGCGTCGTTCCGACCGCGTGTCGCCGCGATGGAGCTCCATCTGCAACGCAAGCCCGAGCGCCGCATCCGGTGCGAGGCCAAGGCTTCGCGCCCCGGCAGGCGTGAGCACGACTCCATCGTTTTCCGACGAGGTCGGCGCCCGTCCCGCAGCAAGGGCATACGGTGCGCGACCACCTGGGGTCAGGCCGATGATCGTGCCGCTCACTTGACGAGCGGAGACGGTGATCGAAGCTGGCACAACGATCGCGGGCAGCGCCTCACGGACGTGCGGAGTCGTGCGGATGTCCCGCACGGCGCTCTCATCGAGCGCCCGCGGGCTGACCCCGGCAGCCGGTGCCGCCGGCAGCACCTGGACGATCGTGAGGAACGGCGTCGACGATCGCTTGAGCACGTCCAACTGGATGCCCCGGCTCAGGGCGAAGAGCGCGACGAGCGTCGTCGTCGCGAGCGTCACGCCGAGCGCGGTGAGGGCGCTGCGGAGCGGACGCCGCCGCACATCGCGTAGCGCCGAGTCGAGCAGCGCCGAGCTCCTCATGCCGACACCGTGTCGAGTCGACCCGAACGGAGGGCGACGACCCGGTCCGACCGGCGGGCGATCTCGAGATCGTGGGTCGCGATCATCAGGGTGAGCTGACGTTCGCCGCGCAGCTCATCGAACAACGCAAGGAGCGTGCGCGCCGATTCGGCGTCGAGGTTGCCGGTCGGCTCGTCGGCAAGGAGCAAGCGCGGTTCGTTGACGAGCGCGCGGGCCGTGGCGACACGCTGCTGCTCGCCCGCCGACAAATGCGATGGCCGATGCGTTCGGCGTCCCCCGAGGCCGACCCGGGCCAGGAGCGCGTCGGCGCGTGCCAGCGCCTCTCCCCTCAAGGATCCGGCGAGCAGCGCGGGCAGGGCGACGTTCTCGAGCGCGGTGAGATGCGGCAGCAGCCGGAATGACTGGAACACGAAGCCAACGGTCCGCTGGCGCACGCCGGCAAGGTCGCGGGAGCGCAGCCGCGAAAGATCCCGGCCGTCGAGATGAACCGTTCCCGAGGTGGGACGATCCAGCGCACCGATCAGCCCGAGCAGCGTCGACTTGCCGGATCCGGACGGACCGACGACCGCGACGGACTCACCCGCACGGACCTCCAGCGACAGGTCGCGAAGCGCGTCGATCCAACTGTCGCCGCTGCGGTACCGCCGGGCGAGGGCGCGGGTCTCGACGAGAGGAGCGTGCACCGACGGCATCGTAGCCAACAGACCGTCGCGTCCGGCCGCAGCGCGCGATCGAGGCAAGGGTTCATTTCAACAGCGGCGCGCAGGACCTCACGATCCGACCCGACGCCGGACGGGTGCGGCATCCCGCCTCTCGGGCACGAACGAGCGGCGCAAGAGGATGGTGCCGAGTAGCGCGGAGGCCAGCGAACCGGCGACGATGCCGACCTTGGCGTGGCGCGTGAGCTCGTCGTCGGCAAAGGAGAGACCCGCGATGAAGAGCGAGACCGTGAAGCCGATGCCCGCCAGCGCGGCCACCCCCACGACGTGCGCCCACCTCACGCCGGTCGGGAGCGCGCCGAGTCCTGCGCGCACCGCGACGTATGCACCCGCGCTCACGCCGAGGAGCTTGCCGAGCGCGAGGCCCGCCACGATGCCGAGCGTGATCGGCGAAGAGACCACGGTCGCCAGCCCGTCCATCTCGATCTTGATGCCAGCATTGGCCAGCGCGAAGAGCGGGATGACGACGTAGCTGGTCCAGGGATGCAGCGTGTGCTCCAGGCGTTCCGCAGGAGAAGGGTTCGGCGCCCGCGCGGCCGGCGTGAGCAGGCCGAGCGCGACACCGGCGATGGTCGGATGAATGCCTGAGGCGTAGGTCGCGGCCCACGCACCGAGCATCACGACGGCCATTGGCGCATCGCTCCAGAAGGCCTTGACTCGCCAGAGCGCAACGACACCAAGAAGGCATGCGAGGGCGGCGGCCATCGCCCCCAGCGAGACCTCGTTGGTGTAGAAGAAGGCGATCACCACGATGGAGCCGACGTCGTCGGCGATCGCGACGCTCAGCAGGAACAGGCGCAGCGCCGCGGGTGCGCCGCGAGCCACGAGCGCGAGCGCGCCGAGCGCGAACGCGATGTCGGTGGCGATGGGAATACCCCATCCGCGCATACCGCTTCCACCCATGTTGAACGCGAGGTAAAGGACGGCAGGGACTGCCATGCCGCCGAGCGCGGCGAAGACGGGCAGCGTGGCCTTTCGGCGATCGGCAAGCTCGCCGTCGACGATCTCGCGTTTGATCTCGAGTCCGACCACGAAGAAAAACAAGGCCATGAGGCCGTCGTTCACCCAGTGGCGGAGGTCCAGCGAGATGACCGTCTGCCCTCCGAGCCGCACCGCGAGCTCTGTCTGCCAAAGCGCCTGGTACGACGCAACTCCCGGAGCGTTCGCCCAGAGCATGGCGATGACAGTGGTGCCGACCAGCACGATCGCGCCCGAGGCCTCCGCAGCAAGGAACGCGGCGAGTGGAGTGAACATCGAGGAGCTGATGCTACCGACAGGGTGAGATTCCCGGTGATTTCTGGGACTGTCTCAGGCCGCGCGCGGCGACGAGCTCAGCGAACGTGCTCGCGAGGATCGCGTCGCCGGCGCCGAGCGAAACGCTGAAGACGCCGCCGCTGGAGCCGGCGCCGCGGCTCTCGGCTGATAGAATGAGTGACGGCGACCGGCGGAGTCCCGCTTGGTCCACCACACCGGTGGAGGGACTCATGTGACCGCGGCGCCCCTGCTCCCCGAGATCGAGATACGGACCGACGCACCTGCCGCGGACGCACGCGCCTTCTTCGAGCGCGACCGTCTGCTGGCCGCGTACGCGCTGGCCGACCTCGACAGCGCCACCGAGGACCGCTCGCGCTGGTGGCTCGCCACGCGCGAGGAAGAGACCGTCGCGTGCGTCCTGCTCGTCGAGATGGTCCCGTTCCGTCCCTGCTTCGCGATGGGAGACCCGGAGGCCCTCGGAATGCTGCTGCGCGAGGGGGTGCGCGAGCCGCGCCTGATCGTGGCGACGCCGGTCCAGACGCGTCTGGCCGTCGAGTCCGTGTACCGCTTCGAGCGGTGCGACCGCATGCACCGGATGGTGGTCGGGTTCGGCAAGTTCCGGCCGCGCATCGCGCACACGGTCGTCCGTCTCGGGCCGGACCACCTCGACGACGTGATCGACCTCTACGGCCACGCCTCACGGTCGTACTTCACGCCGCGCCGGCTGGCGCGCGAGATCTACTTCGGGATCTACAACGGAAGCCAGCTCGTCGCCGCGGCCGGCACCCACGTCCGTTCCGGCGAGCAGGGCATCGCCGCGGTCGGCAACGTCCTCACGCGGCTCGCGTACCGCGGTCGCGGCATGGCGACCTCGGTCACCTCCGCGGTCACCGAGGCGGCGCTCGAAGAGCACCCCGACGTGGTGCTCAACGTCCGTCAGGACAACGTCCCCGCGATCGCGGTCTACACACGGCTCGGCTTCAAGGTCCACGCACCGTTCGTGGAGGGCCCGGCGCAGCGCCGATCGGGCTTCGAACGCATCAGGCGCATCTTCGAGAAACGAGAGAGCACATGAGCGAGTGGCGGCTCCGCCGCCGCGCGCGAATTCGTCCAGCCCTGAGCCGCGACGAGGCCTTTGGCCGAGTCAATAGAGAAAGAGAGAGCAACACATGAGCGTCATCACCACCCCGAAGCTCCCCGCGCACGACGTCGTCGACCTCGGCCTCGCGGAGGCCGGCGGGCGCCGCGTCGGCTGGGCCGGCCGCGAGATGCCGGTGCTGTCCGCGCTGCGCGAGCGCATCGCGAAGGAGAAGCCGTTCGCGGGCCTGCGCATCGGCGCGTGCCTGCACGTCACCACCGAGACCGCCAACCTCGCGATCGCGCTGCGCGACGGCGGCGCGTCGGTCGCGCTGTGCGCCTCGAACCCGCTGTCCACGCAGGACGACGCGGCCGCGGCCCTCGTCGTGAACGAGGGCATCGCGACCTTCGCGCGCAAGGGCGAGGACCGCGACACCTATTACAAGCACATCGAGGCGGTGCTCGCGACGAAGCCCGAGATCACGATGGACGACGGCGCGGACGTGGTGACGCTGCTCCACACGACGCGCAAGGAGCTGCTGCCGCACGTGCGCGGCGGGACCGAAGAGACGACGACGGGGGTCATCCGCCTGCGCGCGATGGCCATGGAGGGCGTGCTCGCGTACCCGATCATCGCGGTCAACGAGGCGCAGACGAAGCACATGTTCGACAACCAGTACGGCACCGGCCAGTCGGCGGTCGACGCGATCATGCGCGCCACGAACGTGCTGATCGCCGGCAAGACGGCGGTCGTCTGCGGCTACGGCTGGGTCGGGCGCGGCGTCGCCTCGCGGCTGCGCGGGATGGGCGCCATCGTCGTGATCGTCGAGGTCGATCCGCTGCGCGGGCTCGAGGCCGCGATGGACGGATACCAGGTGATGCCCATTGCCGACGCCGCCAGGCGCGGCGACATCTTCGTGACGACGACCGGCAACCTGAACGTGATCGGCCGCGCCCACTTCCCGACGCTCAAGGACGGCGCGATCCTGGCCAACGCCGGCCACTTCAACGACGAGATCGAGATCCCCGAGTTGGAGAAGCTCGCGCTCTCGACCCGCGAGGTCCGGCGCTTCGTCCAGGAGTACCGGCTCAGGGATCGCACGGTGTTCCTCCTGGCCGAAGGGCGACTTGTGAACCACGTCGCGGCCGAGGCGAATCCCGCCGCGGTGATGGACATGAGCTTCGCGAACCAGGTGCTCGCGATCGAATACCTGCTCAAGAACGCGAAGTCGCTCAAGCCGCAGGTCTACGCTGTGCCGCGCGAGCTCGACGAGCAGATCGCCCGCAGCAAGCTCGCGGCGATGGGCATGCGGATCGACACCATGACCGAGGAGCAGCGCGTGTACGCGAACTCGTGGAAGGCAGGGACCTAGATGTCGAACAGCTTCAACACCGCGGACTCCTGGCTCTTCTCCAGCGAGTCGGTGACCGAGGGTCACCCCGACAAGCTGTGCGACCAGGTCAGCGACGCGGTCCTGGACGCGCTGCTCGCGCAGGACCCGCTGTCGCGCGTCGCCTGCGAGACGGCGACCACCACGGGGACCGTGCTGGTCGCCGGCGAGATCACCACCAAGGCCTACGCGGACGTGATCCAGATCGTGCGCGATGTGGTCAAGAAGATCGGCTACACCAACGCGCACTACGGCTTCGACTACGAGACCTGTGGCGTGCTCACCGCGATCAAGCCGCAGTCCCCGGACATCGCGCAGGGCGTCGATCGGGCGCAGGACGACAGCCACGAGCTCGGCGCGGGCGACCAGGGAATGATGTTCGGCTTCGCCTGCCGTGAGACCGCCGAGCTGATGCCGCTGCCGATCACCCTCGCGCATCAGGTCGCGCGGCGCCTGGCCGCCGTGCGCAGGAGCGGCGAGCTCTCCTACCTGCGGCCCGACGGCAAGACCCAGATCACCGTCGAGTACCACAAGGGCAAGCCAAAGCGCGTGCACACCGTGGTCGTGGCGACGCAGCACGATGACGGGATCGACCTCGCGCGCATCCAGCGCGACGTGCGGGAGCTCGTCGTGGCGCAGTCGATCCCCGCGCAGCTGCTCGATCGGAATACCCGCTACGTCATCAACGGCACCGGCAAGTTCGTCATCGGCGGCCCGATGGGGGATGCGGGGCTCACCGGTCGCAAGATCATCGTCGACACCTACGGTGGCTACGCCCCGCACGGGGGTGGTGCCTTCTCCGGGAAGGACCCGACGAAGGTCGACCGCAGCGCCGCCTACGCGGCGCGCTACGTCGCCAAGAACATCGTCGCCGCGGAGCTCGCGGAGCGCTGCCAGATCCAGGTCGCCTACGTCATCGGCGTCGCCCGCCCAGTCAGCCTCAACGTGGAGACCTTCGGGACCGGGCAGGTCTCGGACCAGACGATCCGCGCGCTGGTCGAAGAGCACTTCGACTTCCGTCCGCAGGAGATCATCAAGCGCTTCGACCTGCGCCGTCCGATCTATCTGCAGACCGCGGCGTACGGACACTTCGGCCGCCCCGACCTCGACCTGCCATGGGAGCGCACCGACCTCGCCGAGACGCTGCGCCGGTCGGCCGCGCGATCGAGCGTGACCGCCTAGCTGAGATTCCCGGTGGTTTGTGAGACTGCGACTCGGACGTGGCCGAGCCCATTCGTATCCTCGCGCCGGAGCGAGGAGGGAGTGCCATGCCCGACGAGATCTTCGCGCACCACGGCCATCGCGGCGATCCGCAGCG
>JACQAT010000013.1 GCA_016194865.1 Chloroflexota bacterium
CGCGGGTCCGCCGGGAGGACCGCCGGGAACGCCAGGCTGACCGGGAGGACCGCCAGGAACGCCTGCGGGTCCGCCGGGAGGACCGCCGGGAACGCCGGGCTGACCGAAACCACCGGGACCGCCGGGCTGACCGGGAGCACCCGGCTGACCAGGCTGACCAGGCTGACCAGGCTGACCGAAACCACCGGGACCGCCGGGCTGACCGGGCTGACCGAAACCACCAGGCTGACCAGGCTGACCAGGCTGACCGGGCTGACCGAAACCACCGGGACCGCCGGGCTGACCAGGCTGACCGAAACCGCCGGGCTGACCGGGCTGACCGAAACCACCGGGACCGCCGGGCTGACCAGGCTGACCGAAACCACCGGGACCGCCGGGCTGACCGGGAGCACCCGGCTGACCGCTTTGGCCCAAGTTTCCGCCGCCCGGCGTCACGCCATTCGACGGCGTCCCACCAAAGAGACCGCCGAAGTTGAATCCGCCGCCTGTTCCGGTCTGGCCGCCACCGATGCCGCCGGCACCGGGTCCACCGGGTCCACCGGGTCCACCGGGTCCACCAGCTCCAAAGGCCTGGCCGGGTCCACCTGGTCCCGTCCCAAGTCCGGTGCCTCCAGGAGAGCCTGGGCCGCCACCGGGCCCGCTAAGGCCTTGTCCGCCGCCAAAGTTGGACGCACCGAACTGCTGCGCGCCAGGCGGGAGGAACTGAGAGAAATCGAACGTGGATGCACTGCCGGGCTGACCGGGCTGACCAGGTTGTCCGGGCTGACCACCGAACTGACCGGGCTGACCGCCGGGCTGACCGAACTGACCGGGCTGACCAGGTTGTCCGGGCTGACCACCGAACTGACCGGGCTGACCAGGTTGTCCGGGCTGACCGGGACCACCCTGTGGAGGTGCGCCGAATTGCTGAGGATTCGCGGCGGGGCCATTCGGGTTCCCGAGTCCGCCCGGATTTACCGGCAGACCAAACGGGTTGAGATCCGACCGACCGCATCCGGCCGCTCCGCCAGGGCCACAGCCCTGCGGTGCCTTGCCGAACGCGCCAATGGGCGGAGTGCTGGTGAACGCGATGAACGATGCGCCGCCCGGGATGCCAGTGAAGCCTCCCGTACCACCGCTCGGCGCTGCGGGTCCTCCTGGCGCGCCGGCGCCGCCTGGTAGGCCTCCGGGCGCTGAGCCCGCTGGAGACGGAGCTTGGAAGGGCACGAGTCCGCCGTTTTGGAATTGCTGTGGATTGAGGCCGAGCGACGAGAAGTTAAAGCTCGGGAGAGCACCACCTCCGGGGCCACCTTGCCCGGGTGCGTTCTGGAATCCGCCGGGCCCGGGGCCACCTTGCCCGGGTGCGTTCTGGAATCCGCCGGGCCCGGGGCCACCTTGCCCGGGTGCGTTCTGGAATCCGCCGGCGTTCGGACCGACGATCGGTTGAATGAAGGAGCCACCTTGCGGACCACCGATGAACGGCAGCGGCCCACCTGGAGCGGGCGGCGGCGCACCGATCTTTGGAGCGCTGAACGCATTCGCATCGCCTTGCGGCAACACGACGACTCCCTGCGGGGTAAGCGCGACGCCGCCACGCGCGATGCCGCTCGAGTTCGGCGGTCGTGACTCGACCGCCGTCGCGACCACTCCGACCCCACGAACGTTCACCTGCGTTGCGATCGGGATCGCGTCACTGCTACCGGCCGGACCCTGCACGACGGTGCTGAGCCGCGCCTGACCCTGCTGCGGGATCTTCATCACGAGCTGACCCTGATCGTTCACACCCACAGTCGAGCCCGGGATCGTCCGCGTCGGCTGGCCGTTCGTCACACCCACCGAGCGGCCTGTCGGGTCGACGACGACCGCGTTGCTCGTTTGCGCGCCGATGACGACGGTCACCGTCGCGGCTGGCTCTGGTGCGGGTGCGGGTGCGGCTGGCGAGCCGCCCGGATTCACCGTTGTCGCGAAGCCCGGCGGTGTTTCGACGGTCTGGCCACCCGCGATGTTTGCCACGGTGCCATCTGTGGTCTGTTGGTTGGTCTGGCCGTTCGCGGCCACGTCGACCGTGAACGCAGTGCCGCGAACCGAGGCCGTGGATGCGGGCGTCTTGAGCTCGTACCTCGAGTTCGGGCTGAGCTTGCGCCCGATGACATGCCACGTGCTGCCGATCGACTGCGACATGAGGACGACGATGTCGCCTGCCGACGTGGCCTGAAGCACTTCGATCGTGAGCTCGGTCTCCGGCTCCAGCGATACGGTCGAACCGTCGAAGTACGTCAGCACGACGTGGCTGTCGGCCGCGGTCTTGATCGTGTCACCGCTCTGGATGAATTGACCGTCGGACGCGTCAAGGAAGGCTCCGGAGTCGTGCCTGATCTGCGCGCTACCGTCGAGAATGACGAGCGAGCTGGAGGATGCGGCAGCCTGGTTTGGCGCGACCACGGCATAGAAGCCGGTCGCCGCGATGACGAACGCGATGACGGTCACACCGAGAACGGCAAACCGGACTGACCTCCGCCGCGGCAGGATCCTCTTCATCTTCATCCTGGCAACATCCTCATTCCGCGCCGTTCGGCGTCGCATTCGCGAGACCCGCGATCATCGCGGTGGCCGACTGTCGGGCGCTATCCGACAACGACAACCGAGTGTGCTGGACGAGCCGATCGTCGCAGGGCCGATGATCTGTGGGCCGACGATCTGTCCTGCCCCTGAGCACCTTCAACCGTTCCTCCGCGCGCCATGCGCAGTATGCCGCCGCTCGACCGCTCTGGTCACCCCCAGGCGGGTATCAACATGGGGGCGGCGCATTAGCGGATCGTTAACCGGTCGCGGTGCTCACCGACAGCACGTAGGGCAGGTACGCGCTGACCTGTGCCCAGGTGTGTCCTTCGTCACGGCTCGCCCAGACCTCGCCGTTGCTCGAACCGAAATACACGCCTGCGGGGTCGAGCCGATCGGTCGCGAGGCCTTCGCGCATCACCTCGAGATCGCCTTTTGGCAGCCCCTTCGTGAGGCGCTTCCAGGTCTTCCCGGCGTCGCGCGTCCGGTACACGCCGACGCTCGGCGCAGGCGACTGGCGGACCGGGAACTCGAGCGGGATCACGTAGGCGGTGTCGGCGTCGTGCGGGTGGATCGCCGCCGAGAACCCGTAGTCCGTGGGCAGCCCCTTCGAGCGCTCGGTCCACTTCGCGGCGCCCGCGGGGCGGAAGTACACGCCGGCATGGCCCTGCTGGAAGCGCACGCCGGGCACCGTCGGGTGTGCCACGAGGTGATGGACGCAGCGCAGCACGTACGGGTCGTCGGGCACCGGGATCGGCGAGCGCGTGCCGGCGTTTCCGTTCGTCCAGGTCTTCCCGCCATCAGTGGTGTCGTACACGCCGCCGGAGCTGATGCCGATGGTCATCGAGCGCGCGTCCGCGGGATCGATCGCGATCGAATGGAGCCCGAGGCCGCCGCCGCCGGGCGACCAGAAGGCGTGCTCGGGATGATCGTTGAGCGAACGCACAGGCTCCCAGGTGTGACCACGATCACCGCTGCGGAACAACGAGGCCGGCTCGGTGCCCGCCCACACCACGCCGGGCTGCGACGCGTGGCCCGCCTCGATGTGCCAGGTGCGTGCGAAGGTACGATCGTCGCCGGCCGGGAACGCGGGGTTCGCGGCGATCGTCCACGTCCTTCCAAGATCGTGACTGACCTCGATGCGTGGACCGCCCCAGGTCGCGTTGACGCCGGCCCACACCGTCTCGCCGTCGCGCGGATCGAACGCGGCGTGATAGACGGCCTGACCCGCGAAGTACGGACCCTCTGCGCGCCAACGCTGACGGGCCGCGCCCGAGCGGAAGACCCACAGTCCCTTCTTCGTCCCCACCAGGATCGCGACGCTCTTCGCCATCACTGACCTCCCCCGGATACCGCGGGGATGATATGGACCACGTCCTTGTCGTGCAGGACGGTCCCGTCCCCGTCGAGCGATGCGAGATCGTCCGCGTTCACGAACACGCTGAGGTGCACGCGGAGCACGCCGTGCTCGTCGCGAAGCCGCTCGCGCAGCGACGGGTGCGCGACCGCGAGCGCCTCGAGCGCCTCCCCCGCGGTGGCGGCGTCGAGATCGACGCGCCGAGCGCCATTCGCGAAGTCGCTGAATGCGCCGTGCAGGCGGATCGTCACGGGCGCCACGCGGAGATTGTCGCTCAGCGCATCCCTGTCGCGATCGCCAAGGCCTGATCACGCGTGATCTTCGCCTCGATCCGGTACACCGTGCCGCCGTCTTCCCAGATCAGCGTGTTCGTCGCGAGCCGGAGCGTTTCCTCGATGAACTGGCCGTTCGGTCCGGTCACGAAGAACGCGTGTGGCGCACCCTCGAGCCAGACGCCCTTCTGTCCGTTGACTGTCACGTTCTCGAGCTTCGTCCCCGGCCCGATGAGCTTGCCGAAGATCTGGAATTCGATGGATCCCTTCAGCTCGGTCACGAGCGCGCCGATGCCGGTCTCCGCCGACGCGGGCAGCGTGGCGCTCGGCACGTACACGAAGGAGATCTGAGGCCCACTGGTCCCATCGCGACGGAAGATCGCGCTCGGCGTGCCGAGCAGCGGGTCATTCGGGACGATGACGCGGAACGTCGTGATCGCGCGCGCGTCCGCCAGACCGATCGGTGTGCCGAGCGGCGGTGTCGGCGACGCGGACGGTGCGGGTGTCGGCGCGCGCGTCGGCAGCGCAGACGGGGCGACCCGGAAGATCTCGACGCCGTGCAGCGAGATGTACTCGGCCGCGGCCGCGCCGAGCCCGATCACGAGCAGCGTCAGCAGCGCCGGCGCAAGCGCGTAGAGCCACGAGCGCTTCGCGACAGGGCGCGCCGTGATCCGCGCGCGCACGCGCGTCGCGTGGTCGGGCATCGCCGGGTACGCGATCCGACCACCAACGTCGCGCAGGACGGCCTCGAGCTCGCCGTCACTCAGGCTGCGATCAGCCATTCATGACCTCCCGCAGCCGCTCGAGCGCGCGTGACAGCCGGGACTTCACGGTGCCACGCGCGATGCCGAGCGCGTCCGCCATCTCTGCCTCGGAGAGGTCCAGGAAGTACCGATACGAGATCACGAGGCGATCGTCGTCACGGAGCTTCGCCAGCGCGTCGCGGAC
Source organism: Chloroflexota bacterium (assembly GCA_016194865.1). GTDB lineage: Bacteria > Chloroflexota > Limnocylindria > P2-11E > P2-11E > JACQAT01. The sequence goes on from JACQAT010000013.1 coordinate 5,116, forward strand.
CATGTCGCGCTGCTCTCCGGCAAGGGCCGCGCCCTCGGGGGACAGGGCCGTGTCCCCCGAGGGGCGGTCCGCCGCCTCTGTGAGCTCGACCGTCGGACGGCGCTTGACCGCCTTCAGGCGGTTCAGCGCCTCGTTCGTGACGATACGCAGCAGCCACGGCCTGAAGGGAGCATCGTCGCGGAACCGGCCGAGCGCGTTGTAGGCCTTCACGAATGCGTCCTGCGTGACCTCCTCGGCGTCCGCGGCGTTACCGGTCACGAGGTACGCGGCGCGCGCGGCGACGCTCTGGTGCAGCGAGACGATCTCGCCGTACGCAGCGGTGTCACCTTGCTTTGCGCGTGCCACCAGCTCGGACTCCTCCAGTGGTCGGCCCTCCACGGAGATCGTTGTGCGCTCTCTCTACAAGCTCGCGGCTCGGTCGGTTCCCGCTACGGGCGAGCGCTCGCGAACGGGTCGGCCTCGCTGGTGCTGCCCGCCTCCACGGAGACGAGCGACCGTAGACCCCGGTACCGCTCGACCGCTCGCTCCTGGGTGAGCGCCTCGATGCCGTCGACGCTGAACGTCTCGACGGCGAACGACGCGCAGACGATGCCGTGGAGCACGGCGCGCCGCAGCTCGATGTCGTCGATGCGCCCTGAACGGGCGAGGTGCCCGATGAACCCACCCGCGAACGAGTCCCCCGCCCCGGTCGGATCCTGGATCTTCTCCAGCGGGAAGGCCGGCGACCAGAACGAGCCGTCCTTGGTGAACAGCGTGGCGCCGTGCTCGCCGCGCTTGATGATGAGCGCCCTCGGACCGAGCGCCAGGATCTCGCGCGCGGCGCGCACGATGCTGAAGGTCTGACAGAGCTGCCGCGCCTCCGCCTCGTTCACGCTGACGACGTCCACGCGGGACATCACCCTGGCGACCGCGTCGCGCTTGTGATCGATCCAGAAGTTCATCGTGTCGAGCACGACGCAGGTCGGCGTGCGGACGTGCTCGAGCGTCTCGAGCTGGATGTCCGGGTCGATGTTCGCGAGGAACACGAACGGCGTGTCGGCGAGCGCGTCGGGGACCTGCGGCCGCCAATCGCCGAAGACGCCGAGATCGGTGCCGAGCGTCTCGGCGCTGCTGAGGTCGTAGTCGTACCGCCCGGCCCAGTGGAAGGAGCGGCCTGGTCGCCGCTCGATGGCGGACACGTCCACGTGCTTCGCGTGCAGCCGCTCGAGATCGCTCTCCTCGAAGTCCGTGCCGACGACGCCGACGATGCTCACCGGTGCGTAGAGCGACGCCGCGAGCGCCGAGTAGCAGGCCGCACCGCCCAGCACGCGCTTCTTGCGCTCGAAGGGCGTCTGCACGTCGTCGTACGCGAGCGAGCCTACGACGAGGATCTTGGCCACGAGACCGAGAGCCTAACGGTGCGAGAGGGTCAGATGGCGCCGTCCTTTTTCAGCGTCGCGATCTCCGCGTCGTCGAACCCGGCCTCACGCAGCACCTCGTTCGTGTGCTGACCGAGGAGCGGCGGGGCGAGCCGCACCGACGGCGGTGTGTCGCTCATGCCGACGGGGATGCCGGGCGCTCGCACGCGGCCCGCGACGGGATGGTCCACCTCCACGACGAGGCCGAGATGGCGAACGGTCGGATCCGCGAAGACCTCGTCGAGTCCGTTGATCGGCCCGACCGGCACGTTCGCCTCGCGAAGACGCTTGACGACGTCGTCCTTCGTGAGCTCGGCGAGTCGGCGCTCCAGCTCGGGGATGAGAGACTCGCGGTTCATGACGCGCTTGCCGTTGTCCGCGTATCTCGGGTCTTCCAGGAGATCGTCACGATCGATCGCGCGCACGAATCGCTCGAACAGCGCGTTGTTGCCGCAGCACACGTTGACGAACCCGTCCGAGGCGCGGAACGTCTGGTACGGGACGATCGACGCGTGGACGTTGCCCTCGGGCCCCGGCACGGTGCCGTCCGCGAAGTAGCGCGCGGCCTGCCGGGACAGGAGCGCGACCTGGCCACCGATCATCGTGGCGTCCACGACCTGTCCGGAGCCCGTGCGCTCGCGCGCGAACAGCGCGTTGACGATCGCGTACGCCGCGAACATCCCCGCGACCATGTCCGCTTCGGGCACGCCGACCATCGCGGGCTGGCCGCCACGCGGGCCGGTCAGGCTCATGATCCCGCCCATTCCCTGGACGATGAGGTCATAGGCGGCCCACGCGCGACCAGGGCCGTCCTGCCCGAACCCCGAGATGTGACACACGATCGCCCGTGGGTTCAGGCGCCGGAGCGTCTCGTCGGGAAAGCCGAGGCGCGCGAACGTCCCCGGGCTGAAGTTCTCGACGACGACGTCGGACCGCTCGACGAGCCGCTCCAGCACGCGCTTGCCGTCGGGATGCTTGAGGTCGAGCGTGACGCTGCGTTTGTTGCGATTGATCGAGAGGTAGTACGCGGACACGCCCCCGATGTACGGGGGCGCCCACTCGCGCGTCTCGTCACCCGTGCCGGGCAGCTCGATCTTCACGACGTCGGCGCCGTGGTCGCCGAGCATCAGCGTGCAATACGGTCCCGAGAGCGCCCGCGTGAGGTCGAGCACGCGCACGCCGTCGAGCGCTCCCTGAGACGCGCCGCCACTGATCGCGGGCAGGACCTCGAGCGTGTCCCCCTCATGGAGCACGGCGTCAGCCTCGACCTGCTCTCCGTTGATGACGAACGCGGCCGCCTCGCCGATGGGGACGCCGAGCGAGAGGAGCACGTCGTGGACCGTGCGCCCCTCGGCGCGCACCTCCTGCACCTTCGCGGCGGCCGGACTGAACTGACGCAGCTCGCCGTGCAGGATGAGGCGGGTCACCGTGGTCGTCAGAGTACCGTTGCCGGATGGCCGAGCTGCTCCCGCTGTTCCCTCTGAACACGGTGCTGTTCCCCGGGATGCTCCTGCCTCTGCACGTCTTCGAGCCCCGCTACCGGTTGCTCGTCCGCCGCTGCCTCGACAAGCAGCAGCCGTTCGGCATCGTCTTGATCGAGTCGGGTGCGGAGGTCGGCGGCATCGCCGTCCCGAAGACCGTCGGGACGACGGCCGAGATCGTGGGCAACCAGCCACTGCCCGACGGGCGCTCGTTCATCGTGGTCAATGGCCTGCGGCGCTTCCACGTCGACCAGCTCATCGACGACGAGGAGCCGTACCTCCTGGCGAAGGTCAGCTACCTCGCGGAGGATGAGGGCGCGGGCGCGAGCGAGCTCGCCGACCGCGCCGCCGACGCGTTCACGGAGTACCTGCTCGCGGCGCTCGCGGCGGCGGACGAGCCGCACAGCGAGGCGCCCGATCTCGACGCGATGCGCCACGGCACGCCCGCCGATGTCGCGTACCGGATCGCCGCCGGCCTCGCGATCGATGCCCTGGAGCGGCAGCGTCTCCTCGAGGCGCCGAACGCGCAGGAGCGCCTCACGTCGGAGATCCGCTTGCTCGAGCGCGAGAGCACGCTCCTCAAGGAGCTGCTGCTGCGGCTGCGCGCGCGCGGCGAGGGCCCGACGCTCAACTGATCCCGGCCGCGTGACGGACCACGCCTCCGACCACCGTCCCGCTCACCTTCGCGTCGAGCCACTCGGCCACCGGCAGCGCGGCCAGATCGCCGTCGACGATGGTCGCGTCGCAGACCATCCCGACGCGCAGCGTCCCCGCCTCTCTCGCGCGGCCCATCCCGATGGCCGCGCCGGCCGCATACCCGGCCAGCGCCTCGTCCAGCGTCAGGGCCTGCTCCACGTGCCAGGGCGCAGGGTCGCCGGGGCGCTTGCGCGCGACGGCCGCATGGATCCCGAGCAGCGGATCGATCGGCTCGACCGGCGCGTCGGAGCCGAAGGACAGCGTCACACCGCGGTCGATCAGCGATCGCCACGGATAGGCCCGCCTCGCGCGCGCTCCCCAATGCCGGTCGACCAGGTCACGGTCGCTCGTCGCGTGGATCGGCTGCATCGACGCGACGACGCCGAGGCCCGCGAAGCGCTCGAGGTCCTCGGCGCGGACCAGCTGCAGGTGCTCCACACGGTGCGGCGCCGCCCGCACGCGCGAAGCGCCGGCGATCGCGTCGAGCGCCACGCGCACCGCGCGGTCGCCGATCGCGTGGATGGCGACGGCGATGCCGGCGGCCGTCGCGCGTCCCACGTCACGCGCGAGCGCCGCGGGCTCGATGGTGAGGATGCCGCGGTCGCTCGTCCCTTCGTAGGGCTCTTCGAGCGCGGCGGTCTGCGAGCCAAGCGCGC
>JACQAT010000003.1 GCA_016194865.1 Chloroflexota bacterium
CAGCGCGCCGTCGAGCTCCGCGAGCAGGTCGACCGTCAGGAGCCGGAGGTCCAGCGCGATCTGATCGTTCCGGCTGCGCGCCGTGTGCAGGCGGCCGCTGACGTCGCCGATCCGTTGTCGCAGCACGGTCTCGACCGCGCTGTGCACGTCCTCGGCGTCGGCGGGCCAGGGGAACGATCCCGCCGCGAGCTCGGCGTCGATCGCCTCGAGCGCGCTCACGAGCGCGCCGGAGTCCGCGGCGCTCAGCACCTTCTGCCGCCCGAGCATCCGCGCATGCGCGATGCTGCCGCGCACGTCGTGCCGCGCGAGCCGCTTGTCGAGGTCGAGCGACGCCGTGAAGTCCCGGATACGCGGATCGAGGCCTCCCTCGAAGCGGCCGGACCACAGTGGCTTGGTCTCTTTGGGACGTTCTGGGATCGTCAACGACGCGCCTTCTTGGGACGCTTTGGAGTCGCTGACGACGCGCCTTGAGACGTTTTGGGATCGCTGGCAACGCGCCTTCCGCTTCGGCTTGTCGGTGCCTTTGGAAGGGCTAGTGGTGCGTCCCCAGCCCACAAAGCCTGCGTCCGCGCCTGGTTGCGCAGCGGCAGGCCGAAGACGCCGATGAAGCCCTCGGCCGCCTTGTGATCGAACGCGTCTCCCTTTCCATAGGTGGCGAGCGAAAGCGAGTAGAGCGAGTGCTCCGAGCGGCGGCCGACGACGGTGGCGGTGCCGTGATCGAGCTTCACCCGGATCTCCCCGGACACGAAGCGCTGCGTGCTGTGCACGTAGGCCGCGAGGTCCTGGTGGTGCGCGCTGAACCAGAGACCGTTGTAGACGAGGTCGGCGTACTCGGCGGAGACGCGCTCCTTGAACCGCAGCGTCTCCTTGGAGAGCACCATGTCCTCCAGCGCGCGGTGCGCGAGGTGCAGGACGACCGCGGCGGGGGCCTCGTAGATCTCGCGTGACTTGATCCCGACGAGACGGTTCTCGATCTGGTCGATCCGTCCGACACCGTGCTTGCCCGCGAGCGCGTTGAGCTTGACGATCAGCTCGACGCCGTCGAGCTCCTCGCCGTCGAGCGCGATGGGCACGCCCTCGTTGAAGGCGATGACGATCTCGCGTGCCTTCGCGGGGGCCTCGTCCGGATCGACGGTCCACTGGAAGACGTCGCGGGGGGGCGCGGCCCATGGATCCTCGAGGATGCCGGCCTCGACGGAGCGGCCCCAGAGGTTCTCGTCGACGCTGTACGGGCTCTTCTTCGTCACAGGCACGGGGATGCCGCGCGCCTTCGCGTAGTCGATCTCCTCCTCGCGCGTCATGTTCATGCCGCCGCGCATCGGCGCGATGACCTTGAGGTCGGGCGCGAGCGCACCGACGGCGAGGTCGAAGCGGACCTGGTCGTTGCCCTTGCCGGTGCACCCGTGCGCCACGAACTCGGCGCCCTCGTCGCGAGCGGCGTCGACGAGCAGCTTCGCGAGCAGCGGCCGGCCCAGCGCGGTGGCGAGCGGGTAGCGGCCCTCATAGAGGGCGCCCGCCTGCAGACCCGGCCATACGAAGAACCGCACGAAGGTATCGCGCGCGTCCTGCACGATGGCCTTCTTCGCGCCGCTCTTGAGCGCCTTCTCACGGACCGCCTCGAGATCGGGCACCGATCCGAGATCCCCGGTGCACGTCACGACCTCGAACCCGTGCGTCTCGCGCAGCCATGCGACCGCGACGGATGTGTCGAGGCCGCCCGAGTACGCGAGCACGCACGTTCGCTTCTTCGTCGTCACTTCTCACTCCGTATGCCGAACTCCGCGAGACGTTGCAGCAGCTTCTTCGCGTCGCGATCGCCGTGCGTCGCGACGAACACCGTGTCGTCACCGGCGACCGTGCCGACGACCTCCGCGAGGTGCGCGATGTCGAGACCGATCGCGAGCGCGTTCGCGGTGCCGGGCGGCGATCGCAGGACGACGAGCGAACCCGCGATCGTGCCATCCACCGGATAGTCCTCGCAGAACCGCCGCAGGCGCGCCGGTCCATCGCCGCCGCCGGCCGTCGGCGAAGCGCTGTAGACGTGATGGCCGTCGCGCGGCACCTTGACGAGACCCAGCTCGAGGATGTCGCGCGAGATCGTCGCCTGCGTCGCCGGGAATCCCGCGCCGCGCAGCGCGCGCGCGAGGTCGCCCTGCGTCGCGAGCTTCTTCCGCGTCACGAGGCGCAGCAGCGCCTGCTGCCGGTGCTGCTTCCCCGAGGTCCCGTTCTTCACGCCGCGGCCTCGAACACGGTGCCCACATCGCCACCCGCCAGGAGCCGCTCGATGGCGTCGCCACCGCTCGGCACGATGGCGGCGCGGGTGCCCGCGCCAGCGGCGAGAAGACAGGCTTCGACCTTCGGGATCATGCCGCCCTCGATCGTGCCGTCGTCGACGAGCGCCTTCGCGCGATCGCGATCGAGCGACGGGATGAGCTTGCCGTCTTTGCCCCGGACCCCGGGGACGTCGGTCACGAACGCGAGGATGCGCGCGCCTAGGCTCGCCGCGATGGCGCCAGCCGCGCTGTCGCCGTTCACGTTGAGGATCTCGCCGGTCTTGACCTCGAGCGCGGCCGGCGCGATCACCGGGACGCGCCCGCTGTCGACGAGCTCCTCGAGGAGCGAGCTGTCGACGAGCGAGATCCGCCCGACCAGGCCCAGAGCCGCGTCCTCGCGCTCGGCGCGGAGCATGCCGCCATCGACGCCGGACAGGCCGACCGCGGCCACCCCGCGCGCGACCAGCGCGCTCACGAGCCGCGCGTTCGCGAGACCAGCGAGCACCGCGAGCGCGACGTCGCGTGTGGGCTCGTCCGTGACCCGCAGCCCGCGCTCGAACCGCGTCTCCAGGCCCATCTTTCCCGACCACTCGCCGACCAGCGGGCCGCCACCGTGGACGACGACGAGCGGCCGCCCCGCGTCGGCGAGGCCGGCGACGAGGTCGAGCTCGGCGTCGACGCCCGCAGCGACGGAGCCGCCGATCTTCAGGACGATGACCGAGCGCGGCGTGTCGTTCCGTGGTGTGTCCGCTCCAGATGACGCCTTCGGCGTCATCTGACCGGCACCACGTAGCGCCGCGGCGCTACGTGGTGTAGTCGGCATTGATCCGCACGTACTCGGCGGAGAGGTCGGAGCCCCACGCCGTCGCGTTCCCGTTCGCGAGCCCGAGGTCGACGGTGATCGTGATCGTCGGCTGCGCGAACAGCCTCCGCACCGCATCCGCGTCGACCGTCTTCGGCGCGCCGGCGCGATAGACCGCAAGGTCGCCGATCGTGACCGTGGCCTTCCGTGGATCGACCCGCGCGCCGGAGCGCCCGGCGGCCGCGAGGATCCGCCCCCAGTTGGGGTCGGCGCCGTGGATCGCCGTCTTGACGAGGTTCGAGCTCGTCACGGTCCGCGCGGCGAGGCGCGCCTCGGCGACGTTCGCGGCGCCACGCACACGCACTTCGAAGACCTTCGTCGCTCCCTCGCCGTCCGCGACGATCGCGAGCGCGAGGTCGCGACAAACGGCGCGCAACGCGTCGCCGAAGGAGCGACGATCCTTCGCGCCGACGGCGACGCCGGACGCGCCGTTCGCCAGCACGAGCAGCGTGTCGTTCGTGCTCGTGTCGCCATCGACCGAGATCGCGTTGAACGTGTCGTCGGCGATCGGCGTCAGGAGCGCGCGGAGCACGGTCCGATCGACGTCCGCGTCGGTCGTCACGAACGCGAGGAGCGTCGCCATGTTCGGGTGGATCATCCCGGCGCCCTTCGCGATGCCGCCGATGCGAATGGTCCCCCGAGACAGCGCGGCCTCGCGCTCGACGACCTTCGGCCGCGTGTCCGTGGTCATGATGGCGCGCGACGCGCCGTCCCAGCCCCGCGTCGAGACCTTGATCCCGGCGATGGCCGCCGCGATGCGGTCGGCCGGCAGGGGCACCCCGATGACACCGGTGCTCGCGACGGCGATGTCCACGGGTGCCAGACCAAGCCGCTCGGCGGCCGCCGCGCCGACGGTCATCGCGTCGCGCTCGCCCTGCTCGCCGGTGCACGCGTTGGCGTTCCCGGAATTCACGACGATCGCCTGCAAACGGCCGTTGCGCAGGTGTCGCTTCGTCACGACGCAGGGCGCGGCGATCACCTGGTTCTTCGTGAACACGGCGACGGCGACGCATGGCCGGTCCGACACGATGAGCGCGACGTCGAGGCGATCGGGGACGCCGCTCTTCACTCCCGCACTGGCGGCGCCGGCGGTGAAGCCGTGCGCGTAGGTCACGCCGCGGCCGTCCGTCACGGCCACAGCGGCAGCCCCTCGAGCCAAGGGTCGCGGTCACGCGGACGAACGGCTCATCGGCATAGAACGACGCGTATGCGTCCTTCACCTGCGCCGTCGTCACACCGTCGCGAAGGGGCGCGTAGCAGGTCGCGATGAGGCCGCGCGTCATCGGGATGAGGTGCGGCGTGAACGTCAGTCGCGGGCGCTCGAGTCCGAGTGAGCCCAGCTCCTGCGCGATCTCCGGCGTGTGCCGGTGCTTGGGCACGCCGTACGCGCGAACGCTCCCGTCGATCGTGCCGTAGAGGTAGGCCTCGTCGACCGTATGGCCGGCGCCCGAGACGCCGGACTTGCCGTCGACGATCACGTCGCTCGTGATGAGCCTGGCCCTGACCGCGGGGGCGAGCGCGAGGAGCGACGCCATCGGGTAGCAGCCCGGGTTCGCGATCAGCGTCGCGCCCTTGAGCTTCGCGCGCGCGAATTCCGTCACGCCGTAGACCGCCTGCTTCAGCAACCCGGGTGACGGATGCGTGTAGCCGTACCAGCGTTCGTACGCCGCTGGATCGGTGAGCCGGAAGTCGCTGCCGACATCGATGAGGGTTCGGCCCTCTTTCAACCACACCGGCGCCAGCTTCGCGGCCTCGCCGGCGGGCAGCGCGGTGAACACGACCTCCGCGTCGGCGACGCCGTCCCCGATCCTCAGTGAGTCGGGCGCGTCGTGCAGGTGGGGCACGGCATCGCGCAGCGCCTGCCCCTGCTTCGACCGCGCCACGGCCGCGACGAGCGCGGCGCCGGGGTGCCGGAGCAGAAGCCGCGCGAGCTCACCACCGGCATACCCGGTGACGCCCACGATGGCCACCTTGACGGTCACCGCTAGATTATGCGCATAATCGGATAATTATGCAAATGCCTGCGGGGAGAGGACGGGGAGAGGCGGAAGCCCAAGCCCTGCCAGGGCGGATGGCGCGAAAGGAGACGAATCCAACTGGGCCGAGCCAAGCGAGGCCTAAGGAAAGATGCCCCGTTTCTCGATGGCCGAGGCGACGCGCTCGACCGCGACGATGAAGGCCGCCTCGCGCGGCGTGCAGTCGTAGGCCTTCGACTTCGAGAGCACCAGGTCCATCGCGCGACGCATGTAGATCTCCAGGCGCCGCTCGACCTCGTCGAGCTCCCAGTAGAACTGCGCCCGGCTCTGGACCCACTCGAAGTACGACACGACGACTCCCCCGGCGTTGGCGAGGATGTCGGGCACGACGGTGATATCGCGTTCGGTCAGCTTGCGGTCGGCCTCGGCGGTGATCGGGCCGTTCGCTCCCTCCACGATCATCCGCGCCCGCACCTCGTGCGCGTTGTCGGCGTTGATCTGACCCTCGAGCGCGGCCGGGATGAGCACGTCCACGTCGCTCGCGAGCAGCTCGGCGTTCGAGATGCGCGTCGCGCCCTTCAATCCCTCGAGCGTGCGCTTGGGGTCCCGCTTGACATGCTCCATGGCCTCGCGCACATCGATGCCACTCGGTATGGCATACCCACCCGTCACGTCCGAGATCGCCACGATCCTGCAGCCGGCCTCGGCGAGGGCGAGCGCCGCGATGCTGCCGACGTTGCCGAAGCCCTGCACCGCGACGCGCGTGCCCTCGGCGCCATGGCCCATCCGGCGGAGCAGCTCGAGCGTGACGAACGCCACCCCGCGGCCGGTGGCCTCGGTGCGCCCACGCGAGCCCCCGAGCTCCACGGGCTTGCCGGTGACGACCTCGGGCGAATGCTGGCCGGTCATCATCGTGACCGTGTCGACGATCCACGCCATGTGGCGCGCGTCGGTATTCACGTCGGGCGCGGGGATGTCCTTCTCCGGGCCGATGATCGGCAGGATCGCGGCCGTGTAGCGCTTCGTGAGCCGCTGGATCTCCTTCTCGGAGAACGTGCGCGGGTCGAACGCCACGCCACCCTTCGCGCCGCCGAGCGGGAGGTCGGTGACGGCGCATTTCCAGGTCATCAGCATCGCGAGGCCCTGGACCTCCTCGAGCGTCACGTCCGGATGGAAGCGGATGCCGCCCTTTCCGGGCCCGCGACCGGTGCTGTGCTGCACGCGGTAGCCGGTGAAGACCTCGAGCGATCCATCGTCGCGATGGACCGGCAACGAGACGATCAACGTCCGCTCGGGCATCGAGAGGAAGCGATGCATCCCACGATCGAGCCCGAGCGCCTTCGCGGCGGCATCGAGCTGCTTGAGGGCGGAGGCGAGGAGCTCATCGCCCGCGGTCGTGGCGACGCGGCCGAGCATCACGAACGCGGAGACTAGCATCGCAACATGCCGAACGAGCTTGACGAAGAAGCCAGGTACATGCGCCGCGCGGTCGCGCTCGCGGCGCGTGGCGCCGGCCGCACGAGCCCGAACCCGAACGTCGGCGCGGTCCTCGTCAAGGACGGTGAGATCGTGGGCGAGGGCTATCACCACGCGTCCGGTGAAGCGCACGCGGAGGTCGAGGCGATCCGCGCGGCGGGAGCCCGCGCGCGCGGCGCGACCATCTTCGTCACGCTCGAGCCCTGCGCGCATCAGGGGCGGACGCCTCCGTGCGTCGATGCGGTCCGCGAGGCGGGCATCGCCCGCGTCGTCGCCGCCGTCCGCGATCCGGACCCGAAGGTCGATGGCCGTGGCTTTCGCGCGCTGCGCGGCGCGGGCATCGCGGTCGAAGAGGGTCTGCTCGCGGACGAGGCGACGCGCGTGAACGAGGGCTTCCTGACGCGCATGCGCGAAGGCCGGCCGATGGTGCTCGTGAAGCTCGCCACGACGATGGATGGGCACGTCAGCGTCCCCGGTCGCCGCTACCTCACCGGCAAGCGCGCGCTGCGCGAGGTGCACAGGCTGCGCGACCGGTACGACGCGGTGCTCGTCGGCAGCGGCACGATCGTCGCGGATGACCCTCAGCTCACGGTGCGCGAGGTGCGCGGGCGCGATCCGCTGCGCGTCGTCGTGGACACCGAGGCGCGCACGCCGGTCAACGCGCGGGTCGTGCGAACGCGCGATCCGCAGCGGACCATGCTCCTCGTGGCGCGCGACGCGCCGCTCGCACGGATGAAGCGGCTTCGGGAGGCGGGCGTGCTGGTAGCGACGATGCCTCGCGGACCTGACGGGCTCGACCTCCGCGCGGCGCTGCGGTGGCTCGCCGACCAGGGGGTCAACACGGTGCTGTCCGAGGCCGGCCCGCGGCTGTCCGGTGCGATCGTGCGCGCGGGGCTCGCGGATCGCCTGCTGTTCCTCATCGCGCCGATCGTCGGCGGCGGGGGCGCGACCGCGCTCGCCGGCGTCCCGAAGGCCAGCGAGCTCAAGGAGACGACCGTGCGCCGGCTCGGTCCCGATGTCGCGATCGAGGGCCGTCTTTAGATGTTCACCGGGATCGTCGAGGAGATCGGCACCGTCCGCCACAGCGCGACGACGCCCTCGGGCATGCGGCTCGAGATCGGCTGCGCGAAGGTGCTCGAGCGCCTGGCGGTGGACGACAGCGTGAACGTGAGCGGCGTGTGCCTGACCGTCGTCGCGCGGGACGACCACTCCTTCACCGCGGACGTCGTCCCCGAGACGCTCTCGCGCACCACGCTCGGGCGCGCGATACGGGGCACGCACGTCGATCTCGAGCGTGCCGCGACACCGACGACCGCGCTGGGCGGGCATATCGTCCAGGGCCATATCGACGCCACGGCGACGCTGCGCGGCCGCCGGTCCGAAGGCGGGGGCGCCCGCCTGACGTTCGCGCTGCCGAAGGAACTCGCGCGCTACGTCGTCGAGAAGGGGTTCATCACGCTCGATGGGGTCAGCCTGACGGTCGCCAGCGTGTCGAAGGACGCCTTCGACGTCGCGCTCATCCCCCACACCGCGACGCACACGACGCTCGGATCCCTCCGGGAGGGGTCGGACGTGAACGTCGAGACCGATATCATCGGCAAGTACGTGGAGCGCCTGCTCCACGCGAGGTGAGTGCCATCGCGACCACCAAGAAGCCGGCCACGCCACGCCCGGTCGCCGTCCCTGCTCCCCCGTTCAACACGGTCGAGGACGCGATCAAGGACATCGCGCGCGGCCGCATGGTCGTCGTGCTCGACGACGAGGACCGCGAGAACGAGGGCGACCTGATCCTCGCCGCCGAGAAGTGCACGGCGGAGCACGTGGGATTCATCCGCAAGTACGCGAGCGGCGTCATCTGCGTGCCGATGATCTCCGAGCGCCTCGAGGAGCTCGACCTGCCGCAGATGGTCGTTCGGAATGAGGCGCGCCTCGGCACGGCGTTCACCGTGAGCGTCGATGCCCGGGAGGGCATCACGACGGGCATCTCGGCCGCGGATCGCGCGCACACGATCCGCGTGCTCGCCGATCCGGCCACGACGGCAGCCGATCTCGTGAAGCCGGGCCACATCTTCCCGCTGCGCGCCCGCGAGGGCGGGGTGCTCGTGCGCGCCGGCCAGACGGAGGCCGCGGTCGACCTCTGCCGCCTCGCGGGGCTGCAGCCGGCGGGCGTGATCTGCGAGGTCACGAACGAGGACGGCTCGATGGCGCGGCTTCCGGCGCTCAACCGATTCGCGAAGAAGCACGCGCTCAAGATGATCACCGTCAAGGACCTCATCGCGTACCGCATGGCGCGCGAGCAGCTCGTCGAGCGCATCGCGAGCGCGAAGCTCCCGACCGCGTACGGCGAGTTCACGATCCACGGCTACCGCGCGCGCTTCGGCAACACCGAGGCCGAGCACGTCGCGCTCACGATGGGCGACGTCGCGGACGGCAAGCCGGTCCTGGTGCGCGTCCACTCCGAATGCCTCACCGGCGACGTCCTCGGCTCGCAGCGCTGCGACTGCGGGGATCAGGTGGACGCCGCGCTCAAGCGCATCGCCGCGGAGGGACGCGGCGTGTTCCTCTACCTGCGCCAGGAGGGACGCGGCATCGGGCTCATGAACAAGCTCCGCGCGTACGAGCTGCAGGATCAGGGCCTCGACACCGTCGAGGCGAACGAGAAGCTCGGCTTCAAGGCCGATCACCGCGAGTACGGGATCGGCGTCCAGATCCTCACCGACCTCGGTGTCCGGCGTGCCCGGATCCTCACGAACAACCCGCTGAAGGCGGCCGTGTCGCTCTACGGCTTCGAGGTCGTCGAGCGTCTGCCCATCGAGGTCCCCTCGCGTCCCGCGAACCGCGCGTACCTCAACACGAAGCGCACGAAGCTCGGCCACCACCTCTCGGTCCTTGACGGCGAAGCGCAGCGGTAAGACGCGCCCGGCGCCCGCGACACGCGGGGGCAAGGGCGCGCACGTCGCCATCGTGACCGCGCGCTGGAACGCCGAGATCACGAGCGCGCTCGCGCGGGGCGCGCAGGCCGAAGCGGAAAGGTCGGGCGCCACCGTCGATCGCTACGAGGTCGCGGGCTCGTTCGAGCTCCCGGCGGCCGTCGCGCTCGTCGCCGATTCGGGGCGCTACGACGCGATCGTGCCGCTCGGCTGCCTCGTCCGTGGCGAGACGCCGCATTTCGACGTGCTCGCGAACGCGATCGCGCGCTCGCTCTCCGAGCTCTCCATCACCTACCCCATCGCCATCCCGTTCGGCATCCTGGCATGCGAGACCATCGAGCAGGCGCGGGCGCGCGCGGGCGGCGGCGAGGGGAACAAGGGCGCGGAGGCGATGGCCGCGGCGCTCGAGCTCGTCGCGCTCCGTCAGTCGCTCAAGAGCGCGAGCCCGCGCCGGGCCGCGCGCAGCTCGTCGAGGGCGCGCTCCCGCTCGACCCAGTAGAAGCGGAGCGGCTCTCCGGGCGCCGCCTGCGCGACGCGCCCGAGATGCGCGCCGATCACGGTCGCGATCACCGGATAGCCGCCGGTCGTGCCGCGATCGGCGAGCGCGACGATCGGCGCGCCGCCACGCGGCACCTGGATCGCGCCGGCGACGAGCCCGCAGGTGAGGATCTCGTCCTTCGGGCCTTCGAGCGGCGGACCGTCCAGACGGACGCCCATGCGATCGCTGTCCGGCAGCACGCGGAATTCGCCCTCGGTCATGGCGCGAACGGCGGCCGCTGAGAATCGCTCGCGATGCGCGCCCGGCAGCAGCGCGACGGTGCCGTCGTGCTCGGGGGCGTCGATCCGCGCACCGGGCTTCGCGTCGCGCGCGGGCGCGAGCGGGAGCTCGTCGCCGGCGACGAGCGCACGCGGGAGCGGCCCCAGTGCGGAAAGGAGATGGGTCGCGCGAGAGCCGAGGACCGGCGGGACGTCGATGCCGCCCGATACCGCGAGGTACGCGTAGCGGGTCCGCTCGGAGCCGCGCACGGTCAGCTCCTCCCCCGCGCGCAGGAACAGCGCGGTCCACCCTGGCAGCCTTCGCAGGCCGACCGCCCAGACATCGGGCCCGGTCACCGCGACGATGCGCGCGTCGTCGGCACGTACCGTGAACGGAAGGCCGACGACCTCGATCGCGCACGCGTCCGGGGGATTGCCGACGAGCGCGTTCGCGGCGCGCTGCGCGAAGGCGTCGGCGGGTCCGGACTCGGGGACCCCGAGCCGCGCGAGCGGCCCGCGCCCGAGATCCTGGAGCGTGGAACCGAGCCCGGGCAGCAGGACGTGCAGGCTCACGTGGGCACGAAGCGCACGGTGTCGCCCGTGCGGATGAGCGACGGTTGGTCGGCTCCGGGATCGAACAGCCTCGCGTCGGTGCGGCCGATCAGCCGCCAGCCACCGGGCGCGTCGTAGGGATAGATGCCGGTCTGCCCGTCGATCACGGCGACCGAGCCCGCGGGCACCCGTTGTCGCGGCGTCGGGCGACGCGGGGCGCGGATGCGCGGGTCGAGCGGGCCGAGGTACGCCCAACCCGGCAGCCAGCCGACGAAGTACGCCCGGTATCGCGCGGCGGAATGGATCGCCACGACCTCATCGACGCGGAGCGCTGACAGCTCGGCGACCTCCGCGAGATCGGGGCCGTCATAACGCGTGGCGATCGTCACCTCGCGCGTGATCGAGGCCGCGCGGCCGCTCTCCACGTCCTTCACCGCTTCGCGCGCGATGCGCTCGGCCTCGCCCCGGTCGAGCGCGAGCGGGTCGAAGCGCAGCACCACGCTCGCGTACGCGGGGATCGCGGTCCCCGCACCGCGCCGCTCCCAGGACTCCGCGATCGCCGCGGCCCGCGCGGCGACATCGACCGCGATGCCCTGCTCGAGCTCGACGAAGAGCGCGGCCTCCCCGAAGGGGAGCAGCTTCACACGCGCAGCGGGCGCAGCGTCACGCCGGCTGCGGCGAGCGCTTCGCGGACGGCGACGGCGATCTCGGGTGCGCCCGGCGTGTCTCCGTGCAGGCAGATCGTCTCGACCTCGAGCGCGAGGGAGCCGCCGCCGAACGTGCCGACGCGTCCATCGCGCGCGATGGACAGGGCCTGCGCGGACGCGACCGCGGGATCCTCGTTGAGCGCGCCCGGAAGCGTGCGCGAGCGGAGCGCTCCATCCTTCTCGTACGCACGGTCGGCGAATCCCTCCCGCGCGACGCGCAGCCCCAGCTCCTTCCCCACCTTCTCCATCGCCGAGCGCGGCATCGCGAACAGCACGAGCGAGCGGTCGATGGAGGCGACCGTCTCGGCGATCGCGCGCGCGAGGCGCTCATCCCGATCGGCCTGGTTGTACAGCGCGCCGTGCGCCTTCACGTGCGTGACGCGCGCGCCGACCTCGCCCGCGATCCTCCTGAGCGTCTCGATCTGCAGCCGAAGATCCTCGCGAAGCGCCTCATCCGGGATGTCGAGCGCGAGCCGCCCGAAGTTCTTTGGATCGCGGTAGCCAGGATGCGCGCCGACCGCGACCCCGTGCTTCAGGGCGAGCGCGACGGTCTCGCGCATCGTTCTCTCGTCGCCCGCATGCGCCCCGCACGCCACGTTCGCCGAGGTGATCAAGGGGATCAGCACCTCGTCGGTGCCAGCACCCTCTCCCAAGTCGGAGTTCAGATCGATCGTTCTCACGCCGAGGACGCAGCGCAGTCAAGCGTCATGGTTCACCCCAGCCGGCCAAGATTCGAAGAGCCGACAGGCCCACCTGCCGCTGAACCGAAGTCAGCCCTACCCAGCAAGTGGCGTCTGGGTCGTCCATTTCGATCCTGCGAGCGATCCACGATCGTTCGTTCCCTTCCAACTCACTAGAGAGGACCTCGGGATCGGTAGCAAAGCTTAGAAGCAGGGCGAGATCGCTTCGCTGGTTCTCGGGAACATCATCGACGTCGACCGCGCGCGCCTTGACAGGAATCGCCCCCAGCAGGTTGGGGCGAGGCACAGGGCCGCGGATGGCGCCCAATTCGATCTCGACCCGTTCACTCCGCCTGAGTGCCTGAGAGCCACCCGGAACCTCAACTGTGTGGGCGGGTGGGATCGTGGTTCGTGCCGCTTCAGAAGTTGGACCAAGACCGTCAGGAGCCAAGACGTCTACCTCAACAAGCCCCCGCACGAACTTGTGACCAACACCGAAGTAGCTCGGCTCCTGCAATTGGAATCCTTGATCGACAAGGATCCGCGCGAGCCCACTGACCGCGTTTGGCCGCGAGCGCGCGTCTGCAGGGGCATCGGCGTCGGCGCTCACGCGAAGGAGTGCTTGGCCCTGCTCCGCGGCATGCAGCTCGACCATCCGCGCGTCTATCAGGGTCCAGTCAGGCGACAACTCACCGAGTCGAATGAGCTCCGACCAGAGTTCCAGATCTGACGAACCGGCGACCGCGACACGAATCACGCGCGCTTGAGCCGATCTGCCAACGCGCGGCCTGCTCGGACGGTGCGTTCGTCCAAGGAGTCAAGTAGATCGGCTGCAATTGCCGCGACTGGGGCCACGTTGCGCCCAGCGAGCGGCCAAAAGTCTGCAGCGCGTAGAACGACGTCTGCGCCGCGCTCGTCGACCTCCTGGAATGCATAGCGGAAGATCAGACGCTTCGCGGAAGCGCGCGGCAGGTACCCGTCGATGATGCGGCTGGACCGCAAGCTCACCGAGTAGTCCTCCGCCGCACTCACGCCAGACCTGACGAAGCCATCAGCGTTGGCGACGGCGCGTCTTCCGCGGTCGCCGGCCGCGAAGTAACGGACCTCGGCTCTGCGCCGAAGTCGTCGCCTAACGTCCTCGAACTCTCGATCTCGCACTATCGCTCGCGCGCGCGAGCGCTCAACGGCGGAGAGCCACGGCGCATCCTCTCCAGACATGAGAAAGAGCAGCGCCCATGCCTTGCGTGGGTCGAATGGGCGGCCGCTGCTTGGCGCATTCGCGATCCGACGGTCGAGGGCGCCCGTGTCCAGCAACCAACGGTTCGCCACTTTCACGGCGGGCAACTGACCAGAGCTCGCGAGCGCGCGTACGCGCGACGCATTCACACCGAGGCGTGCGGCGGCATGCGCGGCAGGAACAGGATTGGACCGAGCCTGCTGTGACATTGCCTGAATTATATCGCTAAAGCTATAATTATGTCAATCAGCAAGAGCCCGGTTTTGCCAGCAGGCCTCCTAATGGCGTGCCGGTATCGCTACGGCTGTGCGGAAGGGTGCATGGATAAGAAAAAGACGGGCCGGGTAAATACCCGGCCCGTCCATCGCATCCTGTACCACTGCGGGGCGAAGACTCAAATGAACAGCGGCGCCAGCACCAATGTGATCGTCGCGAGGAGCTTGATGAGGACGTGCAGGCTCGGGCCGGCGGTGTCCTTGAACGGGTCGCCGACCGTGTCGCCGACGACGGCCGCGGCGTGCGCCGCGGTCCCCTTGCCGAGCACGTTGCCCTTGTCGTCCTTGAGCTCGCCGGACTCGATGTACTTCTTGGCGTTGTCCCACGCGCCGCCGCCGTTGTTGAGGACGGTCGCGAGGATGACGCCTGCCATGGTGCCGACCATCAGGAACGCGGCCTCGGCCTCGGCCTTGAGCAGGACGCCGACGACGATCGGCGCGCAGACGGCGAGCAGGCCGGGCGCGATCATGTTGCGCAGCGCGGACGCGGTGGTGATGTCGACGACGCGGCCGTAATCCGGCCGCTCGGTGCCGTCCATGATGCCGGGGTGCTCGCGGAACTGGCGACGGACCTCTTCGATGATCGCGCTGCCGGACTTGCCGACGGCGCGGATCGCGAGCGACGAGAAGAAGTAGACGAGCATCGCGCCCAGGAAGCCGCCGATGAACACGTTCACCTTCGCGAGGTCGACGGTGTCGAACGGCTTGCCCGTGAGCTGCGCGACCTTGTCCAGGTACGCGCTGAAGAGCAGGAAGGCCGCGAGGGCGGCGGACGCGACCGCGTAGCCCTTGGTGAGCGCCTTCGTCGTGTTGCCGACCGCGTCGAGGCGGTCGGTGCGCTCGCGGGTCTCCTGGGACGCGCGCGACATCGAGGCGACGCCGCCCGCGTTGTCGGTGATCGGTCCGAAGGTGTCCTCCGCGAGGATGAACGCGGCGCTCATGAGCATGCCCATCGTGGCGACGGCGGTGCCGTAGATGCCGCCGTGGGGCAGGCCGGTCTGCGCGCCCCAGCGCTCGCCGAAGTAGTGCGAGAGGAAGAGCGCGATCGCGATGGCGATCGCGGACGACGCGGTCGTCTCGAAGCCGACCGCGACGCCGGAGATGATCGTGGTCGCGGGGCCCGTCTTCGCGGCCTGCGCGATCTCCTTGACCGGACGCCAGGTGCCCGCCGTGTAGAACTGCGTGATGAAGACGAACACGAGGCTCGTCAGGATCCCGACCACGCCCGCATAGAAGAACCAGATGCCCGCGCCCTTCGTGTTCAGCATCACCTGGGTGACCAGGAACATCCCCGCGATGGAGAGGGCGACGGTGATGTAGTAGCCCATGTTGAGCGACGACATCGGGCTCTTCGTGTCGCTCCCGCGGACGCTGAAGATGCCGATGACGCTGGCGACCAGACCGAACCCACGCACGACGAGCGGGAACAGGATCCACGCGACGTCCTTCGTGACGGCGAAGATCGCGACGCCGAGGATCATCGCGCCGATGTTCTCGGCCGCGGTCGACTCGAACAGGTCGGCGCCGCGACCGGCGCAGTCGCCCACGTTGTCGCCGACCAGGTCGGCGATGACGGCCGCGTTGCGCGGGTCGTCCTCGGGGATGCCCGCCTCGACCTTGCCGACGAGGTCGGCGCCCAGGTCGGCGGCCTTCGTGTAGATACCGCCGCCGAGCTGCGCGAACAGCGCGACGAACGACGCGCCGAAGCCGAAGCCGACGATGGTGAACGGCGCCTGCTCGGGTGCCGAGAATCCGCCGTAGGCGATGAACATGACGAATACGCCGATCAGCGACAGGCCGACCACGAGGATCCCGGACACCGCGCCGCCGCGAAGGGCGATGCGCAGGGCGTCGGCGACGCTGTGCTGCGCGGCCGCGGCGGTCCGGAGGTTGGACTTCACCGCGACGTACATGCCGATGATGCCGCAGAGCATCGAGCAGATGGCGCCGACGAGGAACGCGATGGCGGTCTTGATCGCGAGCTCTTCGCGCGAGACGCCCGGCGCGCTCTCGAAGAAGTAGATGACCGCGGCGATGAGGACCGTGCCGCCGAGCGCGAGGAGCGCGATCGTCCGGTACTGGCGGCTGATGAACGCGACGGCCGCTTCGTAGATCGCCCCGGCGACCGCCTGCATCTCAGGCGTCCCCTTGTCGGAGCTCAGCACGTCGTAGGCGAAGTACGCGGCGACCGCGAGGGCGATGACGCCGGAGATCGGGACGATCCAGAGGAGCGGATTGACGGCGAAGGCGTCCAAAGGCGCGAAACCTCCCGAATTTGCGTAGAGATTCAGGTCAAAAAGAGAGCGCCCGCCCCGACGGAGGGGGCCGCAGCGCTTGCTTCATCTTAGGGGAAGGCACGGTATCAGGGCAAACCCGGTGGACGGTCACAGCGCCGCTGCGCGGCGCCGTGACCGTCCTGCTACTCCGCCTACGGCTACGTAGTAGAGTCGGTCCGATGCCACCGCAGAAAGCCCCCAAGAGCCAACCGAAGGCCGACGCGTCCGAGAAGGCCAAGAGCAAGGACCGCGACTGGCTGACGACGGGCGAGCTCGCGACCAAGATCGGCTGGCGGGAGCACGCGCTCCGGGACGCCCTGCGCGGCAAGGAGATCCCAGGGGTCCGCCGCACCTCGTTCGGCTATCACATCGAGGCGACGGCGGTGGATGAGATCGCCAAGCTGCTGGGCCCGGCCCCGGCCAAGGGCAACGCGCCGAAGAGGACGCCCGCCCGCACCTAGACCCGCTTGCGCAGCCTCGCGGGCAGGATCTGCAGCTCCTCGCGGTACTTCGCCACGGTGCGGCGCGCGAGGATGATCCCGTTGTCGGCCTTCAGCTTCTCCACGATCTCCTGATCCGAGAACGGGCGCGAGGGCTCCTCGGCGTCGATGATGTTCTTGATCACGTCCTTCGTCCCGAGCGACGCGGTGAAGAACATCGCGAACGGGACGACCTGCCCGTGCGGCAGCATCACGAACTTTCCCGCGGGGGCGCGGCTCACGGTCGATTCGTGCATGCCGATCCGCTCACCCACCTCGGCTCGCGTCAGCGGCCGGAGCGATTGGACACCCTTCTCGAGGAACTCGTTCTGGCATTCGACGATGACCTGGGTGATGCGTGCCATCGTCTGGCGGCGCTGGTTGATGTTGTCGATGAAGAATTTCGCGCGCGTCACGTACTCGCGGATGTGCTGCTTGTCCTGATCGTTCATCGCCGGCGCCGCCGCACCCGCACTCCGCGCCGCCTGGAGCTCTCCGACGAGCTGGCGATACACCGGATTGACGCGCAGCGAGAAGCGCCGTGACTCGATCACCTCGACCTCGAACTGACCGGTGTCGTCACGGACGATGAGCACGTCGGGGCGAAGCGTGGCCTGGCGGCCACCGATGCTGACGCCGTTGGGGCCCGCGGTGAACGCGTTCGCCGGCGCTGGGTTCAGGTTGTCCTTGATGAAATCCCACGCCGTCTGCACATCTTCACGCGTGATGCGCAGGGCCTGCGCGATATCGGCGAACTTGTGCTCGCCGAGCTCGCGGAAGTGGTCGGCGACGACATCGCGAACGTGCGGCGCGACGTGCTGGCCGGTCTCCGCGAGCCGATCCAGCTGGAGGAGCAGGCATTCGCGCGTATCGCGGGCGCCGAGACCCCACGGCTCGACCGATTGGATGGCTTTCAGCGCCTCCTCGGCGTCCTCGAGTGAGACGTGCACCGCCTTCGCCGCGTCCTCCAGCGTGACCTCCAGGTAGCCGTTGTCGTTCAGGTTGCCGATCAGGTACTCGGCGATCTGGTGCAGCCGCGAGGGCAGCAGCACGCGCACGTTCCAGCTGAGGTATTCCGCGAGCGTCTGCTCCGCCTCGGCGCGGACGATCGGGTCGAATTCGTCTTCCTCGTCGTCGCGCTGCGAGAGGTTCGCCCCTTCGAGCGGCTCGGTGTCCTGATAGTCCTGGCTCGAACCGAGCTTGCCTGTCCCAAAGCAGGTCAGGCAGACGCGGCCGGGGAGCGGATTGCCGCAAAGCGGGCAGATCTGCGTCTCCTCAAGATCGAGGGCGGGGTTCTCGTCCAGCTCCTGATTGATGACGTCCTGGAGCTCCATGGAGCTCAGCTGGAGGATGTAGTTGGCCGCGATCTGCTTTGGCGTCACCTTCAGCTGCTGCTGAGGAAGAAGGCGAAGATCCACTTCTTGTTACCTTAGCGCACCCATGTTCCGCACGGCCGAGGCGCCGCTCATCGCGTCGGCCATCGCATTGGCGCTGGTCGCTCTTGCCTGCTCCCTCCCGGTCATCTCGGCCACCTGGCGCCGCGCGGCCGCCGTCGCGATCGGGACCCTTGGCGCCGCCGGACCCCTGATCGCGTACGCGGCCCGGGGCGCGTCGCCGGCGACGACCGGCCGCGCGCTATGGGAATGGACGGCCGTCGGCGGACCGACGATCAAGGCCGCGTACGCGTTCGACGGGCTCGCGGCGATCGGCATCGCGCTCGTCGTCGCGTTCGGCAGCGCGGGATTGCTCGCGGTCACGCGCGCGAGCACGCGGCGACCGCTGCTGCCCGGTCTCGTACTGGCGATCGGTCTCGTCGGCATCGCGCTGCACGTGACGACCGATCTCATCGCCTCGATCGTCCTTCTCGGCGTCATCGCGGCGTTGACCGCGTTCGTCATGCTCCTCGTCGCGCCGGCGCCCGCGAGCGCGCGCCTCGCGACGTTCCTCGCGATCGGGATCCAGGCCTTCGTCGTCGCCGCGCTGCTCGTCTCGCGCTTCGGCGCGTCGTCGTTCCGTTTCGATGAGATCCGCCCCATCTGGATCAGCCCCGGCGTCGTGCTCGCCGCGTCCGCCGGGGCCGCGCTCTTTGCCGGCCTGTATCCATTCGTGCCCTGGCGGTTCGAGCGCGGTGAGGTCTCGGACACCGAGCGCGAGCCGCTGCGCGGCCTGCTCGCCATGCCGGTGGGGATCGCGGGGTCGCTGGTGCTCCTCCGCCTGCTCGGCACGACGCGCATCGCGCTCGACACGCTCGCGCTCCCGGAGCTCGATCCGTTGCTCCGCTCCGCCGTGGTGGTGG
This sequence comes from Chloroflexota bacterium, assembly GCA_016194865.1. GTDB lineage: Bacteria > Chloroflexota > Limnocylindria > P2-11E > P2-11E > JACQAT01. The sequence goes on from JACQAT010000003.1 coordinate 18,776, forward strand.
CGATCGTCGTCGCGACCGCGCTGCGCGCGACGCGAGGGCGCTCGCGAGGCCTCATCGCCGTCGGAGCGCTCACGGCGATCGCCGCGCTCGCCTATCCCGCGCTGCACTGGAGCCACGTCGTGCTCGCGTGCGCGCTGGTGACGGTCCTCTACGCGAGCGCGGTGTCGCTCTCGTCCCCCGACGACTGGTCCGTCGTTCGCCATGACGTCGCGCTCGCCGGTCTGTGGATCGGCTTCGCGCTCGGAACGCCGATCGCGATCGCCAGCGGCCTCGCGCTGCTGGTCGCCGAGGCGGGCGGTGCGATGGCCGAACGGGTGTGGATGCCGCCTCACCGCGTACAGATCGTGCTCGTCGCGACCTCCGTCGCGACGGTCGCGGCGATCGGCGGCATGGCCGTCGGGGTCACCGCCGCGACCGACACGCTCACCCAGGCGCTCGCGCTGCTCACGGTCCTGGCCCTCCTTGCGCTGGAGCTGGTCCACATCGGTCGCCGCCTCAGCTTCGCGATCGTGCCGACCGAGCTCGATGTCACAGCGGCGGCCGCGGCCTTCCTCGGCACGCTCCTCGTCGTCCTGCTCCTCGCGCTCCCGATGCACGACACGCTCGACCTCGTCGGACGCCCCGTGCGCGACGTCGGGAGCTGGCTGGCGATGCCGGCCCTGATCACGCTGGCCATCGTCGTCGTTCTGATCGCCCGCTCGGTCCGGCCATTCCTCCCCGACCTCACGCCGCTCGGCGGGCGGCTCACGGCGGTCGTGACCGCGCTCGATCCGGTGCCGGCCGCGATGTCGGCGTTCGGCGTGGTCGCGGCAACCTCGACACGCGTGAGCACGCTGTTCGCGCTGTTCGAGCGGCGCGGAGGTGTGTGGCTCGCGATGATGCTGATCATCGGGTTGCTCGTCTGGGCGACGCGCTCGTGATCCTGCTCGGCTTCATCGCGCTCGCGACCCTTGCCGCGACCGGCACGAAGCAGCTGCGGTACAGCGCGGCGGCGTTCCTTCTGGTCGCGCTCGCCGCGACCTGGATCAGCACGGGTGTCGCGTCGCTCGCCCAGGTCGCGGTCACCGGATGCAGCGGCCTCGTCGCCGCGGCGCTCCTGTTCGTCGCCGCGAGCGATGCCCGCTATGGCGAGGAGCCGGGCTGGCGCGTATGGCTCGCGACGGCGTTCGCGGCCACGGCCACGTCGGCGGGCTTCGCGGCCCTGCGCACGGTCTCCGCCGAAACGCCGCAGCTCCCGTTGTTCGGCGGCGATCCGACGGGCGTCACCGTCCAGGTCGCCGCGTTCTGGCTGCTCGCGTCGGGCGCCGCGATCCTGCTCACGGCCCGGACCGCGGTGCGCATGTCGCTCGGGGCGGTCCTGATGATCACGGGCGTGCAGTTGCTCGTGCGGCTCGTGACCGGATCGAGCCTCGCGCTCACGCTGCTCTTCGCGTGGCTCGAGGTGGTCGTCGCGCTCGTGGGCGCCTTCCTCATCATCAATGAGCGCGCCGCGATCGACCTGTGAACGCCATCGAGGCGATCGCGCTCCTCGGCGGCGCCGCGCTCGCGGCGTTCGGCTTGCGCAAGCGGGTGTGGCTCGTCGCGCTGCTGTCGCTCGCGGCGATCGGGACCGCCATCTGGCTCATCGCCGCCGCCGACGTCGACTCGACCGGCGCCGTGCTCGAGCTCACGTTCCGCCTCTCGGCGCTCGCGCGGATGGCCAGCCTCGTCGTCCTGGCGATCCTCGCGCTGCTCGTCCTTGACGTGTGGCTTGGAGAGCCCGCGTACAACTTCTTCCCGGTCGCCCTCGCGGTCGGCGGCAGCGCGGTCGCCGTGCTCACGCTGGGCACCCCGCTCGCGATCTACGGCGCGCTCATCGTGGCGCTCCTGATCCCCGTCGGCTCGTTCACATTCCAGGTGCATCGCAACCGCTCGGTCGAGGCCGCGGTCCGGCACTTCGCGTTCGTGGCGCTCGGAGGCTCGCTCGGCATCGCGTCGCTGGCCCTGGCCGCGAGCCTCCCGAAGGACCAGCCCGCGACCACGTTCGTGCTCCTCGCGGTGATCCTCGTCGTCGCATTCGCGCTGAAGCTGGCCGCGATCCCGTTCCATACGCATGCGGCGCTGCTCGTGTCCGAGGCGCCCGCCGCATCGCTCGCCCTCTACTTCGGCGTGCTGGTCCCCACGACCTTCATCGCGTTCGCCGAGATCCTCGTCCTCTCGGGCCTGCTCCCGGCCATCGTCCAGGTGCAGCGCGTCCAGGACCTCCTGCTCGGGATCGGCCTGCTGTCGGCGATCGGCGGAGCGCTGCTCGCGACCGGTGCGCTGGAGCTGCGACGGCTCGTCGTCTACGGGGTCATCTCGAACCTGGGCGCCGCGCTCGTCGGGATCGCGACGCTGTCCGGGCCCGGGATCGTCGGCGCCGTCGCGATCATGCTCGTCAGCGGCGCCTGCGCGACACAGCAGCTGCTCGCCGCCGGAACTCTGGAGCGGCGCGCGGCGGGCGGCAGGCCGAGCGCGCGCACCGCGCCGCTCGCCGCGCTCGCGTTCGTCGTCGGCGGCGCGGGGATGATCGGCATCCCTCCACTGGTCGGATTCCCGGGCCGCTTCTTTGTCGAGCTGATCGCCTACGCGTTCAGCGGCGGGATCGGGACCGCGCTCGTCGTCGCCGCGCTGCTGCTGCTGATCGCGCAGCTACGAGCCGGCATCGCGCTCTTCGGCGACGTGGGCGGGTCGCCGATCAGGATCGAGCCGCGCCCAGTGGCGGGCCTCGTCGGTGCGCTGATCTTCGCCGCGCTCCTGCTCGGCGGCGTGATCCCCGACAGCTTCCTGAAGCCGATCGCCGCCTTCGCGGACGAGTTCCTGAAGGCGATCAACCCGCTCTAGGAGGGCGCCCCCTCGTCGGTCATCCAGCGCTCGATATCGCGTGTGTAGCTGACGACGCCGTCGGGGAACCAGAGCTTGATCTCCTCGGCAGCGGTCTCCGGAGCGTCCGAGGCATGGACGAGATTGCGCAGCCCGACGAGCGCGTAGTCGCCGCGGATCGTGCCGGGCGCGGCTTCGTGCGGGCGCGTCGAGCCGACCATCATCCGCACGACCGCGATCGCGTTGGGGCCCTCGAGGACCGCCGCGACGACGGGTGAGGCGGAGATCGTCTTCACCAGGTCGTCATAGAAGAACTTGCCTTTGTGGACCGCGTAGTGCCGCTCGGCCATCGCGCGCTCGACCTTCATGAGCCGCAGCGCGGCGAGGCGCAGGCCGCGACGCTCGAAGCGCGCCAGGATGTCGACGCTGATGCCGCGCTGCACGGCATCAGGCTTGAGCACGACCAGGGTGCGTTGCACGGTTTCCGTCACGAGGCGATCTCCATCGGCGCGTCTTCGGTCGCGGTGGTCCCGAGCGTCGCGATCGTCGCGCGCGGCCCGACGGCCGCGATGTAGCAGAGCTCCGTCCGTAGATACTGACGCGCCACACGCTGGATGTCGTCCGCGCCGATCGAGTCGACGATCGCGCAGACCTCCTCGACGCTGCGAACGCGGCCGAGGAACATCTCCTGGCCGGCGAGCCACGACGACACGCCGCGGGTGTCCTCGAGCCGCAGCTCGATGCGCCCCTTCGCGAAGTCACGCACGCGCTCGAGCTCGGCATCGCCGACAGGCTCGTCGCGAAGGCGCGCGACCTCGGTGAGCGCGGTGGTCAGCGCCTCCGCGGCGCGCTTCGGCGCGACGCCGGCGTAGATGATCAGGTGGCCGGCGTCCGAGTAGTTCGCGTCATACGAGTGCACGTCATACGCGAGCGCGCGCTTCTCGCGCAGCTCCAGGAAGAGCCGGCTCGACATCCCCTCCCCGAGGACGGCATTGAGCATGTCGATGATGAATTTATCGGGGTGACCCTGCGGCACGCCGCGCCAGCCGATGCACAGGTGGGCCTGCTCGCCGCGCTTCCCGAGCATCCGCGTGCGCGTCGCGCTCGGCGGCGGGGCCGGCTTGAGCGGAATGGCGGCTCGCGGTGCCAGGTCCCCGAGCTGCGCCTCCACCGCCGCGATCGCCTCTTTCGCATCGAGCTTGCCGGCAAGCGCGACGACGATGCGGTCCGGTGCGTAGCCGCGCTCCATGAAGCCGCGCAGTCCCTCGGCGGTGAGCTCGGAGACGACCTTCTCGCGGCCCGCGACCTCCCAGCCGAGCGGGTGGTCCGGATACAGCAGCTCGTCGATGAGCGTGTGCACCCGATCCTGCGGCTGATCCCGATACATACGGATCTCCTCGACCACCACTCGTTTCTCGGAGCTGACGTCGATCTCGCGCAGCATCGGCGCGCGGATCATGTCCGCGATGACGTCCAGCGCGACGAGGTAATGCCGCGCCGGGACGCGCGACCAGAAGACCGTGACCTCCTTGTCCGTCGACGCGTTCACGACACCGCCGAGGCTCTCGACGGCCTGGCTGATCTCGGGGGCGCTGGGTCGTTTCGCGGTCCCCTTGAAGACCATGTGCTCCAGGAAATGGCTGGTGCCGGCGTTGAGCTTGGTCTCGGCGCGCGAGCCGACGCCGACGTAGAGCGCGAGCGAGACGGAGCGCGTCTCCGGCATCTCGGACACGAGCACGCGCAGCCCGTTCGAAAGCGTCGCGCGCTCGTACTCCATGGAAGCACGCTAGCACCGCGTCGCGCTAGGAGCCCTGGTCGACCTCCGCCACGCCAAGCGCGCCATGGCTGATCACGAGATCGGCGCCGGCTCGGCGCGCCGCGCGGATCCCCTCGCGCTCGGCGTGCGGTGCGTCGATCAGCTCAGACGCGCCCGCGAACGTCGCGTGCTCGTCCGCGGTGTGGAAGGACATCAGCGGACGATCGGACAGCTCGCGCAGCATCCGCGCGAGATCGAGAGTCGGCGCGCCGGGCGCAAGGACGAGCGCGTCCGCGCCGCTCGCGAGGTCTCGCTGGGCGCGCGAACGCAGGGCGCCGTCGTCCTCGGCCGAGAGCAACGGCACCGCGCGCTCCCGGATGGGCACCGCACCCACGATCAGGCGCTCGCTCGTGTAGAGCGTGCTCTCGAGCTTCTCCATGGCGGCGACCGGGACCTCGCGATGGTCCGCCTGAAGGGCGTCATGCACGGCGCGGGTCGCGCCATCGAGCATGCCCGATGGAATGATCAGGTCGGCGCCGGCATCCGCATGAACGACCGCGATCTCGCGCAGGCGCTCGAGCGTCCCGTTCACGTCGGCGCCGCCCTGGCCGAACAGCACGCACTGCCCATGCGCGGTGTACGCACAGACGCAGAGGTCGGTCGCGATGGCGAGATCGGGCAGCGCCTGCTTCAGCGCGCGGACCGCCCGTGGCACCACGTGGTCGGGCTGGCTGGCGATGAGCGCGTGCTCGTCCTTGCGATCGCTGGCGCCGTAGACGAGAAGCCCCGCGAGGCCCGCGGCGGCGGCGGCTCGCGCCTGGCGCACCACCTCGGTGATCGAGAGCCGTTCGAGGCCGGCGGTGCCCTCGACGCGCTCGCGGTCCTCCACCGCTTCGGAGACGACGACCGGCAGGATCAGGCGGCCGCTGAGCCCCTCCTGGGCGAGCGCCCGGGCCCAGAGCGGGTGCTCCGCCAGCAGCCCGCGAGACAGGGTCGAACGGCCCGCAATGCTCATCCTTCCGATGGTATGGCCGGGCCGGCGGCCGCGCGTCTAAGATGGTGCGGGATGAAGAGGCGGTCGGTCGCACCCGGCGTCGCCATAGCGCTCTTGATCGTGGGCACGCTCGTGCTCTCCTCCGGCGCTTCGTCCCAGGCAGCCGACGCGAGCCTCCCTGTCAGCACCGGGGTGACGAACGCGACCCTGCCGGCGATCGTCGAGGCCTCGACCGCCATCCTCCCGGTGACCCCTGTCGCGACGGTGAGCGAAGCTCCGGCGCCGCAGGCCGACTACGCGGCGGCGCTGCCGATCGGCGACCAGGGGATGAAGCACATCTGGCAATCCCTCAACAACTGCGGCCCCGCGGCCGTCGTGATGGCCCTGTCGACCTTCGGCATCGACGTCGACCAGGAGACGGCACGCATCCCGCTCCGCGGACCGGACGTTCGGCGCGGCATGGGCCCGCAGGGCGTCGAGCCATGGGTGAAGGAGAACTGGGGCCTGCGCTCGATGTCGCGTGGCAACGGGACGAACGACCTGATGCGGACGCTCATCACCAACGGCTTCGCGCCGATGGTCACGCAATGGATGGAAGACCCCGGCTACTCGCGCATCGCCCACTGGCGCACGGTGCGCGGCTACGACGACGCGAAGGGCGTCTTCTACGTGAACGACTCGATGCGGGGCAACCACGTGGCCTTGACCTACGAATGGTTCTCCGCCAACTGGCAGGCCTTCAGCTATCGCTACATGGTCATCTACCGTCCGAAGGACGAAGCCAAGCTCAAGGCGATCGTCGGTGAGGACTGGAACGACATCAAGATGCGCGAGCACCTCTACCAGCGGAACAGGTCCGACGCCATCGCGCGCAACGACTCGGCATCGTGGCTCGCCTACGGTGAGGCCGCCTACCAGTTCGGGATGTTCAGCGAGGCCGTGCCGGCGTTCGAGAAGGGCCTGCAGCTCGGCTCCGCGACCGGCGTCTTCACGCTCCGCAACAGCTACCCGCAGGCGCTCCGCGCGCTGAGCCGCACGCAGGAGGCCGACAGCATGCAGGCGAAGCTCGCCGTCCTCACGCCCGTGCCCGGGACCGTCGCCTTCGAGCCCGACCGCATGGCGATGGCCCTCTATCTCGATCGCGCGGCCGATGCCCAGCCACTCCGGATCGCCAGGAGCGGGCTGCCCCGCTAGACCGCGCGCTTCCTCGCGCGCGTCTCCGTCTCCGCCAGCCGCTCCGCCGCCTCGTTCAGGAGCGCCGCCGTCTTGCAGAACGTGAAGCGGATCGTCGTGCGCCCGAGCTCCGGTCGCGAGAAGAACGATGAGCCCGGGACCCCGGCCACACCGACGTCCGCGACGAGCCAGCGTGCGAACGCGACGTCGTCGGGGAAGCCGAAGCGCCCGATATCGCAGAGCACGTAGTACGCGCCCTCGGGCGACCGGGGCGTGAAGCCGGCCCGCTCGAGCGCGCCCACCAGCAGATCGCGGCGCACGCGGTAGTCGTGGCTGAGCTTGTCGTAGTACGGCCGCCCGAGCGAGAGCGCGGCGGCCACCGCCTCCTGGAGAGGCGCCGGCGCGCCGACGGTCACGAAGTCGTGGACCTTGCGGATGCCGGCGCTCAGGGCGGGCGGCGCGATGATCCAGCCGACGCGCCAGCCGGTGACCGAGAACGTCTTGCTCGCACCGGAGATCGTCACGGTGCGCTCGGCCATGCCCTCGAGCGTCGCGATCGGGATGTGCGGTCCGGTGTACTTGATGTGCTCGTAGATCTCATCCGTCACCGCGATCGCGTCGTGCTTCTGGCACAGCTCAGCGATGAAGACCAGCTCGTCGCGCGTGAACACGCGGCCCGAGGGGTTGTTCGGCGTGTTCACGATGATCGCCTTCGTGCGCGGACCGAAGGCGCGGGCGAGCTCGTCGCGATCGAACGTCAGCTCCGGGCCACGGAGCGGGACGAAGACGGGCGTCGCGCCGCAGATCGCGGCGTCCGGGCCGTAGTTCTCGTAGAACGGCTCGAGCACGACGACCTCGTCCCCCGGATCGACGATGGCGAGCAGCGTCGAGACCATCGCCTCCGTAGACCCACAGGTCGTGGTGATCATCGTGTCGGGGTCGACCTTCATCCCATAGAGGTCCGCGTATGTCGACGCGAGCGCCATGCGCAGCGCCGGCGCGCCCCAGGTGATCGCGTATTGATTGATGTCGGCGTCGATCGCGCGCTTGGCCGCCTCCTTGATCTCGGCTGGCGCCGGGAAGTCGGGGAAGCCCTGCGCCAGGTTGATGCCGCCGTGCACCGCGTTGAGCCGCGTCATCTCGCGGATGACCGACTCCGTGAAGCCCTCGGTACGCCGTGCGAGCCAGCTGCGCGACACCGCCATCAGTGACCCCTCCGCTGCGCTCCGGCTTTCTGGAGCGGCATTCGCCGCTCCATCAGTGACCTCCGCTGCGCTCCGGCTTTCTGGAGCGGCATTCGCCGCTCCATCAGTAGCCACGCTCGAGGTCGACGGTGTTGAGCAGTGGCTCCCCCGCCTTGAAGCGCCTGACGTTCTCGCGGATCAGCGTGAGCGTGCGCTCGAAGAAGCGCTCCGACTCACCCGACACATGCGGCGTCACGATGACGTTCGGCAGCGACCACCACGGGCTGTCGGCGGGGAGCGGCTCCTGCCACCACGCGTCGATGGCCGCGCCGCCGATCCGCTTCTCGCGGACCGCCTCGAGCAGCGCCGGCTCGTCGGCGATCGCGCCGCGCGCGATGTTGATGACCCACGCGTGCGCCGGCAGCTTCGCGATGACCTCGCGGCTCACGAGCCCGCGGGTCTGCGGTGTAAGCGCGGCACAGATCGCGAAGTAGTCGGCCTGCGACGCCACCTCGACGAGCCTGTCCGGCGTGACCGACCCGTCCGCGCCGCTGCGGCGGACCCCGATGACGTTCATGCCCAGTGCCTTCGCCAGCCGTCCGACCTCGCCTCCGATACTGCCCATCCCGACGATCACCACCGTCGAGCCACGCACGTCGCGGGCGTTCGGCTCCCGTACCCATTCGCCGGCGGCCTGATGGCGCGCCCGCAGGTGCAGCTGCTTCGCCGCGGCGAGGATGGTCGCGATGACGTGCTCCGCGATCGGCGCGTCGTACACGCCGCTGTTGTTGGTGAGCACGAGCCCGGGCCGGCCCGCGATCTCGAGCGCGACGATCCGCTCCACGCCTGCGCCGAGCGAGTGGTACCAGCGCACCGTCGGCAGGGCATCGAGGACGGCGCGGACCCGGTTCGGCTCGTTGCTGCCGATCGCGACCTCCGCCCCGCGGGCCGCGTCGAAGGGCTCGTCGCGGCCGATGCTGACGACCTCCTCGCCCGCCAGCTCGCGCGGAAGCTCCAAGAAGCGGCCGCCGAAGCTGGTGACGATCGCGATCTTCGTCATGGGTGATACACGGGGCCGATCTCTTCGCTCACCGCTCGCATACTAGGCAAGCGCCATGTTCTTCTCCGGCACGGTCCTCAACGCCGCGACCGTCCTCGCCGGCGGCATGCTCGGCACGTTCCTCGGCGATCGCCTGCCGGAGCGCATCCGCGAGAACGTGATCCACGGCGTCGGACTCTTCACGATCGCGATGGGGCTGCGCTTCGCGTTCGAGACCTCGAACCTGCTCTTCCTCCTCGGCAGCATCCTGCTCGGCGGGATCATCGGCTCGCTCGCCTCGCTCGACGCGCGGCTCACCGCGCTCGGCGACCGCCTGCAGCGTCGCTACGGCGGTGGTGGCGGGACGCTCTCGGAAGCGTTCGTGACCTCGACGATCGTGTTCTGCGTCGGCCCGCTCACCTTCCTCGGCTCGATCCAGAACGGGCTCACCGGGGACGCCTCGCTGCTGATCATCAAGAGCGTGCTTGACGGCTTCACGGCGATCGCCCTCGCGGCCACGCTCGGCTGGGGCGTGCTGCTCTCCGTGGTCGTGATCCTCGTGTACCAGGGCGGCCTCGCCGCTGGCGCCACGGCACTCTCGGGGGCCCTCAGCGAGATGCAGCTCGTGGAGATGAGCGCGGTCGGTGGGTTGCTGATCCTGGGCGTCGGCCTGAAACTTCTCCGTATCCGCGACGTGCGGGTGGCGGACTACCTGCCGGCCGTGCTGATCGCGCCGGTGCTCGTCGCGATCGTGGCGCGCGTGAAGGAGGCCTTCGCCCTATGAGCGTCATCGAGCTGCGAAGCGACACGTTCACGCTGCCGACCGCGGCGATGCGCCGCGCCATGGCCGAGGCGGAGGTCGGCGATGACCAGTACGGCGAGGACCCGACGGTCAACCGGCTCGAGGCTCGCGCGGCAGAGATCGTCGGCAAGGAAGCAGGCGTCTACGTCGGCAGTGGGATGCTCGGCAACCTCTGTGGCGTGCTGTCGCAGGCGCAGCGCGGCGAGGAGGTCATCCTCGGCGACCTCGCGCACATCTACCAGAACGAGATGGGCGCATTCACGGTGGTCGGCGGTCTGAGCGCACGGCTCGTGCCGAACCACGACGGTCTCCCGTCGCTCGAGGACATCGAGAGCGCGATCCGGCCGCTGACCGGGAGCTTCGCGCGCACCGCGGTCGTGTGCCTCGAGAACAGCCACAACAACTGCGGCGGCACGGTCATCACCGCTGCGCAGACGAAGGCCATCGCGGATCTCGCGCGCGCGCGCGGCGCACGCGTCCACCTCGACGGCGCGCGCATCTTCAACGCGGCTGCCGCGCTCGGCGTCGACGTCCGCGAGCTGGTCGCGCCGGTGGACACGGTCCAGTTCTGCTTCTCCAAGGGCCTGTCGGCGCCGGTCGGCTCGATCCTCTGCGGATCGGATGAGACCATGGTGAAGGCGCGCAAGGTGCGCAAGCTCCTCGGTGGCGCGATGCGCCAGGCGGGCGTGATCGCGGCCGCGGCGTTCGTCGCGCTCGAGACGATGCGCGAGCGTCTGGTCGAGGATCACGTCAACGCGCGACGCTTGGCCGAGGGTCTGGCCGACATCCGCGGCGTGCGCATCCAGCCGCAGAAGGTCGTCACGAACATCGTCGCGTTCGAGATCGACCCGGCGCGGATGGACGCGGGCGCGTTCCAGAAGGCGTGCGCCGAGCGCGGACTGCGCCTGTCGCGCTACCTCGGCAACTCCCCGCGGCTTCGCGCGGTCACGCACGTCGGCGTGTCGGCGGCCGACATCGAGAAGGCGCTGCTGATCGCGTCAGAGGTGCTCGCGGGCGCGCGACAACCGGTGGCCGCCGCGACCTAGGAGGTCCGCTCGCCGCGCGCGCTCGAGCGACCCGACGCGTCGCATTTCCTATGTCGCTCCGCGCAAGCGCGGGTCGAGCGCATCCCGCAAGCCATCGCCGATCAGGTACAGGCACAGCACCGTGATCGCGATCATGACTCCAGGCGGGTAGACGAGCCACGGGCCCTTGGTGAAGAACTGGCTCGCCGCGGTCAGCATGTTGCCCCATGACGGGACCGGCGGCTGGATCCCGAACCCGAGGTACGACAACGCTGATTCCGCGAGGATGATGCCGCCGATGTCGATCGCGGCGAGCACGATCATGAGCGGGAGGATGTTGGGCAGGATGTGGCGCACCATGATCCGCGCCGGCGACGCGCCCACGGTGCGCGCCGCGAGAATGAACTCTCGCTCGCGCAGCGCGAACGTCTGCCCGCGCGCGAAGTTCGTGATGCCGGTCCAGCCGAGGCACCCGATAAGGATCGCGAGGCTCACGGGATCGAGCCGGAAGAGGAACCCGACGATCAGCAGCAGAAAGAGCGTGGGGATCGAGTTGAGCGTCGTCACGAGCCAGACCACGATGTCATCCCAGCGTCCGCGGAAATAGCCGGCGGACACGCCGATGCCGATGCCGATCGAGAGCGACACGATCGCGCCGAACACACCGATGAAGAGGGAGATACGGCCGCCGTAGAGCAGACGCACGATCTGGCTACGGCCGAGCTGGTCGCTCCCCAACCACATCGCGGGATCGTTCCCATCGGGCTTGCCGTAGCTGTTGAGGATGTCCTGTTGCGAGAAGCTCCAGTGGAAGAAGCTCGAGGCGAGCAGGTCAGCGCCGAGCGCGAGAAGCACCAGCGCGCAAAGCACCGCGGACGCGGCGATCGTCGTGGGATCGTGGCGCAGGCGCCACAGCGCGTCGGACCAGAGCCCGGCGGTCGCGCGGCGCGCCTCGGCGGCACGGACCAGCCCCTCGGCCTGAGCGGTAACGGCCATCAGCGTGTCGTGATACGCGGGTCGACGATCGCGTAGAGGATGTCGCGCAGGATGTACGACAGCACGAGCAGCGAGCTACCGATGATGACGCTCGCCTGGATCAGCGGGAAGTCCTTGTTGATGAGCCCTTCGAAGAGGAGGCGGCCAAGCCCGGGCCAGTTGTAGATCTGCTCGATGATCACGGACCCGCCGATGAGGATCGTGAGGATGCCACCGAGCGAGGTCACCACCGGGATGAGCGCGTTGCGGAGCACGTGGACGGTCACGACGACCTGCTCGCGCAATCCCTTGCTGCGCGCCGTCCGTACGTAGTCCTGGCCGAGGACCTCGAGCACTTCGGTGCGGAGGATCCGCGGATAGTTTGAGATCGCGCCGAGCGAGAGCGTAAGCACCGGTCCGACCATATGCCAGAGCCGGTCGCCGAGGTCGTCCTCCTTACCGATCGCGTTCATGCTGCCGATCGGGAACCAGCGCAGCTGCACGCCCAGGAGCAGTACGAACAGGAGACCGAACCAGAAGGTGGGGACCGCGTGGCCGACGACCGTCATGAGGCGGATCGCGTGGTCCGGCAGGCGCCCGCGAACGAGCGCCGAGATGATGCCCAGGGGCACACCGACGAGCAGGCCGACGACGAGCGCCGCGATCGACAGCTGGAGGCTGTTCGGGATGCGCTCGACGATGAGGCCGATGACGGGCCGGTGATAGTAGAAGGAGTTTCCGAAATCGAGCACCGCCACCTTGCCCAGGTACTTCACGAACTGCACGGGGATCGGGTCGTTCAGCCCGTACGCTTCGGCAAGCCGGTCGCGGTCGGCCTTGGTGATGCCGAACGTGTCGCCGACGATCAGGCTGACCGGGTCCGCGGGCGAGAGCCGCGTCAGCGCGAACGTGATGACGAGGATGCCGAGCAACGTCGGCACGGCCTGGATCAATCGCCGAATGACGAAGCGGCCCATCGAACTCCAATCGAAGTCCGGGCGGGCCCCGTTCGGACCCGCCCGGACCCTGTCAGACCGCTATTTCTTGAACCACCACGTTTCGATGTTGTAGAAGGTCGAATACTGATTCGGCGCGAAGTTCTGCAGTGTCCTGTCCGCGAAGACGAGGCTGTTCGGCGAATAGAGGAAGACCATCGGCACGTCCTCGTTCAGCTGCTTGTCCACGATGTGTGCTTGCGCGTTGCGCGCCGCTTCGCTGCAATCGGGACCGTCACGTCCGGCGTCGAGCGCCTTGTCGACGACCGCATTCCGATAGCGCCAGCGGTTGAACTGATCAGGCGCGACCGTCGAGCTGTGCCATAGGTCCTTGTGATCGGGGTCCGGGCCGAGCCCAGAGAAGCCGATGATGAAGCCCTCGTTGTCCGTCCCGCAGCACTTGACGCGATCGAGGAGCGCGTTGAACGACTCGAGCAGCGGGTCGATGGAGACCCCGATCGCCTTGTACTGCTCCTGCGCGAACTGAAGGATCGTCTCGCGAGTGTTGTTGCCCTGGTTCGTCTCGATGCGCATCTTCATCGGTGCGCCGTTCGTCCACCTGTAGACGCCATCGGCCCCGAGCTTCGCCCCGGCCTGTTCAAGGAGCTGCTTCGCCTTGTTCACGTCGAACGCGTACTTGTTGAGGTCGCTGTCGTTGTACGCGGCGTTCGCCGGAGGCTGCGACGCGTTCACCAGCTTGCCGTGGCCGAAAAGGATCTTGTCGAGGATGGCCTGGCGGTTGAGTCCATACACGAGCGCCTGGCGCACTTGCTTGTTCGCGAGCCACGGCGCCTTGGCCGACTCGGCGTTCCAGGCGATGTAGTCCCAGCTGTAGCTCGGGTATTCGAGGCCCTTGAGCGTCTCGACCTTCGATACCTCATCGAAGTCCTTCGGTTGTACGACCGCGTAGGTGACCTCGCCGGTCAGCAGCGCATTCTTGATCGCCGTCGAGTCCGCGTAATTCTTGATCACGAGCTCGTCGAGGAGGATCGCGCCGCGGTAGTACTTCGGGTTCTTGGTGAAGGTCACGCGGTCACCGGGCTTGAACTCCTTGAAGATCCAGGGGCCCATCGATGCCGGCGGGTTCATGTTCAGGGCGTTGTCATCGATATTCTTCGTGGCGTCGGTCGTCTTGTTGTCCCAGACCGCTTTGAACGGCACGCTCGGCAGGATCACGCCGGCACCCGCGCCGCTGAGGTCTTCGATCGCCGGGCAGTACACCTTGTTGAACTTGATGGTGATCACTTTGCCGCCGCCGCTGATCGTGATGCCGGCGATGCCGTCGGTCTTGCCATCCTTGTAGTCCGCGGCACCCACGACGTTGTCGAAGGTGCTCTTGCGGACGGTCTTCTTGCTGCGCATGACGGCTTCGGCGGTGTACTTGTAGTCATCGCCGGTGAAGGCCGTGCCGTCGCTCCAGACGAGATTGTCCCGCAGCGTGTAGACGAGCGTCAGGCCGTCCTTGCTGAGCTCGTACTTGTCGGCAAGCTCTCCGACGATGTTGCCCTTCTGGTCGCGGCGGAGCAGGCCGAGGTAGAACTTCGCATACACCGCGCTCGACGTCGTGTCGGTGGCGATGACCGGCTGCATGGTCTTCGGGTCACCCGTGGAACCGAGCACGAGCCGCCCGCCCGGAACGGGCTTGTCGCCCGAGGCGGGCTTCTCCCCAGATGTTGGCGCCCCCGACGTGCACGCGAGGGCAACGAGCATGACCGCGCTTGCCAGAGAGCCGATCCGTCGCATGAAGATGTACCCCTCCCGCCGCCCCTCGTAGCGGACGACACACTCGAAGTACGGGCAGGTTAGCGGAACGGTTCAGGCGGCAAGGGGGGCAGCCGGTGCCGGGTCGGTATCCTCGGAGCACCGTGCGTCGTTTCGTCAGGGGTACGGCGGGCCAATCGATGATCGAGCTGGCGCTCGTCCTGCCGATCCTCGTCTTCGGCCTCGTGGGCGGCGCCGACCTCGCGCGGGCCTTCGCGCTGCAGCTGGCGGTCCAGAACGGCGCCCGCGCGGGCGCCGAGGCGACCGCGCTGGACGCCACGCCGACCTCCGCGGAGGCCATCGCCCACGTCCAGCAGGAGATGAACCGGACCCCGGGCATGGACGCCACGAACGCCACCATCACGCTGACCTTCACCCTGGCCGACGGCACCTCGGTCTGCACCGGGGCGCCGAATACCTCAACGGCGGGCACACCATCGCTCGCCACGCCCTGTTATGCCAACGTGCGGGTGCGATACACCTTCAAGACGATCACTCCCTGGCCGCTGATCCCCAATACCTTCACGTTCGACCGGACCACCCGGGTGCGGCGGTACGCATGAAGACACTTCACCGCGACGAACGCGGCCAGTCGCTCGTGGAGCTCGCGCTCATCCTGCCGGTGCTGATGCTGATCGTGACCGGTCTTTTCGATGTCGCCAGAGCGGTGTGGCAAGAGAACACGCTCGCGTACGCCGCGCGCGAGGGCACCCGCTACGCGATCGTGCATGGGTCGGCGGCGGCCAGCCCGGTCGGCCCGACCAATACCAGCGACCCGACCATCGCGGCGATCGTCCGCGCCGCCGCGATCGGCGTCCCGAACATCACGATCACCACGAGCTGGCCCGACCTGAACAATGACCGCAACAGCCGCGTGTCCGTCGACGCGTCCGCGCCGTTCGTGCCGCTGCCCTCGCAGTACCTGCTCGGCGGAGCCTTCCAGATCACGTTGCGCGGTGGCTCGCTGCTGATCATCGAGCGATGAGGCGCTTCGCCGCGCGCGAGGACGGCCAGGCGATCGTGATGGTCGCGATCTTCATGCTCGCGATGCTCTTCGCCGTCGGGCTCGCGATCGACAGCGGCCAGCTCTTCGTGGCGAAGCGTACCCAGCAGGAGGCGGCCGACGCGGCAGCGTTCGCCGGGGCGGTCGCGCTCTATCAGGGCGCGACGACCGGCTCCGCGGGGACGGCCGTGGCCGCGGCCGTCGCCGATGCGACGCTCAACGGGTACACGACCGGCGGCACGACGACGGTCACGGTGAACAATCCACCGACGTCCGGCACGTTCAGCGGCAACAGCGCGTACGTGGAAGTCACCATCACGACGTCCGTCCGCACGTCGCTCGTCCCGCAGGAGTCGGGCCTGACGACGGTGAGGGCACGCGGCGTCGCCGGCAACGCGCCGCTCAACCTCGGGTACGCCGTGATCGCCGTCGACCAGAACTGCGACTCGGGTACCGCGACGCTCAGCTCGAACGGCTCGCTGCTCATCACCGGCGGCGGCATCATGATCAACTCCTGCAGCGCGACCGCCGGCGATAACAACGGGACCGTCACGCTGAGCCCCGCGGGCACGTATCACACGGATGTCGTGGGCAACGCGACCGGATCATGGCCGGACCTGCGCACCGGAAGGACCGTCCAGCCGGACCCGTTCGCGGGGTATCCGAAGCCGTCGACGACGGGTCTGCCGACGTACTCGCCGGCCTGCTCCCCGGCGATCAACCAGCCCGGGATCTATACAAGCACCTTCAACAGCAACTGCGATTACGTCCTGGCGCCGGGGAACTACATCTTCAAGGGCGGCGGCATCAGCCTCGGCGGCAACTCGTCGCTCTGCAACGGAGCCACGTGTATCACCCCGTCGGCCGCGGGCGGGGTCTTCCTGTTCCTGACGCAGAGCACCTATCCGGCGACGGGCGGGAGCTGCGCCACGCTCGCGCTCAACGGGAACAACACCACGACGCTCACGCCACCGACGAGCGGGACGTACATGGGGATGCTGATCATGTACGACTCGAATTGCTCAGGCACGCTGTCCATCGGTGGGAACGGCTCGATCACCACGACGGGCACCATCTACGCGCCGAACGGGACGATCGCGGGCAACGGCAACAACTCCGCCGTCAGCGCGAGCCAGATCATCGCGAAGAAGATCGACACACAGAACGCGGACTTCACGATCAGCTATAGCACCGCGACCACCGCCCAGCCGACCGTCCCGGCGCTGACCGAATAGCCCCGCGGGTGTGCGTTCGCGCACACCCGATCGCCCGTCTGACCGGTACCGCGGTCCTATCCGGATGGCCGGACGCGCCCCTCGCGCACCGTCGAGCCTGAACGCAGGCTTACATCGTGCACGGGGATACGCGCGGCCAGGCCCTGATCGAGTACGCGCTCACGCTGCCGATGCTCGTGTTCGCCCTCCTCGGCGGAGCCGACCTCGCGCGGGCCTACGCCATCCAGCTCGCGGTGCAGAACGGGACGCGCGCGGGGGCGGAAGCCGCCGCGATCGACTTCTCGCCCACCCAGACGGAGACCATCGCGCGGACGCGCGACGAGATGGACCGCACGCCGGGGATGAACGCGGCGAACGCCATCGTCAGCGTCACGCTCAAGCAGACCGATGGGACGACCGATTGCGTCGACCCGCCGACACCGATAACGCCCTGCTACGTGACCGTGCGCGCCCAATACACGTTCAGGACGATCACGCCGTGGCCGATCATTCCCAACACCGCCGGATTCGACCGCGCGACCACCATGCGCACGATCAAGGGCGGCGCCATCCAGCCATGAGGAGCGCTGCGGCTGTGAGGTGGGTGCGCCGTGAGGACGGCCAGTCCATGGTGGAGTTCGCCCTGCTCCTCCCGCTCTTCCTGCTGCTCGTGACCGGGCTGTTCGACCTGGCACGCGCCGTCTGGCAGGAGAACACGCTCGCCTACGCGGCGCGCGAGGGCACCCGCTACGCGATCGTGCACGGCTCCGCGAGCGATGTGCCCGCGTGGCCGGGCCACGACCAGCCGGTCATCGACGTCGTGCGCGGCGCGTCGGTCGGCCTCTCGAACGTGAGCGTCAGCGTGAGCTGGCCGGACACGGTCGGCAGCCCGGCGACGACCTGCTACGACCGCAGCTGCCGGGTCGCCGTGGACGCGACGATGCCGTTCGTCCCGCTGCCGTCGCAATACCTGCTCGGTGGGGCGTTCCGCGTGACGCTCCGCGGCGGCTCGTCGCTCGTCATCCAGCGTTGAGCGCTCGCTGGCGCGACGAAAGAGGCCAGGCGGTCGTGCTCGTCGCGATCACGATGACCGCGATGCTGTTCGCGGTCGGCCTCGCGATCGACACGGGCCAGCTCTTCGTCGCGCGCCGCGCGGCGCAGGAGGCCGCCGACGCGGCTGCCTATGCGGGCGCCGTCGTGCTCTACCAGCAGACGACGCTGGGTTGGGCCGTCGACGAGACGGTGGCGACGCTCGCGGCCACCACCGATGCGCAGCGCAATGGCTACGTGGACGGGGGCAGCGGTGGGCTGGACGCCGTCACCGTCCGCCTCCCGCCGACGTCGGGCCCGCACATCAACGACCACAAGTACCTCGAGGTCGTCATCAGCACGCAGGTGCGCACCGCGCTCGTCCCGAATCAAAGCGGCCTGAACATCATCCGGGTGCGCGGGGTGGCGGGCTCGGAGCCGCTCAATAACGGCTACGCGATCATGGCACTCAACCGCGGGAACACGCCGAACGCGTTCTCGATCGGGGTGAACGGCGACGTCCATCTGACCGGCGGCGGCATCCTCATCAACTCGAGCTGCACCGGCGGATGCGGCGTCGCGGCCGATGACACGCAGACCGACCACAGCCGCTTCACCGTCGCCGCCCCCTATGGCGTCGACGTCGCGGGGACGGTCGGGGACGTGGCGAACTGGCCCACCACGGGCTCCGGCACGCGCACCGGCCAGCCGCAGCGCCCCGATCCATTCGCCGGATTCCCCAAGCCCTCGACGGCCGGGCTGACGCTGGATCCCGCCGCGATCCACAGCGGCGGCACGCTCGTGTCGGGCATCTACGACTACAAGATCTCCGGCAAGAAGCTCTGCACCGGCGTGTACATCCTCAAGGCGGGGATGGGTGGCGACATCTCGCGCGACACCACCGCGCCGTGCGACGGGAAGGTCTTCATCTTCAACACACTGACGAACTACCCGGCCGCGGGCGGGACCTGCGGAGCGATCGATACGGGCGGCAACCACGACATCGACCTCCAGGCGATGACGACGGGCACCTACGCGAACCTGGTCCTCTACCAGGACCCCGCATGCACGGCGACGGTCAACCTGAACGGCAGCAGCCTCAGCGTGACGGTGACCGGCACGATCTACCTGCCGAGCGCGAAGCTGACGATGGTCGGCAACGGCATGACCATCACGGGCGGCCAGATCGTGGCCGACACCATCGACGTGCAGAACGGGAACATCAACATCACCTTCGCGTCCGGGACCTCGGCGCAGCCGATCCTTCCGCGCCTCGCGGAATAGGCGCTAGTCCAGGTAGCCCAGCCCGACCTCGTGCGCAAGGAGCGACGGGGGCAGTGACCCGGCGCCCAGCAGCGCGTCGTGGAACGCGCGGGCCGCCCAGCCCTTCCGCCTCGCGCGCTCGCGCAGGTCGAGGATCGCCGCGCGGCCGAGGGCGTACGACGAGGGCTGGAGCGGGTTGAGCGTGTAGCGGCGCACCTCGGCCACGGCGTTTGGGCGCTCCAGCTTCGGCCCCTCGACCATGAACCGGACGGCCGCCTCGAAGCTCAGCTCGCCCGTCGAGAGGCCGCTGTCGACCACGACACGAGCGGCGCGCCAGAGCAGGTCTTTCAAGCGCAGCAGCCGCGTCTCCGACGAGCCGAGATGACCGAGATCGGTCATCAGCTCCTCGGTGTAGAGGCCCCAGCCCTCGATGAAGACGTTCGAGCGCGCGGCCTTGCGCGCGAGCGAGGGATGGCCCGCCGCGGTGCTCAGCTGCAGGTGGTGGCCCGGGTAGCCCTCGTGGCAGGCAATGATCGGGATACCGGCGCGCGGATGCCCCTCGAGCCGCTCGCGCCGGACGCCCTCCGGATCCTTCGGGAACGGAAGCGCCACCCAGAACCGGCCGCGCCGCGCGGACTCGAACGGTCCCGCCCCGACGTACGCCGCGTAGGGATAGGTCGAGCGCTGGAACTCGGGCATCTCCTCCACGACGAGCTCCTCGCCCGGGGGGAACGCCGCGAGGTCTGCGGCGACGACGGCCTCGCGCGAGCGCTCCATCTCGCGGCGGTATGTCGCCACGAGATCTTCCTCGCTCGGATGGTCCGCGCGGAGCCGCGCCACCGAATCGCGCCAGTCGCTGTCACCGAGCGCGCGCGCAGCCTCGGCGAGACGGGATTCGGTCTCGCGATACAGCTCCTCGCCGAACGACTTCAGCGTCGCCGCGTCGTAGGGCAGCAGCTCCTTCTCGCGGAGCAGCGCATCGAACGCGTCGCGGCCGATCGCGAACGTCCCCCGCGCGCGCTTCATGAGGTCGTCGCGCAGCCACGCGGCATATGCGTCGAGCGCGTCGCCCGCCCGCTTCCCCGCTCCGATGACCGCGCTCTTCGCGGCGGTGCCCTCGGGCACGATGCTCGGCAGCACCGCGCGCACGAACGTCGCTCCGGCGGTCGCCGTCTCGCCCGCGACGACGACCCACACCGGCGGGACGCGATCGGGGTCAAGGTTGGCGCGGCCCGCATCGAGCGCCGCGGGCGCCTGCTCGAGGCGCACCGCGAGCTTCGCGAACCGCTCCTCGACGGAGCCGTGCTCGCGCAGCAATGCGTAGTAGGCGCCGCGGATGATCGGATCGGAGTAGACGCCGGGCTGGCGCCTCCAGCGCTCGAAGCCGCGCAGCGCGCGCTCGCCCGCGAGCTCGGCGTTCAGCAGGTCGCGATCCGTTCGTTCGCTGGGCGACAACCCGCCGGCGTTCAGCGCGCCGAGGCGCCCCATCCAGGTCTCCGTGAAGGCCTCACGCGCCGCGAAGCCGTCCGCGCTCAGGTCGCCGAGCCGATCGTCGTGGTCGTGGATCCCGGCGATCGTTGCGCCGACCGGATCGAGCGCGTACTTCTCCTCGACGTACGAAGCGATGAGCTGCTCGAACGATGTCGGTACCATCGATCGCAGTATGGCCGCTCGAGCGCGGTACCCCGATTGCGAGGATTGCAGGCACCATGCTGCGGTCGCCAGTTCATGGAGGACGACAAGAGCTGGTTCCGCCTCGAGGATATCCACCCGATCTCGTCGAGCGGCACGCGAAGAGGCCTACCCCAAAGCGCGCCTCGCGCTCGCGAGATCGTCCGGCGTGTTCACGTTGGTGAAGGCGCGCAGCTCGGGATCGATCGCGCGCAGCTCGGCCTCGTCGACGGCGGTCACACCCACATCGTCGAAGAATGAGATGACGCGCATGCGACCGGCCCTGAGCGCGGACTCCATCGCCGGAACGCAGGCCTTCGCGTAGACCGCGTGCAGCGTCTCGTACTCGCCGCCGATGCGCGGGATGACGACGTCGCCATCGCGCGCGAGCAACGCGCGCCACATCGCCTCCGCGAGGAACGGCATGTCGCAGGCGCACACCAGCACGCGGTCGTGCAGCGCGGCGGACACGCCGGTCGCGATCCCGCCGAGCGCGCCGCCATCGGGGAAGCGATCGGGCACCACGCGAACGCCAAGCGTCGCGTAGCGCGGATCGTTCGCGACGATGAGCACGTCGTCCGCGACCGAGCGCAGGACGTCGAGCGCGCGCTGGATGATGGGCCGGCCGTCACCGAGGTCGAGCCAGGCCTTGTCCTCCCCCATGCGACGGCTCTTGCCACCCGCCATGACCGCCGCGGACAGGCTCACCGCCTGCGTGACGCGATGAGGTCGGCCACGCCGCTCGCGTCGTCGAGGGCGAAGCGCGGGACGTCGCTCCGCCCGGGAACGAAGTCGCAGACCACGGCGATGAGCCGCGGGTCGCTCCCGCAGACGAGCTCGGTCGAGAGCGCGCCGCGCGCGATCTCGATCTTCGGCAGCGGCTCACCCTTGAACCCCTCGACGATCAGCAGGTCGAGATCGCGCCGCGCGTAGCGCGCGATCGTCGCGTCGAGCGACGGCTCGGGATCGCCGTCGTCGATGACCGCGACCTGGCCGCCGCCGGTGACGATCGTCTGCCACACCCCGGTGCGCCGGACGCGATAGCTGTCCTTGCCGGGCTGGTCGATCTCGAAGCTGGCGTGCGCGTGCTTCAGATAGCCCACGCGCAGCCCCCTGCCGACGAGCAGCGGGAGCAGCGCCGTGAGGAACGTCGTCTTGCCGCTGTTATGGCGGCCAACAACCGCCACGGTGACGCGGCTCAGGAAATTACGAGGCGGTCGGCGTGCCGCAGCTGGGGCAGAACTTCGCGCCGTCGGACAGGCCGGAGCCGCACTTGGCGCAGAACTTCGCGCCGCTCGCGGTCATGGTACCGCCGGTCGGGGTGGCGGCGACGCTCTTGTTCTCGCCGGTCGACTCGTCGCGGAAGGATCGAACACCCCTGCCGAGCTGGCCGAAGACGTCTGGCAGCTTGCCCGCGCCGAAGACGATGAGGACGACCACGAGGATGATGAGCATCTCCGGGCCGCCGAGATTGAACGGCATGATTCCACTTCCCTTGCGCGCCGGCCGCGCGTGTGTTCAAAGGACAGTGTATTGCGCTAGCGAAGCAATCCGTCGAGCAGACCCAGGAAGAGCGGGATGACGACGGCCAGCATCAGGGCCGGCATGTAGCAGAGGACGAGGACGAGCATCAAGCGTCCCTCGACCTGGGCCGCCGCGTCCAAGGAACGGACCCGTTCGTCCGCGCGCTGCGCGTCCCGAGCGTCATGCAGGATCGTGAGGGAGCCTCGACCGAGATCCCGCGAGCGCTCCAGCTCGGTCGCCAGGTCCGCCAGCTTCGCGACCCCTTCCCTGCGTGCCTCCAATGCGAGAGAGGGGTAGAGCGGCGCACCCAACGCGTACGCATCGGCCACCCTGCGCATCACGCCATCGAGCAAGGGAGCACCGGTCCCGTGGGTGGCGAGCGACGCGAACGCGGACTCGGGCGGCCGACCGGCGCTCACCAGCGCGTCGGCCCGTTCGATGACGACGACCAGCGCGCGCTCCGCGGCGGAGGTCCGCCCATGAGCCGACCGCTCGACGTACATCGCCGGCGCGATCCAGGCGGCATAGGCCAGACCCGCGGCCAGCGGCGCGCTGCCGATCAGCGCGAGCGACGCGATCAAGACGATGACGGCCAGCGCGCAGCGGAACGAGATGACCTGCGCCGGCTTCCAGCCGATCCCGGCACGTCGCAGCTCCCGTACGAGCAGGAGTCGCGAGCGTCGCTCACCGAGATCCCGCTGTGGAGCGAGCAACCGCAGGAGGGCGGGTACGCGCGATGCTCGTGAGAACGACAGGACGGCACAGCACACCGTGGCCGCGAACAGTGCCGCGCCGAGCGCGCTCAGCGCAGCGCCCCGTTCACGATGCGCCTCGCGAGGACGATGCCCGCGACCTCGAGCGCGCCGGCGAGGGGCAGCAGGACCGTGCGCCCGAGAGTGCTGTCCAGACTGGCCGCGAGCGTCGGGACCGTGAGCCAGAGGTAGAGCACGAGCGCGGGGACGACCAGGGCGAGCAGCCACACCTGCATGCGCACACCGCTGGACCGCGCCCTCACCTCCTGATCGAGACGATCGTCAAAGACGAGCCGATCGGAGACCGCTCCGACAAGGCTCGCGACGCGATCGATCGGCAGCCGCTCCGCCACGCCGAGGGCCATCGTTTCGAGCGCCAGCCGCGTGCGCGTATCGGCCATCCGCCGCGCGACGTCGTACAACGCGCGATCCAACGCGGTCCCCACCGCGAACGAGCGCAGTGCCTCGTCGAGCGGGCGCCGCGCGATCGGATCACTCTCCCCGTCGCACGCCCGCCGCATCGCGTCCGCGAGCGCGGTCCCGCTCCGCAGGCTCGAGTGGATCCGCCGGATCAGCTGCGCCGTGACGTGGCGCGCCGCGCGGCGCCGCTCGCCGGCACGCATGCGCAGCCACACCGAAGGCAGCACAACGCCCGGCAGCAGCCCCAGGAGCGCGGGCGCACCGAGGAGGACCGCACCGATCGTCGCCGCGCCGCCGGTCCCCGCGCGGAGCAGCTCCCATCGTGCGGAGCCGAACCGCATGCCTGCGTCCTGAAGCGTGTCGCGCTCGGGGTGCCGCATCGCATGCGCCGCCCAGCTCGCCGGGACCGCGAGGGAGGCGATCGCGCAGCAGACCGCGATCGCGCTCAGCGCCGCGCCGGCTGCCGTCATCGCCAGCGAAGACCCGACGAGGGGATCCGCACCGCGGTCTCGCCCGCGCGCCACAGCGGCTCGTTCCGGTCGTCGCGCACGGCAACGATCTCGCGGACCGATCGCTGGCCGGACGGGTCGCGGCGCACATGAACGATGAGATCAAGTGCGCGACGCACGTGCCGCGCGATCGCTCCCGGGGCGAGCTCGCCAGCACGCGCGAGCAGGAGCTCGAGCCTTCCGATCGCATCGTCCGCGGAGCCCGCGTGCAGGGTCGTGAGGGATCCGTCGTGGCCCGTGCTGAGCGCTTCGAGGAGCGCCGACGCTTCTCGCGGCGCCCGGACCTCGCCCACGATGATCCGATCGGGCCGCATGCGGAGCGCGTTCACCACGAGATCGGCCACACGTACGCCGCTTCCGTCGCGCCCGGGGACGCATTCGAGATGCACGGTGTGCGGATGCGGCAGCGCCAGCTCGTGCGTGTCCTCGATCACGATCAGACGCTCATCGGGTGGAATGAACGCGGCGAGGGAGCGGAGGAGCGTGCTCTTCCCTGAACCCGTGGCGCCGCTCACGACGATGTTGGCTCGCTCATTGACCGCGTCGCCGAGAAAGCGCGCGGCCGACTCGGCGATGCCGCCCGTCGACGTCCACGAGCCCGGCCCGCCGTACAGCTCCAGGGAGCGGCTGCGGAACGTGCGGATCGAGAGCGACGGTCCGCCGACAGGCTCGATCACCACGTTCGCGCGGCTGCCGTCGCGCATGCGCGCGTCCACGAACGGCTGCTCGATCGTGAGCTCGCGTCCGACGCTCGCGGCGATGCGATGGACGAGATCCGCCAGCTCCGCCGCGTCGCGGAAGGAGACATCGCTGCGTTCGAGCCGGCCACCGCGCTCGACGAAGATCTCGCTCGGCGTATTGACCAGAACGTCGGTCACGGCGGGGTCCTCGAGAAGCTCTTGGATCGGGCCGAAGCCGAAGAGCTCGGCGCACAGCGCATCGACGGCCCGCTCATCGAGCGGTGTAGCGGCCGCGATCCGCACCCGCTCGCGAAGGAGCGCGCGACGCGTTCGGTCGGCATACACGGCGAGGAGCGAGCTCGGGTCGAAGCCGACGGATACGGCCGCACGGACGCGAGCGACGACGACCGGATCGTTCACGCGCACGCGCGTATGAGCTCGTCGATCGCCCGAAGCGTCGGGACCCTGGCCGCGAAATCGTCGGCAGCGAGGTATGGATCGACCGGGATGGTGGCGAGCAGCGGCCATGGCAGGCGCGGCGCGATGCGGACCGCATCCTCCTCTGCCGCGCCAACGACGACCAGACCGACACGCTTGACCTCGGCTGGAACGAGCGTCGTCGCGCAGAACGCTGCCTGCAGCTGGCTCGCGCGGATCCCGGCGACGACGCAGAGCACGTCGACGCGTTCGAGCAGCACCTCATCGAGCACATCTGGACCGGCACCCAGGTCCATCACGACGGCCCGGCCCGCCGCCGCGCGATCAAGCGTTTCCAGGACGCGTTGCGCATCGAAGGTCGAATGCAGGCTTGGCGCGCCGGCGAGGAAGGGCACCTCGTTCCAGCGGGAGATCACCTCGCGCTCTCGACCGGCCATGAGCAGCGCATCAGCGAAGGTCGCGACCTCCAGGCCGGCCCGCAGGGCGAGGGACGGCGCCCAACGATCCAGATCGACGAGCAACGGCGCGACTCCCGCCGCCGCCGAACGATGCGCGACGAGAGCCGCCACGGTGGACGTTCCGACACCCGCGTTCAGTGCCCAGAAGGCGATCCGCGATCCACTGCGCAGAGCCGCCGCGCGCGTCGGGCGCAGCGGCTCGAGGGGCCGCTCGCGGCCGGTCGCCTCCCGAAGGACGGTCAGCGCGACCGATGACAACGGCGTGCGGTCGAGCCAGGATCGGAGCGGGATCACCCGGACATCCACCGCGCGAGGGCTCCACTGCTCCGTGCGACCGTGCCGGATGGTCGCGCATGCTCGACGGCCGCTGTGTCGAAGACGATCGGCCGCAGGATCGCGCGGACGTCGCGGTCGCGATAGGCGCCGCGGTCGAGCCACACCCGACGGTCCCACAGGAACAGCCGCTCGTGTCCATGGAGAAGCGCCCGGCAGCGCTCGCGGGCGCGTCTCGTCACTGGCACGCGCGGCGCGAATGGTCGACGAAGGGCGAGCCATGACGCGCGCGAGAGCGGCACCGGCTCCAGCCAGACGACGTCGAGCCCGAC
>JACQAT010000012.1 GCA_016194865.1 Chloroflexota bacterium
GGGGATGCTGTAGGCGTCGGTCGAGAACAGGAGCTTGCTCGTCGGGGCCAGGGCCAGCGCCTGACGGAAGACCGCCGGGATCTCCGCCGCCGCGAACGGCACGGCCAGGCCGAGGTCCGCCCAGACGTTGGGGTGGATGGCGGCCAGGTAGCCGAGCTCGCGCACGTACGGGTAGCTCGCGTGCAGGAGCACGAACGGCACCCGGCGATGGCGCTCGATGACCGGCCGCAGGTGCAAGGGGTTGGCGGTCAGCAGATCGAGGTCGCCGTCACCGAAGCCCGTGTGAAACTGCACGGGCAGCGCCTGGCGCCCGGCGATCTCGAGGGCGCGGAGCACGAGATAGTCGTTCAGCGGCTTGTCGGCCAGCCGGACCCGGCCGTCGCGCTTGGCGCGCTCCTTCACCGGGCCCCACGCCGCCGCAGCGTCGCCGCGCGACGTCTCGCTGACGGCGAGCCCGGTGCGATACGCGACGATGCTCTTGAGGCCGACGTGGCCCGCGGCTCGCGCCTCCTCGACGGTCGCCACGAACGCGTCGATCACCTGGTCGAACGTGTCGTGGCGGACGATCAGGTCCTGGGCGAGCGTTTCCAGCCGGAGGATCTGCGCCAGGCGGCACGGCAGCCGCATCGCCAGCTCGGCGTGGCTGTAGCTCGCGCCCGTCTGGTAGCCGTGGTCGACGAGCAGCATGGCGAGGTTCGCGTCGCGGAACATCCGGCCGGCCAGGGCGTCGGCCCCGGCCCTGGCCCTCGCCGCCAGCACGGCCTCGACGGCCGGCTCGCAGCGGAGCAGGGCGGCGAGCTCCTTGAGGGCCCAGCGGAAGAAGATCGTGGTCGGGGCGTGACGGGCGTGCATCTCCGCCTCGCCGCTCTCGCTGAAGAAGCGCTGGTAGTCGACCGGCGCGAGCGCGCCCCCGCCGTCACGCAGCAGTGGGTGGCAATGCTGATCCAGGATCGGAATGGCGGAGAGGTCGAGGTCCACGCTCAGAACTTCCAGAAGTGGTGCTTGATCTCGAAGGCCGTGTCCTCCTTGCTGAAGGCCTGCCATTCCCCGCGCTTGACGGTGAGGAACGAGCGCGCGAGCAGCGGCCCCAGCGCCGCCATGAGCACGCGGTCGGCGGCCAGATGGTCGAGCGCCTCGGCGAGCGTGGTCGGGAAGCGCACGATGCGGCGGGCCGCCCGCTCGGCGTCGGAATAGTTGGCGGGATCAATCATCGTGGGCTCGCCCGGCTCGAGCTTCCGCTTCACGCCGTCGAGGCCGGCGGCGAGGAGCCCGCCGAGGGCGAGATAGGGGTTGGCCGAGGCGTCGCACGCCTTCAGCTCGGCGTTGGTGGAGCCCGCACGATCCGAGGCGAACGTCGACGGGATGCGGATGGCGCCCTCGCGGTTGTCCGGCCCCCAGGCCGTGTAGGCCGAGCTCCAGAAGTGCGGCTGCAGCCGCCGGTACGAGTTCACGGACGGGCACGTCAGCGCCAGCAACGCCGGCAGGTGGTCGAGCACACCCGCGATGAAGTGGTAGCCGAGCGCGCTGATCCCGTAGCGTCCGCGCGGGTCGTGGGTGAGGTTCCGCCGGCCGCCGGCATCCCACAGGCTGAAGTGCACGTGGCTGCCGTTGCCGGCCTGGTCGACAAAGGGCTTGGGCGCGAGCGAGGCGTAGAGCCCGTGGCGGTACGCGACGGCGCGGACCGTCTCCCGGTAGAAGACCTGGCGGTCGGCGGCGGCGAGCGCCGGCGCGTGGCGGATCGACAGCTCCTGCTGGCCGTGGCCCAGCTCGGGATAGTACTGCTCGACCTGGATGCCCTGCGCCTCGAGCGCCGCGACGATGTCGTCCATGACGGCCGCCGCCGTGGTCATGCCCACCGTGGAAAAGCACACCGACTGGTCGAGCGGCGCGAACGCGCCATCGGCGCCCTTCACCGCGAGGGTGAACTCGCCCTCGAAGGCCGCGCGCACCATGAAGCCGGCCGCGGCGCAGGCGGCGATCTGCCGCTTGAGGAACGAGCGCGGGCACGCCTCCCAGGCCGCGCCATCCAGGGTCCGCATGTCCACCGTCATGGCCGCCGCGTGCGGCGCGTAGGGCAGCACCGTGAACGTCCCGGGATCGGGCACGAGCCGGATTTCGCCCACGGGGCCCATGCCCTCGACCGGCGTCAGCTGATCGAGCATGTTCATGGCCTGCATGGCGACGGTGAGCCCGATGCCGTCCGCGATCCGCGAGGCCAGGCTCTCGACGTGGGTGGCCTTGCCGCGCGTGACGCCGCCGTTGTCCGTGTAGAGGAAGCGCACGAGGCGCACGCCGGCGCGCCGGGCCTGGGCGACGGCGCGACGAGCGGCGGGCGTCGGCATGTGACCACCTCGAGCCGGCATCAGGGCCCCTCCTCGCGGCTGGCGCACTCGCGGCTGGCGCAAGGATAGCGCCGATCTCCTGAACCGCGCGGTGGTCCCGGTCGGCGCATCTTGCACCGATTGAGTGCACCTGCACCTCCTGCGACCACCCCCGGCGAGCTTGTGCGCTTCGTCACGAATGCCCAAAGCCCAGGGCACTGTGCACGGTGCCCCTAGCACTCGGAGCCTTTCAAACCCCGCTAAAGGTGCGCCAGCAAAGAGTATCGATTTCGGCACGCGTCGTGTAACAGATACGCCCCTGGATGAGCCGGAAGGCGCGCGGGTCCGGGGGTCGGATCGGGCACGGTTCGTGCGCCCTGTCCGGCAACGCGGAGCATCAGTTCGGTAGGCCCAGCTCGCAGGAGAGAGGGGTCGGCGATGCGCTCGTTCTCCCGCCTTGTAATTCTCGCTACGGTTGCCGTGCTCTGCGCTGTAGCACCCCGGGCCTTTGCCCAAGAGGACGTCGGTCCGGATGACGCGTCGCCGGAAGGATCCGGTACGGATCTCTTCCTCGGTAGCGCGTCGGCAACGATCCCGATCGTGGCCCCCCCCGGGGCTGCCGGGATCACCCCGCGCATCGTCATTCACTATCGCAGCAGCTACGTCGACGACATTTCGGCCCGCACTCAGGGGCACACGGCCGGGCTAGGGTGGATGCTCGATTGGGGCCCCATCATTCTTCGCGAGGCCAGCACCAGCAACCTCAAGCTGCAACTGGCGGGCACCACGTATCCGCTCGTGCTCATCGATGGTTCGCAAAACATCTACCACACGAAGGACGAGAGCTTCCTCAAGCTCCAGTATTTCCCCTCGGGGGACTACTGGATCCTGACCTCAAAAGACGGCACCCAGCACCGCCTCGGATACAACGCCGAGAGTAGAGCCAACGGTATTTCGGGCGCGTACAAGTACCTCGTCGACCAGACATCGACAACAAGCGGCGTCGCGATCCGTTACGCCTACGTCAAGCAGACGGCCACACTGTCTTCCGGCCAGACGTATGACCAGGCCGTCTACATCGATTCGATCGCCTATGCCTATCAAGGTGGTTCCGCGATCGGCGATCTTCGCCAGGTGCAGTTCTTCCGGGCGGCGCGGGCCGACTGGACGGATCCCGGTGGCACCACACCGTCGTACGTCGACAAGCAACGCCTTGATGCGATCGAAGTTCGGGTCGGTGGGGCGTTGGTGCGGCGCTATCAGCTGGCCTTCGACTACTCCAACGACCGGGACGGGAGCTACAACTGGGGCGGTGGAGTTGCGGGCGACCTCACCCTGCGATCGGTCACCACGATCGGCGCCGACGGGACGTCGACGCTTCCGCCGCGGACGTTCACCTACACGAATAACCGGCTTGGGACCGCGACCAACGGGCTCGGGGGCAGCGTTACCTACACGTATGAGCACCTCGCCACCACGCCGCTCAACGTCGCATGGACCGGCACCGAATGGGCGCCATCGACCGCAAGCGGCAACGTCGTGGGCTTCATCTTCCCCGGGTCGGTGGCGAACACGACGCCAGTCTACAAAGCCTGCATGCGCCTCCACCAACAGTGCGACTTCTACGCCCTGGAGGGCGGTGGATTCTGGTACTGCTACAACATCGGGGCCTGCGACGATTATGGGGGGTCGCAAAACCTCGATCAATTCAGTCTCTCGTCCATCCTCGGGTACTGCCCGGCCAATCTCCCCGGTACGATCCCCATGTACTCCGTCTGCACCCAACCTACCTATTACTGCTACGTCAGTGATGCGACGCAGTCCTGGCAGTGTACGAGTCAGGTCACCGGCTGCATCGATTGGGCCATCGGCAATGTGCCTGATCAGTGGGGCCTGTCCTCGTTTCTGACGTACGCCTACGTCAGCGCGATTGATCGCTATCGCGTGGTGAGCAAGGCCGTCAACGACGGCCGCGGAACGACTTCCACCACGACATACAGCTACACAGATATCGCACTGAGCAGCGACGGCACCGAATTCCGGGGTCACGGGCAGGTGCGCGCCAGCGATCCCCTGGGCCACTTCGTCGATACTTGGTTCAAGCAGGATGATGCCTTCAAGAGTCGGCCGTACCATGTCCAGATTCGGCGGAACGACGGCGCACTGATGCAGGAGATCGCGCACACGTGGACAGCGGCGACGCCGTACGCGGGGGCGACGTTCGCGTCGCTCACCCGGACAGATGTCAGCGAGTGCGACGGCTTGAGCGCATGCCGCCAGTCGGCCCGGACCTTCGAGTACGACGCCTACGGCAACCCGACGCGGGTGTACTCCTACGGTGATCTGGCGGTCAGCGCCGACGAACGCGACCGTCGCCTCGAGTGGGTCGTTGATGCCACGGCCTGGATCCACCGCCCGAGCCACTCGGTCCAGTACGATGCCGCCGGGGCCCTGGTTCGCGAGCGTTGGCTGTCATTCGATGGCGGTGCCTGGGGGACGCTCGGTGGGCGGGGCCTAGCGACACGGGTCGAAGAA
>JACQAT010000002.1 GCA_016194865.1 Chloroflexota bacterium
CGGGCCGAGGGCAAGTCCAAGATGAACGCTCTGGGCCACTGCATGAAGAAGGCGCTTGCGATTGTCTGGGGTGTCTGGCGTTCAGATCACGACTTCATCGTCCCGGAGGGGATTCCCTCTTGACGGCGACCTATGGGACCTAGCGCGCGAGTCCCGCTACCGCGCCCAGGCCGGCCGGCTCCCGCCGTCAACGCCTTCGCCCTTGGTGAGCTTGATCGGCCCCTTCGCGGCCCCGCCGGTGAGGATGGTGCCGAGCTCCATCGCGTAGAGATCGACGTTCCCATCCTCGGATCGGTCGAACGCGATCCAGCCGCCGTCGGGCGAGAACACCGCGTTCCACGAGCGCCCGTCGTCGGTCAGCGCGATATCGCGCGAGGTCACGATCTCGAAGGCGTGCAGATCGTTCCGGCCGTCGTGCCGTAGCGTGTAGACGATCCATCTGCCATCCGGCGAGAACGACGGCCGGTACGCATCGGCGTCGGCCGGCGTCTTCACGCGCGTCGCAGTGCCCGGACGGTCCGCGTTCCAGATGAGGATGCCGGCGAGGTCGGTGTTGTAGCTCGTCGTCGCGATCGTCTTGCCGTCAGGCGACCAGGCGACGTCGGCGAGGTCCGCGCCGTTCGAGTACACCGTGCGCCGCTTCGTCGCGAGGTCCAGCAGCACGAGGTCCGCCGCGCCGCCGCCGTCATCCTCGAGGAACGCGAGCCGCCTGCCGTCGGGCGCGAGCGCGGGCGCGAGGTACCACGAGACCTGGTGGTACCCGGAGGGCACCTTCGCGCGCAGCCCATCCAGCAGGATCGTCTCCGCGCCGCCACCCGACTGCTTCGCGACGACCGTCGAGTAGCCGAGGCGCGCGCTGGTGGTCTGCTCGTCCGCCGTTCGCCTGCCGTCGATCGTCTCGGAGCGTACGAAGAGCAGCTGCCGCCCGTCGCTCGAGAGCGCGGGTTGCTGGTTGCGGCCCTCCGACGTCTGCGCGCGGTACGCGCCGTCGCGCATGACGAAGATCTCGCCGCGCAGCGCGAAGGCGATCGTGCCGGGCACCCTCGTGGTCGGGACGTTGGTGGCGCGCGGCACGGTCGGGGTCGGCGTCGCGGCCGTCACCGGCCCGACCGTCGCATAGAACCGCGCGCCGAGCACGAGGTACGCCACGAGCAGCGCGGTGGCGATCGCCCCGAAGATCAGCTCGCGGACGCGCATGCCTGCTCCACCGCGTCCGCGACGCGGTCCACTTCGGCCGCCAGCTCGGCGCCGTTGTTCAGCTGGAGGTATCGCTCCGGCGCCTCGAACGGCTGCGCGCGCATGCGCTGGAAGACCCGCTCGTCGGCGTCGCTGTGGTCGTCGGCCGCGCGCGAAGCGCGTCGCGCGGCCAGGCGTGCCAGCGTCGAGGTCTCATCGGCGACGACCCGCACGAACACGATCGGGACGCCGTTCCGATCCGCCGTCTCCCGCGGTGCCGTGCGCGCCGACGCGCGCAGGTGCGTCGCATCGAGGACGACGCGATGTCCCTCGCGCAGCAGTCCGTCGAGAAGCGCATCGGCGGCCGCGAAGATCGCGGCATTCTCGGCCGCGGTGTAGGTGGCCGCGATGAACAAGCGGCTGCGCAGCTGATCGCTGGCCACATGCGCGGCGCCGAGCCGCTGGGCCAGCAGGCGCGCGCAGTGCGACTTCCCCACGCCGGGATAGCCCATGAGCACCACGACGGCCGGTCGTCCATGCGGCCGCTCCGGCGCGCCGATCTCGGTGCGGAGCAGCGCCGCGACCTCGCGCACGTGCTCCGCGTACGCGCGGGTCTGCCCCTTCGACGCGGCGCTCGAGCGCCGCTGCCGCTGCATCATGGCTCGTAGCCCAGCCGCTGAAGCGCCACGCGCGCAGTCTCGGCCTCGTTCCAGGGTCGCTTCTCCTCGCCCACGATGATCGAGCCCTCGTGTCCCTTGCCCGCCAGCAGCACCGTGTCGCCCGCGGCCGCTCGACCGAGGGCGAGCGCGATGGCGGCCTTGCGGTCGTCGACGACCTCGTAGTCGGTGCCGCGCACCTTCCCTCGAGCGAGGGCGCCGGCCTCGATCTCCTGGAGGATGAGCGCGGGATCCTCGAGGCGCGGGTCCTCCTGGGTGATGACGAAGAAGTCCGCATGCGTGACGGCGACCTCGGCGAGACGTGGCCGTTTCGCGCGATCGCGCTCCCCGGCGCTGCCGAACACGACGCTCAGCATGCCGGTCGTGAGGGGCCGCAGCAGCCGGAGCACCTTGTCCAGCGACTCGGGCGTGTGCGCGTAATCGACGATGACCGTGAACGGCTGCCCGAGGTCGATGCGCTCCATGCGGCCGCGGACCGACGTGGCGCGCGTCAGGGCCGCCTTCGCGTGTTCGAGCGTCGCCCCCGCCGCCAGCCCCGCCGCCGCGGCGGCGAGCGCGTTCTCCACGTTGAAGCGCCCGACCAGCGGCAGCTGCAGCTCCACGGTGTCGCCGGCGCTCGAGATGCGGATCCGCGAGCCGTTCGCATCCGCGCTCACGATGCTGCCCTGCACGTCGGCGAGCGCGTCGATCCCGTACGTGAGCACGCGCGCCGTGCCGCTCCGATCGGCGAGGTAGCGCCAATGCGGATCGTCCGCGTTGAGGACCGCGGCCTTCGCGATCCCCTTGTCCTGGCCCGTGTCGAGCATCTCGAACAGCGCACCCTTCGCCTCGAGGTAGTGCTGCAGGGTGCCGTGGAAGTCGAGATGCTCCGGGGTCAGGTTCGTGAAGACCGCGATGTCCACGTCGCAATGCTGGAGCTTGCGGAGCGCGAGCGCATGGCTCGTCGCCTCCAGCACGCCCCAGGTACCGCCGGCCACGAGCAGCTCGGCGAAGAACTCCTGGACCTCCAGCGCCTCCTGCGTGCTCTGCCGCGTCTCGTTCGGCCACCGATTGGGGCCGAGCTTGAAGTCGACGGTCGTCGCGTACCCGGTGCGCTCGCCCGCTGCCTCGAGGACCTGCGAGATCAGATGGACGGTCGTGGTCTTTCCATCCGTGCCCGTGACCCCGACGAGCTTGAGCTTCGCCGTCGGATGATCGAAGAACTCCGCGCTGAGATCGGCGAGCGCGGCGCGGCTGTCGGGGACGATCGCCACCGGCACGCCGACGCGCAGGGGGCGCTCGGCCACGACGGCCACCGCGCCCCGAGACACCGCGTCCGCGGCGAAGTCGTGGCCGTCGCGATGGAATCCCGGGACCGCCACGAACAGCGATCCCGCGCTCACGGCGCGCGAGTCATACGCGATCCCGTGGACGTCGGCGAACCCGGCGTCGCCGGGGACCGAGGCGCCCGCCGCCGCGAGCAGCACGCGCAGCTTCATCGGCGCGCCAGCCGCAGTGCCCGCGCGTACATGGGCTCCAGGAGGTTGAACGCGCGATACGGCAGCTCCCGCGGAACGAGGTCATGCGCGCCGACGAAGCGCTTCTCGGCGCCCCCGAACCCCTTCTTGAAGTGATAGGGGCCGTGCATCGGATCTCGTTCGTCGCTCGGGTCGACCGGGATGCCGCCGTACATGTAGAGCTCGCGGTCGCCGCAGTGCCAGGTCATCGCGCCCGCCACCGCGGCCGCGCCATCCTCGGCCAGCAGCAGCTTCGCGTGCCCGGCATCGATGAGCGTGCGCCACACGAGCCGGTAGTAGTCCCAGGTCCGCGTGATGAAGCCCGCACGCCGGCCGGTCACGCTGTAGATGTCGAAGAAGGCGCGCAGGTCCGCGTCGCTCGTGCCTTCGCGCATCGCGATCCCGCGCTTCTCGGCCTGGCGCACGCTCCAGCGGGTGTCCTTCTCCAGCCCGGCCAGCAGCGCGTCCTCAGTGGGCGTGAGGTCGAGCTCAAGCGTCGCGAGCACCGGCTGGATGTCCGGCGCGCGACGCCATCCGTTGGAGACGAGCACGTCGCGGACATCCTCGCCGACCTCGGGGTCGACGCGCATGAAGAGCGCGGGCTCGCGCCGCAGGAGCTCGGCGAGCCGCTCGAGCATCGCCGCGAGTTCGTCCCGACCGCCGCGGAAGATCGGGCCGCGCGGCACGTACGCCATGCGGCGCCCGAGCGGGAGCGGTCGCCACAGCACGAGCGCGAGACCGTGCGGCGCCGCGTCGAGATACGTGGCGCGCCAGCCCTGCGCCTCGCGGATCCGCGCCCACGCCGTCGATTGCATGACGTGCCCGCCGGGCGCGCGCACGGCGACGTCGTCCCAGCCGACCGGGGCGGTTCTCGGCGGGACCTGGGGGGTCCCCGGGGGGCCGGAGCCCCCCGGTGGTCGTCCGGTGGTCGTCATGCCGAGCGCGCGAGGCGACGCCGGCCCGCGATCTGCCAGATCGGGTAGAGCGCGGCGCTCACCGGCGCTTCGATCGCGCCGACCCAGGTGACCACATCCCCGCCGAAGCCGAGCTTGAACTGCTCGACGCCGGCGAGCGACGCGTCGCCCTCGGCGAGCCCCCACATGTCGTAGCGCACGACGCCGAGCCGCTTCATCGCCAGCAACGAGCGCCACTTCAGCAGATAGAACGGACGCTCCTCCGTGTGCGTCCCGCTCCACCCGCCGTAGAGCTCCCAGGCGCGGTCGCCGATCCGGATGACGAGCAGCGCGCCCACGTCCTCGTTCCCGACGCGCGCCATCTGGAAGTGTGCCCGCTCGCCGAACAGCTCGCGCAGCCTCGCGAAGTACGCGCGGTCGTGGATCCCGAAGCGATCGCGCGCGGCCACGCGCTCGAGCACGCGCTGGAACCGCTCGAGGTCGGCGGTCTCTTCCGTGATGACGCCGCCGCGCTCCGCCTTGTGGACGTACTGCCGCGTCTTCTTGCGCATCCCGGCGAGCAGCTCCTCCGGGGTCCGGTCCAGGTCGAACAGCAGGGTGCGGCTCGGCTGCACGTGGACCGGCGAGAGGCGCGCGCCGCCGGAGCGCAGCGCGTCGCGCGTCACCGGATCGTCGGGGATCTCCGGGTCGCAGAGCAGGCCGACGCAGCGCATGCCACGAAGCGCATCGCGCAGCGCGCCGATCGCGTCCGGGATATCCGCGTCAGCGACGAGCGGGCCGCGGGGGAGGTACGCGAACCACATGCCCAGCGGGAGCGCGCGCACGAGGAGCTGCGCCACCCCGGCGGCACCGTCGTCGAGGACGTAGCGGCGCGCGCCCCAGCCGTTGCCGGCTTTGAGCGCCGCCCATCCCGTGCTCTGCAGAAGGTGAGGACGCCCGGTCGTCGCGGCGAGCTCATCCCAGCGCGCGACTTCGTCAGAGGTCGCCGGCCGCGCGCGCAGGCTAGAGGCTCGCGCCCACCGGCTCGCTCACTTCGGCCGCGGATGCCTCGGTCGCCCCAGGCAGCTCGCGCGCGGTGAACGTGCATTCGGGGTAGCGCTCGCATCCGAAGAAGAGGCTCTTCCCACGACCGCGGCGACGGACGAGCTCGCCTTCCTTGCAGGTCGGGCAGATGACGCCGGTCTTCTGCTGCGTCTTCTTGATGTACTTGCAGTCCGGGTACCCCGTGCACCCGATGAACGGGCCGAAGCGTCCACGGCGCTTCGCGAGCGGCTTGCCGCAGTCGGGACAGACCTCGCCCTCGATGATCTCGGGGCCCTGTGTCTCCTGGCCCTCGAGCGGCTCGGCGTAGTCGCAGCCACCGGGCGGCGTCGGCTGGCCCTTCTTGCCCTTCACGAATCCGGTGCAGGAGTAGAAGCGGCCGTAACGGCCGAGCTTGATGACCACCGGCCGCCCGCACTTCGGGCAGATCCGGTCGGTCGCCTCCTCCGTGACGTCGGACTTGTTCACGCTCTTCGTCTTCTCCGCGACGCGTGCCGAGAAGGGCGTGAAGAAGTCGCGCACGACCGGCACCCACTCGGATTCGCCGCTCGCGATCCTGTCGAGGTCCAGCTCCATCCGCGCGGTGAAGCCCAGGTCGACGATGTCGGCGAAGTGCTCGCGCAGGAAGTCGGTGACGACGAAGCCGACGTCCTCCGGGATCAGCGCGCGGCCCTCCTTGCGGACGTAGCGCCGCTCGATGAGCGTCGAGATGGTCGGCGCGTACGTCGACGGCCGGCCGATGCCGTGCTCCTCGAGCGTCTTGACCAGCGACGCCTCGGTGAACCGAGCGGGCGGCTGCGTGAAGTGCTGCGCCGCGTCGAGGCCGAGCAGCCTGAGGTCCTCGCCCTCGACGACCTCGGGCAGCGTCGTGACGTCGGCCTCCGGCTCGTCGGTCCCCTCCGTGTAGACGCGCAGGAAGCCGTCGAAGAGCGTGCGCCGCCCGTTCGCGCGCAGCGTGTAGCCGTCGGCGGCGACGTCGAGCCTCGTGGACTCGAAGCGCGCCGGGGCCATCTGCGACGCGAGCGTCCGCTGCCAGATGAGCGTGTACAGGCGCAGCTGGTCGCGGTTGAGGTACTTCCTGACGCGGTCGGGCGAGCGCGACAGATCGGTCGGACGGATCGCCTCGTGCGCCTCCTGCGCGCCCTTGCTGCGGGTCTTGAAGTGCCGCGGCTTGTCGAGCGCGTAGGTCGGCCCGAACTCGTGCGTGACGACATCCTTCGCCTGCCTGAGCGCGTCCTCCGCGACGTGCAGCGAGTCGGTGCGCATGTAGGTGATGAGACCGACGGCCGCGTCGCCGAGCGAGATGCCCTCGTACAGCTGCTGCGCGACGACCATCGTCTTGCGAAGCGAGAAGCCGAGCTTGCGGGACGACTCCTGCTGCAGCGTCGAGGTCGTGAACGGAGGTGCGGCGTTGCGGCCGCTCTCGCGCTTCTCGACGCTCTGGACCTTGTAGAGCGCGTCCGCGAGCGCGGCCTTGACGCGGTCGGCCTCCGCCGCGCTGCCGATCGCGAGCTTCTTGCCCTTGTGCTGGATGACCTCGGCCTTGAACGACTCGCCCGCGTGGTTCGCGAGCATCGCGTCGATGCTCCAGTACTCCTGCGGTGTGAAGGCCTGGATCTCGCGCTCGCGATCGACGATGAGCCGCAGCGCCACGGACTGGACGCGCCCGGCCGAGAGCCCGTAGCGGATCTTCTTCCACAGCAGCGGCGACATCGTGTAGCCGACGAGCCGGTCCACGACGCGTCGCGCCTGCTGCGCGTCGACGAGATGCTGGTCGATATCGCGTGGCCTCTTGAAGGCCTCGGCGATCGCGGTCGGCGTGATCTCGTGGAAGGTCACGCGCCGCAGCTTGCTCTTGGGGATGTCCATCAGCTCGGCGAGGTGCCACGCGATCGCCTCGCCCTCGCGGTCGAGGTCGGTGGCCAGCCAGACGCGCGCCGCCGCCCTCGCGTCCTTGCGCAGCATGCGCGCGGTCTTCTCGGAGTCGTCCGGGACGATGTACTCGGGCGCGAACGTGACGAGGTCGATGCCCAGCTTCGACTTCGGCAGATCGCGGACGTGGCCGAAGCTGGCCTCGACCTTGAAGTCGGACCCCAGCATCCGCCCGAGCGTGCGCGCCTTCGTCGGCGACTCGACGACCACGAGGTCGCCCGAGCCCGCCGCGCTCGCGCGCTTCCTCGGCTTGGCCGCCGGCTTGCTTTCGACCGTTTGTTCTATTGTCACTGCTTCCTACAACTGTGTTGAGAGCGCAGGACCGGGAGGTCCGAGCACTACACACAAAAGCGCCCTGTCCGGGCGCCTCCTCGACATCAAGAGTAGCGGTGCTGCCTAGAGGAGCTCTTCGCGATCCTCTCTTTGGAGCCGATCGACCAGCACTTTCACGTCCTCAGCACGCTCTTTCGGGGCGATGAAGAGGACGTCCCCCGTGTCGACCACGATCAGCCCCTCAACCCCCACCGTGGCCACGGTCTTCCCCGGCGCGTAGATGAAATTGCCGTGGGAATCGTGGCTGATATGTTCGTCCTGGCTCCAATTGTCTGTTTTCGAGACGATTTCGGCAAGTCGAGACCACGAGCCGACGTCCTGCCAGCCGATGTCCGCGGGGACCACGGCGACGTTCTCCGCCTTTTCGGCGATCCCGTAGTCGATCGTGGTCCGCTCCGTCTCCTCCCACACCTCCGCGAGCACCGTCTCGTAGCGGGGCGTGCCGATCGCCTCGCTCAGCGCCTCGATGGCGCGGGCGGTGCCGGGGAGGTGCGCGCGGTAGGCCTCGAGGATCTTCGAGACCCGCCAGGCGAACATCCCCGCGTTCCAGTAGTGACCGCCGGCCTCAAGCATCTTCTGCGCGGCCTCGGGCTTCGGCTTCTCGATGAAGCGCTTGACCGCGTACACCGGGAGCGGCGCACCGGGCACGTCGAGCCGCTCGCCCGCCTCGATGTAGCCGAAGCCCGTGTCGGGCCGCTCCGGCGTGATCCCGAGCGTCACGAGGTGCCCGGCCTCGGCCGCCGCGGTCGCGGCGATGAGGACCTCGCGGAACTTCCCGGGCTTCTCGACGACGTGGTCGGACGGCAGCACCGCCACGACGGCCTCCGGATCGAACGCGTGC
This sequence comes from Chloroflexota bacterium, assembly GCA_016194865.1. Taxonomy (GTDB): domain Bacteria; phylum Chloroflexota; class Limnocylindria; order P2-11E; family P2-11E; genus JACQAT01. The sequence continues at coordinate 8,411 of JACQAT010000002.1, forward strand.
AGCGCGCCCATCGCGAGCCCGATCGCGGCGGCGTTCCCGCGGGGATACGGCTCGACGACGACGTGGTCGGTGCGCAGCTCGGGCAGCTGCTCGTGGATGAGCGCGCGGTGCTCGGGCGGCGCGACCACGAAGATGCGCTCGCTGGGGATCAGCTCCGCGACGCGCGCCACGGTCTCCTGCAGCAGCGTGCGATCGCCAGCGAGGTCGAGGAACTGCTTCGGCTTCCTGCGGCGCGAGCGTGGCCAGAGCCGCGTGCCGCTCCCCCCGCTCAGGATCAGCGCGTAGAGCCTGGGCAACTAGCTCCCGACGTTGAGGAAGCGCACGGTCACGTTAGCTCCCGAAGTAGTCGAGCTTCATGGCCTCGCGAACCTCGTGCAGCGTGCGCTGCGCCTCGGCGCGCGCGCGGATCGTGCCGCTCTCGAGGATCTCGTCGACGAGGCCCGGTCGGCGCTCGATCTCGGCCCGCTTCTCGCGGATGGGCTCGAGGAAGCGCTCGAGCGCGACGATGAGCTTGCGCTTCACCTCGACGTCGCCCACCGCGCCCCTGCGGTAGCGGTCCTTGAGATCGTCCACCTCGGCCTTGTCGGTATTGAACGTGTCGTGGTAGACGAAGACCGGGTTGCCCTCCACCGTGCCTGGGTCCGTCGGCCGGAGCCGCGTCGGGTCGGTGTACATGGACATGACCTTCTTCTCCACGACCTTTGGATCGTCAGACAGATTGATCGCGTTCCCGAGGCTCTTCCCCATCTTCTCCCTACCGTCGATACCGGGCAGCAGCCCGATCTCGGGGATGAGCGCCCGCGGCACCGGGAAGACCGGCGCGAACAGCTCGTTGAACTTCCGCGCGATCTCGCGGGTGATCTCGACGTGCGACTCGTTGTCGCGGCCGACAGGCACCAGGTCCCCCTTCACGCAGAGGATGTCCGCGGCCTGGAGGATCGGATAGCCCAGCAGCCCGTAGGTCGGCTCGCGCAGTCCGTGATCGCGCATCGCGTCCTTCAACGTGGGGATGCGCTGCGCGCGCGGGACCGACACCAGCATCGAGAAGTAGAGGTGCAGCTCGGGGATCTCGGGGACGCGCGACTGCAGGAAGTACGTCACCTTGTCGGGGTCGACACCGACCGCGAGGTTGTCGATGACGTCGTCGCGGATGTTCTGCTCGATCTCCTCGAGCTTCTCGAGCCGCGTCGTGAGCATGTGGTAGTCGGCGATGAGCAGGAAGGTCTCGTATTCGTCCTGCAGCTTCACGCGGTTCGCGAGCGTCCCCACGTAATGGCCGACGTGCAGCTTCCCCGTCGGGCGATCGCCCGTGAGGATGCGCTTCCGGAGCGCCTTGGCTCCAGGCTGCGCGGACGCGGACAGCGTTTGCGGGCTCATGGGAGCGCTCAGTCTATCCGCAGCCGCCGCGCGAGCTCGTCCGCGATGGCCGCGCCGACCTCGCGATGACGGCCCGGAAAGAAGTGGTCGACGCCCTTGATCTCGTGGATGCGCGCGGCGGGATAGCGCGCGCGCAGCTCGCTCGCGGTGCCGAACTGATCGTCCTCCGCCGCCACGATGAACGTGCCGTCCGGGACGGGCGGCAGCCCCTCCTGCGCGAGGCTCACCGAGCGCAGCGGGACGCCCGCGAGCGCGACCGCGTCCGGATGCCCGCCCTGCTCCAGCCAGCGCAGCGTCACGAGCGCGCCGAAGCTGTAGCCGCTCACCCCGAGCGGCAGCCCGGGCGCGAGGGATCGTGCGTGCGCGACCGCCGCCGCCACGTCGCTCGGCTCGTCGCGCCCGTTGGTCCAGACGCCCGCGCTTCCCTCGACCCCGCGGAAGTTGAAGCGCAGCGCGAGGCAGCCGCGCTCCGCGCAGGCGCGCGCGATCGTCGCGATGAGGGGGTTGCGCATCGTGCCGCCGTGGGTCGGCAGCGCATGCGCCACGACCACGATCGCGCGCGGCTCGACATCGGGGACGCGCAGCGTGCCCTCGAGACGGCCGTCGATGCGCTGCGGCTCTTCTCGCATCCTTCTCAATCTCCGCCTTCGGCGGACACAAGCTCAAGGCTGGCGGACTCGCTCGTCACGGCTGAGCCGCTCCTCGCTCGTTCTTCATGCAACCGTACGATGGATGCGATGGCCGAGCGCATCCGCCACACCCGCGCCGCGACCCTCGCGCGCGTGCGCGGCGAGTGGCGCGCCCTCGACAAGGTGCTGTCGGGATTGACGCCGACGGATTTCCGCCGTCCGGTCTTCCAGAGCGAGACGAAGGAGTCTTGGACGATCAAGGACGCCATCGCCCACGTCACCGCGTGGAAGTGGAACGTGCACGCCTCGCTCGTCAAGGGTCCGCGGCCATATCCATCCGCCGGGACGGTGCACGCGACGAACAAGAGGATCTATGAGCGCTGGCTTCGCACGTCCGGCAGGGCCGTCGTCGCGGACGCGCGCGCGGCGCACGAGGCGGTCGTGAAGGCGCTGCGCGCGATGCCTGCCGACTACTTCAGTGGCAAGACGCACTCGGTCCACTGGCCGTTCGACCTCGTCGGGCACTCGACCGAGCACCGCGTTCGCCACCTCGAGCGGACGCTCGGGAACAAGACGGCGCCGAGGCGGGTTCGAAAGGCGTGACCGCCTGCGCCCACGTCCCCGCGGAGCTCAGCGCGCCGCGCGCGACCGCGTGCGAGGGCTGCGGGAGCACCGACCGCCTGCGGGCCTGCGCGACCTGCGGCTACGTCGGCTGCTGCGAATCACAGCAGGCGCACAACACCAAGCACGCGAAGGCGAGCGATCACCCCGTCATCCGCTCGCTGCCGCTCGGCGAGCGCAGCTTCACCTGGTGCTACAGCTGCGATGGATACGTCTAGCCAGGCGCGCGCGCGCTGGATCGATGCGGGTGTGATCCCGCACCGACTTCAGTACCGACCGGAGGTCCCATTCACCGTCTCCGTAGGCCGCGCCACGGTAGCGCGCGTGAGCGCAGCGGTCGCGCGGACGCTGACCTGCGCGCTCTGGGGTCTCGAGGCCGCGCTCGTCACCGTCGAGGTGGACGTCGCGAACGGGCTGCCGGCGTTCTCCATTGTTGGTCTTCCCGACACCGCCGTGCGTGAGGCGCGCGAACGCGTACGCGCCGCGATCCGGAATTCCGGCTTCGAGTTCCCGCTCCGCCGGGTGACCGTGAATCTCGCGCCCGCCGAGCGAAAGAAGGAAGGCAGCGGGTTCGATCTCGCGATCGCGCTCGGGATCCTGCGCGCGAGCGGGCAGCTGACGAAGGACGTCGCCGAGCTCTGCCTCGGCGAGCTCGCACTCGACGGCACGACGCGCCCGGTTCGCGGCGCCCTCGCGCGCGTCCGCGCCGCGGGGCTCGCGGGGATCGAAGCGCCGGTGCTCGTCGCGGCGGGCAGCGCGGGCGAGGCAGCGGCGCTCGGAGCGACGACGATCGCGGTGATCACGCTGCGCGACGCGGTCGAGCATCTCGAGGGACGCGCGAGGCTCGCTCCGACGACAGCTCCCCTGCCGGCGATCAGCGATCCGCTCGGGGGCGATCTCGCCGACATTGCCGGCCAGGAGACGCCGAAGCGCGCGCTCGAGGTCGCCGCGGCCGGTGGGCACAACCTCCTGCTCGTGGGCCCGCCGGGCACGGGAAAGACGCTGCTGGCGAGAGCGCTCCCCTCGATCCTGCCCCCGCTCGATCCCGACGAGGCGGTCGTCGCGAGTGCGGTGCACAGCGTCGCCGGGCTGCTCGATCCCGGGCATCCGCTGCTGAGCGCGCGGCCGTTCCGTTCCCCCCATCACACCGCGTCGCGGCTGGCGCTCGTGGGCGGTGGAACGCCGCCACGACCCGGCGAGGTCAGCCTCGCCCATGGCGGTGCGCTGTTCCTCGATGAGCTCGCTGAGTTCTCGGTCGCGGTGCTGGAAACGCTACGAGAGCCGCTGGAGGAGGGCGCGGTCACGATCTCGCGCGCCGGTCACGCCGCGACATATCCGGCGCGCTTCACGCTCGTCGCCGCGACGAATCCCTGCCGCTGCGGACATCACGGCGATCCCGATACGCCCTGCACGTGCCTTCCGGAACAGCTCGATCGCTACCGAGCGCGGCTCTCGGGGCCGCTCAAAGACAGGATCGACCTGCGCGTCGCCGTTCCGCGCGTTCCGTACGCGCGGCTGCAAGAGCACGGCGGCACCGAGCGCTCGTGCGCGGTCCGCTCGCGCGTCCTCGCGGCGCGGGAGCTCATGCGCCGTCGCGGACGGCGCACGAACGCCGAGCTGACCGTCGCGGAGGTGCGACGTCACTGCTCGTTGAGACCCGACGCGGAACGGCTCCTTGCGAGCGCCGTGCAGGAGCGGCGCCTGTCCGCGCGCGCCTATCATCGGACACTGCGCGTCGCGCGGACCCTCGCGGACCTCGCCGATCGCGAACGTCTGTCGCTTGACGACGTGGCCCTCGCGTTGTTGCTCCGCGCGCCATGAGGTCCGCCGACGTTCGGGCCGGTCGGTGGATCCAACGACGCCGGCGGCGAGCGCGGTGATGCTGTGTCGCTGATCGAGCTTCGCCGGGCCGACGCGGGCTACCCGAGCGGCCTCGCCGATCTCCCGCGGCCACCTGACCCGCTGTGGATCGAGGGCGACCTTGCCGTATTCGACCACGTCCCGCGCATCGCGATCGTCGGCACCCGCCGCCTGACCGGCTATGGCGAACGTGTCGCACGCGAGCTCGCGACAGCGGTCGCGACCGGCGGCGCGGTCGTCGTCTCGGGCCTCGCACAGGGGATCGACAGCGCCGCCCACAGCGGCGCGCTCGATGCGGGAGCACCAACGGTCGCCGTCCTTGGCGAGGGCATCGGGTCATTTCACGCGACCGCAGGGCGCCGTCGCGCGCAGCTCGCCCAGCGCTGCGTGCTCGTGTCGCCCTACCCGCCGGACGCGCCCGCGCTGCCCTGGATGTTCGCCAAACGCAACGCGATCATCGCGGCGCTGGCCGCGCTCGTGGTGGTCGTGGAGGCGCCGCCCGACTCGGGCGCGCTGATCACGGCAGGCGACGCGCGCCGCCTGGGCCGTCCCCTCTTTGCGGTGCCTGGCCCGCTCGGCTCGGCCGCGTCGGTCGGCACGAACGCGCTGATCGCGGACGGACTTGCGCGCGCGGTCACTGGAGCGGACACGCTGCTGGTCGCCCTTGGACTCGCTGCCGCCACAGCGCCATCCACACCGCCATCTCTCCTTGCGGACGCTCTCGCGGCGGGGCCGCTCGCCCCCGACGCGTTGGCGGAGCTGCTTGGGCTATCGGCCGCCAGCGTCGCGGCGTCGTGCGTCGCGGATCCGCGCCTGGTCACGCTTCCCGATGGCAGGATCTCGCTGCGTTAACGGACGCTCCGCGTCAGCGCAGCGCTGCACGCGGCGGGGCCCTGTGAGCGCCACCGGCTCGGTCGCGTGCGAATCCGACGGCTCGAGCAGCAGCGCGCCGTACCGCGTCCCGATCACCCACCCCAGCGCTGCGAGCGGGGTCGCCGCGACGAGCGCGAACAGCGGCCAGAGCGAGTTCCACGGCCGAGCGATCGCCTGCGCGCGGTAGAAGTCGAAGAGCGAGCTCTCGCGCAGGGTCGACACGAGCGGGCCCGGCACCGCGACGCCACCGACCGGCGTGAGCACGGCCGACCGCAGGAATTCCGCGGCGACGAACGCGACCGCGAACGCGGCCCCGAGCAGCAGTGGCGAGCGCGACCGCGCACGCACGAGATCCAGCGCGAACGCGCCCGCGAGCACCATTGGCGGGAACGCCGGCGCGCGCCAACCGGTCGACTGGAGCGCGCCGATCACGACGAGCGTCACGACGGTGTAGGCGAGCGCGATCCACGTCGCGGCCCAGCGCCCACCGATGAGCCGGGCGCCGAAGCCGAGCGCCACGGTCGCGAGGAGCGCGGTGAGCAGCGGATAGAAGAACGCTTCGCGCGTGGACGTGAGCATGTAGTAGAAGTTCTCCGCGAAGACCGCGACGCCGACGATCCCCGACAGGACGACGATCCGCAACAGGCGCCGGAGCGGATCCGGGATCGGGAACATCCCGGGCTCGAGCGCGAGCGCCCACCCGACGAAGATCAGGCTGATGGCGGCCACGGCGAAGAGATGCGGGGGGCTCCAGATGTCGACGTCGCGACCGAATGCGGCGTGCCACGCGTCGTCCACGGGAGCCGACAGGATCGCGCTGAGCGCGCCGATCCCCACCAGCGCGAGGCCGAGCTCGCACCGCAGCGGCCCGACGCGCAGCTCGTGCGACGTGGCGCCACGCGAGACCGTCTGCACCGTGGCGATCAGCGCGCTGAGCCCCGAGAGCGCGACGCCGCCGTAGATCAGCACGTGCGGCGCGGTCCAGAACGTGTCGCGCCCGATCGTCCGATGCCACGCGACGTCCCAGGCGCCGCCGGCCCACGCCAGGAGCAGGCCGGCGACCCCGATGGTCAGGAGCAGCCCCCGCGTCACACCATGAGGCTACCCGGCCAGGTCATCCAGCGCGACGAATTCCACGGTGGCCGTGCCGCCTTCGAGCGTCACCGCCGCCAACGCGAGGCGCCAGGCCGCGTCGCGCTCGCCGCGTGCCGCCAGCCAGGCGATCGCGAGGCGCGCGAGCCGCTCCGCCTTGCGCCGGTCGACCGCCTCGAGCGCGCTGACGAAGGAGCCGTGCCGGCGCGTCTTCACCTCGACGAAGACGTAGCCGCGCGCCTCGCGGCAGACGAGGTCGATCTCGCCCCAGCGCGTCCGCGCGTTGCGCGCGACGGTCCGCAGGCCGTGCTTCGCGAGCGCGTGCTCGGCAAGGCGCTCGCCATCCGTCCCGAGCGCGCGTCGGGGATCCACATCGCAGAGACCGGCCGGGGCTTGCTAGGGGACGACGGAGGGCTCGAGATCCAGCTGCTCGGCCAGCTCACGTTGGAGCAGCAGCCGAACGGTCCCGAAGTCGTGACGGTGGAACGGCGTGACGCCGAGGGCCCGCAGCGCTCTGCGGTGGTCGATCGTCGGGTAGCCGCAGTTGTGCTCCCACCCGTATCCCGGGTAGCGCGCCGCGAGCTTCGTCATGAGCCGGTCGCGCGTCACCTTCGCGATGATCGACGCCGCCGCGATCGAGAAGCTCTTCCGATCACCTTTGACGATCTCGGTGTGCTTGCCGGGCGCGAACGTGGGATCGAGGATCCGCCGCCCGTCGACGAGCACGTGGTCGTACTCGCCGATCATGCGCAGCGCTCGCTGCATCGCGAGATGGCTCGCGTGATAGATGTTGAGGCGATGGATCTCGGCGACCGACGCGGCGCCGATCCCGATCTTCCGCACGCGCGCGCGGATCTCGGGGACGAGCTCCTCACGCTGGGATCGGGAGAGCAGCTTGGAGTCCCGCACCGCGCGGATGAGCCGGACCTCGGGGGTCACCATGCAGGCCGCCGCGACCACCGGACCCGCGAGCGTCGCCATGCCGACCTCGTCGACGCCGACCACGCGCGTCAGTCCACGGGACCAGAGGGCTTTCTCGAAATTCAGGCTCGGCACACGAGAACGATACCGGCGCGGGCGCGCGCGGCAGGTGGTGCTAGCGGCGCTTCTCGCGCAGGGTCGCGCCCTTGCCGACGCGGTCGCGCAGGAAGTAGAGCGCGGCGCGCCGCACGTGGCCGTGGCGGACGACCTCGATCTTGTCGACGCGAGGCGAGTGGATGAGGAAGGTGCGCTCGACACCGATGCCGCTCGCGATCCGGCGCACGGTGATCTGCTCGTCGAGGCCGCCACCGCGGACGCGGAGGACGGTGCCCTCGAAGTTCTGCAGGCGCTCGCGGTTGCCCTCGACGACGCGCACGGACACACGGACGGTGTCTCCGGGCCGGATCTCTGGGAGATCGGCCTTGAGCTGCTCGGAGGCAAGCGTCTTCAGCACATCATTCATGAACAGGGTGGTGCTCACAGGGCCGCGTCATGGTACCGCATCAACGCTTCGCGCGCTTCAGGCGATCGAGGATCGTCACGTGCGAGACGCCGAAGTGCGCCGCGAGCTCGCGCACGGTGAGCCCGGTCGCGCGCAGGCGCGTGACCTCCGCGACGGTCGGGCCACGGAGCGTGCTCCGCGCGGGCCGGAGGCGGACGCCCGCGGCGCGCAGCCGCGTGCGGACCGTCGCGGGCGAGATGCCGAAGCGCGCCGCGATGCGATACGAGCCGACGCCCGAGCCATACGCGGCGACGAGGTCGGCGTCCGACACGCTCCGGCGGCCGCTCGGCAGCGGCAGGCGCGCGCGCTCGGCGGCGCTGAGCTCCGCGGATGCCAGGAGCTCGGGCCGTCGCTCGGCCGTCCGCTTGATCGCCTCCGTCCGCCGCCAACCCGCGATGGCCGCGTGATCGCCTGACAGCAGCACCCGCGGCACGGCGCGCCCCTCGTATTCGGCGGGCCGCGTGTAGTGCGGGCCCTCGAGCAGGCCACCGGTGTGCGACTCGCTCTCGAGCGACGCGGCATCGATGACACCGGGCACGAGCCTCGTCACGGCGTCGATGACCAGCATCGCGGGCAGCTCGCCCCCGGTGACGACGAAGTCGCCGACGGAGAGCTCCTCGTCGATATCCTTCTCGATCACGCGCTCGTCGACGCCTTCGTAGTGACCGCACACGAGCACGAGATGCGGGAGCGCTGCCAGTCGCTTCGCCGCGGCCTGGTCGAACAGCGCGCCCTGGGCGGAGAGAAGCACGACGCGACCGGTCGTGCCGCGCACCGCGCGGATCGCGCGCGACAAAGGATCCGCCTTCAGCACCATGCCGGCGCCGCCGCCATACGGCATGTCGTCGACGACGCGATGCTTGTCCTCGGCCCAGCCGCGGATGTCGTGCACCGCGAGATCGAGCCGGCCGGCCGCTCGCGCGCGCGCGACGATGCTCTCGGCGAAGGGGCTCTCGAACATGCGGGGGAACAGGGTGAGGACGTCGATCCTCACGACAGATACTCCTGCGGCCTGACCGTGATGGTCCCGCCGGGCACATCGACCGCGACGATGGTGGACTCGAGCATCGGGACGAGCCGCTCGCCGCTCGGACCGCGCAGCACCAGCACGTCGTTCTCCCCGGCGCGGAGCACGTCGGACACGTCTCCGAGGGACGAGCCGTCGGCCGTCTGCGCGCGCAGCCCGACGAGGTCCGCCCACAGGTACGCGCCCTTCGTGGCGCGCCGAGCCTCGTCGCGGCTCACGCGCAGGAAGCGCTTCGACAGCTCGTCCGCGCTCGCGCGATCCGTGTACCCCTTGAAGCGGACGATCCGCGCCTTCGCGTCGCCACGGATGCCGGTGATCGTCAGCGGACCGACGCCGTCGCACGCGAGCTGCGCGCCCACGCGGAAGCGATCGGGAACGTCGCTGCGGATATCGACCGTGACCTCGCCATGCAGGCCGTGCGGGCTGTGGATCAGTCCGACGACCAGCCCGTCCTCGCGGTCGTCAGTCGATCTCGAGGTTGACCTTTGTCCCATCGCGTGTCGCCATCACCTTGACCAGGGCACGGATCGCCTTGGCGATGCGCCCGCCACGACCGATGACCTTGCCGACGTCGGCCTCGGCCACCTGGAGGTGCAGCTTGAGGAAATCGCCGTCGGTCGCCTCGGTGACGACGACCGCGCTCGGATCCTCGACGAGCTGCTTCGCGACATGCTCGATGAGCGCCGCTTCCCTGCTCGTCGCGGGAGTCATTGGGGCGGTCGCCGTCTGATCGGTCACCGGGCGACCGGCGGGACCTCGCTGTCCGGCAGGCCGCTCTTGACCAGGAGCATGCGGGCGGTGGCCGTCGGCCTCGCTCCGCTCTTGATCCAATGACGCGCGCGCTCCTCGTCGATCACCAGCTCGACCGGCTCGGTGCGCGGGTTGTAGTGACCGATGTTCTCGATGAACCGGCCATTGCGCGGCGAGCGCGAGTCGGCGATGACCACGCGGTAGGTCGGCGCCTTCGTCTTACCGGCGCGGCGCAGACGGATGTGTACGGCCAAGCTTCGTTCCTCCCAGCTGGACAAAAAAGGATGCGCCCCCGCGTTCAACGGAGCGGCGCAGGACATCAATGGTAGCAGCCTGGAAGGGCCTGCCGGGGAGGCGGGGCAGCCCGCCGCAAACCCCGGCCTCGTACCGATGAGTTTAGGCCCCGCGCGCTGTCTCAAGGGAGTGAAGTCTCGTCGACGATGGAGGAGTTTGCCGTGGGAAATCCGTTCGTGTGGTTCGACTTGCGCACCAAGGACGCGGCTCGATCCCGCTCGTTCTACGAGCAGCTGCTCGGCTGGGCTATCGCCGAGGTACCGGTAGGAAAGGCCACGGTAACGATGGTCGGCGGCGAGAAGCCATGGGCCTCGGTCGTGCCGCACGGGGGCGAGCACTCCGGATGGTTCCCATACGTCCAAGTGGACGATCTCGATGCCGCCACCAAGAAGGCGAAGGAGCTCGGAGCGATCGCCCTGCAGGCCCCCGCCGACGGGCCGGCGGGAACGTACACGCCGATCCAGGAGCCGGGAGGCGCGGTCTTCGCGCTCTTCAGGCCGAGGGCATGATCGCGGGAACTGGCAGCAGGTTCCAGGGTCGGGACGACATCGTCGTCCACGCGCCGGCACGGATCCTCTGGCAGCTCATTTCCGATTCCTATGAGTTGCCGAGCTGGGGCCCGCCCGTCAAGAGTGTCGAGGTGATGACGACTGCCGACGACGCCGAGAAGCTTGGAACTGCGCGCAGAGTTCACGCTGAGTTCGGGGGGAAGTCCGGGTACTTCCTCGAGCACCGCGTGGAGCACGTCGACGGCCGCAAGATCGGCTACCTCATCGACGAGGAGAGCTTCGGCCTCGCTGGCCTCGTCCTGCGGCCGGGCTTCTCGCTCGAGCTCGAGCCGAAGGGAGATCAGACAACCCGTGTCATCTTCTCGTTCTTCCACGATCCAAGAGGGTTCAAGGGCCGGATCATGAATCCGCTGATCAAGCGCCAGCAACGGCGCAATCGCTTGGCAGCCCTAGCGTCGTTAAAGCGACGCGCAGAAGACATGGTCGGCCTCCAGTCCCCGGACGATCCTCCCTGGCATAAGGCACCGTCCTCCCTGGCATAAGGCACCGAAAGAAGTAAGGAAATCCTCGATGAGCCACCCCAGCGAAGACCTGATCCGTCGCCTCTACAAAGCGTTCGCGAGCCAAGACATGGCGGTGATCAATGAACTGCTCGACGACGACATCACCTGGCACGCGCCGGGTCGGGCGCGAAATGCCGGTACGCGTCGCGGCAAGCCGGCACTGTTCGCCGTCATGGGCGAGCTCGCGCAGCTCACCGGCGGCACGATGTCGTCCGAGGTCCATGACGTACTGGCGAACGACAACGGCGCGGTCGTACTGCAAACGACGCGTGCACGGCGGGACGGCCACCCCGCACTCGAGGATCGTGAAGTCCTCGTCTTCGAGGTACGCAAAGGCAAGGTCACCGAGGTCTGGGAGCATCCGGGTGACCTGTACGCGATGGAGGCCTTCTTCGAATAGGCGTCGATCGTCGTCGACGCTGAGCTCAAGGTGACCAGAGACGCGGACCACGTCGCCAGGTCGGCACGGTCTGAAGGATGATGGGATGGTCTTGAGGGAGGCCGCGGCCGAGCTGGGGTCGGAGCGAGCCCTGGTCGCCGCGGTACGGACCGGCGACCGGGAAGCGTTCGCATCGCTGGTCGAACCTCATCGCCGCGGGCTTCATCTCCATTGCTATCGAATGACGGGCTCGCTCACCGACGCCGATGACATGGTCCAGGAGTCGCTCCTGAAGGCGTGGCGACGTATCGACACCTTCGAGAACCGCGCGCCGTTTCGGGCTTGGCTGTACAAGATCGCCACCAATACCTGCCTCAACGAGCTGGCCGCGCGTGGGCGGCCCCGATTCTTGGCGGCGCGGGAGTGGTCAGGAGGTGGCCCGCCGCTGGCGGAGGTCGAACACCTGCAGCCCTACCCGGATCGCCTGCTGGACGACGCAGATGATCCGGCAGCCCGCTTCGATAAGAAGGAAAGCGTCGCGCTCGCCTTCGTCGCCGTGATCCAGCTCCTTCCTCCGAGACAGCGCGCGGTGTTGCTCCTGCGCGACGTTCTCGCCTGGAGCGCTCGCGAGGTAGCCGACTCTCTCGAATGCTCGGTCGCGAGCGTGAACAGCGCTCTGCAGCGCGCCCGCAGCACGCTCCGCGCGCGCTTCGAGAGCGGAGAGCCCGGTACGAAGGTCGTGTCGATCAGTGATGCCTCGGAGAAGAGGCTGCTTGCTCGGTTCATCGATGCCTGGGAGCGCGCCGACTTCGCTGTCCTGGCATCGCTGCTGCGAGAGGACGCCATCCTGGCGATGCCGGCGGTGGCGGCGCCTGAGCCCGGGTCTCCTCACGTGTCACCCTTGTGGTTCCGGGGACGTGCGGCGATCATCGACTTCCTCTCTGCCGTTCCCGCGGATGGCCATCTCGAGCGGATCCGACTCCTGCCCGTCCGCTCGAATCGGCAACCCGCCGTGGCGGCGTTCATCGCCGCACCCGAGGACGGAGGCCATCAGTTCTACGGTGTGATGGTGTTCGCGATCGAAGCGGATGCGATCTCGGCCATCACCGGATTCGCGGATCCCGGGCTCAGCGACTATTTCGGGCTCGCTGGGTGGCTTCCCGCCGTGAAAGAAGGGTAGGGATGGCCTACGACGAAGCGCTCGCCGACCGGATACGCGAGGCGCTTGCCCACGAACGAGGCGTCGACGAGATCAGGATGATGGGCGGTCTCTGCTTCATGATCGGCGGGCACATGGCGCTGGGGATCGTCGGCGAGGAGCTGATGATTCGTGTGGGGCCGGATCGATACCAGCGTGTACTCGCGCGAGTGCACGCTCGGGAGATGGACTTTACCGGCCGACCAGTGAAGGGCTTCGTTTTCGTGGAGCCGGCCGGGCTCAGGACGAGGCGCTCGCTGGCGTCGTGGGTGGCGCCGGCCATCGCGTTCGCCAAGACTCTGCCTCCGAGGCCGGCCAAACCAAGTCGCGGGAGCGCAAGAACTCGCAGATAAAGCGGTTAGCTACGCATCATCGTCTCATGAGTCAACTCGCGGTCACATACGCATTCGGGGCAGGCGGCCACCCTGCAGCATCGGACGTAGCTGCTTCATCTGCGTCTGCATCTCCTTGAACTGCTTCAGGAGGTGGTTGACCTCGGAGACCGTCGTGCCGGACCCTCCGGCGATCCGCTTGCGGCGTGAACCATTCATGAGGGTCGGATCGACACGCTCTTGCGTTGTCATGGATGAGATGATCGCCTCGACGCGCTTCAGCTCACGCTCCGCGGTGGGGCCGTCCGGGAGCTGCTTCGCGATCGCGCCCATGCCCGGGATCATCTTCATGAGGTCGCCGAGCGGCCCCATCTTCTTGATCTGCTGGAGCTGCTTGTAGAAGTCGTCGAACGTGAAGCGCGACTCGAGGAACTTGCGCGCCGACTCCTCGGCCTCCTTCTGGTCCACGTGCTCCTGCGCGCGCTCGACCAGCGTGAGGATGTCGCCCATCCCGAGGATGCGGCGCGCGATCCGGTCGGGGTGGAAGGGCTCGAGGCCGTCGAGCCTCTCGCTCGTGCCCATGAGCTTCACCGGGATGCCGGTCGCGGCACGGATCGAGAGGGACGCGCCCCCGCGGGCATCGCTGTCGACCTTCGTGACCACGAGCCCCGTGATCGGCAGGCGCGCCTTGAACGCGGCCGCGGCCTCGACCGCGTCCTGCCCGGCCATCGCGTCGACGACGAGCAGCAGCTCCGTCGGCTTCACGGCGCTCACGAGAGAGGCGACCTCGTCCATCATCGCGTCGTCGATGTGGAGCCGTCCCGCCGTATCGACGATGACCGTGTCGCGCCCATTCGCGGCCGCGCCGGCGATGGCGTTCGTGACGTCCGCGATGAGCGTGGTCTCGGACGCGCTCTCCATCGGAAGCGCGAGCTGCTTCGCCAGCGCGCGCAGCTGGTCGATCGCGGCGGGCCGATGCACGTCAGCGGCGACGAGCAGCGGGCGGCGTCCCTCCTTGCGCAGCGACGCCGCGAGCTTCGCCGCGGTCGTCGTCTTGCCGGAGCCCTGCAGCCCCACCAGCGCGATCACCGTGGGTCCGGACGTCGCGCGCGCGAGCGTCGCGGTCTCGCCCCCGAGCATCTCCGCCAGCGCGTCGTGCACGATCTTGACGGTCTGCTGCGCGCCCGAGATGTTCGCGATCACGTTCTCGCCGATCGCGCGCTCGCGCACCGTGGCGATGAGCGTCTTGACGACCTTGAAGTTGACGTCCGCCTCGAGCAGCGCGACGCGCACGTCGCGCAGGGCCTCGTCGAGGTCGGCGTCCGTGACGCGCGGCCGCCCCTGGAGCTTCGCGAACGTGTCAGTTAATCGGTCAGAGAGCTGCTCGAACATCAGACCCTGGCCAGCTGCTCGAACATCACGCGCCGCCGGCGACGACGAGCTTGGTGATCTCCTCCGCCGGTGCCTCGGGCCCGTAGAGGTAGCCCTGCACCACGACGCACCCGAGCGCCACGAGCGCGTCCTGCTGCGCGACGGTCTCGACGCCCTCCGCGACGACGCGCATGCCGTGCGTCGCCGCGACCGCGACCGTGCGGCGCACGACGTCCTCGTTGCCGTCCAGCTCGCGGACCACGCCCGGCGGGATCTTGAGCGTCGCGATGCGCAGCTCCCCGGGATCCTCGTCGGCCATGACGTCGGTCGCGATGCGCACCCCGCCATCGGCCAGCGCGCGCAGCCCCGGCTCCGCGAGCGCGCCACGCGGGCACTTGATCTCGAGCGAGCCGCCCGCGGCCGCCGCGATGACGCTCTCGACGAAGCCGCGGTCGCCGAGGCTCTCGCGCCAGACGCTCACGCACACGCGCGGGATCTCGACCCCCGCGCTCCGCCAATCACGCAGCTGCCGCGTGGCCGTCCCGACCACCCAGCGATCGAGCTCGGCGTGCATCGCGCCCTCGCGCACGATCTCGGCGATGTCAGCCGGGCCGACCATGCCGAGCGCCGGATGCGGCCAGCGCAGGAAGCATTCGACGCCGTCGAGCCGGCCCTCGGTCACCTTCACTTGGGGCAGGTAATGCAGGCTCAGCTCGTTGCCGGCGATCGCGCCGCTGAGATCGGTGGGGCGCAGGTGGATGTTGGGCATCGATCGAGTATGGACGCTCCTCACGCACCCTTGGGAAGGAGCGCGTCGACGAACGCGCGAGGGTCCATCGGGATGAGGTCGTCCGCCCTCTCTCCCACACCGAGGAGCTTCACCGGCAGCTTCAGCTCGTCCGCGATGGCGAACACCGCGCCGCCCTTCGCCGTGCCGTCGAGCTTCGTCACGACGATCCCCGTCACCTGCGCGTCCTTCGTGAACTGGCGCGCCTGGACGATCGCGTTCTGCCCCTGCGTGCCGTCGAGGACGAGGAGCACCTCGTCGGGCGCGCCCTCGCGGGCGCGGCCGGTCACGCGCACGATCTTGCCGAGCTCGTCCATGAGGTGGCCCTTCGTGTGAAGTCGGCCCGCGGTGTCGGCGACGACGACGCTGTTGCCGCGTGCGATCGCGGCGTTCACCGCGTCGAAGACCACCGCCGCGGGATCGCCGTCGGGTCGCCCCGACACGATCGGCACGCCGATCCGGCCCGCCCACGTCTCGAGCTGCTCGATCGCCGCCGCGCGGAACGTGTCCGCGGCCGCGAGCAGCGGCGTCTCCCCGCTCTGCAGGAGGCGCTTCGCGAGCTTCGCGGCGGTGGTGGTCTTGCCACTGCCGTTGACGCCGACGACCAGGATGACGCGCGGCTTCTGACCCGCTCCGCGAAGCTCGCGGTCGCCGTTCGCGAGCACCGCCACGAGCGCGTCGCGCACCGCGTCGAGCACCCTCGGCACCGTGTCGATCTTCTGGAACGCGACGATGTCGCGGACCTGCAGCATCACGGAGTCGACCAGGGTCACCGAGAGGTCCGCGCGGAGGAGCGCCTCCTCGAGCTCGCCGAGCCACGCCTCGGTCACTTTTGAAGATGTTTCTCCGCCAGCGAACAGGCGCGTGATGAATCCGAAGCGCGTCCGGGCGAGGCCCTCTTTCATTCGGTGCGGTTCAGCTTGGAGTTGACCGAGACAATGCGCGCCACTGGGGCGGTCAGCCCGCGCGCTCGTCCAGGTCGGCGAGCTTCATCGAGATGACCTTCGAGGTGCCGCCCTCGTCCATGGACACGCCGTAGAGCGTATCGGCCGCCTCGATCGTCCCGCGGTTGTGCGTGATGACGACGAACTGTGTCCGATCGGTCAGCTCGCGCAGCGCCTGCGTGAAGCGGCCGACGTTGCGCTCGTCCAGCGCGGCGTCGACCTCGTCGAGGACGCAGAACGGCGCGGGTTTCACGCGCAGGATCGCGAGCAGCAGCGCGGTCGCGGTGAGCGCGCGCTCGCCGCCGGACAGCTGCTGCAGGCTGCCGATGCGCT
Organism: Chloroflexota bacterium; assembly: GCA_016194865.1. Lineage (GTDB taxonomy): Bacteria > Chloroflexota > Limnocylindria > P2-11E > P2-11E > JACQAT01. The sequence goes on from JACQAT010000002.1 coordinate 24,833, forward strand.
TGCCGGGCGGCCGGGCGTAGATGTCGATGCCCGGCTCGTCGAAGCTCTCGCTTCCGGGGGCCCCTCCCCCCGCTTCGCTCGTGCGCAGTGAGGCCTGGCCGCCGTTGAACAGGCGCTGGAAGAACACGCCGAATTCGCGATCGACCGCCTGGAAGGTCGCGCTGAACTGCTCCGCGATGGTGGTCGCGAGCTCGTCGGCGAGGAGGCGCAGGTCGCCCATCGCCCTTTCGAGGTCGGCGCGCTGCGTCGCGAGGAACCGATGGCGCTCTCCCACCTCGGCGAGCTCGGTCGCCGCCAGCGCGTTCACGGGCTCGAGCGCCATGAGCCGGCGGCGCAGGCGCTGCAGATCGCGCAGCGCATTCGCGCGCTCGCGCTCATCCACGATCTCTTCGACGTCGATCGATTCGGGATCCGGCAGCGGCTCGTCGTCACCGAGGCCGAGCTCCTGACGGACCTGCTCCTCGAGCAGCTTCAGCGCGCCGGACGCACGCTCTTCCTCCACCGCGAGCTTGCTGCGCTCGCCGCGAAGCTCGGCGAGACGCTCGCGCGCCTTCGCGAGCCGCTGCTCCGACTCCCGTCGAGAGCCCTCCGCCGCGAGCGCGCGCTCGCGCGCGAGCTCGGCCGAGCGCTCGGCCTCGCGGGCGTCCGCGGTCGCCCGGCCGAGCGAGCCCTGCGCGCTCTCGAGGCGCTCGCACGCGTCGCGCTCCTGGGCCACGAGCGCGCGGACGCGCTCCTCCTGCTCGGCGATGCGCTTCTCGGTCGCGCCGACCTGCTCGTCGAGCGTGTCGCGCAGGCGCACCAGGGACGAACGCTTCTCCTCGCTCGTCGCGGCATCGAGACGCGCGTCCTCCGCGCGCTTCGTCGTGGCCGCATGCGCGTCGCTTGCCGCCCGCTCGTCGCGCTCCGCGGCGCTGAAGAGCTGCGACGCTTCCGCGCGCGCGGTCACCGCGATCGCGCGCTCGGCGGCGACGCCCTGCCGGCGTTCGCGCAGCTCGGCACGCTCGCGCTCGACCGCCGATGCGCGCGCCTCACCGGCACGTACGAGGTCGCGGACATCCGCTTCGCGCGAGGCGAGCTCGTCGGCGATCCGCTCGAGGTCGCCGCGAGCGCGCTGCGCTTCCGCCAGCCGCGCGTCGGCGTCGGCCTGCGTGCGCTCGGCGGCGGCCCGCTCCTCGGTGGTCTCGCGCAGCAGGCGATCGGATGCCGTCAGCTCTTCGCGCAGCCGTTCGGTCATCTTGCGCAGGCGCGCGAGGCCCTCGCGCTCGGCATCGAGGCGCGCCGGCACGCGAACGGCGCCCGGCGTCGCGACGGCACCGCCACCCGGAGTGATGACGATGCCGCCGGGCATCGCGCGCGCGGCCTTGTAGGCGGCCGCAGGGTCGGCGGCGACGAAGACGTTGCGGAAGGCGGCGTGCGCGACGGGCTCCTGCTTCGGATCGATCCGGAGGACGTCGCTCAGGCGCTTGCAGCCGTCGGGGATCGGCAGCTCCGGGCCGTCGTGGCCCACGAGCACGGTGACGGAGCGGTCCCGCGTTCCCGAGGTCGGCACGAAGGCCGACTCGGCGATCGCGATGGTCTCGCCGAACGCGCTCTGGACCGCGCTCTCGAGCTGGGCCGGGATCGCGATCCGGTCGCTCAGCCAGCGCAGGCCGCGCGGCGCGTCGCCGCGCGCGGTCACACCCCGCGCGTCGAGCTCGCTCTGCGCGCGCTCGACCGCCTCGCGCAGCGCCGCGGCCTGGCCCCGCACGAGCGCGAGATCGCCATCGAGCCCCTGCAGCTCGTTGCGCGCGGCGCCCGCGCGCTCCGACGCGGCCTCGGCGACGCGCGCTGCCTCTGCGACGTCATCGCGCGCGCGCTGCAGCTCGACGCCGATCCTGCCGCGCTCTCGCTCGCGCTCGGCTCGGTCCGCCGCGAGCGACGTGGCCCGCGTGCCGAGCTCTTCGTCGCGCGCGAGCAGGGCCCTGTCCTCGTCGGACAGGCGGATCTCCTCGCTCTCGCGCAGCAGGTGGGCCCGCTCCGTCTCCACGCGCTTCGCGCGCGCCTCCGCGAGGGCGACGCGGGTCCGCGAGGCGTCCTCCTCGGCGACACGGGCGGCGTCGGCCGACCCGCGGGCGTTGCGCGCGGCGTCCGTCGACTCCTGATCCACCGTCGCGCGCTGCGTGCGCAGCGACGAGAGCTCGGCGGGCAGCGTGGACAGCGTGGTGCGCGTGTGGTCGCGCTCGCTCGCGATCGCGTCGATGCTCGCCTGCAATGCCGCGATCCGCTCGCGGATCGAGGCTTCGGCGGACGCGGCCTCCTGCGCGCCGAGGCGGCGCCGCTCCTCCTCCTCGCGCGCGAGGCGCAGCTCGTCGTCGGTCCCGACGGCGAGCTCTTCGGTCTCGCCGACGAAGTCGGTGAGGCGCGCGACCTCGCGGTCCACGCCCTCGAGCTTCGCGAGGAGATCGGCGCGCAACGAAGCCGTCGTGCCGAAGGAGCTGCGGTACCAGCGGAGCGCACGGCGGCGCAGGTCGTTGCGGATGGTCTCGTACTCGCCCCACTTCGCCGCCTGCTCCGTGAGGAGCGCGACGCGCGGTCCGATCTCGCGCAGGATATCGATGACGCGGACGAGCTCGAGCTCGGCCTTCTTGAGACGCTCGAGCGCGTCCTCGCGCCGCAGGTGCAGACGACGCGTGCCCGCGGCCTCTTCGATCACCACGCGGCGATCGGACGGGCGCAGCGCGAGGATCTGGTCGACGAGCCCCTGCCCGATGACCACGAACGGGTTGTCCGCGAGATGCGCGCCGGCAAGCAGGTCCTGGAGATCGCGCAGGCGAACGCGGCTGCGGTTCACGAGGTACTCGGCCTCGCCGCTCTTGTAGAGCCGGCGACCGACCTCGACCTCCGCGAAGTCGATCGGCAGGCGGCGCGACGAGTTGTCGAGCTGGAGCACCGCCTCGGCCATGCCCAGCCCGCGCCGCGTCTCGGATCCGGCGAAGATCAGCTCCTCGTTCTTCTTGGCGCGAAGCACCCGGGCGTTGTTCTCACCGAGCGCCCAGCGGATGGCATCCGCCACGTTCGACTTTCCCGATCCGTTGGGACCGATGATCGCGGTGATGCCGGCGGCGAATTCGAGATGCGTTTCGTGCACGAAGCTCTTGAAGCCCGTCATCGTCAACGACTTGAGGACCGCGTTCGGTCCGGTGCCCTGGCCGCCCTCGATCACGCGGAGCTCGTCGGTCATCGGAGCACCTCCTCGAGCAGCTTCGTCGCGGCGGACTCCTGCGCCTCGCGCTTCGATGGACCCGTGCCCTTGGCGAGCTTCTCACCGACCTCGACCGTCACGACGAAGTCGCGACGGTGATCCGGTCCTCGTGCCTCGAGCGTCCGGTAGACGGGGAGCGGGCGATGCTCCGATTGCGCCCACTCCTGCAGCATGGTCTTCGGGGATTTGCGCGGGGCCGCGGCGATCGCGGAGAGCGGTCCAGCCATCGTCCTCTTGATGAAGTCCGCCGACCCTTCGTAGCCGGCCTCGAGGTACACGGCTCCGACCAGCGACTCATAGAGGCTGGCCGCGAGCCCTGGACGATCGCGGCCGCCGCTCTCCTCTTCGCCGCGCCCGAGGCGCGCGCGCTGTGGCAGCCCGATCTCGCGCGCGACGGTCGCGAGCCCGGTGCTCGAGACGAGCGTCGCGCGCAGCGCGGTCAGCTCGCCCTCGGTCGCGTCGGGGAACCTGCCGTACAGCTCGGCGCCGACGACGAGGTCGACGACGGCATCGCCGAGGAATTCGAGGCGCTCGAAATCCTCCGCGCCTTCCTGCTCGTGCTCGTGCAGGTAGGAGCTGTGCGTCAGCGCGCTCCGCAACAGCTCGAGCGATCGGAACCGATATCCCGCGATCTCAGCGCTCTCCGTCTCGTACCTCGTTCCTTCCTCTAACAACGAGGAGGCAGGAGCCCGGATGGGCCCCTGCCTCCCCTTATTTTCGTTCGTTCGGACCGCGCGCCGGTGGTGCTAGGAAACGTGCTCCTCGATGTACTCCTGCGCGTCGCTCACGGTCTTGATCTTCTCAGCGTCCTCGTCCGAGATCTCCATCCCGAACTCTTCCTCGAGGCTCATGATCAATTCCACAAGATCGAGCGAATCCGCGTTGAGGTCATCAACGAACGACGCCTCGGGCTTCACGTCCGCCTCGTCCACCCCGAGCTGTTCGATGACGATCTTCTTGAGCCGATCGTAGGTGTTCGCCTGCGCCAACCAGCACCTCCTGTGTCGGGCGAGCGCCCCAGGCCGTGCCTGGAGCGGCTCGCAAAGTGTCAGGGCCGCGGAGGGATGCGTCAATCCGGCCATACGACTCAGCCGTGCCAGGGCGCTTTATGGTGGGCACATGAGCGACCCAAGGCACGAGCGCCACGTATCGAGGCGCCTCAAGCTCGGCGGCGTCGTCGTGGGCGGCCTGCTCGTCGCGGCCGCGCTCCTCCCTGTTGTCGAGTGGGTAGGCCGGCCGCCCGCGCTCGAAACGGCGACCCCTCCGCCGCCGACGATCGTGGCGAGCCCGCAGCCGACGGGCGCACCCGCGAGCGGGCGGCCCGGGGAGGGCCAGCCGTCGCGGACCGATCACCAGCGCGTCTATTTCGCGCGCGCGGGCCTCCCGCCCGTGGGCGTGCACGTCGAGGGGATCGCGACCCAGACGACGGCCGAGGAGCGCATCCGCGCGCGTCTCGACGCGTTGAACCCAGGCTCCTTGGCCGTCCAGGCGCCGCTCGGCGCGTTCAACCCGTTCCCGCTCGACGATCCGAGCCGGCTGCGCGTTGGGACGGTGACGATCCAGGGCGACGCGGCGGTCGTCGATTTCGTGCTGCCCGAGGGCGGGTGGCGGGTCGCGACGGCGGAGCAGTCCCTCGGACTCGTCCAGGAGCTCGTCTACACGGCGACCGAAGAGCCGGGGATCCGGCGCGCGTCGTTCACCGCCAACGGCGGCAAGCCGGCCCCGATCAGAGATCTCCCGCTCGGTGCGCCGCTCACGCGCGAGGCCGTCTTCGGCTACCCGCGAGAGGGTTCCACTGCGACCCTCAGCCAGCCGGGCTCCGCGCCCGCCGTCCGCGTCTCGCTGCGCCAGTCGGTCGACGAGGTCGCGCGTGGCCTTGCGCGCGTGGTCATCGACACCGGGATCGCCTCGGGCCCGGTCCCGGGGACGGACGTGGCGTTCACCGCGAGCGTCCGCACGAACGACGAGCGCGCGGATCCTGATTACGGGAAATGGCTGCTGACGGTCCACGTGGCGAATGCCCGCTCCAGCGATCCACCGACCGGCGCGGGCACGACGAAGACATTCAGCGTGCAGGCCGATCGCACGCCGCTGCGCTCCCTCGGGATCCGGGAGACCGTCGGCGTCGACGGGCTCGACGTCCTCATCGGCCTCGACGACCTGCGGCCGTGGCGCGTGTCGCTCGCGTTCGCGCCCGTCCGCGTCGTCGTCGACATCGGCGGCGCGCCGAGCTCGCTGAGCGACGGGATCGCCGTCTACGCGCCCCAGCCCGGCGAGACGATCGACGGCGGCATCTCCCGGACGATCGTGCTCGGCGGGGCGGCTCGGGCGTTCGAGGGCAACGTGCGCTGGCGGCTGAGGGATGCCACTCGGGTCGTGGGGAGCGGCTTCACGACCGCGAGCCTCGGCACGAGCGCCATCTGGGGACTCTTCGAGACGCGCGTCGACGTTCCGTCAGGCACGAGTGGCGCGTTGACGCTCGAGGTGTTCGAAGCGAGCGCGAAGGACGGCAGCGATCTCAACGTGGCGCGCGTGCCCCTCTTGATCCGCTAGCGCTTCGACCCGCCTCCCACCGCGGTCGCGAGCACGCCGTTCACGAACTTCGGAGACGCCTCCGAGCCGAAGAGCTTCGCGAGCTCCACGGCCTCGTCGATCACGACCCCCGCCGGAGCGTCACCCGAGACGCGGAGCTCGTACAGCGCGATCCGCAGGATGTTGCGGTCGATCTTCGCCATCTGGTCGAGCGGGAACTCGGCGGCGAGCGCCGCGATCTCGGCGTCCAGCTCGGCCCGATGCTCGAGCACGCCCTCCACGAGGCTCCAGGCGAACGCGCTCGCCTCCTCGGTCAGACCCGCGCGGAACGCCCCGCGTGTCCAGGTCTCCTTCGGGTCGCCACGGTTGAAGTCGATCTCGAAGAGCGTCTGCAGCGCCAGGCGTCGTGCCGGGTGACGGCCGCCATGGAGCTGCCTCATGCGCCGACGGTGCCGATCGTCGCGACCAATTGTGTCGCCACGGCCCGCTCGCCTACCTCGATCGCGTAGCGCAGCATCGGGCCGCGCGCTCTGCCGTGCGTGACGACGGACACGCCGGCGACGCCGAGCAGCGGCGCCGACGCGTACGGGTCGTAGTCCAGCCGGTGCCGCAGCTTGTTCACACCGCGCAGCGCGACGACCGCCGCGATCTTGCCGAGCAGGCCACCGAAGATGTCGTCGCGGATGCCCTCGCGGAAGACGTCCACGACCCCCTCCATGCCCTTGGCAAGCACGTTGCCGACGAAGCCGTCGCAGACGACGATGTCGGTCGTCCCGCGCATGACGTCACGCCCCTCGACGTTGCCGTAGAAGGTGATGCCCTCGGCTCCCGACAGAAGCGCATGCGCTTCCTGCTGGACGCGCCCGCCCTTCTCGGGCTCTTCACCGACATTCAGCAATCCGACCGTGGGATGCGCCACGCCGTGGACGTGCTCCATGAACCGGCTCGCCATCAGCGCGTACTGCAGGAGGTTCTTCGCGTCGACGTCCATCGTCGCGCCCGCATCGATGAGGCACGCCGGCTTGCCCGCGGTGGTCGGCAGCATGCCGCAGAGCGCCGGACGGTCGATGCCCTTCACGCGTCCGAGGATGAGCAGCGCCGCCGCCATCGTCGCGCCGGTGTTGCCCGCGGAGATGACGGCATCCGCTTCGCCCTTCTTCACCAGCGTCGTCGCGACGCCGATCGACGTGTCGCCCCGGCGGCGCAGTGCGTTGGCGGGATGCTCGTCCATGGACACGACGTCGCGCGCGTCGACGACGCTGATCCCCGGCGTCGCCGCGTGCCGTCCGAGCGCGCGCCGCACGTCGTCGTCGCGGCCGACGAGCACCAGATCCGCCTTGCCATCGGCCTCGCGGTACAACAACGCGCCCCGGACGATCTCGTCCGGGGCGTGGTCGCCACCCATGGCATCGACCGCGATGCGCACCGCCTGGGTTCTAAGCGGTCCGCTTCTTGGTCTTGATCTTGATCACCTGCCGCCCGCGGAACGTGCCGCAATGCGGGCAGGCCTGATGCGTCGGCTTGGGGCTCTTGCACTGCGGGCATGGCACGAGCGTCTTCTCCATGAGGCGAAGGTGGCTCCGACGCTCGCCCTGGGCCGCGTGCGGGGTGCGCTTCTTGGGTTGACCGGCCAATGGGACCTCCGTTCCGTCCCCTCAGTGTCGCTCATTCACGCTCCGCGTGGAAGTCGCGGAGCTGGGCGAGCTTCGACCAGCGCTCGTCGATCGCCTCGTTGTGGGTGTGCGGGTGATCGTTCAGATCCTCACCGCACACCTGGCAGAGGCCCTTGCACTCGGGCGAATGGAGGGACACCTGCGGCGTCGCGAGGATGAGCTCCTCGCGCAGCAGCGGCGTCAGGTCGAGCAGGAAGTCGTCCTCGATCACCTTCGCGAACTCGGGCGCCTCTTCCACCTCCTCGCCGCTCATCACGGGTGCCGTGACGTAGTACTGCTCCGCGAACGTCGTGCTCACCGGCGTACGGGTCGGCCGAAGGCAACGGCTGCACTGCTGCTCGATGAACGCGTCCGCGCTGCCCTCGACGTAGACCCCTGGGTCCGTATGGGTCGCGTGCAGCTCCGCGTCGATCATCACGGCGCCCGCGTCGAGCAGCCCGGCGTTCTCGCCATGCGGATCGATCGGATCCTCATGCAGGCTGATGTCAAGCTGAGTGCTGACCGATTGCTTGAGCAGAGGGGCGACGTTGATGATCACGAGGTCCTCCGCTGGCGCTGAAATTTATCCCTCGGTGCCTGCCTGGGGCCGTCGCTCCTCGAGCACCTCGAGGCTCTTCTTGATGACGGAAAGCGTCTTCACGAGATCGCTTTCCAGCCGCAGCAGGACGTCCGCCGCGTACTGATCCGCCCCGCGCATCGTCTCTTCCGCCTTGCCCTGCGCGCGATCTTCGATGTCGCCCGCGCGAGCCTCGGCCTCGCGGAGGATGGACTGATCCTGCAGCAGCACCGCCGCCTGCTCCTGGGCCGCGCCGATGATCTGCTCGGCCTCCTCGCGCGCGCGCGACAGAAGCCGCTCGGTCTCGGCGTTCGTCTTGCGCGCCTGTCGCACATCCTCCGGGATGGCCACGCGCAGCTGATCGATGAGATCGAGCAGCATCGCCTGTTCGAGCATGACCGAGCTGGTCATCGGCACCTTGCGCGCGCTGACCACCGTCGCCTCGAGCTTCTCGACGAGGTATTGGATGTCGCTCATGCGTCATTGCTCATTTCAGGCGGCATCGTACTCCAGGAACATCAGTGTTTCCTCGCCGACCTCGCGCTCACGGACCACGCGCGCGCCGGCCGGCAGCGCCGGCCGATGCTTTTTATGGATGCGGACGACGACCAGCGCGTCTGACGCGAGCACGCCACGAAGCCCAGGATGCGCGAGGGTCGCCGTCAGCACCGCGGTGTCCGCGAACGGCGGGTCGCAGAGCACCAGGTCGAATGGACCGCTGGCCTTCGCGAGAAAGGACAGCACGTCGGCGCGCGAGAGCGTCGCGCGCGGCCCGAGCCCGGTGCGCTCGAGATTGTGCGCGAGCGCCGCGAGCGCGCGCGCGCCTCGTTCGACGAAGACGGCGTCGCTCGCACCGCGCGAAAGCGCCTCGATGCCGAGCGTCCCCGCGCCCGCGAACAGGTCGAGCACGCGCGCTCCCTCGAGGCGCGGGTCGAGGATCGCGAAGAGCGTCTCGCGGATGCGATCCGTGGCCGACCGGGTCCCGCCGTCCTTCGCGGGGACGAGCGGCTTCCCCTTCGCCTCGCCCGCGATGACCCTCACGCCAGACCGTGCCGCCGCCAGAGCGCCTCGACCGCCGCGGCGAGGAGCGCGTTGTCGGGACGATCGAGGGTCGGATCGACCGCGAGGATGGCGTCGGCCTCCGCCGCGGTCTCGCGGTAGAGCCGCGGATCGATGTCGGCGAGGTCGACGAGGCGAAGCTCCGAGAGGCCGTGCTGCTCGTCACCCAGGAACTGTCCCGGCCCGCGTATCTCAAGATCGCGGCGGGCCAGCTCGAAGCCATCGAGTGCCTTCCCATCGGGTCCGAGCTCGGTCATCGCCGCGAGACGCGCGGACTCCATGGCGTCGCTCACCAGCACGCAATAGGCGCGCTCGGTCCCTCTTCCGACGCGCCCACGCAGCTGATGCAGCTGCGCGAGCCCGAAGCGATCCGCGCCGAGGACCACCATGACGGTGGCGTTCGGGATGTCGATGCCGACCTCGACCACCGTCGTCGCGACCAGCACGTCGAGCTCGGCGGCGCTGAAGCGGCGCATCACATCGTCGCGGTCCTTCGCGGGCATGCGCCCATGCAGCAGCGCGATGCGGAGTCCCTTCAGCGGGCCGGCCCGCAGCTCGCGCTCGGTCGCGACCGCGCTGGGCAGCTCGTCGGCGGTCGGCTCCGGCTCGATGCGCGGACATACGACGAATGCCTGCTGGCCTTTCTCGACCGCGAGCCGCATGCCCTCCCAGACCTTCGGCAGCTGCGCCGGCGTGCGCAGATGCGTCGTGATCGCCTGCCGCCCGTGCGGGAGCTCGTCGATCTCGGAGAGGTCGAGGTCGCGATAGAGGGTCTGCGTGAGCGTGCGCGGAATGGGCGTCGCGGTCGTGAGGAGCAGGTGCGGATCGGTCCCCTTCTCGCGCAGCGTCGTGCGCTGCCGGACACCGAAGCGATGTTGCTCGTCGATGACGGCGAGGCCGAGCTTCTTGAACTCGACGCTCTCGACCACGAGCGCGTGCGTGCCGACGACGACATCGAGCTCCCCGGACGCGAGGCGGCCCAGCAGATCGCGTCGCTGCGCCGCGGGCACGCTCGAGGTGAGGAGCCCGATCGACGGTCCGCCGCCGGCCCACAGGCTCGAGATCGTGCGGTGATGCTGCTCGGCGAGGAGCTCGGTCGGCGCCATGAGCGCCGCCTGCGCGCCCGAGGCCACGGCGATCCTCGCCGCGAGCGCGGCGACGACGGTCTTCCCCGATCCGACGTCGCCCTCGAGGAGACGCGACATCGGGATCGACCGCGCGAGGTCCTCGCGGATCCGCCCGAAAGCCTCCTGCTGCGATCCGGTCAGCGTGAACGGCAGTGCCGCGAGCCACGTCTCGACGTCGGCATCCGCTGCCCTGAGGACGGGTGCGCGCGCGTCGCGCTGCCAGCGCAGGCGACGCTGCGCGAGACCGAGCTGCAGGGTGAGCATCTCGTCGAAGGCGAGGCGGCGCCGCCCCTCCTGGAGCGCGGCGTCGCTGGAAGGGAAGTGCACCTCCTTCAGCGCCTCTCCGATCGGCAGGAGCTCGCGGCGCGCGCGCGTGTCGCGCGACAGCATCTCGGGCACCTCGCCGACGACCGGCGTGCGCTTCGGCCCTCCCTCGACCGCGGTGTGCAGCCAGCGACGCAGGTTCCCTTCCTTGAGGCCCTCGGTGAGCCGGTAGATCGGGACGAGCCGGCCGGTGTGCACCGCTTCGGCATCCGCGGGCTCGACCTTCGGATTGGAGAGCTGCAGCGTTCGGCCGAACCACTGCGCCTTCCCCGACAGCCGGATGAGCTGACCCTCGCGCAGGCGATCCTTGATGAACTGGCGGCCGAACCACGACGCCTTCACGCCCGCGGGCAGGCCATCAATAGGATCGATGAGCTCCATCTCGGTGAGCTGTTGCCCGCGCGCGGTCCGCCGCTCGGTCACGCGGCCGACGATCGCCTCCGTCGTCTGCTCCCGATCCGGCATGAGGCGCTTTACGGGCTGGAAGCGCGAGAAATCGAGGTAGCGCGTCGGCAGGTGCCAGAGCAGATCGCCGATCGTCCGCAGGCCCATCCGCTCCAGGAGCTTCGCGGACTCGTCGCCGACACCGGGCAGGCGGCGCACATCGAGATCGAGCGACGTCGTGGGCGCGCTCGCTCGCGCTCCCATCTATTCCGCCGCGACGATGAAGGGGTAGTGCGGCTGGCCGCCGTGCAGCACCTGGATCTCCGCGTCGCGCCACTGCGCGGCCAGCCGGTCGCGCGCCCGTTGCGCGCGCGTCTCGTCGACGGCCGAGCCGGTGAACAGGGTGAGCACCTCGGGGCGCGACAGCTTCTTCGCCGCGCTCGCGAGGACGTCGAGCTCGTCGTCACCGTGCGCCACGAGCCTCCCGTCGATGAGCGCGATGGTCTCACCTTCTTTGACTCGCTGGCCGTCGACCTCGCTCGAGCGCACCGCGCGCGTGATCTCGAGCGCGTGCGCGGTGCCGCTCGCCGCCTCCATGACGCGAACGGCCTCGGCCGTCGGCTTGTTGCCGTCGAACGCGAGGAGCGCGGCCATCCCCTGGGCGACGTTCCGCGTGGGCACCACCGTCACCTCACCAGCAGCGAGCAGCGCCGCCTGCTCGGCCGCGAGGATGACGTTGCGATCGTTCGGCAGCACGATGACGTGCGCCGCGCGCGTCGCGCGGATCGCCTGCAGCAGCTCCTCGGTCGACGGGTTCATCGTCGGGCCGCCCAGCAGCGGGGTCGCGCCCGCCGAGCGGACGATGTCCGCGAATCCCTCACCCGGCACGACCGCCACGACGGCGAGGCGGGCCGGCGACCTCGCGGCGGCGGACGCCGCCGCGTCCCGCGCGGAGCGCTGGTCGTGCTCGGCGGACATCGCGTCGAGATCCTCGACGACCACGTCCGCGATGCGGCCGGCGGTGAGACCGATGCGGATGATCTCGTCGGGTCGCAGCGTGTGCACGTGCACCTTCACCGCGGTCTCGTCGCCGACGACGAGCACGCAGTCGGCACCGAACGCCAACATCTCCTCGCGCAGGTCGTCAGCGCTTCTCGTCGGCGCGTTGACCAAGAACTGCACGTCGTACGCGCCTGCCCAGCTCGCGACGTCACCGTCGTCTTGAGCTGACGCATGCTCGGACGTTCGCGCAGCCGCCGCCGATCGGCCCGGAGGGCCGCCGGCGGCGTCAAATGCGATCGTTGCTGGCGCATCCTCCGTGTCCGCGGCTCGTCCCTCTACGTCGGCAAGCGCGCCTTCCAGGAGGAGCCAAAGCCCCCTCGCCCCCGCGTCGACGACGCCGGCTTGTCGATTGGTGGGATTCTGCTCGCGCGTCTTCTCTACCGCGAGCGCACCGCGCTCGACGGCGGCGCGCAGCCCCTGATCCGCGTCGGCGCAGCCCTGCACGGCGTCGCTCATCGCGGCGAGCGCGGTGAGGATCGTGCCCGGCGCGGGCGCGGTGACCGCCGTGAACGCGTGCTCCCTCGCCGCGCTGAACGCGAGCGCGAGCGATCGCGCGTCCACGACGCTCTTGCCCGCGAACGCGTCCTTCATGCCACGCAGGATCTGCGACAGGATCACGCCGCTGTTGCCGCGCGCCCCCATGAGCGCGCCGTGCGCGGCCGCCGCCGCGACGTCGCCGAGGTCGGGGCCCGCCGTCCGGGCGTGCGCGATCGCGGAGCGGACGGTGTGGAGCATGTTGGTACCCGTATCTCCGTCGGGCACCGGATAGACGTTGAGAGCGTTGACCTCATCGACCGAGCGCGCGAGACGCGCGGACGCGGCCTCGATGAGGCGGAGCAGTCTCGTGCCATCGCACTGCGCTACCACGTAGGGGTCCCTCCCGGCGGCCGAGCACGCGAAGAGCGCGGAGGCCGCAAGGGTGCTACGATTTTTTGACTCTAGCGTTTTCCATGATCGCGTCGACTGCGCTGGAGCCCCGAAATCATTGAGGAGACGTTCCTGATGCCTCGCTCCTGCGCCCTCTGCGGCAAGTCGGCGACATTCGGCTCGAACGTGAGCCACTCGAAGGTGCACACGAAGCGCCGCTTCGACGCGAACCTGCACCCCGCCGTGATCAAGGGCGTGAAGCTGCTCGTGTGCACGCGCTGCCGCCGGACCCAGACGAAGGACGCGCGCATGGCGAAGAAGGCGGCTCGCGCGGCCCGCTAGACCTTCCCGGCCGGCGCCGCGTCCCCTTCCGGCACCTTCAGCTGACCGCAGCCCGCCAGGATGTCCTGCCCCTTGCTGATCCGCACCGTGGCCGCGATGCCACCCTCGCGCAGGACCTCGGCGAACACCTCCATGGCCTCGGCCTTCGGCCGCTCGAAGCCACCCGGACCCGCGTTCACCGGGATGAGATTCACGTGGTAGTCGCTCGTGCGGCCACGTGAGGCGATCCGTGACGCGAGCGTGCGCGCATCCCGCTCGGAGTCGTTGACGCCCGCGAGGAGCACGTACTCGAAGGTCACGCGGCGCCTGGTCCGCTCGACGTAGCGCGCGGACGCGTCGAGGACCTCATCGATGCCCCACTTCCTGTTGATGGGCATGATCGCGCCGCGGGTCCGGTCGTCCGCCGCATGGAGCGAGACCGCGAGGTTGATCGGAAGGCCCTCGTTCGCGAGCTCGTCGATCTTCGGGACGACGCCGCAGGTCGAGATCGTGATCCGCCGGGGGCTGATGCCGAACAGCTCGGCGTCCATCAGCGCGCGCGCCGACGCGATCGTCGGGCCATAGTTGTTGAACGGCTCCCCCATCCCCATGTAGACGACGTGCGACACCCGCTCGCCACGCGCGCCCAGCTCGCGCTGCCAATGGCGCACCTGGTCGACGATCTCGCCCGCCGTCAGGTTGCGGATGAGGCCCATCTCGCCGGTCGCGCAGAACGCGCAGGCCATCGGGCAGCCGGCCTGCGTCGAGATGCAGACCGCGTTGCGTGCTCCGTGGTGCGGCATGAGGACGCTCTCGATCCGCTGCCCGTCGATCAGCGCGCGCAGCACCTTGCGCGTCTCGCCATCGGCGCTCGCTTCCTCCGTCACTGTGGAAACGGCGCTCCAGCGGAACGCCTTCGCCAGCTCGGCGCGGAGCGCGACCGGCAGCTCCGTGAGGTCGTCCCACGATGCCGCGGCGGTCTTTGCGAACCGCCGCCTGATCTGCTTCGCGCGATAGGACGGCTGGCCGCGCGCGGCGAGCCACAGCACGAGGTCGTCCTCGCGGACGTCGCTGATCGCCGGCCTGGTGTCGCTCACGTGATCGAGCGTAGGTGGTCACAGCACCGCGGTGCTGTGACCGTCCTGCTACTTCGCCTGGCGGCTACGTGGTAGGCCGCGTGCCCAGGCCGCGCCGCTCATCGTCTTCCTGCCGGGAGGCCTGACCTCGTCCAGGCGCAGCCAGCCCGCGCCGGCCGCGACATGGGGAACGCCGTCGCGGAGCTCGAGCGTGCCGCGATCGGTGCCGCGGCCGCCCGCGATCGACGCGCGCGTCACGAGCAGGCGCTGTCCGCGGAGCACGAGCGACGCGCCGGGGTCCGGTGTCATCGCGCGCACGCGGCGGACCAGCTCGTCCGCGGGACGCGAGAGATCGAGCACGCCATCCGCGCTCGTGACCTTCGGCGCCCATGCCACCTGTCCCTCGTCCTGAGGAAGGGCGGGCAGCTCGCCCGAGAGATAGCGCGGCAGCTCGCGCTCGAGGACGGCGCCACCGAGCGTGGCGAGACGCGCGGTCAGCTCGCCCGCGTTCTCGACCTCGTCGATCGTGACCGGCGAGACCCCGAGGATCGGACCCGCATCGAGCGACGCGGTGCCCTGCATCAGCGTGATCCCGGTCTCGCGGTCGCCCGCGAGGAGCGCATGGGCGACGGGCGCGGCGCCGCGCCAGCGCGGGAGCAGCGACGCGTGCACGTTGATCGCGCGACCGCCTGCCGCATCGAGCAGCGAGCTTGGGATGAGGTTCCCGTACGCGGCCCACACGAGCTGCGCGGGCCGCCGCTCGATCAGCTCCTCGAGCTCAGCACCGCGCAGGCGGGCGGGCTGGACAACGTCGAGACCGAGCTCGAGCGCACGGGCCTTCACCGGCGATGGCGCGATCCGTCCGCGATGGCCGGGGCGATCGGGCTGCGTCACGACGGCGGTGAGCTCGACGACGCCCCGCGAGGCAAGGCGCGCCAACGCGTCGAGCGACGGCACCGCGAAGGCAGGGGTGCCGAGGAAGACGGTGCGCGGAGCTACGAAGCCTCGGCCTCGGTCGACAGATCGTCCCCTTCTTGGTCTCTCTCCGCCTCGACCGGGAACAGATCCTTCTCGCGCGAGCGCAGGTGGTCGACGTACAGGATGCCGTTGAGGTGATCGGTCTCGTGGAGCATGCACTGCGCGCCCGTGTCCTCGCCCTCGACGATGAAACGCTTCCCGCTCGCGTTCACAGCGACGATGCGCGCCGCGTGCGGTCGCTCGAGCATCCCGTACAGGCCGCGCACCGAAAGGCAGCCCTCGCTGGTCTCCTCGACCTCCGGGCTGGTCCACTCGACCTCGGGGTTCATCGCGACGATGCCCGCGTGGTCGACGTCGATGATGCAGAGCCGCAGCGCGACGCCGATCTGCGGCGCGGCGATCCCGACGCCGTTCGCCGCGACCATCGACGCGAACATCCGCGCGACCAGCGCCTCGAGCTGGTCGCGCGGCAGGCTCGGCTTGTTCGCAGGGCGGTGCAGCACCGGGTCGCCGACCTGCCGGATGTCGACGGCATTCGCGGCGACGAACTCCGGGGACGACCACTTCGCGCGGCGCGCGTCGTCGATGAGCCAGCCGGGGCCCTTCGACACGCGGACGCGCGGCTCGTGCGGTCGCTCGTCCTCGTCGCGCTCGTGCTCGTCGCCCATCGGAAGGGACGCTAGCCCAGGAGGGTCATCGGGTCCACGTCGACGGTCCACTCCGGCCCCACGGGGACGCGGTCGAGGAGCGCGGAGGGATCACCCCCCCGCAGGATGAGCTGCACGCGGTAGCTCCCGGCGCGCTTCGCGGCGAAGGCGGGCGCGGGCCCGAGCACCTCGGCATCGCCCGCGGCGCTCGCGCGCAGCGCGCTCGCGAGCTCGGTCGCGCGGCGTTCCACGGTCGACTCGCGCTTCGCCGAGGTCTGAAGAAGCACCAGCCGGCCGTATGGCGGATAGCCGAAGCGCCTGCGCGCGAGGAGCTCGCCCTCGGCGAAGGCGTGGTAGTCGTGCAGCGCGGCACTGCGCACCGCGTGATGCTCGGGAAGGTACGTCTGGAGGACGCCGGTCCCGCCCGCCGGCCCGCGGCCGGAGCGCCCGAGGACCTGCGTCAGCAGCTGGAACGTGCGCTCGGAGGCCGTGTAGTCGGGAAGGTTGAGCAGCGTGTCCGCGTTGATGACGCCGACCAGGGTGACGCCGGGAAGGTCGAAGCCCTTGGCGACCATCTGCGTCCCGATGACGACCTGCGACCGGCCGGAGCGCATCGCCTCGTACGCGGCCGCGTGCGCGCCCTTGCGCTTCACCGCGTCGCGATCGAGCCGCGCGATGGCGGCCTTCGGCAGCAGCGCGTGCAGCTCCTCCTCGACGCGCTGCGTGCCCACGCCGAGATGGCGGATGCGCGGGCTCCCGCAGCTCGGGCACAGACGCGGAACATTGTTCTCGATCCGTCCGCAGCGATGGCACACGAGCGTGCCGTTGAGGTGGTACGCGTACGGGATGTCGCAGGCGGGACACGGGAGCACGAAGCCGCAATCACGGCACAGCACCGAGGTCGCGAAACCGCGACGGTTCAGGAACAGGATCGCCTGCTCGCCGCGCGACACCGTTCGCTCCAGCCCGATCCGCAGCGCGCGCGACAGCGTCCCGCGATTGCCCGCCTTCAGCTCCAGCCTCAGGTCGACCACCGTTGTAGGCGGCAGCGGGCGAGCCGCGATGCGGATCGGCAATTCCAACAGAGCCAGCTCGCCGCGCGTCGCCAGCTCATACGTCGTCACGCGCGGCGTGGCGCTGCCCAGCACGACGGCCGCTCCGGTGAGCCTGCCGAGCGCGAGCGCCGCGTCGACGGCGTGGTAGCGCGGCGCGCTCTCCTGCTTGTACGACGGCTCCTGCTCCTCGTCGACGACGATGAGCCCGACGCGCGCCAGCGGAGCGAACAGCGCGGAGCGGGAGCCGACGACCACGTCCGCGACGCCGTCGAGGATCCGGCGCCACTCGTCATACCGCTCGCCCGCCGACAGCGCGCTGTGCAGGAGCGCCACGCGATCGCCGAAGCGCGCGATGAAGCGCGCGACGACCTGCGCGGTGAGCGCGATCTCGGGCACGAGGACGATCACGCCTGCGCCGCCCGCGAGAGCGCGCGCGGCGCTGCGCAGGTACACCTCGGTCTTGCCGCTGCCGGTCACGCCGTGCAGCAGGAATGCGCCTCGCCCACGTATGGCGTCCAGCGCTTCTTGTTGGGGCCCGGTCGCGGCCGCGTCGCGGACCGCGTCCTCCTCCGAGAGCGCGAACTCGGCGGGGATCCGCCGGATCGAGCGCCGCCCAGCCGTCAGGAGCCCGCGCTTCGCGAGCGAGCGGGCAGCGGCAGCCGAGCCGCCGACGCTCTCGATCTCCGACGCGCTCGTGGCGCCGACGCGGACCGCGCGAAGCGTCGCGACCTGCCGAGCGCCGAGCTTCGCCGGCTCGCTCGCGCCGGGGACGAGCGCGTAGACCGCTTCGCTCCGTTCCCCGCGCGGCGCCGTCAGCGCGCTGCCCTGGGCGCGCGCGGCCAGCGCCGGCGGCAGCATCGCGCGCACCGCGTCCGCCAGACCGCAGCGATACCGATCGGCGATCCATCTCGCGAGGGCCAGCTGATGCGCCTGGAGCAGCGGCAGCGGATGCACCAGCGCGTCGACGCTCTTCAGCGTCGCGTCCGGGACCGGCACGTCGAGCGCCATCACCAATCCGCGGACCGCGCGCGCGCCGAGACCGATGCGGACGAGGTGCCCGGGTCGCAGCTCCATCCCGTCGGACACGGCGTAGGTGAAGGTCCGGGCCGGGCCGCGAAGACCCGCGAAGACCGCGACCTCCGCGGTGCGAGGCATTAGCGCGCCGGCTTCATCACAGCTCGTAGTGGCGCGGCTTGCGCGCCTCCTCCTTGATGATCCGTGCGACCTCTCTCACGGTCTCGTCGATCTTGTCATCGGCATTCACGACGACGTAGTCGTATTCAGGCGTGGCCGCCATTTCGATGTCGGCGTTGCGCATCCGCACCTCGATCTGCTCCGGAGACTCGGTCCCGCGGCGCACGAGCCGCTTGCGCAGCGCGTCGACGGAGGGCGGCATCAGGAAGATCGTGAGCACCTCGGGCAGCAGCGCCTTGATCTTGCGCATGCCCTGCGGCTCCGGCTTCACGATGACCACCTGATGGTCGCGCAGCGTGTCGGCGAGCGCGTCGCGCCGCACGCCCTTGAAGTCCCCGTGGACCATGGACCATTCGAGGAAATTGCCCTGCTCGATCTCCTCGCGGAACTTCTCCGGTGTGTAGAAGTAGTAGTCGCTCCCGTGGACCTCATTCGGCCGCGGCTTGCGGCTCGTCGCGGTCACGTAGACGACCGCGTCGTCGAGGACGTCGACGAGCTTGTCGATCACCGTGTCCTTCCCTCCACCCGAGGGCGCGGAGATGATCACCAACAGGCCGCGGCCGTCGAGGCTCGTCACGCGATCGCCTCGTCGTACGCCGGCTTCGTCTCGGCCACGCTCCCGAGCGTCTCGAGGTATGCGCGCAGCTCCGGCGCGAGCGGCGCGACGAACGTCCGCTCGCCGGCATGCGGGAGCCGGACGGTCAGGCGCCAGGCGTGGAGCCACTGGCGAGCCAGCCCGGAGTCGTCGCCGGTCTTTCCATACACGGGGTCGCCAACGATAGGGAGTCGGGCGAAGGCGAGGTGGACGCGGATCTGATGGGTCCGTCCGGTCTCGGGCCGGACGTGGAGGAGCGAGCGGCGCTCTCCGTCGCCGTACACGGCGATGCGCTCGAAATTCGTCACCGACGCGCGCCCGGTCTGGCGGACGACCATGCGGCGCCGATCGTCCGCGTCGCGCAGCACGGGCGCGTCCACCTGCGCCGGCTGCCCGCCCGGATCGCCCCATACGAGCGCGAGGTACTCCTTGGCGAAGCGCTTCGCCTGGAGCTGGCGCGAGAGCGCGAGCTGCGCCGTGTCGTTCTTGGCGACGATGAGGACGCCGCTCGTGTCCTTGTCGAGCCGGTGGACGATGCCGGGCCGCGCCGCGTCCCGTCCGGTCTGGCTCGCGATCCGGCCGATCACCGCGTTCACCAGCGTCCCGGTGCGATGCCCGTACGCCGGATGCACCACGAGACCGGCCGGCTTGTTCACGACCATCACGTCCTCGTCCTCGTAGATCACGTCGATCGGGATGTCTTCGGCATCGAGCGACAGGGCCGGCTCGGCCTCGGGCACCTCGACGAGGAGCCGCTCGCCCGAATGGACCCGGTACGCGGGCTCGACCGGCTTCCCCGCGACACTGACGTGCCCGTCGCGCGCGAGCCGCTGGATGGCGCTGCGGGAGAGCTGCGTGCGCTCCGCCAGGAATCGATCGACCCGCTGCCCGGTCTCGTCGACCTCGAGCTCGATGCGCTCGCTCAGGCCGGACGTCGCTCGACCTTCTTCTCTTCGAGATACAGGAGGATGGTCACGAGCGCGATCCCGACGACGATCGACGAGTCGGCGACGTTGAACGACCAGTACCGGACGTTCCCGATGCCCACGTCGACGAAGTCCACGACGTAGCCCTGACCGAGCCGGTCCACGAGGTTGCCGATCGCGCCGCCGAGCTGCATGCCCAGCGTCCCGGCGACGAGGGGAGAGTTGAGCGCGATCTTGCGGTAGTAGTAGACGATCGCGAGCACCGCGAAGACCGACAGGATCGAGAGCAGGGTCGTCCGCTCGGGCAGCAGGCCGAACGCCGCGCCGCTGTTGCGCACGTGCGTGATGCGCACGACGTCGCCGATGACCTCGCGCGAGGCGCCGAGCGGCAGGCTCGCGACCACGGCACCCTTCGTGATGCGATCGAGCACGAAGACGAGCACGGCGACACCGATGACGAGAGCGACGCGACGGGCGGCCACGACTCGAATGCTAGGTGACCATGCCTCCGTCAACGACGAGCACCTGACCCGTGATGTACGACGCCTCATCCGACGCGAGGAACGCGATCGCGCTCGCGATGTCCTCGACCGTGCCGAACCGGCCGAGCGGGATCTGCTTCAGCATCGCGTCCCGCACCTCCTGGGGGACGATCGAGGTGAGGTCGGTCGGGACGAAGCCGGGAGCGACGGCGTTCGCGGTCACGTTGCGGCTCGCCATCTCGCGCGCGACCGTCTTCGTGAACCCGATGATCCCGGCCTTCGCGGCGCTGTAGTTCGCCTGGCCCGGATTCCCCGCGACGCCGGCGATGGACGCGACGTTGACGATGCGCCCATAGCGCTGCTTCAGCATCGGCCGCATCGCGGCCTTCGTGACCAGGAACGTACCGCGCAGGTTGAGGTCGAGCACCGCGTCCCATTCCTCGACGCTCATGCGCAACAGCAGGTTGTCACGGGTGATGCCCGCGTTGTTGACCAGGATGTCGAGGCGGCCCTCGCCGAACGCGAGCGCCTCTTTCACGACGCGCTCGGCCTCGCCATCGGCGCCGATGTCACCCTGGATCAGCGCGGCGGTCGCGCCATTCGCCTCGACCAGCCGCTTCGACTCCTCCGCCGCCTCGCGGTTGCCCTTGAAGTTGAGCGCGATGCGCACGCCGTCCCTGGCCAGGCGCGACGCGGTCGCGCGGCCGATACCCCGCCCCGCGCCGGTGATGAGCGCGGTCCTGGTCATGGTGCCGCGGCGCGGAAGATCAGGGACGCGTTGTGACCGCCGAAGCCCATCGAGTTCGAGAGCGCCGTGGTGATCTTCCGCGCCCGGGCCTGGTTCGGCACGTAGTCGAGATCGAGCGCGGGATCGGGGGTCTGGTAGTTGATCGTCGGCGGGATGCAGCCGTCGCGGATCGCAAGCAGCGACGCGATGGCCTCGATCGCGCCGGCGGCGCCGAGCAGATGCCCGGTCGCGCGCGCGTTTCCTTCGCCTTCGGGTGACGGCGAGGTGATGTGGTACGCGTCGGCCGTCGCGCCGTACCCCATGAGCTCGCCGTAGATCGCCGCCTCGCGCGCGAGAGCATGCTCGCGCTCCTCGAGCACGACCACCGCCCCGCCCTCCGACAGCACGAAGCCGTCGCGGTCCTTGTCGAATGGACGCGACGCGTGCTCGGGATCGTCATTGCGCCGGCTCATCGCGTGCATCGTCGAGAACGCGCCGATCGCGAGCGGAAGCACCGCCGCCTCGGCCCCGCCGGCCACCATCACGTCGGCCTGACCGCGCTTGATGATCTCGGCTGACTCGCCGATCGCGTGCGCGCTCGACGCGCACGCGGAGACATGAGAGAGGTTCGCGCCCCGCAGGCCGAACTGCATCGAGATCTGCGCCGCGCCGGCGTTCGCCATGAGCATCGGCACGAGGAACGGCGAGAGCCGGCTGGGTCCGCGCTTCTCCATGAGCAGGACCTGCTCGATAAGGGTCTCGAGGCCCCCGACGCCGGTGCCGATCGCGCAGCCGATCCGCGTCTGGTCCTTCGTCACGTCGAGCTTCGCGTCATCCATCGCCATCGACGCCGCCGCGACGGCGAACTGCGTGAAGCGGTCGGTCCGGCGGGCGTCCTTGCGGTCCATGTACTTCGTCGGGTCGAAGTCCCTGACCTCGCCGGCGATCTGCGACTCGTAGGGCGACGGGTCGAAGCGCGTGATGCGCCCGATCCCGCCGCGCCCGTGGATCATCGAATCCCAGCTCTCCGCGGCGGTCGCGCCGATCGGGGTGACCGCGCCGATGCCGGTCACGACGACACGCCTGCTCACGCGGGCGATCCGCCCTGGCGCGCGCGGAGCGAGCGGAGCGCGATGCTCAGCGTCGCCCGGTCCGAGATGTTCAGCAGGCGCACGTCGGCGATGCGCTTCACGAGGCCGTTCACGACCTGGCCCGCGCCGATCTCGACGAAGGTCGAGGCGCCGCGCTCGGCCATGAAGCGCACGGACCTCAGCCACTCGACGCGCTGCGAAAGATGACGCACGAGCGCGTCGGGGATCGCGATGGCGCCGAGGTGCGGGAGCGCCGAGACGTTCGCGACCACCGGGACGACCGGGTCGCGGAAGCTCAGCCCGCGCATGAACGTGTTCAGGTCGGCGCCGATACGACCCATCGCCGGGAAGTGGAACGGGCCTGAGATGCGGAGCGGCACGACCTTGCGCGCACCGCGCTCCGCGAGCGCCCTGCTCACGGTCGCGACGCTCTCCGCGTCGCCGGCGATCGTCACCTGCGAGGGTCCGTTGTCATTGGCGACGACGGCCATGCCGGTCGGCACGGTGTCGGCGATCACGCGGTCGACCTCTTCGGCCGACAGCCCGATGATCGCGGCCATCGCGCCACGCGCGCCCTTGGTGGCGGCTAGTCGGCCGCGTTCGGCAACAAGGCGCAGCGCGTCCGAGAACGTCAGCACGCCCGCGGCGACCAGTGCGCTGTACTCGCCGAGCGAATGGCCGGCGACGAATGCGGGTCGGAGCTCCGCGGGCAGGGCGGCGACGCCACGCGGCTCCCGCCCGATCGTGATGCGCCCGCCGCCGCCGTTCGTCGACTCCGCGAGCGCCTCCAGCAGCGCGACGCTCGTCGTGAGGATCGCCGGCTGCGCGAACGTGGTGTCATTCAGCTTCTCGGCGGGGCCGTTGAAGCACAGCTCGCTCAGCTTGTAGCCGAGGATGGAATCGGCCTCCAGGAACGTCTCGCGCGCGCGCGCGGACGACTCGAACACGTCGCGGCCCATGCCGACGGCCTGCGAGCCCTGCCCCGGGAAGACGTACGCGAGCGCGGATCCCATCGGCGGGAACGGTACCACGGCGGCCCATCAACTCACTGCATACTGTGTGTAGTGACTTCACGCGCCGAGAACGTATCCCGCACCAGCGCGGCCATCGAGAGCGCCACCCTCGCGGAGCTGGCGCTCGTGGGCTACGCGGGCCTGCGTGTGGCAGCGGTCGCCAGGCGAGCGGGCGTCGCGACGCGCACGGTGTACCTGCACTCGCCCCAGAAGTCGCAGCTCGTGCACGACGCACTGCGGCGTCGCGCGACGGCATTCGCCGTCCGCGTGGCGCGCTGGCGTCCATCCGCGGGCGCGAGCGCCGAGGCGATATTGAACGAGCTCGTCGTCTTCCATCGCCGGAGCTACCGCAGCGAGAAGCGCCTCCTCGAGACGCTGGCGGACGGCGGCCTCCCGCCGCACAGCGCAGCCCTGCTTCGTGACCTCGACGGCGTTCGACTGCGGATCATCCAGCGGATCATGGCCGACATCGCGCATCGCGGCTCGCTGCGCGTGCGCACGAGCGACGCGACCGCGCTCGCGCACGCGCTCATGGCCTACCCGACATGGCGGCTCGCGATCACGGGTCCGGCGGGCCGGCGTGCCGAGTCACTCATCGCGACCGCGCTACGCGCGACGCTGCTCGTCTGATATAGCTCGCGTCGCAGGTCGCACACTGCAGGCGACCTGAGCGGGGAGTCCGGAGCTCGTCTATACGGCCAGTCCGTTGCCGCTAGTCTCCGGCCCTCGCGCTTCGCCTTCGTGCGGTGATGCGGGACCCG
>JACQAT010000001.1 GCA_016194865.1 Chloroflexota bacterium
CGGGCCGAGGGCAAGTCCAAGATGAACGCTCTGGGCCACTGCATGAAGAAGGCGCTTGCGATTGTCTGGGGTGTCTGGCGTTCAGATCACGACTTCATCGTCCCGGAGGGGATTCCCTCTTGACGGCGACCTATGGGACCTGGCGGTTAGGACTCGGCCCTTTCAAGGCCGCAACGAGGGTTCGACTCCCTCTGGCGCTACTCACGGCTGCCCTTGCGGTGCGCCCTGCGGCTTGGTCTCAGGTACTGGACCATGCCGCACCTTATCCGCCTCTTTCATGAGTTTGCGTATGAGGTAGGCGTCCGTAAGCACCTTCATCATCGCGACGTCGGAGAAAGTCGACGCGCAGCTCGCGCTGCGCTCCTGTGTCGATCTTGTCACCTGCGGCGCGGAACTTCGCGCGGTCCGGCTCTTCATGCAGGTGCTCCGCGATGACGCGCTCGAACGAGGGCGCGAACGGGGACATCCCATCCCAATCGCCATAGATCCGTGTTGCTTCCTTGAGCGCGAGGTAAAAGTGCTCGAAGGCGTTGGCCTCGAACTGCATGAAGACGTCCGTCTTCGCAAGGAAGCCGAGGCCGGTGAGGTAGTGATCGAAGGCAACCCCCTTCTCAGGTTCGTCGCGATGCGGGAGCGCGCCGAAGCAGAGGGCGACGCGTGCGAGCTCGTCCTGAGTAAGTGCGAGATGACCCCAGTCGAGGCGTAGTGCGGGCGTCCGCTCGACGACGACGCCGGCGTTGGTCTCGACGTCGGTGAGCTCGTCGTAATACCGGCTGATGTGCTCGGGCATGTACCACCAGAAGAAGACTGTCGCCCCGATGTTGAGCGCCAGGACGATCCTGTTCGCGAGGCCCAGCCCGGTGTACCAGACGGCCGCCACCGGGACGCGCTTCGGCAGGATCATCTCGACGACTAGCTGCTGTCGGTCGGTGGTGACCGGGTGGAACTTGATCGACCCCGAGATGCCGTTCCACCAGGTCAGCGGCCGCGCCCTAATCGAGTGGGATCCGCTGACGAGCCGCATCTTGAACCGCCACTTCGGCTCGAGCTGCTCTGCATCGCTAGGCGCTTCGCGCGCGAGCTCCTGCTCCGCGAGCTCGATCGACCGTCGCTGCCCCGCCTCGATCTTGGTCCGAAGCCAGGCGACCCAGTCCGGCACGTTCCCGATCTCGGCGAGCTTCTCCATCGAGCCACGGCTCGAGATCTGGCGTCGGGTCTCCGGATCCGCCGTAGCGTCCATGAACCAGCGCACCAGTGCGGCGCGATCGTCGTCGAGAGGTCCCCATTTCGAAGCGCGCGCCATTCCCAAGCGCGCCGCCGCGAGGCCGATCACGTTCTCGGCTTCCCCACTGGAGATCGCGTCGCGCGGCGGCGACCCCTCGGGGTCGACGTAGAGGCCGCGCTGGCGCTTCTCGTGGACCTCCTGTGCGAGGTCCTGGAACGAACGGATCTGGTCCCCTGTGATCACCTCACGCCCAAAGGACGGTCCCCAGAACGCCCAGAAGAGCTTCCGAACGTGATCCTCGCTCTCGTGGCGGAGCCGACCACCTTCGTCGTCGCGGCGCGCGACCTCCTCCATGACGATCAAGCTCGAGCGGCCCACCTCCTCAAGGCTGAGGACCGCAAGGTGGAAGGCAAGGTTCGGGTACGGCGCGAGGAGCCGCGCACCAGCGAGGAGGTCCTCGGCGTGGGCGAGAACGACATCGAGGCCTCGCTGCGTTGCCTCACTGATCTCCGTGCGTGCTCCACCCGAGTCCGACATCGACGCTAGGATGCCCCGTCCGACAAGCACCTTCTGAGCCCTGTCCGCGTCGCATCGGCTCCTCGAACGTCGCTAGCACAACATTCGGAGGGACTCTTCGTGTTCTGACTTGACCCGTCGGCCGAAGGTCGTAGTAGGGTCCGGAACATGGCCGTTTCGCCCAACCTCGGCGCGCACCTGGTCTCTCTCACGGACGGCGCAGTGGCGCTCGTTGGGGCCCGCCAGAGCCGCAGGTGGGCGGACGACAGCGAACTCGGGTTCTTCGAGCTCCTGGGACTCCACATGGGCGGCGTCTACCCGCATCCGTTCTTGTCGATCTATCCGCAGGTCGTCGACGCGCAGAACCTGATCCAGCAGGTCCTGGGAGCCGCGATGCGCGGTCACTCGGTCGCATTCCTCGATTTGGTCCGCGCGCGGGTGGTCCGTCCTATCACGACGAGCCGCTGCGTTCACGAGGTCGACGAGAAGCTGCCGCTGCGCCTTGCTGAACGCGAGCTCGACCCGGCGACGATCGATCAGTACTGGCTTCCCGCGCGCGCTCGCCTTCGCGTCGTCGAGGTCCCTCCGACGATCCCGTACCCGGTTGATCTCGACCGACGCGGCGTCAGCGACCGCGACCTCGCGCAGCTCGCAGCCCTTCTCGGTATCCGGGCGATCTCCTGGGACAAGGATCTGCGTGAGCACGGCCTTG
Source organism: Chloroflexota bacterium (assembly GCA_016194865.1). Taxonomy (GTDB): domain Bacteria; phylum Chloroflexota; class Limnocylindria; order P2-11E; family P2-11E; genus JACQAT01. The sequence continues at coordinate 2,454 of JACQAT010000001.1, forward strand.
CCGAGCAGTTCGACCTCGCGGTCGCCCTTGCCATGGGCGAGCTTGTCAGCGGCAAGTGCGCGGCATTCATGGGGCTCGGTCTCAGCGCTGAGGCGACGGCCGCGCTCGTGCGCATGGCTCGTTGGCTGCTCGATCAGGCGATGCGGCATCCCCTGCCCGCGATCCTCGTCGTGCTGGGCCTTGCGGTCGTGATCGCGCGTCTGCGGAAGAACGAGCAGCTCGTCGAATGGATCGCCTCGGTCGAGTGGCGTCCGCTTCTAACGCAGGTATTGGAGGCCGCCGGCAAGTTGATGACGGCATACCACGAGCTCTCGGTCCGGATGCCGCAGACGCCGCGCGTGACCCCGTCACTGCCCAACGAGTGGAACGTCTCGCGGCTTCTCGCCAACGCCGCCGGTCCGATCTCCGCCCGCGAGATCGCCGATCAGCTGCGGCTTCATGGTGTCGTGCTCGCAGAGGAGGCCGCGCGTGAGGTGCTCCGTACCCATCCGGCACTGTTCATCCGGAACCGCGGCGGGCAGTGGCAGCTCGGCACTGCGGCGGAGCCGATGGTAGCGGTGGTCGCGCCCGCATCGCCGCTTCGGTTCGCGTCTCAGTGGTCCTTGGATAGCTCCGCCGCTTTCGAGTAGAGCGCAGGCCACGAGAGCAGCGGCTTACCAACCGGCAACGCCTGCATGTGATCGCTCGCCTAAGCGTCGCTGCACAATACGTGTGGTCGTTCCGCAGCTACACGGCGACAGTATTGGCGGTGGCCAGGCTTTAGCTTCGGGCCGATAGAGGATCGGTCTGATACTCCTGGAGTGCCAACGAAAGTCGCCTCCTCAGTAACGCTCGATCAGTTCGAGGCATACGTAGTCGCACGTCCTCCACGGCTTCGTTGTTGGACGCACGACCGCGACGTGATGTATCCGCTGCTCGCGTGGCTCAACGTCTGGCCCGTCATCGATCAGCGGCGCCTGCTCGCCGCGGACCGCGAGGTACTCGCGCTTCTCGCCATGAGAGGACAGCACAACCAGCTCGCAATGGCGGTCAAGTGGGCGTACCGCTACCTCGGGCGAAGGCGTCCCAGCCTTCGGCCACGCACCGAGGGCGAGAGGCACGCCTTGTTCGACCTTGCGGGCGACCACGTCGGCATCGAGAACTTGCTCGCCGAGGCTCGCATCGGTGCGAGGCGCTATGAAGCTGATGGGACGACTCTCAGGTTCCGGTACGCGGCGGACGCGCGCGTCGACAGCCTCGACCGCATGCTCGGGGTCGTCAACGACGTTCGGTCCATCCCGTCGCCTGAGGAGGCTGCGCGTCGTTGGTCGCCCGAGTTCCGGTCTTGGCTCGACAGCGGCGGATGGAACGTACCGTGGAGCACGATGCCTCTCGAGGCGCGAGCCGAGTACCGGCACGAGGCCGAGCGCGCGATCACGTCGTCTCCGCGCTACCTGAGCGGAGATCTCGATCTCGGTAGCTTCACGCCATCCGATGCCGAGGCGGTCCTCGGTGAACTCCTCGCGCGGGCGATGCACAGCCACGTCGCCACGATCCGCGGCTGCGTCAATCTCCTGGCCGTGATCCCGCCCTACTCGCGCCCAGACCTCGTGCGCGAGTTCACTGAAGCGACCGGCCGTCCCGCCGGGCCGATCGAGGCCGTCGTCGATCTCCTGACGTACGACCCAGAACGCAGCGATGACCCATGCCTTGCTCCCGTGTTGCCTGTCGGCGAGATGCTCGTGCCCATGAGCAGCTTGATCGTGCCATCGAGCTTGCCGCGGAACTTGACGGCGCTCTTGCAGCGAGACCCCCGGACGTTCGGCGCCGCAGGACGACAGCTGGGTGCGCTTGGCATCGCGAAGATGACGGAAACACTGCGTCGACTCGCGGCCGCGGAGATTGCGACGGGGATCAAGGTCACGCGCGCGAACGGCAGCCAGGCCGGCGATCTCGATGTCGTCACCTATGACCCGCGCCAGCAGCTGATGGCCGTCTTCGAGGTGATGTGGCGCATCGGGCCCGACGGGTCCAAAGAGATCGCGCAGATGGAAGCGATCGCGAAGAAGAAGCGGGCTCAGGTAGTCAGGCTCCGGGACGAGATCGTGCGGGGCGTCGCCCTTCCGCAGTGGCCGGAGTCATGGGCACAGGCGCGGGAGGCGCGGATCCGGTGGTTCGTCGTGACCCCCGATCTGCTGCCCCTTGAGGCGGTCGCAGATGGGGTGACGATCCGCTCGCACCGGATGCTTGCGTACACGCTCAAGCGCGACGCTTCAGTGGCCGACCTCGTTCAGCTGATGGACGATCCGCCATATCCGCCGGACGCACTTGCGCAGACGAGCTGGAGACGACTGCGCTACGGCAAGTACGCCGTCGAATTCGACGTTTTACCACCCTGAGCAGATCCCAAGGCCACACAACCCCCGCATCCCTGCCGACAGCGGCTATTCGGACCGGCGCAGACGACGCTGAAGGAGCGGCTCGTACGTGGCGACGACCGTGCGCTCGACGTCCGCCCATGCCGGCGGCTCCGCCACGATGACCAGTCCGCGCGGCCACGTTCGCTTCGCTCCCGCCAGGGCCGTTGTGAACTGTGCCTTGAGGTCGCAGCCCTCCGGGAGTTCGCTCTTCAGCAACTTGCGTCGGATGAGGCCGCGCAGCACCGTCCGGTCGTCGCTGGACAGGGGGCCGGCCTGGTAGTGGAGGTCGAACGCGTCGCGGTCGAGACCGCGCTCGAGAAAGGCGCGCATCTTCTCCGCCACCCGCTCGATCCGCGCGAGCACCGGAAGCCGGATGAGGCGCGGCGCCGCAGCGGCGAGCCGGACGTCACGCGGGATGCGGACTTCGATCGTCTCCGTGGGCAGCAGGGGAGGCTCGCGCCAACTGACCTCGAGCCGGATGTTCACGTCGCCGAGACCGCTGAAGGAGCGCGCCTTGATGAATGGGTACTGCAAGCTCTGGCGCCCTGGGTTCACGATTCCGACGTCCGTGACGAGGCGTCGGCCGCCGAGTTCGGCCAGCAGTGCCGCGCGGACCTGGCGGTCGTGCACGGCGCCGCCCGTCACCACCACGGCGTCGAGGTCCGCCGAGAGGCGCGGGCTCCGGTCGACCAGCGTCATGACCGCGCCGCCCTTGAACGCCAGCATCCGGCCGATCGCCGTGTGCCGTCTCAGGAGTTCGGCGATCTGCGCGAGGATGTCGGCGCGCTCGTAGTCGGCCGCGCTGACCCCGAGGTCGCGCGCCGCACGACGAAAGAGCTCGCGCTGGGTCGGTGGTCGCGCTGCGCCCCGCGACGTGCGGCCGCCCCGCCCGTGCGTCGGCCGCTTCGTCACTCGCGCGCTGCGCGCCCGATTTGTTCGGGCGGGGTCGGCATGGTGAGTCGCCAGGCGCTGTCGCGCCGGACCGTCCTGTGCTCCTCCGCGAGCGCACGCCAGCGATGCGAGGTCCGCGCGAAGGCGTAGAGGCGAGGGTCGCGCTGGCCGGTCGCGAGCTCGAGGAGTAGACCGAGCCGTGCGGCGACGGAGGGGGAGCCGCCGTGCAGGGCACGCTCCCGCAAGCGGCGGGACGAGAGCCTCCGGGCGCGAAGACCGGTGCGGAGGATGCGCAGCAACTCGGTGGGGCCGGGCCCATATCGCGGCCGCTCGAGGCAGTCGACGAAGGCATCCTCCGGCGCGGCGACCCGGATCTCGACGCTCGCGATGCGCAGCGTGCGGACGCGAGCGCGCGGCGCGCGCGCGCGGGGTCGGACGAACACGATGCGCGCGCGGCCGTAGCGGGCGGCAGCCTGGCGCCGCGCGCTCACCACGACCCAGGTGTCGGTGTCTTGGTCGGTGAGGCCGTGGAGGACGACCCCGCCAAAGCAGCTGAGGTGACCCTTCGGCTCGAGGAGCGCGGCGACCGCCGCCGGCGGGAGCATGCGGCCCTTGGCGTCGGGCACAAGGTACCTGCCGCGGCGCAGACGAGCGATGCGCCCCGTGCGTACGAGCTGGCGTAGCACCCAGGGCTCGAGGTCGGGCGACGAGACGACCGGTCCCGCGGCGATGAGCGTGCGCAGCGCCGCGTCGGTGCGCAGGGTGCGCAGGACGCTTCCCCCGTTCGACGGCGTATTGATAGACATGTACATATCCTACTATCCGGGGGATAGAGGGAGACGCCCTCGATCCCGCTGTGGCGCACCCTCCCTCTCTTGCCCAGAACGCAACCTCCGTCGCGGCCTTGGCGGGTGGAAGAACCGACTATCGATCGCGCCGCTCGGGGCAGCGGGGGGGTAGGCGTCGCCGCGGAGCCGTCAACGGGAGTAGTTATCTCCTCCGTGATCCCAGAGCCAGTGGACCGTCTCGGTCAGCGCCTCGCGCGGATCGGGCTCGGTGACGCCAAGCACATCTCGGAGGCATCGGAGACGACGAACGGGCTCTGGAGCTTGAAGGCCGTCTTGGCAGCGAGTTCGAGGCTGAGCTGAAGCGCGCGGCCACAGCCGTCTTCCTTTGGCCGTCTACCTCGTCGTCCATGATCCGCGTGTCCGTTTCCCTTGTGTCCACTGCGATGTGCTTGGTTGGCCCGGCGCATCACAGTTTGCTCAGCAAGTTCGCGGATTCGGCCTCTGTGTCCGTCTTCCTTCGGCCGTCTCCCTTTCAAGGAAAGGTCATTTCGCATAGTTCACCGAGGCCTAGTTAGTCGCAAGCTTCTCAATTAGAAGGGCGGCGATGTCCTCCATCGAGAACTGGAGCTTACCCGCGGCGCCTTCCCATCATGCGAGCTTTTGGCATCCATTCATGCCCTTCGTTTCCCCCTCAAGACCCCTTGTCTGCGGCCGCCGGCCGCCCCCTTCACCGCACGGGGTCGACGGTGCACGATTGCGTCCGTGCCGGACGACTGCGAGCTGAGCATCATCATGCCGTGCCTGAACGAAGCGGCGACCGTGGGTGCCTGCGTCGACGCGGCGAAGGCGGCCCTGCACACGTCCGGCACGACAGGCGAGGTGATCGTCGCCGACAATGGCAGCGCCGACGGCTCGGCTGAGATCGCCGCGAGACACGGCGCGCGTGTCGTGCCGGTCGAGCAGCGTGGGTACGGCGCGGCGCTCCTCGCGGGGATCACGGCGGCGCGGGGACGCTACGTGATCATGGCCGACGCCGACCAGAGCTACGACTTCGGACAGTCGGGCAGGTTCCTCGCGATGCTGCGGAGCGGACACGACCTTGTCATGGGGAATCGCTTCACAGGAGGTATCGCGCCGGGAGCGATGCCTGCCCTTCACCGCTATGTCGGCAATCCGGTGCTGTCGGGCCTCGGCCGGCTCTTCTTCGGCAGTCGGATCGGTGATTTCCACGCTGGGATGCGCGGCTTTCGCCGTGACGCGATCCTCGGTCTCGGCCTGAGGACGACGGGGATGGAGTTCGCGTCGGAGATGGTCGTGCGCGCCAGCCTGGCCGGGCTGCGGATCAGCGAGGTGCCCACGACGCTCTCGCCCGATGGCCGCGGTCGACCGTCGCACCTGCGGACATGGCGCGACGGATGGCGGCACCTTCGCTTCCTGCTGCTGTACAGCCCGCGCTGGCTGTTCCTCTATCCCGGCGGGCTCCTCCTCCTCGCCGGCGCGATCGCGGGCGCGCTGCTGCTCCCGACGCCCCGCGTCCACAGCCTCGTGTACGCCGCGGCAGCGGTGCTCATCGGCTTCCAGACCGTGGTCTTCGCGCTGTTCACGAAGATCTTCGCGATCAACGAGGGCCTCATGCCGGAGGATCCTCGACTGAACCGCGTCTTCCGCGTGGCGACCCTCGAGGTCGGTCTCGCGCTCGGGGGATTGCTGGTGCTCGCGGGGCTCGCGGGCTCTGCCTGGGCGTTCTTGATGTGGGACTCGAGGAGCTTCGGTGAGCTCGACCCGTCATCGCTGACGATGCGGGTCGTCATCGTCTCGGCGACCGCGATCGCGCTCGGCTCTCAGACCATCCTGTCGAGCTTCTTCTTCAGCATCCTTGGGCTGCGACGGAGCCGCTGAGCGACCCACGACGAGCAGCAGCGCGAACACGGCGAGCGGTGTGATCGCGCTGAGCTCCTCTCCGCCTCGCCGGAACGCGAGCGCGTAGAGGAGCCACGGCAGCGCGCACGCGCCGAGCACGACCGCGGCGCGCCGGGTCACCGATCCCGACCCGACGCGATCGATCAGCACGGACAGCGGCACCAGCAGCAGGAGGTGGTCGTAGCTCCAGCCATGAGGTGCCACCGCCAGCGAGACCGGGATCGCGACCGCGATCGCGAGCGCGAGGGAAGGCCGGGTCCGGCGTGACCAGATGCCGAACGCGACGATGAGCGCGATGGCCACGGCGCCGCCGAGCAGCGGCGCCTCGAGGCCGATGACCCGTCCGATCGTCCAGACGGTCGCGTTGCTGCCGGGCGCCGACTGCAGGCCGAGCGCCGCGGGCAGCCATTCCGCGTACCACGACGGACGCAAGAGCAGCGTCATCCCGGCGAGCGGTCCCGCGGTGGCCAGGGCGCCGAGGACGAGCGCGCGCCGCTGCACTCGTTGGACGGAGGCGAGAACCGCGACCGCGAGGAACGCGAACGGATGCGGCTTCACCACGAGGAGACCGAGGAGCGCGCCGCAGCGGAAGATCCGGCCATCGAGCGCGGCGAGATAGGCGCTGCCGAGCGCGGCGAGCAGGAAGCCCGTGATATTGCCGCCCACGACGAGCAGCCACAGCGGCTGGAAGGTCGCGACGACCGCGAGGAAGACGCTCCGGCCCGCGCGGTCCGAGATGCGACGCGCAAGGCCGACCGCGACGGCGGCGACGGCGACGAGCTGCGCGACCAGCCAGGCCGCCGCGGCGTACGACAGCGGGAGGAGCGCGAGGGGCAGGAAGGCGATGGCGTCGTACGGCGGGTAGACCGCCTCGTCAAAGAGTGGCGGGACGCCGACTCGCGCGTGCATCCGTGCCCACCACGCGGGGTCGTAGGGGCTCGTCCCGTAGAAGAACGCCTGAGGCTGGAGCCAGAACTGAAGGAAGTCGCCGCCCTTGTAGGTGTCCGCCGGCACGCCGATCGCGCCCAGCACGACGACCGCCGCGATGGCCCCGACGACGACGATGCCTGCTCGGCGCACGCGAGCCCGATGATATCGACGGATGACGGGACTGGATCGCCTGCTCCAGCGATGGCGCATCGCGATGGCCGCACCGTGGATCCCCGCTGGTGCGCGCGTGCTCGATGTCGGGTGCGCCGATGGCGCGCTCTTCGCTGTTCTGCGCGACCGGGTGGCCGGTGGCGTCGGCATCGATCCCGGCGCGCCCACCACACGCGCGCGGGAGGGACTGCGCTTCGTGCGCGGTGCGTTCCCCGCCGACGCACCGGACGAGCGCTTCGACGCGATCACCATGCTCGCGGTCGTCGAGCATCTGCCGGCCTCTTCATACGCGTCCGTGGCCGCCACTGCGGCGAGGCTGCTCGGCGAGGGCGGGCGACTGATCGTGACCGTCCCCGAGCCGGCGGTCGATCGGATCGTGGAGCTCCTGCGGTCCCTACGGCTCGCGCACGGGATGTCGGTCCACGAGCATCACGGGTTCTTGATCGCGCAGACGCGCGCCATCTTCGAGCCGGCCGGTTTCCGGCTCATCACGCATCGTCGCTTTCAGCTGGGCCTGAACAACCTCTTCGTCTTCGAACGACGAGCAGGCTCGTCGCCTGTCACGGCCGCGGTCGCGGGGAGCTGACGTCGCCGAAGACCTCGGGATCCCACTCGAGGCCGAGGTCGGTCGGCGAGCCCATGTAGCCGAGCATCGCGGACGCGGCGACGACGGCCGGGCTCGCCAGATATCCCTCGCCGCCGACGCCCATGCGGTTCGCCCAGTTGCGATTGAACGACGTGATCGCGCGCTGACCCGGCTTCAGCGCGTCGGGCCCCTGGCCGAAGCACGGGCCGCACCACGACTCGCGGATCTCGCCGCCGGCGTCGCGGAGCACGCTCGCGATCGACTTCCCGTCGAGGCGCGCGTCCGGCTTCTCGATGTCGCGCTTCACCTCGCCGGAGCCGGGGAAGATGACGAGCTCCGTCGTGGATTCACTTCGCCCGTGCGCGCGCGCGCCGCGCAGCACGAGCGCCGCCTCGAGCAGGTCGTCGTAGCCACCGTTCGTGCACGACCCGATGAGCGCCTTGTCGAAGGCGATCCGCTCCTTCGCGACCTCTTCGGCCGGGAACGCGTTGCCGGGGCTGAACGGCTTCGCGACGAGCGGCCGCACCTCCGAGAGGTCGACGACCTCGTCGATCTCGTACCGCGCGTCGGCGCCGGGCGCGATGCGCGGGTAGGGGAGCTCGCCCTTTCCCTTCGCGCGATACCACGCGTACGTGAGGTCATCGGCGGCGAAGATCCCGTTCATCGCCTCGGCCTCGGCCATCATGTTCGCGATCGTGTTGCGGTAGCTCACCGGCAGCTGCCCGTCCGCGTCGACGAACTCGACGCTCATGCCCTGCGCCTGCTTCGCGCCCCAGCGGCGCAGCACGGTGAGCACGACGTCCTTGCCGCTCGCCCACGGCTGCAGCGTGCCGCGGAACACGACGCGGCGCTGCTTCGGCACGGTGAAGTACACGTACCCGGTCGCCCAGCCGAAGCCGAGAGAGGTCGAGCCGACGCCGAAGCCCGCCGCGCCATACGCGCCGTACGCGCGGCTGTGCGAGTCGGCCCCCGGGATGAACGCGCCGGGGACGACCAGGCCCTGCTCCGGGAAATAGAAGTGGAAGATCCCGTCACCCGGTGTCGCGTAGTACGGCTTGCCGATCCCGTGCTTCCCGGCGAAGGCGCGTCCGATCGACGTCTGCTTCTAATCGATCTCCTTGCCGGTGAAGACGAAGTGGTCGTTGGCGATCGCGATCTGGCGCGGGTCGATGAGATCGCCGCCGGTGATCTTGTCGAAGGTGTGGATGGAGAACGGCGCCGTGCCGTCGGACGCCGGCAGCAGGTCGGCGTAGACGCGGAGCGTCGCGCCCGGCGCGACCTCGGCATCCCTGTCGACGCGGTGCGACCACACGATCTGCTCGGTCGTCGTCATCCTGCGCGCGAGCGACGCGTCGGCCCATTCGATGCTCGGCTCGCGGGCGATCGATGCGGCGAGCTCGCGCCGGCCGACCGCGAGGATGCCGTCCGATCGCCGGATCGATTCCTCCTGCGGGCTGAGCGGTACAGGGTCGTAGGTCCTCGCGCGCGTCTCGTTGGTCAGACGCCGCGTGACGGGGTCGAACGCGAACGCGTCGCCCTCTTGCGCGTCGTTCACCGCCTCGGTGCTCTGCACGACGTGGAGCCCGAGGTTCAGCGCGTTGCGCCGGAAGATGTCGCCCATGTTCGCGCCGCAGACGATCACGAGCTCGAGCCCGGCCTCCTCGGCCACGCCCTTCAGTCCGGCGGGGCTCATCTCGCGCGACGAGCCGATGGCGAAGCGGTCGCCCGCGACGAGGAACGTCTCGCCCCGGTGCACGCGCTCGCGGAAGTCGGGCATCAGGTAGCGGAACGAGCCCGCCTTCCAGCGCTCGTCGAGCGTCTCGAGGCTCTCTGACACGCAGTCGCTGGCGGGCGTGATCTGGTCGGTGTCGATCGTGGCCAGCTTCTGGCCCGGCACCTTGGGGTCCCAGAAGATCAGCGATCTGCCTCGGACCGTGCGCGCGCTCGCGCCGGGCGCGCGCTCGGGCGTGGCGTTGATCGGCGCCTCGGCGCCCGGTTTCAGATGCGCGGGTCTGATGGTCTGGATATGGGAATTGTGCGCGCTAGACGACGCTTGTTGCCGCGAGTCCCTCGGTCACCTCGCGTCCGAGCCGGGCGCTGCCGTAGAGCTCGCCGAGCAGCTGGTGGTACGGCACACCCGAGAAGACGTGGTGGCTCTTGGTCGGCAGGTCGTCGTCCGCCCACTCGGCATGCTGCATCTCGATGTACGGGCGCTCGTTCCGCGCCGCCATCGAACGCAGCAGCCGGCTGAAGCCGTAGGCCATCGAATGCTGCGCCGCCAGCGTGATGAAGATGAACTTGTGTCCGAGCTGCCCGAGCTCCGCGAAGGTGAGCGGGTTCGATTCGTTGAACCACTTGAACGAGCTCGAGAAGTTGAACGCGAGCTGCGCGTCGGGGTAGCGCTTGAGCACCTCGTCGGCGAACTTCTCCACGGGCCCGCGCTCGGCGGTGGGGAACTCGCACCACACCAAATCTGGAATTCCGCTGTCGAGGTAGCGATACGCGCGCTCCAGCGCGAGGTCGAGCCCGCGCTCGTCCTCCAGCGCGTCGACGGCCGACACGCCGTCGGTCCGCGCGACGATGACGAAGTCCTTGTTCCCGAGGTCGTCGGCCACGGCGCGCATCATGCGCAGCTTGCCGACCATCTCACCTGCGGGGATCAGCGCCTTGCCGGCGATGTGGCCGCAGCGCTTCGGCGCGACCTGGTCCTCGATGTGCGCCGCGGCGACGCCCGCGTTGACGTAGAGCTCGGTCGTGCGCTGGACGTTGAAGACGTTGCCATATCCCGTGTCCATGTCGACGAGGACCGGCGGGATCTCGAGCGTCTTCCCTGGCACGCCGTGCTCGAGATCGCCCACGGCCGCCGTGAGCTGCAGCTTCCGCAGCGCGCTCACGGTGCGGCGGGCGCCGTCGGCGATCTCGACGCTGGAGTACAGATCCATGTCGGTGGCGCCGAGATGCCCCATCGCGAACGAGTAGCCGCTGAAGTAGATGGCGTCGACCCCGTGGTACATCGCGATCTGCGCGCCGTGGGGGTCGTACACGCCCGGCGCGAACACGTAGGGCTTCTCCTTCAGAAGCCTGCGGAGCCTGATCGAGGGATGCTCCGAGCGGGACCGCGGGAGCGTGATGCCGTCGGGCAGCAGGGGACTGGGCATGGTCCGCTCGGTCATCTCGGGCACCGTCCTTCTGGTGTTCTAGTTGTCGTGGTCGCGGTCGCACAGGTCCGGGCAGCCGCAGATCGCGGTGTCCTGGATCGTGCGCACCGGCTGCGCGCGCGTGATGGCGATCTCGACGATCTCATCGACGAGCGCGTGGTCGAGAAGCTCTTGTGTGTCCATGGAGGGACTTTCGGCCGGCGAGCGACCTCAGTCAAATGGATTTAGCGGATATGTTGTATCAGCGCGGTTTATAGTCTCGGTCATGCAGCTCGCACAGCTCGAGGCCTTGTTGCAAGCGGCGCGGCTCGGCAGCGTCAGCCGCGCGGCGGACGCGCTGTTCGTCAGTCAGCCCGCGTTGACGGCGCGCCTCAATGCGCTCGAGGAGGAGCTCGGCTCGGTCCTCCTGGTGCGCGGCCGTCGTGGTGCCCGGCTCACGGATGCGGGACGCGCCTTCCTGCCCTACGCCGCTCGAGCCGTGGAGACGGCGGACGAGGGACGAGCGCTCGTCGCGCGGCTCGAGCGTGGCGAGAGCGGTGAGCTCGCGATCGGCGCGGCGCCCGCGATCTCCGCCTACGCGCTGCCGCCCGCGCTCCGTGATCTGCAGAAGCGCTTCCCCGATCTCCGCCTGTCGGTGCGCAGCGGGCATTCCGAGGAGGTGCTCGGGCTGGTGCTCGCCGATGCCGTACAGGTCGGCCTGACGCGCGCCCTCTTGCACCCGGAGATCGAGAGCATCCCGCTCTACCAGGACGAGCTCGTCCTCGTCTGCGACTCCCGACATCGCTTCGCGAAGGACGCGCGCATCAGGCCGGCCGCCATCTCCGGCGAGCGGCTGATCATGTTCGACCGCACGTCCAGCTATCACGAGCTCACCAGCGCGATGCTCCGCGAAGCGGGAGTCGCGCCCGGTCAGCTGATGGAGCTCGACAACGCTGAGGCCGCGAAGAAGATGGTCGAGGAGGGCCTTGGGATCGCGTTGCTGCCGCGGACCGCCGTGCTGCGCGAGATCGCGGATCGCTCTCTGCGGGTCGTGAGCGTCATAGGGTTCCCGACGGTCAAGCGCCAGATCGTCGCGCTGCGCCGTCGCGATTCGGGTGAGCCGCTCAAGCCCCTCGCGGCGCTGCTCGATCTGCTGTCAGACGGCGGTCAGCGCCGTGCTCAGACGAGCGCGACTGTGACGTCACGCGCGGCGCGAACCGCGCGCGCCAGGCGCACGTCGGTCGTAAGCAGCCGGGCGCCGAGGCGCTCCGCGAGGGCGACGTAGGTGGCGTCGTACGCGGAGAAGTTGTCGCGCAGCTCGAGGATCCTGCCGAGCAGCGGCAGGTGGGTGTGTCGGGTGAGCGGGAGACCGGTAAGATCGCGAAGCGCGTGGCCCGCTCGCTGAGACTCGAGCTGGCCGGCGTGCATCAGTCGCCGCAGCGCGGATGCGACCTCGATGTCGCATAACGCGGGCACGTGCAACAGGTCGCCACTGAGGATCGCGTCGCGGGCAGCCGTAGTCGGCCCGCGGCGCAACAGATAGTCAACGACCGCCGATGCGTCGAGCACGAGGTCAGCTATCGGCGGTCCCGCTCGCGCATGACGCGTTCTCGCGCCTCGCGCTCTCGGCGGATGATCTCCGCACTCGAGTACGGGAGCTCGACCGGGGTGCGGCTCTCGATCCGTCTGACGATCTCTTCCCGAGATGGTCGGCTGACCTCGGCCTCAAGAAGCTCCTCGACGAACGCGGTCAGGGTCTGGCCCCGCGCTTTCGCGCGGCGGCGGAGCTCGCGGTGGAGCGCGTCGGGCACATTTCGCACCTGGATCATCTTGCTCATCGGACGATGCTTGCACATGTGCCGCACATGTGCCAGGTCTATGGTTTTGAGAGGGCCGCGAGCTGCTCGTCGCTGAGGAGCCGGTCCGAGGCCTTCGCGGCGTCGAAGATGCGCGCGATCCGCTCGCGCGTCGGCTCGTACCCGTGCTTCTCGAGCCAGTAGATGGCGTTCGACTCGCCGCTCATCGGTCCGACCTCGATCGTCTGCTCTCGCCCCACGACACTCGCGGGCACGCCGCTGTACACGCGATCCGCGAGGCCCTGGTCACCCTTGCGCAGCGCCTTGATGACCGCGGCCGCGTGCACGCCGGTCCCGGTGCGGAACGCGTCCGCGCCGAGGGCGGGATAGTTTGGCGGCAGCGCGGCGCCGCAATGCTCCGCGACGAGCGCGGCGTACTCGACGAGCGGCGTGAGGTCCCGGTCGATCAGACCCCACAGCTGGAGATTCACGAGCAGCTGATCCATGGACGTGTTCCCGACGCGCTCGCCGATGCCGAGCGCGCAGCCGTGCACCCGGTCCGCGATCGCGGTCGCGGTCAGCGCGTTGATCGTGCCCAGCCCGCGGTCGTTGTGGCCGTGGTAATCGAGCTTGACGTCGCGACCGCGCACGATCTCGTCGCGCGCGAACGCGAGCACGTTGCGCACGCCCTCCGGTGTCGCGTGGCCGACCGTGTCGGAGATGCAGATGCGCGTCGCGCCGGCGCCGATCGCGGTCTCGTTGAGCTTGATGAGCGTCTCCGGGTCGGCGCGCGTTGTGTCCTCGGTGACGAACATGACCGCGAGACCCGCTCTCACGAGCGTCGCCACCGACTCTTCGACGCTCCGGAGCATCGTGTCGAGCGACCAATCCTCCGCGAGACGCCGGATCGGGCTGGAGCCGATGAACGCGCATGCCTCGATCGGCACGCCGGCCTCGACCGAGGCCTCGATCGCGCCCTGTACGTCCGCCGGATGCGTGCGGATCGCGAGATTCGGCTTGAGCCGTAGCTTCACCGTCTCCTTCGCGAGCGCGACGATCGTCTCGCGCGCCTGCGCCGACGCGCCGGGCAGGCCGATGTCCGCGCTCTCGATGCCCAGCTGATCCATGAGCTGAAGCAGGCGGATCTTCACCGCGAGTGGCGGGTTGCGGACCGACGGCCCTTGCAGGCCGTCGCGGAGCGTCTCGTCGTCGAGCTCGACCGCGCGGTAGTTGGCCGTCGACGCGCGGCCGTCGCGGTTCCAGTCGTATATGAGGTCTTCCCGGTCGCCCCGCTCCTTCGGCATCGGCGTCATGATGCGCCGCTACGCCACCGCACGGTCCATCGCACCGGCGACGCGACGCAGACGGCCCATCAGCTCGGCGAACGCGCGCGGCTCGAGCGACTGCTGGCCGTCGGAGAGCGCGACACGCGGGTCCCGGTGCACCTCGATGAGCAGACCGTCCGCGCCGGCGGCCGCGCCGGCGAGCGCGAGCGACGGGACGAGATCGCGCTCGCCCGCGGCGTGACTCGGATCGACGACGAGCGGCAGCCAGGTCAGCTTCTTCAGGACGGGGATCGAGCCGAGGTCGAGCGTGAAGCGCGTCGACTGCTCGAAGGTGCGGATGCCGCGCTCGCAGAGCGCGACCTCGAGGTTGCCCTGGCTGAGGACGTACTCCGCGGCCTGCACGAGCTCGTTCACGGTGGAGCCGAGACCGCGCTTGAGCAGCACGGGCTTCTTCGCGATACCCGCGGCACGCAGCAGCGCGAAGTTCGCCATGTTGCGCGAGCCGATCTGCAGCATGTCGGCGTACTTCGCGACGATCGCGACGTCCTCCGGCGCGACGACCTCGGTGACGACGGCCATGCCGAGCCTGTCCGCGACGCGACGAAGCATCTGGAGGCCATCCTCGCCGAGCCCCTGGAAGCTGTACGGCGAGGTGCGCGGCTTGAACGCGCCACCGCGCAGCACGCGGCAGCCTGCGGCGGCGACGCCCTCGGCCGTCTCGCGCAGCTGGTCCTCGCTCTCGACGGCGCACGGTCCGGCCATGATCGTGAGCCCGCCGCCACCGAGCTTCACGCCGTTCGCGAGCGTGATGACGCCATCCTTCTCGTGAAAGTCGCGGCTCGCGAGCTTGAAGGGATGCAGGATCGGCACGACGCGCTCGACCTCGTCGAGCACCGCGAACGTGTCGGTGCCCACTGGCCGCTCGTCGCCGACGACGGCGATGACGGTGCGCTCCACGCCCGCTATCACGTGCGGCGTGAAGCCCAGCTCCTTCACGTGCGCGGTGACCGCGTCGACCGATGTCTTGCTCGCGTGCGCTTTCATGATGATGACCACTACTTCCCTTCCTGCCGATCGGCAACAAAAAAGCGCGGAGCCCCTGCTCCGCGCCTCCAGCTGCTTCGTCGGTCTACCGTCTATTGGTCGGGACGGACCTCCGAGGCGGTCATGGCGGCGCAGAGCCTCCCGGCCCGCGCATACCCGAACCGCCACGTAAAGGACGTCACGCGCCGCATGCTAGCGGAGACGCGGATCGACCGCGAGTGCGAGCGCCGACCCGGTCCACCGGACGTACGCCAGGTCGTCGAGCTGTGGCCCGGTGTGCTTCGTGGCCGAGAACGAGTACGTCGTCGCGATGAGCGCGACCGAGGTCGCCTCGAGGCGGTCGCGCATCCGCGCGCGATCGTGCGGGCCGGCGGTCTCGGCGACGAGCTCGAGGAGCGTCAGCGCGTCGTACGCCGCGGCCGCCGCGCTGCTCGGGGGGCCGTGCCGGTCTGTATATGCCTGCAGGAACTGACGGCGCGCCACCACCGTGGGTGTCGGCGGGATCGCGGCCATCACGAGATCGCGTGACGCTGGCCATTGCGCGAGCGTGACGTCCTTGAAGCTGCCGAGCTCGCTCGGCTCGGTGACGTACGACAGATAGGAGAGCGGGCCGATGTTCCCCCGCGTGATCGCGGCCCCATCGCGCGGCGCGCCGACGACATGGACGGAGCTGGTCACGGTCAACAGCCGCGTGATCACATCCGGCGGCGTCCGGTCCGCGCCGTCCAGGTTGGCGGTGGTCAGCAGCTGATCGCCGCGCCGCCTCGCCTCGGTCATCAGCGCGAGGGCCTCCGAGCGCGCGAGCGCGGTGTCCTGCGCGAAGAGCAGCACGCCGGCACGCCCGACGCCACGCGCGGTCGCATCGTCCAGGGCGGCCTTCGCGAGCTCCTCGCGTGTCGGCGCAAGGCCGAACAGCCAACGACCGGATTGCGCGCCGTCGAGGGGTAGCGTCGTGAGCACCGGGAGCGCCGCGACGTCGGTCGCCGCGACGAAGCCCCCGAGCTCGCGTGTGATGGGCACGCCGATGATGACCGCGTCCGCGCGCTCCTCATCGGTGGCGCGGCGCAGCGCGATCAGCAGCTTCGCGTCGCTGCTCTCCACGTCGACGGTCTTGACGCGTGTGCGGACCGGCGCGGGCCCACGGGTCTGCCGCTGATCGAGCCACAGCTGGATCGCGTTGCGCTGCGCGGTGCCGCTCGGCCGCCGATCGCCGGAGAGATCGAGCAGGATGGTGACGTCGAGGACGCCGGCCTCGGGGGATGGCAGCGGCGTCGCCACGACCGGCGGCGGCTGACCGCACGCAGCCACGATCGAGAGGCACAGCGCGAGCGCGAGAGGGCGGATCAGGCGCGCGTGCCGCGTGGGAGCGGCCGATCCTCCGCGTACACGTGTCGTGCCGCGTCCTCGGGTCTCGGGTCCGGTTCGGATTCCGCCTGGTCGATGGCCTGCTCGATCTCAGCGACCACGCTCGCGCGGACCTCGTCGAACCACACAGCGCTCACGCCCTGCTCCGTGAGGTAGGCGCGGCCCTTGTCGATCGGGTCGCGCGCGCGCCAGTACGCGAGGGTCTCCTTCGAGCGGTACTTGCTGTCGTCGTCGTCGGAGGTGTGGGGCAGGTAGCGGTAGCACTTGAGCTCCACGAGCGACGGCCCCCTGCCCGCGCGCGCGCGCGCCGCGGCCTCCTTCACCTTCTCGAAGGAGTCGAGGACGTCCATGCCATCGGCGATGAGGCCGGGCATCGCGTACGCGGCCGCGCGATCGGCCACGTTCTTCACGGCCATCTGCTGCTCGAAGGTCGTGCTGATCGCGAGGAGGTTGTTCTCGATCACGAAGACGACCGGGAGCTTGTGCACCGACGCGAAGTTCATGGACTCGTGCCAATCGCCGGGGCTCGTGGCCGCCTCGCCGCCGAACACGAACACGATGTGGTCTTCCTTCTTGATCTTGGCGGCGAGCGCGAGCCCGACGGCGTGCGGGAACTGCGTCGCGATGTTGACCGATCCGCTGAGGATCCTGTTCTCGACCGAGGAGAACTGATTGAGCAGCTGCCGGCCGCCTGAGGTCGGGTCGGTCGCCTTCGCGAAGACGCCGCGGAACTCGTCGACCGTCGAGAGGCCGAGCACGATCGCGACGCCGAGATCGCGGTAATACGGGACGCACCAGTCCTTGCCGCGCTGGATCGCCCAGCCCGCGCCCACCTCGGCGGCCTCGTGGCCGTCGGAGGCCGCGCTGAACGCCACGCGGCCCATCCGGTTGAGCTGCATCATTCTTTCGCCCACGAGGCGCATAAGCAGCATCTGGCGATACATGGTCTTCACGTCCTCGAGCGCGAGCCCGAGGCGCTCGTGTCGGGCCCCCGCCTTCGCCTTTTTCGCGCTCACCGCCACGCCGAGAGCCTATACTTGGGCTTGGCCAACGGCCTGCTAGGGGTGCGCGAAAGCGCTGAGAGGTGGCATCGACCACCAACCCTTGAACCTGATCCGGATCATTCCGGCGGAGGAAAGCAATGGCGACCGCGCCTCCCTCATCCCTCCCTTTCTTCGGAGCGCGTATCTCGCTGTACCCGATGACCGATCGCTACGTGCCGGTCATCCTCAGCGCGATCGACGGGCTCAAGGACGCCGGCCTCGAGGTCGAGACCGACGAGATCTCGACGTTCCTCGGCGGCGACCGCAACGCGATCTGGTCCGCGCTCGAGCGCGTCTTCGCGAGGGCGGCCAGGACGGGCGAGCACGTCGTGATGGCCGCGCTCATCTCGCACGGCTGCCCCGGCGAGGCCTATTGCGAGCCCGACCCGCTGACCGGCACCGCGCGCGCCGCGACGACCCACGACGGCAAGGGCGTGCCCGCCTCCGCGCAGTGGTCCCTCTACCCGCTCGGTGCCGGGACGTATATGGACGTCATCTACAGCGAGATCGCGCGCACGAAGCAGAGCGGCGTCTTCAGCGGCGGCGCGCATTTCGTGTCAAAGCTCGACGGCGACGTCTGCGGTGTCCTCGACGGGGTCCGCGGCGCCTTCGATGACGCCTGCGGCCAGGTATCCCATGTCGTCGCGCACGTGACCCTCTCAGCAAATAGCCCGACGAAGAAGAAAGGAACCTCGATATGAGCCTCGCACGCGGGGTCGCCATCGGCGGCGCCCTCATCGCGCTGATCGCGTTCTTCCTTCCCTGGATCGCGTACAGCAACGGCCAGTTCAGCGGCGCCGCGATGGCCGGTGCCGTCACCAGCGCCGGCGGACTTCGTGGCTTCGACGTCGCGCTGTACCTCGTTCCTGTGCTCGCGCTGGTGGCCGTCGCGTTCGCCTGGCTGAGCCGCATGAGCGCCGACCCGGAGCGCGAGACGCGCCTGCGTCTGCTCGGCGCGGCGGCCACGGTCGCCGGCCTCGCGGTCGCGCTGCTCTTCCTCGGGAGCGCGTTGCTCGGCGGCGCGCCGGGGATCCAGTTCCAGCCCGCGCTGGTGCGGACCGACACGTCCGTCACCGCCGCGGTGCCGAAGGCGCTGAACGCCGGGACGCTCGTGGGCGTCGGCGTCGGCATCTATCTGACGATCCTCGGCTTCCTCGCGTCGACGCTCGGCGCGCTGCTCCAGCGGCCCGCCACACCTGAGGCCGCGGCGCGCGCGGCGTGGCGCACGCAGGACTACGTCATGGTCGCGGTCCTCGCGGTCGTCTTCGGCGCCATCTACTGGGCCTGGCTGCAGCCCTACCTGTGGGTCGAGGGCATCGCCGCGCAGCCGGGTCAGGAGCTCTTCTTCGCGGTCTGGTTCACCAGCGGTCTCCTTGGTGGATACATCATCCGCAGACCCGGCGCGGCATTCTTGACGGAGACGCTCACCGGCGCGGCGGAGGTCCTCATCGGCGCCCCGGCCGGCCCGGTCCTGGTGATCACGGCGATGATGGAGGCGCTCGGCGCCGAGCTCGTCTTCGCCTCCACGGGCTACAAGCGCTGGGGCTGGAAGACGATGCTCATCGCGGGCGCGGCCTCGGCGCTCGTCGCGCTTCCCTGGAACTGGTTCCGCCTCGGCTACTTCGCGCTCAACCCCGGCCTGCTCATCGCGCTCCTCGCCATCCGGCTCATCGGTGGCGCGCTCGCGGGAGGCGGCGCCAAGTTCCTCGGTGATCTGATCGCCGCGACGGGCTCGCTCAATTACTTCGCGCTCGGCCGGGAGCGCGTGCGGGAGATCTAGCGACACTCTTCGCGCGGGCCGACGCGCTCACCGTCCGGCACGTCGGACGGCGCGCGCCGGCCCTGCGCGAGCTCACGCTCGAGTGGCGCGAGGGGGAGCGCCTGCTGCTGCTCGGGGCATCGGGCAGCGGCAAGAGCACGCTGGCGCTGTGTTTGGATGGCGTCATCCCACATGCGCTCGACGCGCACTGGGACGGCGGATCGCTCGTCGTCGCGGGGCGCGAGACGCGCTCCGCGAGCCTCGCCGACCTGACGCGCCAGGTCGCCGTCCTCTTCCAGGACCCGGAAACGCAGCTCGCGATGCTCGAGGTCGACGACGAGGTTGCCTTCGGCCTCGAGAACCACGGCGTCGATCGCGCCGAAATGCGCCGCCGCGTCGCCAGCGCGAAGGCGCGCCTCGGCCTCGAGGGCGAGCGCGTCCCGCGACGGCTCGATCAGCTCTCCGGCGGGATGAAGCAGCGCGTGACCCTCGCCTCGCTCCTCGCGCTCGAACCGCGTGGGCTCGTGCTCGACGAGCCGACGGCGAATCTCGACGGCGACGGCGCGCGCGCCGTGCTGGACGCGATCGCCGAGCTCGCCCGAGATCGGTCGCGCTCGCTGCTGCTCATCGAGCATCGCCTCGACGACGTGCTGGCGCTCATCGATCGCGTCGCGGTGCTCGGCGACGACGGCTCGCTTGCGCTCGGCGGCACAGCGGAGGAGGTCTTCGTCGCCGGCCAGGACCGGCTCGACGAGCTCGGCGTGTGGATCCCGCAGTTGCGCCTGCTCGCTCGCGCGCTCGGCAGCGATGCGCTCCCGCGAAGCCCCGCGGAAGCGGCGCGGATCGTGGTCGAGCGCTGGCCGGCACATCGCTCCGTCCCTCCGGCCGACCCGTCGCCCGGCGCGCCCGCGATCGTCGCGCGCGGCGTCTCGTATCGCTACGGACGCGGCGCTCCCTGGGCGGTCGACGGTGTCGGCCTCGCCGTCGCGTCCGGCGAGTTCGTCGCGCTGGTGGGAGCGAACGGCTCCGGGAAGAGCACGCTCGGCCTGCTGCTGGCGGGCGCGCTGCGAGCGGCTCGCGGGACCATCGACTCCACCGCGCGGGTCGGCTATGTCTTCCAGTATCCCGAGCACCAGCTCGTGACCACGACGGTCGCCGGCGAGTTCCGGGTCACCGGCGCCCCGGAGGAGCGTGTGGCGGCCCTCCTGGCGCGTATCGGTCTGGCCGCGCTCGCCGAGGCGAATCCGTTCACCCTCAGCCACGGGCAGAAGCGGCGCCTCTCCGTCGCGACGGCCCTCGCGATCGATCCGGACGTGCTCATCCTCGACGAGCCCACCTTCGGCCAGGATCGCCGCCACAGCGAGGAGCTGCTCGCGATGCTCGAGGAGCTGCACCGCGAGGGCCGTGCGGTGGTCGTGATCACGCATGACCTTCCGCTCGTGGCCGATCACGCGGAGCGCGTCATCGAGCTGCGCGACGGGCGGGTCGTCTTCGACGGTCCGGCGCAGCGGTACTTCGAGCCGGCCGAGCGGGGCAGGCCACCGGTCGCCGAGGCGTTCCGGATCGCGCGGCTCGAGCGCGCGGACGTGCCGCCGCTCCTCGGGCTGCGCGCGGTGCAGCGGGCGCTTGGCCGATGAGCGTGCCCTATCTCCTCCGTCGCAACCCGACCGCGAAGCTCGCCGTCACGATCGCGCTCTCGCTGCTGCTCGTGCTCGTCATCGATCCCTACACGCCGCTGTTGTTCATCGCCTTCGCGCTCCTCGCGGGCGTCGCGCTCGGCGGGATCGGCGTCCGCACCTATGCGCGCGCGATCGTGCCGCTCGGCATCGTCGCGTTGGGCTTCGTGTGGAGCAACGCGGCCTTCGCGACGCCCGCGCCAGGTGACACGGTGCCCGCGGCCTGGGGACCGGTGCGCATCAGCGCGTCGGGCCTGCTGTTCGGCATCGGCATCGCCCTACGCGGTCTCGCGATCGGCATCGTGTCCGTCACGTTCATCCGGAGCACCGATCCGACCGACCTCGTGGTCTCGCTCGTGCGCGACGCGCGCGTGCCCTATCGGATCGCGTACGCGATGCTCGCGGCGTACCGCTTCCTGCCCTTCGTGGCGCAGGAGTACGAGCAGATCCGGCTCGCGCAGCGCGTGCGCGGCCTGCCGCGCACGCGGCCGCTCGCCGGGATCATCGCGCTGTTCTCCACCGCGCTCCGCCGCGCGACGCGGATCGCCGTCGCGATGGACGCGCGTGGCTTCGCGTCTGCGACGCGGCGCACGTTCTACCGCGACGTGCCCAGCGTGAGCTCAGACGTGCCATTCGCGATCGTGTCGCTCCTCGTGGCGCTCGCGGTCATCGCCCTCAGCGCGGCGGCGGGCTGGCTACGACTCTGGGACGGTCGCTTCTCGGCCTAGCCGCCCCGGCTCGAACTCCTCATCTGCGATGTCGTCCCGCTCACCGGCGGTCAATGGCCGGAGCGGCGGCGAGAAGAAGCGCTGCGCGATCGCGGTCGGGATGATCGCGGAGAGGATCACCACCGTCACGAGGACCGAGAACTGAGAACGGTCGATGATCCCCGCGTTCAGGCCATACAGCGAGGAGATCGTGCCGAACGTCAGCCCGGTGCTCATCAGCAGCGTCGTGTAGGTCGCATGTGGACGGACGTAGCGCAAGGCCACCGGGAGCACGCCGGCGAACTTCAGGCCGACCTTCACGACGAAGAAGCCAACGAGCAGTGGCACCGATGTGGCGAGCGCGATGAGGCTCACGTTGAGGCCGCCCTTGAAGAAGAAGAACGGCGTGAGCAAGGAGAAGGCGACGACGCGGAATCGCTTTCGCTCCTCCGGATGCTTCTGGAAGACACGCGCGACGGCCAGACCGAGCAAGAAGGCCGGCAGTACCGCGTGGCTGCCCGCGAGCTGCGCGGTCCACATGAGCAGGAAGAGCACGGCGAACGCCCCTTTGATCTCCGGCTCGATGACGCGGTCCCCGTAACGAGCGAAGAAGGGCCGTTGCAGCACGAGCAGCGCCACGATCGCCACGACCGAGACCGCGATGAACAGGAGCAGATACGGCGTGGGCTGGATGAACAGGATCGAGAGCGCGAGCGCCGTGCCCAGGTCCGTCACGAACGTCGCGGCCATGATGATCTTGCCGAGCTCCGTGCTCGTGAGCCCCGTTTCGACGAGCACGGCGTACACGACGGCCAGCGACGTGGTCGACAGTGCCACGCCGGCGATCTCCGATTGGCGAAGGTCCCAACCGGCGACGAGATACGCGAAGAGGCCGACGCCGATGAACGGAAGCAGGAACGACAGCCCGCCGATCAGGACCGACTCCTTGATCTTGCGCCGCAGCAGCGACGGGTCCACCTCTGCGCCCGCGAGGAACGTGAGGACGATCCCCGCGAAGGTGGCAAGGAAATCGATCGCGGGGATGGTCGTGACGCCGAGGAAGTTCCCGGCGACGACCCCGAGGAAGATCTCGATGATCGCGACGGAGAGGCCGAGCTCGACGCTGAGCATCGACGCCAGCAGCACGAGGAAGCCGAAGATCGTCGCGACAAGGAGCGGATCCATTGCACTGCCTCCACCGAACATGATGTTTGGTAGAGGCCATCAGCCCGCCGACGGAGCGGCGCGGCGGTTTGGGCGAGCCTCATCGCCAGTAGGAACGAGTTTAGGACCGCAAGAGCACGACCGCGAGCGCGAGCAGCCACAGGCCCAGCAGGGTGTGGTCCGCGCCGGCGACCCCGGGCTGGAATGGGGCCAGCGCCGCGAGGGCGAACGCGGCGGCACCGGCCGCGGCGGTGGCGTAGCCGAACGCGCGCGGCAGCACCCCCGTCTGCGCGCTCATCTTGCCGATGGTCCACCACCACACGCCCATCGCGAAGAGGCTCGCGGGGGCAGCGTTGGCATTGACGGAGGCGCTGATACCGACGGTCGCCGTGGCAGCACCGGCGATGGTGCCGAGGATCGCGCCGCTCTGACGGACGGCGGTATTCCGCACGTGGATGATCGCGATCGGCGGAAGCAGGAAGCCGTACCCCACGGCGACCAGCAACAGCGAGAGCGGACCCGTCACGACGAGCAGCGCGAGCTGCGCGATCCCCGCGATGGCCGCCCAGACCGCGGCCTTGCGGGTCGCGGCTACTTCGTGGGCGTCGACGGCTTCTTCTGACCCTTCTCGTCGTATTCGTAGAAGCCGCGGCCGGCCTTCGCGCCGAGCCGGCCCGCGAGCACCATCCGCTTGAGCAGCGCCGGTGGCGCGACGCTCGGGTCGCGGAACTCCTCGAACAGGATGTTCGCCACGTGCAGGTTGATGTCGAGGCCGGTGTAGTCGATGAGCTCGAACGGGCCCATCGGGTGGCGCAGGCCGAGCTTCACGGCGTTGTCGATGTCCTCGACGGTCGCGACGCCCTGCTCGAGCGCGCGGATCGCGCCGAGCAGGTAGGGGACGAGGAGCCGGTTCACGATGAAGCCCGGCGTGTCCTTGCACACCGCCGGCGTCTTGCCGAGCTTCGTCACGAAGGCGTGCAGCGTCGCCACCGTCGCGTCGCTCGTGGTGATCGCCTGGACCACCTCGACCAGCGGCATCACCGGCGCGGGGTTGAAGAAGTGCAGTCCCGCGAAGCGATCCGGCCGCTTCGTGGTCGCGGCCATCTCGACGATCGTGAGGCTCGACGTATTCGAGCAGAAGATCGTCTCGGGCCCGCACACGGCGTCGAGCTCGCCGAAGACCTGCTTCTTCGCGCCGATGACCTCGATGACCGCTTCGATGACGAGGTCGCGATCGTTGAAGTCGGCGAGGCTCGTCGTGCCGCGCATCCGTCCGCGGGCGGCCTTCGCCTGATCCTCGGTGGCGCGGCCGGCCTTCACGACCCGCGCGAGGGAGGAGTCCACGCGCGCGAAGCCCTTGTCGATGAAGCTCTGGTCGACCTCGCGCACCAGCGTGTCGAAGCCGGCCTGCGCGCAGACCTGCGCGATGCCCGAGCCCATGAGGCCGAAGCCGACGACGCCGACCTTTGTGATCTCCATCGGGCACCTCCACGGGCCCGGGGCGTGATGCCCCGAGCGACCGTGGAAGCGTAGCGACTACGGGGCGATCTTGAAGGTGACCGTGACCTGGACGCGCCACCCGGTGTTCGGTGGGCAGCAGTCCGGCATCGGCTGCATGGCCGAGACGGATTGGATCTCGCCCAGCTTCTTGCCGGTCGCGGTGGCCATCGAGGTCGCGGAGGAACGCGCCTGCTCGACCGCGTCGGCCATCGCCTTGTCGAGGTCGGCCTTCGCGGGATTGAACGAGCTGGGCTGGTAGCCCTTGCCGCCGGCGCTCACGTTCACGCGCGTCGCGCCGTTCTGTGTCGCCGCGTTCATCGCGGGTACCAGGAGCTTGACGCTCGGGATGTCTGCGGTCATGGATGCGTCGATCGTGTACCGCGTGACCGTCTGCGGAAGGGGCTGACCCTTCTCGACGGGGGAGGGGGATCCCGGCTGCGGTGCCCCGAACTGCGGGTTCACGTTGAGATACGTGAAGTGCACCCCGCTCAGCGGGACGCCGAGCTTCTCGAGCGCGCCGCGGATCGCGACGAGACGGGCCTGCATCTCGTCGGAGGCCTTTTGGATGTCGTCAGGGCCGGACACCGATTGCGCGCTGATGTAGAGGGTCTGCTGCGGCGAGATGAAATCGGTCGATGAGGGCGGAACGACACCTGTCCCGATCGCGGTGATGAACGGCCCCTCGGAGGCGGGGGCGGCCTGCGGCGCGGCCACCGGGCCGGACGCGAATGCCGCCATGGAGACCGACAGCGAGAGCAGGACAGCCAGGGTCGCGAGCGTTATCACGCGAAGCGGATTGGAGATCGCGAGTGTTGCCACGCGGAGAGGTTTCACGTTGTGCCTCCTTTCAAGGCACCGCTCACGCTAGGTTCGGAGAGGGCCGCCGGCGTCACCCCTGGATCACGGGAGTATTACGCCTCACGTAAGAGTTAGCGTTTGGCGCGCCAGGCCGGAAGGTGGTCACAGCACCGCTTCGCGCTGCCGTGACCGTCCTGCTCCTGCGCCTACGGCTACGTAGTAGCGTGGCCACGTGGCTCCAAAGGCGTCGTCTTTCGTCGGACCCGGCGCGCTCGATGTCTCATTCGAGGTCAACGGCCACCCTGCCACCGTCCACATCCCGCCGCACCGCACGCTCCTCGACACGCTGCGCGAGACGCTCGGCCTGACGGGCGCGAAGAAGGTCTGCGACGAGGGGACCTGCGGCGCGTGCACCGTGCTCGTCGACGGGAAGGCCGTGTACTCGTGCATGACGCTCGCGATCGCGTGCGAAGGCCGTTCCGTCGAGACGGTCGAGGGCCTGGCGCGCGACGGCCAGCTCCACCCGGTGCAGCAGGCGTTCATCGACCACGACGCGTTCCAGTGCGGGTTCTGCACACCGGGTCAGCTCATGTCGATCGCCGCGCTGCTGCGCTCGAACGGCGCGCCGAGCGAGGAGGACGTGACCCGCGCGGTCACGGGCAACCTCTGCCGCTGTGGCGCCTATCCCAACATCGTCGCGGCCGGCGTGGCCGCCGCGCGCAAGGCGGGCAGGGCATGACGCGCGTGATCCGCACGCGGGTCGAGTTCGAGGGCAACATCAGCGAGGAGCTCGCGGTCATCCAGGGCAGCGACCTCACGCGCTGGGGCCCTGGCCACGAGCTGTCCAGCGTCGGCAAGCCGGTCGCGCGCGCCGATGGCGCGGCCCGGGTCACCGGCGGCGCGAAGTACACGCAGGATCTCTTCCTCCCCGGGATGCTGCACGCGCGCATCCTGCGCAGCCCGTATCCGCGCGCTCGCGTCCGCCGCGTCGACGCCAGCCGCGCGCTGCGGCTGCCCGGCGTCCGTGCCGTGCTCCACCGCTTCAACGCGCCGAGGGCGGCGTTCCGCGGCGAGGAGACCATCTTCCGCGAAGAGGTGCGCTTCGTCGGCGACGAGGTCGCCGCGGTCGCGGCCGAGACCGCGGAGATCGCCGCGGAGGCGCTGCGGCTCATCGAGGTCGAGTACGAGGTGCTGCCGTTCGTCGTCGATCTCGAGGAGGCGATCCGCGAGGGCGCGCCGCGTCTTGAGGAGAAGGGCAACGTCAGCGAGAGCGGCACGCACAAGCGTGGCGACAGCGCGAAGGCGCTCAAGGAGTCGAAGATCGTCGTCGACGCGGCGTACCGCACGTCGACGCAGCTGCACAACAGCCTCGAGACGCACGGCGCCGTCGCGTCCTGGGACGGCGATCGCCTCACCGTGTGGGAGTCGACGCAGCACGTGTTCGGTGTCCGGCAGGGTCTGCACCTCGCGCTGCGGATCCCCATGACGAAGATCCGTGTCGTGTGCGACTTCATGGGCGGCGGCTTCGGCTCGAAGGGCGGCGTCGGCAAGTACACGATCGTCGCCGCGCTGTTCACGCGCCAGCTCGGAGCACCGGTGCGCTGCGTGCTGTCGCGCGAGGAGGAGAACCTCGCCGCCGGCAATCGCTCGGCGACGCTCCAGCACCTGCGCCTCGGCTGGAAGGACGGACGGGTGCATGGTGCCGAGCACCACTCGTGGTCGAACTCGGGCCAGGGCCGCTGGGTCGCCGACCCGACCGGCCCGACCGACACGCTCTACGACTTCACGAACGTGACATCGAAGTCGTACCGCGTCGTCACGAACACCGGCGCGCTCGCCTCGTTCCGCGCGCCGGGCTACGTCGAGGGCACGTTCGCGCTCGAGTCAGCGCTCGACGAGCTCGCGCAGCGCGTCGCGATCGATCCGCTGACGCTGCGCACGCGTCATCTCGTGACGGGGAAGGACCCGAAGACCGGGATGAGGTACTCGTTCAAGCGGCTCGCCGAGTGCTACGAGATCGGCGCGCGCGAGATCGGGTGGGACAAGCGCAAGGACGGCGGCGTCCGCGGCTCGACGCCGCAGCGGCGGCGCGGCATCGGCATGGCGTCGCAGATCTGGGGCGGCGGCGGCGGTCCACCCGCGTACGCGACGGTGCACATCAATCCGGATGGCACCGCGCTGCTGCGCACCGGCACGCAGGACATCGGTACGGGCACGCGGACCGTCATGGCGCAGATCTGCGCGGAGGAGCTCCGACTCGACGTCGACGCGGTGCGCGTCGAGCTCGGCGACACCGACGGTCCCTACGGGCCGATCTCCGCGGGCTCGCTCACGCTCGCGTCCGTCGGGCCCGCGGTGCGGCTCGCCGCCGCCGACGCACGCACGCAGCTCGTCGCGCTGGCCGCCGGCATCCTCGAGGTGCCTGCCAAGGAGCTGCGGCTGGAGCGCGGCCAGGTGATCTCCAGCGGTGCGAAGACGCCGCTCCGCGAGGTCCTCAAGCAGGTGGAGAACTTCACCGTGATCGGGAAGGGGAGCCGCTTCCCGAACCCGCAGGAGACCGCCCTCAAGACCTTCGGCGCGCACTTCGTCAGCGTCGAGGTCGACCTCCGGACCGGCGAGATCATCCCGCTCCACGTCGTCGCCGTGCACGACGTCGGCCGCATCGTGAATCCGCGCACCGCCGCCTCGCAGGTCGAGGGCGGCGTGATCCAGGCGCTCGGCTTCGCCCTCACCGAGGAGCGGGTGCTCGATCTCCCGACCGGACGCGTCCTCACCGCGGACCTGGAGAGCTACAAGGTCCCGACGGTGCGCGACGTCCCCAGGATCACCGTGCGCTTCGTCGATCAGCCCGACCGCGTCGCGAACAATCTCGGCGCGAAGGGGCTCGGCGAGCCGCCGATCATCCCCACGGCGGCCGCGCTCGCGAACGCGGTCGCGAACGCGACGGGCGTCCGCGTGCGCACCGCGCCGCTCACGCCGGCGCGCGTGCTCGAGGCCATCGCGCTCGCGAGCGCGCAGCGATGAAGCCCTTCGGCTACGCGCGACCGCGGTCCGTCGCCGAGGCCACGCGGCTCCTTGGCGACGACGCCGTGGCCATCGCGGGCGGCACGGATCAGCTCGGCCTGATGAAGAGCGGGATCGCGGTGCCCGAGCGCCTCGTCTCGCTGAGCGGGCTCACCGATCTCGACGGCTGGACCCGGGAGCGCGGCAAGGGCCTGCGCATCGGCGCGCTGACGCCGTTGACCGATCTCGAGACGTCGGCGGGGTTCGCCCGGATTCTCCCTGTCGTGCCTCAAGCGCTGGCGCTGGCCGCGACCCCGCAGCTCCGCACGATGGGCACGGTCGGCGGCAACCTGCTGCAGAAGACGCGCTGCTGGTACTACCGCGACGAGGCGTTCCCCTGCTGGCTGAAGGGCGGGACCCGCTGCTTCGCGCTCGAGGGCGATAACCGTCATCACGCGGTGCTCGGCGCGGAGGAGTGCGTGAGCGCCTCGCCGAGCGATCTCGCGCCGGCGCTCATCGCGTACGACGCGAGCGTCGAGCTGCGCGGCGCACGCGGCGGGCGCACGATCGCGCTCGCCGACCTCTACCAGGCCCCGCACGGCGCGAAACGCGCCGAGCACACGATCCGGGCGACCGAGGTGCTCACGGCCGTCCGCATCCCCGAGGCCGCGCTCGCGCGCCGCGCGACGTTCCTGAAGGCGATGGACCGGAAGGCGTGGAGCTTCGCCGTCGTCTCGGTCTCGGTCGCGGCCCGCGTGCGCGACGGGAAGGCGCGCGACGTCCGCATCGTTCTCGGCGGCGTGGCGCCGATCCCGTGGCGCGCACGGAGCGCCGAGACGATCCTCGAAGGGCGCGCCCTCGACGACGCGACGTGCCGCGCGGCCGCGGACGGCGCGTTCGCCGACGCGGAGCCGCTCAAGGACAACGGGCACAAGGTGACCATCGGGCGCGAGCTCGTCCGGCGCGCGCTTCGCAGCCTCGCCGATGCGTAGGCTCGAGCTCGTCCGCGCGCTCCTGCGGAACGAGACGTCGATCCTTCGCGTCCTCGCCCTCGGCGATGCGAAGGCAGCGCGCGAGTTCGGCGCCGGGTTCGCAACGCGGGGCGGGGTCGCCTGCACGTCGGCCCGGGCGTTCCCGATCGCGCTCCTGCACCGTGCCATCGGCTTCGGGTCGCTTGTTCGCGCGGACCAGTCCACGCTCGACCAGGTCGTCCGGCACTACAAGACGCTCGGGCTGCCCGCGCGCGTCGAGCTCGACGAACGGGTGGCGCCCGCGATCGCCGCGCGGCTCCTCGAACGGAATGGCTTCGCGCGCGAGGAGTTCGTGCACCACGTCCACGTGCTGGAGGCCGCGAGCGCACCGCGGCCGGTCACGATCGGCGGTCTCACCATCGACCGGGTCACGGCGCGGACCGCGAAGTCGTTCGGAGCGGCGACCGCGCGCGGCTTCGCGGTCGAGGGAACCCCGCTGGGCGAGTTCTTCGACCGCGTGTCGGTCGCCGCCGTCCGGACCGCCACCGATCGCGTCGCCGCCTTCCTGCCACGGGTGGATGGCGAGATCGCGGGCACCGGCATGGCGTTCCTCTCGCCCGGCGTGTGCGGGCTCTACTCGGGCAGCGTGTTCGAGCCGTTCCGTGGCCGCGGCATACAGAACGCGCTCATCGCGGAGCGGGTGCGCTTCGGGCTCTCGCGGCGCCGCCGGATCTTCGTCTCACAGACCGAGGGCGACAACCCCTCGTCGCACAACCTCCGCGAGATGGGCTTCCGCCACCTCTACACCGCGACCTTCTACCTCAAGCCGACCGCATGATCGAGCTCTCGCAGGACGAGGCGCGGCTGCTGTTCCTGCGCGCGCAGGGCTTCATCGGCAGGCCCGATCGCAAGGCGGGCGCGGGTGGCGTGCTGCGCGCCGTCGGCGCGGTACAGCTCGACACGATCTCGGCGCTCGCGCGGACGCACGAGCTCATCCCGTACGCGAGGCTGGGCCCGATCCCGCGCAAGGACGTCGAGGACGCGTACTGGCACCGGCCGGCCCGCGCGTTCGAATACTGGGCGCACGCGATGTGCATCATCCCGATCGAAGATTGGCCGTGGTACTGGGCGCGCCGTCGCAAACGCGCCGCGTACACGCACCCCCGGCGGCCGCACGACAAGCAGGCCATCCGCGAGGCGCTCGCTCTGCTCAAGGACGGCCCGATCACGTCGGAGGACATCGGCGGATCGCGCAGCAAGGCGCCGGCGATCAAGAACGTCTGGTGGCACTGGTCCCCGCTCAAGATCGCGGTCGAGCACCTGCTCTCCGTCGGCGAGGTCGTCTGCGTCGAGCGCCGTGGCTGGCGCCGCGTGTACGACCTCGCGGAGCGCGCGATCCCAGCGCGTTTGCTGAAGCGGGTCCCATCGGACGAGGAGTGCCACGACCATCTCGTACGTGAGGCGCTCGTGCGGCAGGGCGTCGCGACGGCGACGGATCTCCAGACCTATTTCGGCGGGATGTACATGAAGGACGCGCGCGCCGCGGCGATCCGTCTCGGGCTCATGGAGGCGCGGGTGCACGGCTGGAAGGACCGCGCGTGGGTCGATCGCGACGCGCTGAAGAGCCTCAAGAAGCGAGGCGCGCACCGCACGACGCTGCTGTCACCGTTCGACTCCCTGGTGTGGGAGCGCGATCGTGACCGGCGGTTCTTCGACTTCGCGTTCCGCCTCGAGGCGTACACGCCCGCGCACCTGCGCGAGCACGGCTACTTCGTGATGCCGCTCCTCGCCGGCGGCCGGCTGGTCGGCCGCGTCGATCCGGGCCGCGCGGGGACGACGCTCATCGCGAAGCGCGTCTCGTTCGAGACAGGGGCGGTCGAGGAGATGGCGGGCGCGCTCGTCGAGACGGCGTCGTGGGTCGGCTGCGACGCGGTGCGCGTGGAGAAGGTCGTGCCCGCGAAGCACGCGGGCTCACTGCGCGCGGCGATCAAGCGCGTCGGGTAACGGCCGGACCTACCGACCCAGGTCGATCGTCGTCCGCGATGACTGCCTGAGCACGAGCTTGAGCTGGGTCGCCGCGGGGTTGATGTCGAACATGATGAGGGTATTGACCGGGACTCCCGGTGCGTACTCGTCGGCCAAGGAAAGCGCGGTCAAGTTCTGGAACGTCGCGTATGAGGAGCCCGTGGGATCGGCCGCGTACGTGATCCCGCCGCCGTCCGACAGCGCGAAGTCCTGCATGCCGATGCCAACGTTCTGCTTCCCGATGTTCGTGAGCGTCAGATAGGCGATGAAGAATGAACCCTTGGCATCCGTCGTGTTCCCGAACCGGGTCCAGGTCACGGTCGTTTGCATGTCGGTCTTGGTCACGGTGTATTCCCAATTACCGGCCGCGACCTTGTCGCCGACCGTCGGTCGTGTCACCTTCGCCGGCACGGAGGTGGCTGAATTGCCGGCGGCGCTGGTCGGCGTACGTGTGACCACGGACTTCCAGTCGCTCGACATGGCCATGAGAGCGACGAGAAGCATCAGTCCGCCGCACCCGACGCCGGCCTTCTTGATCACCGCGGAGCGCTCCAAACCTGAATTGGGATACCATAGTCAGCGGACGGGCCGAGTTCAACGTCGGCCGGATTCCTTCGCCGGCGGCCAGCCGCCCTCGGGGACGTCGTCGCCGCGCTCGATCGCCAGCAGCCGCCGCTTCGCGTCGAGGCCACCCGCGTAGCCACCCAGGCTGCCGTGCGTCGCGACGACGCGGTGGCAGGGGACCACGATGGGGATCGGGTTCGCGCCGAGCGCGGCGCCCGTCGCGCGTGACGCGCGCTCGTTGCCGGCGCGCTTCGCGATCACGGCGTAGGTGGTGAGGTCGCCGAAGCCGACCTTCGCGGTGGCGCGGAGCACGCGCTGCTGGAACGGCGTGAGCCCGCTCAGATCGACGGGGACGTCGAACGTGCGGCGCTTGCCGCGGAAGTACTGATCGAGCTCGCGCGCCACGGGCGACGTCCGCTTCGCGTCGGGCACCAGACCGGGCCCATAGGTCCGGAGCAGCCGCCTCAGCTCGCGCGCGTCCGGCTCGTCGCCGTAGTGGATGGTGGTGATGCCCCGCGGCCCGACGCCGACCCACAGCGCGCCGAGCGGCGAGTCGATGACGCCGTAGCCGACGCGCACGAGATCCTCAGCGGCCGCGCGCGTGATGAGCGCCGCGCGCGCCTCGTCCACAAGCTGCTCGATCACCGCATCGCCTCCTTGACCTTCTTCGTCGCTTCCGACACGCGCGCCCGCGCCGCCACTTCCGTGATCTCGAGCGCCGACGCCACGTCGCCGTACGGCAGCCCCTGCACCCGCCGCAGCACGAACGCGGCGCGCTGGCCCGCGGGAAGGACGCGGATCGCGCCGACGAGATCCAGGAGCGACACGCCGTCGCCCTGCGGCGCCGCGAGACGCAGGTCCTCGAGGCTCACGATGCGCCGGCGCTTGCGGCCGTGGTCGATCGCCTTGTTCGTCGCGATGCGATAGAGCCAGGCGCGCTCGTTGTCCCTCCGTGGCGGCGGCCAGGAGCGGAACGCCGCGAGGAAGGTGTCCTGGAAGACGTCGTCGGCGTCGTGCCGCGTGCCGGTCAGGCGCAGCGCGTAGCGGTACAGCTCGAGCTCGTGCCGCTCCAGGAGCTCGCCGAACGAGAGCGCGGGCTGCATCGTCACCTGACACTAGAACGCTCAAGGCTGGCCCTTTGTGAGACAGTCGCCGCAATGATCCTGCGGTCGCTCCTGCCGTCACCCGACGACCTCGCATCGGCCACGGGCTGGCGGGTCGAGCCGCGCGGCGTGTGCCAGGGCGATGTCTGCGTCCCGCTGCGCCCCCGTACCGACGGGCTCGTCGACGTCGCCGCGCTCGCCGCGGCGCTGGGCGCGGCGATCGTGGAGGAGCCGGAGGCGGGCGTGTGGGCGCTCGGTCCCGGATCGGGCGGGCGCGCGCTGCTCAGCGCGAATGCACCGGAGCTCGCGCTGCCCGACCTGGCCGGCACCGCGTTCCACCTGTCGTCGCTCCTCGGCGCGAAGGTGCTCCTGGTCGCCTGGGCATCGTGGTGAGGCTGCCGCAATGACCTGCCCGTGTGGCAGGAGCTGCGCGAGGAGCTGAGACCGCGGGGCCTCGAGATCGTGACCGTCGCGCTCGATAGCGACCGCGAGAGCGCGCGGCCCTGGATCGAGAAGGCGGCGCCGCGGCATCCCTCGCTCATCGACACCGAGCATCGCTGCGACGAGCTCTTCGGGATCGTCAACGTGCCGAGCGGCGTGTGGATCGACGAGCGCGGCACCATCGTCCGCCCGCCGGAGACGGCGTACCCGAAACGGCCCGCGTTCCTCGATCGCGTCGTTCCTCCCGACGCGACGCCACGGCAGCGCGAGCAGATCGAGGCGAACCGCGCGCTGCGCGTCGACGCCGAGGGCTACGTGGCGGCGCTGCGCGACTGGGCCGCGCGTGGCGCGGAGAGCCGCTTCGCGCTCGACTCCGCCGAGGTCGTGCGGCGCAGCCGCCCGCGGCCCATGAACGAGAGCGAAGCGGCGGCGCACTTCGCGCTCGGCCGGTACCTCCACGATGCCGGTCCGCGCGACCGCGCTGTCGCGCATTTCCGTGAGGCGCAGCGGCTCCAGCCGGACAACTGGACGTACAGGCGTCAGGCGTGGGCGCTCGCGGGCGACGATCGCGATCGGCTCTACGGGACGGACTGGCTCAGTGAAGTGAAGAAGATCGGGGCGGAGAACTACTACCCGGCGCTGGAGCTCTGATGGCCGACGATCCTCAGTTGTTCTGGATCGGGCGCAACCCGTCGGGAGGGACCAGGTTGCCGTACCTCCTGCGGCTGCCGGTCTCCGGTGAGGGCCGGATCTTCCTCGCCACCCGGGATACGTGGCCGCGCGGAACCGATGTCTTCTGCCTCCAGGTCTCCGAATGGCCCGCCGAGGCCGAGATCGTGGAGCAGATCCCGGTCGAATCATGCTGGCGCGCGGGCGCCGCGATCCATCTCGTGCTGCGGCGCCCCCGCCAGCGCAGGTCTCTCTTCGTCTGGACCAGGAAGGGTGACCGCACCCTGGTGTTCTGGCGCTCGAACGCTTCCATGCGCCGGGCGCGACCCGGGATCAGGGTCCCGCTTGCGCGCGCCTTCGATGAGCGGCTCCTCGTGGCGGTCGACATCGGCGAGCGGTACCCATGGCGCTTCGCATTCCGTGACGTCGGGACCGAGCGCCGGCGCCTGCCGGTCGGCGACTACGCGCTCATCGAGAACGATCAGGTCGTCGCGGCGGTCGAGCGCAAGACGCCGCACGACCTCGCGACATCGTCGGTCGATGGCCACCTGCGGCTCGCGCTCGCCGAGCTGTCGGGGCTCCCGCACGCGGCCCTCGTGGTGGAGGGCCGACTCAGCGACGCGATCAAGGCCGCTGGTGAAGGACGCGTACGCCCGGGCTGGCTGCTCAACGTCGTCGCCGCGCTCCAGATCGAGTTCCCGTCCGTCACCTGGATGTTCGCGGAGACCCGGCAGCTTGCCGAGGATTGGGCGTACCGCTGGCTGGGTGCCGCGGCGCGCTTCCGGCGGCCCCGCGCGCTCCCACTGCTCGATGAGCGCGCGTTCGGGGAGGCGCCGATCTCGTATGCGGCCGGCACGCGTGTCCTGGATGCGACGGCACGGCGGACGTTGCTCTTGCGCGAGGCCGAGTCCGGTACCGAGTGGACGAGTCGCACGGCGGCGGCGCGCTGTGGGGTGACGCAGGTGACCGCGGCGTCGGACCTTCGCGCCCTCGTTGCCGCGAACGGACTCGAGCCGCTCGGCCGGGGTCGGGCACGGCGTTACCGCTCGATCTCGCCGCCGCAGGCCTGAACGATCCGCGATGCATGCCCGAGCGCGATCGCGGAGTCTTCGGCGGAGAACGCGTCGCTGGGGATGCCGCCCGGAAGGCCGTTCGGGTAGCGCGTCGGGATGTAGTACTTGTCAAGTGCCGCTGCGGATCCGAACAGCTCAGCGAGGGTGGGTCTTCCGTCAGCCTGCGCCCGCACAAGCTCGGCGCAGGAGTGGCTGAGCATCCGCTCTTCACCGCTCAGATATGCGACCGCCTTCAGCGCCTTCTCTGCCGACTGCTGCGAGAGGAAGCAGGCCAGATGGTGGCGGCCGCCGCTCGCGTTGAACCGCGCATCGTCGAGGTCGCGTTCCGCTTGCGCGAGCCAGCGCTGCGCCTCGCTGGCGGGATCAGGATGCATGGAGAACGCGGCCCTCGCGCACGGCCTGTCGCACGAACGTGCGACTTTGTGCGAGCTCATCCAGCTCGGCCGTCGTGTACACAAGGGCATCGACCGCGACCGGTGACTCCATCGCGTCGTAGACCGCCCCGAGTCTGTCGGCGAAACGGCCGGGCCGATCGAGGACGACGATGAGATCGATGTCGCTCGTCGCCGCGACGCGACCCGTGACCAACGAGCCGAAAAGAATGACCTTCTTCGCTCCGATGGCCACGAGGCGCTCGACGATGCCGGGCAGGGCTGCCTCGAGCTGCACGCGGCGCGCGATCGCGAGGTCATTCATCGTCCGAGTGTCGCACGCCGGCGCGGACTCGCGTATGCCATCAGTCCGCGCCTCGCGTGACCGCCTTTTCGTAGACGTCGTCCGCCAGACGCAGCGCGCGGCCGTTCCCGCCGTAGCGCTCCTTCGTGATCTCGGCGAGGATCGCGAGCGCGATCTCCTCGGGCGTGCGTCCGCCGAGGTCCAGACCGATCGGCGCGTGGACCGCGCGGATCCGCTCGTCCGGTACGCCCTCGTCCCGCAGCATGCGGTCGATGAGGATCGTCTTCCGCTTGCTGCCGAGCAGGCCGACGTAGCGCGCCTCGGTCTTCACCGCGGCGCGCAGGCACGACGCGTCCAGCTTGTGGCCGCGCGTCGCGATGACGATGAACGTGTTCCAGCCGATCGGGAGCGTCTCGAGCGCCGTGACCATGTCGAGGTTCAGCGCCTCGATCGGGGCGGGGAAGCGCGCGCGGTCCGCGAACTCGGCGCGGTCGTCGACGACCGAGACGTCGAGTCCGAGCATGACGCCCATCGTCGCGAGCGCGTGACCGACGTGACCGCCGCCGACGACGAGCAGGCGCGGCTTCGCCAGCACCGGCTCGACGAGCAGATCGTGCGTGTCGTCGAGCGGGACCGTGCGCGCGGTGCCTTCGCGCAGCGCCTCGGCCGCGAGCACGCGCGTCCGCTGATCGAGCGCCGCGCTCCCCAGCGTGCCGCCACTGTGACCGTCGTGCTCGAGGTAGAGACGGCCGGCGGGCGCGAGGTCCTTGCCTCGCTTCTCGAGGAGCGACGCGAGCGCGACGGGCCGTCCGCCTGACGACGCCGCGAGGACGTCTCCGAGCAGATCCCGCCCGCCGACCTGGAGCGCGCTCTCGCCCGGCTCGATCGCGATCCACATCGTGCCGCCGCAGACGAGGCCGGTGTCCCAGGCGAGATCCTCGGTGAGCTCGTACTCGCGTAGGGAGACCTGGCCGTTCGCCATGACGACCTTCGCTTCCGCGAACGCGTCGCCCTCGACGCAGCCGCCCCCGAGCGTGCCGACGGTGCGGCCGAGATCGTCGACGACGAGCTTCGCGCCGACGACCTGCGGGGTCGAGCCGCTCGTGCGCACCACGGTCGCCACCGCGAAGCGGCGACCCTCGCGCTCGAGCTCGGCCATGCGCGCGTAGATCTCACGCATCGAGGTCGGCCCTCACGTCGACGTCCCGGACCACTCCGCGATCGTCCACATCCACATCCACACGCTCATTTTGATGCTTCTTGATCACCACGTGAAGGTTGGCCACGGGATCGGTCGCCGCGATCTCGTCTCTGAGCGTGGCCGGGAGCACGACCGGGTGCCCGCGCTTGCCGTTGAAGCGGGGCGACACGATCTTCCCGGGCGAGAACACGGCCAGCACCGCCGCTACCGTTTCTGGTCGCAGGAAGGGCATGTCGCCGGGGAGGACGACGATCGCGTCGCCGTCGACCTGCGCGACGCCGCACTGGATCGAGGAGAACATGCCGCGCGACGGGTCGGGGTTCTCGATCGCCCGGACGCGCGGGTCGAGGAACGCGTTCACGTCCTTCTCGAGCTCGGTCGCGCCCTTCGGGACGACGACGAGCACCTCGTCGACGCCGCCGTCGAGCAGCGAGGCGATGGTGCGGTCGAGGAGCGGCTGGCCGTCGATGGGCTCGAGGAGCTTGCGTCCGCCGAACCGCTCGGCGGAGCCGGCGGCCGGCACCACGCCGACGGAGCGCATCAGGCCGCCAGCGCTCGCAACGCTCTCTCGGCGAAGACGCGCGCGGTGCGCTTGCGCTGGGAGATCGTGCCCGAGGTGTTGTCCATCGGCCGCGCCGCCTTGTGCACCGCGTCCGCCGCCGCGGCGATCGCGGCCTCGTCGAGCGAGCCGCCGATGAGCGCCTTCGCGGCGTCGGCGACGAGCTGCGGCCGCGAGGCGACCGCCGTGAGCGCGACGCGCGCGTCGGTGACCCGCGCGCCGTCGCGCTTGACCGCGACGGCGAGGCCGACGATGGGGAAGTCGAATGAGCCGCGATCGCGCTGCTTGAGGTACGTGCTCCGCCATCCGGTCGCGTCCGGCAGCGTCACGGAGACGACGATCTCGTCGCGCGCGATCTTCGTGTGCGCGATGCCGTCCTCCTGATGGAGGTCGGCCAGCGCGACGGTCCGCGTGCCGTCGGCGCTCTGGATCGCCACCGACGCGCCGAGCGCGAGCAGCGCGGGCACCGTGTCGGCGCTCGCGACGGCGAGGCAGCGCGGGCTCGATGGCGCGACCCGGCACACGACCTCTGGGTGCGTCTTCATGCAGAAGCCCTCGGCGCCGCGCCAGAAGGCGGACTGGTCGTACCAATTGCAGCGCGTGTCGAGGCAGATGTTGCCGCCGATCGTGCCCATGTTCCGCAGCTGCGGCGTGCTCACGAGGACCGCCGCCTCGGCGAGCGCGGTGTAGCGCTCGCGCACCTGCGCGTCGCTCG
Source organism: Chloroflexota bacterium (assembly GCA_016194865.1). GTDB lineage: Bacteria > Chloroflexota > Limnocylindria > P2-11E > P2-11E > JACQAT01. The sequence continues at coordinate 40,413 of JACQAT010000001.1, forward strand.
CGACCGTCGTCAGCGTCGTGCCGGCCTGGATGCGCAGGCCACTCTTGTCACGCGCGATGCCGGTCGCGTCCGCCACACCGCCGAGCGAGATCAGCACGCGCGGCGTGAACTGCCGGCGCTTCATGTTCGGGAAGAGATCGGTCCCGCCGGCGACGAGCATCACGGGGAGGCTGGGCGTCCCGCGCGTCAGGTCGCCCCTCGCGGCCCCGTGCGCGCGTAGCAGCGTCGCCGCCTCGGCGTACGTGCCCGGCCGCTCCATGGTGAAGGCGGGGAGCCTAAGCATTCGCCTTCTTCTTTTCTCTCGCCTCGGTCGTGAACGAGAGGCGGCGGAGCGCGGCATTCGCTGCCTCCTGGCCGTCGCCCATGCCCTCCGGTCCGATGCGGTCCTTCGGCATGCCCCGATTGTCGCGCTTGCCGAGCGCGGCGAGCACCTTGTCGGCGGTGATCGGCGTCTCGTCGAAGCGCACGCCGATCGCGTCGTAGACCGCGTTCGCGATCGCGGGGATCACCGAGTTGAGCGGCCCCTCGCCCGCCTCCTTGGCGCCGAACGGTCCTTCCTTGTCGATCGTCTCGACGATGATCGCCTCGAGCTCCGGCGTGTCGAGCGAGGTCGGGATCTTGTAGTCGAGGAGCGACGGCTTCTTGTGTAGCCCCCCGCGGAAGACCTGCTCCTCGCCCATGATCTCGCCGTAGCCCATGTAGGCCGAGCCCTCGATCTGCCCTTCCACATTCGCCGGGCTGAGCGCGCGGCCGCAATCGTGCGCGGTCGTGATCCTGTCCACGGTCACGACGCCGGTCTCGAGGTCGACGCTGACCTCCGCCACCGACGCCTGGAACGAGTACGCGGGTGAGGGGCCGACGCCGGCGCCCTTGTAGCCGCCGCCGATCCCCTGCGGCGGCCTGTACGAGCCCGCCGCCGAGAGCGTGCCGTGCTTCGCCTCGGCGAGCACGACGGCGTCGTCGAACGTCACGAACTGCTCCGGGTCGCGAAGGTCGGTGATCCGGCGGTCCGCGGGAACGAGGCACTCCCTCGGTATCGCGAGCCTTTCCGAAGCGGCGTCGAGCAGCCACTCGCGCAGCTTCCACGCCGCGTCCTTGACCGCGTTGCCCGCCATGAACGTCACGCGGCTCGAGTACGAGCCGAGGTCCACGGGCGCGAGCGAGGTGTCGCCGGAGACGACATGGACGTCCTCGGGTCGCACGCCGAGGCACTCCGCGGCGACCGACGCGAGCATGTTGTCGGAGCCCTGGCCGATCTCGGCGGTGCCGCAGTACACGGTCACGCCGCCGCCGCGATCGAGCTTGACGGTCGCGCCCGAGTGCGGCATCTCGTTCCAGTAGATCGGCAGGCCGGCGCCGGAGATGTAGGCGCTGCCCGCGATCCCGACGCCCTTGCCGCGAGGCAGCTGCCCGTGCCGCTCGCTGTATTTCGTCTTCGCGCCGAGCTCGTCGAGGCACTGGCCGAGGCCCATCGACGTGATGCGCAGCTCGTTGACGGTGCGCGAGTTCGCGGGCTGCAGGATGCGCTTGCGGTACTCGAGCGCATCGAAGCCGAGGTCGACCGCGATCTTGTCGAGCTGGCACTCGAGCGCGTAGCGGGGCTGTGTCGTCCCGTGCCCGCGCTTCGGGCCGCACGGCGGCTTGTTCGTGTAGACGCGGACGCCGTCGAACTTGTACGCGGGGATGCGGTAGGTCACCGTCATGAGCGCGCCGGTGTAGTAGGTCGTCGCGATGCCGTACGACGAATACGCCCCGCCGTCGAGCCAGCTCTGGAAATGCACCGCCGTGATCTCCCCGTCCTGCTTCACGCCGGTCTTGATACGCATCTTCACCGGATGCCGGCCGCGGTGCGCGTAGAAGACCTCCTCGCGGTCGAGGGTGATCTTCACCGGCCGCTTCGTGCGCATCGACAGCAGGCACGCCGCGAACTCATGCGCGAACGGATCGCTCTTCCCACCGAAGCCGCCGCCGCTCGGCGTCGCGACCACGCGGATCTTCGCGCGGGGGAGCCCGAGCGCCTTCTCGAGCTCACGGTGGAGGTAGTGGGGGACCTGCGTGCAGGTCCAGATCGTCAGCTTGCCGTCGCCCTCGAATGACGCCACCGCGGAATGGCTCTCGATGGGCGCGTGCGTGTTGCCCTCGAAGAAGAACCAGTCGTCGCGCATGTGGTCCGCGCTCGCGAATCCGGCGTCGAGGTCGCCGAACGAGAGGTGGACCTCCTTGAAGATGTTCGCGCGGCGGCTCTTCTCATGGATCTTCGGCAGGTCCTCGCGCAGCGCGTCCTCGATGGTGAGGATCGGCGGCAGCGGGTCGTATTCGACATCGATCAGCGACATCGCCTCGAACGCGGTGTCCTCATCGATCGCCGCGATCGCCGCGACCGGCTCGCCGACGTAGCGGACGCGGTCGATCGCGAGCGCGGTCTCGTCCTGGACCGACGGCATGATCCCGATCGTCTCCGGCATGTCCGGGCCGGTGACGATCGCGACGACGCCGGGGTGGGCGAGCGCGCGCGAGACGTCGAGCTTCGTGATGCGCGCGTGCGCCTGCGTCGAGCGGAGCAGGCGCCCGTAGAGCATGCGCGGGAGGAAGAGGTCGTCGGCGTACTTCGCGGAGCCGGTGAGGTGCGCCCAGGAGTTGACCTTCGGGAGGCGCTTCCCGAGGACCGACAGCTCAGCCACCGCGCGCCATCCTCGCCGCGCTGTCGATGGCCTCGTAGATCGCCGTGTAGCCGGTGCAGCGGCAGAGGTTGCCCGAGATCGCCTGCGCCATGTCGTCGCGTGTCGGCGACGGGTTGCCGTCGAGCAGTGCCTTCGCCGACATGAGCATGCCGGGCGTGCAGTAGCCGCACTGCGCGGCGCCCTCTTCCGCGAACGCGGTCTGCAGCGGGTGGAGCTTTCGCGCCTCGCGCCCGGGGGCCCCTGCCCCCGCATCAGCCAGGCCCTCGACGGTCGTCACGATCGCGTCGCCGACCTGCATCGGGAGCGTGAGGCAGGAGAGCACCGCGACGCCGTCGACGAGCACCGTGCACGCGCCGCACTCGCCGAGCTCGCAGCCGTGCTTCGTGCCGGTGAGCTGGAGCTCCTCGCGCAGGACCTCGAGCAGCGTGTGGTGCGGCTCGGCCGCGACCGTGCGTGACTCGCCGTTCACGTTGAGCGTCAGCAGCTGCTTCGTCATGCCGCCCCCATCGACGCTCGCGTATCCAGCCGCGCCGAGAGCGCGCTCGCGGCGCGCGCGCAGCTCGTCCCCATGCGCTTGAGCGTCTTCAGATCGACCCGCTCCTTGAACCCGACGACCATGATGACCCCGATGCGGCGGCCACGCTTGTCGATGACGGGCCCCGCTGCCGCGCGCACGCCCGCGAGGTAGCTGCCATCGTCGTACCCGATCGGCAGCTCGCCGATGATCACCTTGCCGTGCGCGCCCGCGTCCAGGGGGATGCGATAGCCCACGCGCGCGGTCACGTGCAGGTCGTGCGCGGGCTCGACGCGCGCGACGACCTCGAGCCGGCCGCCCGCGACCATGCCGAACAGCGCGGTCTCGCCGAAGGTCCTCTCGAGCTCGCGCAGATACGGCGCGGCGAGCGACGCGATATCGGACGCATCGCCGCGCTGGAACTGACCGTTGGCGTCGCGGTTCACGAGGCCGTGCTGCGCGAGCGTCAGCAGGATGTCGCGCACGGTCCCCTTCGACGCGGTGATGCGGCGCGCGAGCTCGGAGATCCCGAGCGCATCGCCGCTCGAGAGCTCGGCCAGGAGGCGAGCCGCTTTGTCGACCGCGGGCACGACCCGATACGTACTGTCAGCCATACGCTGTACCGGGGATGATACGACGCCTCACCCTAAACTCGCCGTCGTGAGCCCGGTGCCGGCGGACGAGGCCTGGAGCGATGTGCATCTCCGGCGGCTCGCAGTCCTCGGCCGAGCGGCTGCACAACATGATCGATCTGCGGGCGACCGTCCTGCTCTCCACGCCGACGTACGCGCTGCGGCTCGTCGAGGTCGCGCGTGACGAGGGCATCGATCTCTCCGCCCTGCGGCTGCGTGGTCTCGATCCACGCCGGCGAGCCGGGTGCTTCGATCCCCGCGACCCGCGAGCGGATCGAGCAGGGGCTCGGCTGCGTCGCCTTCGATCACCCGGGCGCGAGCGAGGTCGGCGCGTTCGGCTTCTCGTGCTCCGCGCGCGACGGCGTGCACCTGATCGAGAACGAGTACCTCGTCGAGATCGTCGATCCCGTGACCGGCGCGTCGAGCGACGAGGGTGAGGGCGAGCTCGTCCTGACCAACCTCGGCCGCTGGGGGCAGCCCCTATTCGTTACCGAACGGGAGATCGCGTACGCGCGGTGCGCGGGCGCTGCTCGTGCGGTCGGACGCTCGTGAAGCTCCCCGGCGGCATCCTCGGCCGCGTCGACGACATGATCATGGTGCGTGGGGTCAATGTGGTTCCCAAGCGCGCTCGAGGCGATCGTGCGCCAGTTCGCTGAGATCGACGAGTTCCGGATCGAGCTGTACCAGGAGCGCGGCATGGACGCGCTGCGCATCGTCCTCGAGCCGCGGCCGGGCGTCGGTGACGGCATCGCCGACCGCGTTCGCGACACGATCCACCGCGACGTGGGCGTTCGCTGCGCGACAAAGCTTGTCGCGCCGGGCTCGCTGCCCCGCTTCGACATGAAGGCACGACGCCTGGTGCGTGCGGTGCGCGCGTGAGAGGCCTGCGCACCGCGCTCTGCGCGGCCGTTGTCGCGTGCTCCTGCGCCGCTCCCGCGCGGCCGCCCACGGCAGCCCCCTCGGCGACCCCCTCGGTCGTCGTGAGCTCGTCCGCGCGGCCTGTCGTGAGCGGCATCGACGTGACCCCGGCGACGAGCGCCGGGCCTGCCGCGCTCGTCTGGCGGCACGCGCCCGACGGGGCGGGGGCGCCACCCGACGAGATCTGGATGGTGCCGCTGGCGGGTGGCGACGCGAAGCGCGTCGTCCGCTTCCCGCAGGGCTTCGCCTCGCGCAACGGCAATTGCGGCGAGCCGGCATTCGCGCCGGGCGGCACGCGGGTCGCCGTCGTCGCCGCGCTCGACCTGCCGGCGCGCGGCGCGATCGGCTGCCGCATCGTCGTCATCGATCTTCGCAGCGGCAATTCGGCCGCGCTCGCTCCGGATGCGACGCCATGGGACGACCTGCCGGCGTGGAGCCCCGACGGCACCCGGGTCGCGTTCCTCCGCAGCGGTGCCGACCGGGTGCAATCGTCGGAGCGTCAGGAGGTCTGGATCGCGAACGCGGATGGCAGCGGCGCGCGCCAGCTGTTCATCGCGAGACGCGGCGTCGGCTACCCGCTCGTCTGGGCCCCCGACGGGAAGACCATCCTCACGGGCGGGTTGCGCCTGCTCGCCACGCTCGACGTCGCAACGACGACCTGGACCGACACGCCGCTCCATGTGGACGACCTCGCCGTTCGCGCCGAACACCCACAGGTCGCCGCGGTCGTGGCCGGGACGCCGCGGATCGAGGCGTTCGACGTGCCGGTCCGCGAGCGATCGCTCGTCGTCAACGCGACGGGCGTGTCACTGCAGCTGCCGCGCTGGCGGCCGGGCCGCGACGAGCTGCTCTACCTGCGTCAGGACCGCACGACGACGATGATCGGCGTGGCGGCGGTCGGGGGCGCTGAGCGCGTGCTCGCCACGACGCAGGGCGCGACGTGCGCGGAGTGGACGCCTGACGGCGCCTCGATCGTATTCTGCGCGGTGGGCGCGCGGCCCTGGGTCAGCCGATCCCTTCGCATCGTCGGCGCGGATGGCCAGGGCGAGCGCGAGCTGTGGAAGCTGGACCCCGCGACCGACGTGACGATCGCGACCGTGTTCCTGCCGAAATAGAAAGGAGGCGGCTTTCGCCACCTCCTTCTTTCGAAGCTCTGTGTGAGAGCGGGTCTAGTGCGCGCAGGCCTTCGCGGTACCGGACTCGCCGGCCGTCTTGAAGCTCTGGCCGCAGCCGCAGCTGGACACCGCGTTCGGGTTGCGCAGCGCGAAGCCGCCACCCATGAGCGCGTCGACGAAGTCGATCTCGGCGCCCTTCAGGTACATGGCGCTCATGGGATCCACGACGACGCGAACGCCGTCCTGCTCCATGACCGCGTCGCCTTCCTCGGCGCCCTCGGCGAAGGTCATGCCGTACGAGAAGCCGGAGCATCCGCCCGGCGTGACGTACACGCGAAGCGCGAGGTCGTCACGACCCTGCTTCGCGATGATCTCTTTCAGCTTGTCTGCGGCTCCCGCCGTCATGGTGACGAGCGCCTGGCCGGTCTCCGTGGTGGTCTCGATCGCCAAGTGGACACCTCCTGGGTGGATGGCATCAGTTTAACCGTCACTGCGCCCGTTTTCCTAGATCGGGCAGCGTTCCGCTCCGTACACTCGAAAAGGCCGTGTCCGAGCCCGTTTTGCACCATGCCCAGGTCTTCTACCCGCGTGGCCGCGAGGCCGACGCGCGGGCCTTCTACGTCGATCAGCTGGGCCTTCGCGAGATCGACCGGCTGGTGACCGAGAGCGTGGGCCTGTGGTTCGGGGCGGGCGAGGGCCAGGTCCACCTCTCCACGGAGGACGATCCGCACCTCCACCCGCGGCGCCACTTCGCCCTTCGCGTCGACAGCCTCGACCGTGCGGTCGCCAGGCTGCGCGCCGCGGGTGCGCGGTTCGAGGAGGCGACGCCGATCCCGGGCTGGCGGCGCATCTACGTCTTCGACCCGTTCGGCAACAAGATCGAGCTCGACGAGATCCCCTCATGACCACGACCCCCGCCGCGCCGTTCCGCTTCTCGCCGCGCCCGAACCGAGCCGGCGAGATCGCCTGGCGGCCCTGGGGCGACGAGGCCTTCGCCGGCGCGCGCGGTGCCAGCAAGCCGGTGCTGCTCGGTATCAGCGCGGTGTGGTGTCACTGGTGCCACGTGATGGACGAGACCTCGTACAGCGACCCCGAGGTGATCCGGCTCATCAACGAGCGCTACGTCGCGATCCGCGTCGACAACGACGAGCGGCCCGACGTGAATCGCCGTTACAACATGGGCGGCTGGCCGAGCACCGTCTTCCTCACGCCGGACGGGGAGATCATCCACGGCGGAACCTACCTGCCGCCCGAGGCGATGCGCTCGTACCTCGAGCAGGTCGCGGATCTGTGGCGCGACAAGAAGGACGAGCTCGAGCGTCGTGTCGCCGAGGCGCGCGCGCACGATCAGCGGCTGCGCCTCGTCAACGGAGCGCATGCGCAGCAGGCCGGCGCGCTGAGCTGGTCGATCGTCGACGGCGTGAGCGCGCTCGTGCGCGGGCAGTACGACCCCGCGTACGGCGGCTTCGGACGGGAGCCGAAGTTCCCTCAACCGAAGCTGCTTCGCTTCCTTCTCGACGCGCATCGCCGGACCGGCGACGCGGATATCGCGGGGATGCTGCACACAACGCTCCGGGCCATGGCCTCGGGTGGCATGTACGACGCGGTCGAGGGTGGCTTCTTCCGCTACGCGACCACGCGGCACTGGGCGGTGCCGCATTTCGAGAAGATGCTCGAGGACAACGCGGAGCTGCTCGCCGTGTACGCGGAGGCGCACCGCACGTTCCCGGACGCGGGCTACGACCGGATCGTCCGTGACGTGATCCGCTGGATGGACACGGTGCTGTGGTCCGGCCATGACGAGGCCTTCGCGGGATCGCAGGATGCGGACGAGCACTATTACACGCTCGACGCGGCCGGCCGCGCGGCGCTCGAGATCCCCTTCGTCGATCGGACGCTGTACACGTCGTGGAACGCGCTGGCCGCGTCCGCGCGCTTCGGTAGCGCGAGCGCGCTCGGCGACGCGGCGATCGGCGCGCGCGGCGCGACGATCCTGCGCACGCTGCTCGGGCGCATGACCGTGGACGGCGCACTGCGGCACTTCGATCGCGGCGACGGACCGCAGGTGCCCGATCTGTTGACGGATCTTGCGGCGACGCTCGCCGCGACGCTCGACGCGTACGAGAGCGGTCTGCACCCCGATGCGCTCGCGAGCGCCACGCAGCTCGCGGCGCGCATGGTCGAAGCGCTCGGTGATCCCGCTGGCGGCTTCTGGGACGCCCCGGAGCGCGACGAGCCCGGTCGCGTCTCGCTGCGCGAGAAGCCGATCGAGGAGGGTGCCGTGGCGAGCGACGCGCTCCTGCGGTTGAGCGCGCTGACCGGCGACGCGTCGTGGCGCGCGCACGCCGTGAAGGCGCTCGAGGGCTTCGTCGGCGAGCACAGGCAGTGGGGTCAGTTCGCGGCCGCCTACGGCGCCGCCGTCGCGCGAGCGCTGAGCGAGCCGCTGACGATCGTGGTCGTCGGACCGGGCGGCGACGCCGCGGCCGAAGGCCTGTGGGCGCGTGCCCTCGCATGCGACGACCCGGCGAAGTCGCTCCATCGGCTCGTTCCCGGCCGCGATGCCGATCGGCTCGCGCTCTTGGGATATCCCGCGGACCGCGTGGCCGCGTACGTCTGCGTCGGCACGGTGTGCTCTGCGCCGCTTGCCGAACAGGCCACGCTCGACGCCGAGCTGGAGCGGACGAGGGAGCGCTTCGCGCGAGACTGACAACGCGTCCGACGGCACGCGACGCCACGCCCTATCGTCCGTCGATGCCAAGCGCGCTGCTCGACCGGCTCCGAGCTCGCGAGTACGTGCTTCCCGACTACAACGGCCGTGGCCTGCTGGCCGTGCCCGCCACTGTGCTCAGTCACTTCGGCGCGCACGACGCGAGCGACCCCGCGCCCCTCGCGGACCTGCGGCCCGAGCTGCTCGCCGGCGTGAAGGTCGTCGTCGTGCTGCTCGCCGACGGCCTCGGGGAAGGGCAGCTCGATCGTCTTCGCGCGGAGGGCCACGTCCCCTTCCTCGCGTCCGTCATGGACCGCGCCGATCGGGGTCAGTCCGCGCAGCTGCTGCGCGTCACCACGATCTTTCCATCCACCACGGCCGCGGCCATCACGACGCTGAACACCGCGCGCACGCCGCAGGAGCACGGCAACATCGCCTACTTCCTCTGGCTGGAGGAGTTCGCGCAGGTCACCCAGATGCTGCGCTGGGGCCCGGGCATCTCTCGCCGCGGCTCGTACTTCGACGACGCGACCGTCGATCCGGTCGCCTACCGGCGCGTGCGCTCGATCCATGGCCGGCTGCGCGAGCGCGGCGTGCCCACATTCGTGGTCGAGCCGGAGCTCTTCCGCAAGGAGGCGATGACGAAGATGCACGCGGCCGAGGCGACCTACGTCGGCTACATCCTGCCGACGACGCTCGAGGTCCGCGTGCGCGATCTTCTTCGCGCGCGTCCCTGGGGCGACGGCCCGGCGTATGTCTACGCGTACTGGTCGGGCATCGACACCGCCGCGCATCAGTACGGGCCGAACAGCCCGGAGCACGACGCCGAGGCCAGCGCGCTCGACAACGCGCTCGGACGCGCGCTCGCGGGTCGCGCGCCGGGCGACGTGCTCGTGCTGCTGACCGCGGATCACGGGCACGCGGCCATCGATCCGGACCGGCTCATCGATCTCGAAGCGGACCTCGAGCTGCGCGCGCTGCTGCGGAACCCGATCGCTGGCGAGCCGCGCGTCGCGTTCCTGCACACCGACGAGCCGGACCTCGTGAAGGCGCATCTCAGCCGGACCTACGGCGACGCGTTCTTTCTCTTCGATCGCGACGAGGCCATCGCCAGCGGGCTGTTCGGTCGCGGCGAGCCCGACGCCGTGCGGCGCCGCGTCGGTGAGGTCTGCGCGATGCTCGGCGACGATCGCGCGGCATCGATCGTCCGCATCGACGGCGCCGTCGTTCACCATTACGGCGCGCACGGCGGTCTGACGGCCGCGGAGATGAACATCCCCATCCTGGCCTGGCGGGCATAATCCGATCGTGTCCGATCAGTCCTACCTTCCGAACGTCAGTGGCGGGATGCTCGTTGCGGCGTCCTTCGCGGACGACGACGCGGCCCGCAGCGCGGTCGATCTGCTCGCGAGCTCCGGCGTCCGCTGGCAGGACATCACCGTGATCGCCCGCGATCACACACGCGCGATGCACGTCGCGGGCGAGCGCGCGTGGACTCCCTGGAAGCGCAAGGTCGGCGGCCTGGCCGCACTGCTCGCCCGCGTCATGCCGGGGGGCGGTCTGCCGAAGCAGATCCGCGGTCGCTACGGCCCGGACATTACGGCGGGTCATATCGTCGTCGCCGTCGCCGCGGGTGGGCAGCCGCCCGACACGCTCGAGGCGCTGCTGCGTCAATCGCACGGCGAAAAGATCGCCGCGTGGTGGAGCGGCCCGCTCGCGATATTCCCGCCACCGGAGCTCGCCGGACCCTTTTAGCCCCTATTCGCTGTGCTGGCTTCGCCTGCTCCGCGAATGGGGGCCGGGACGACGCGGTCGGGCTGAGCCCTTCCTCGCTGTCGCCATAGGCATGGGGCTGCTTCGTCAACCAGCGTTCGCTGCTGGAGCTCGCGGCCGGTCTCTTCGCCTAGCGGCCCTTTCTGATCAACGCCGCTGCAGTCGCGATGGTGAACGCCAGCGATGCCGGCGCCACCAGCGCGACGAGCGGCGTGATCGCGCCCTGCTGGATCTCGATGCAGCTCGCGACGAAGGCGAGCCCGTTGAAGACCAGGGCCATGATCGTCGGGAGCCGCATCACCTCCCAGCGCGGCGCGCGCAGCTCGAAGATGCCCATCACGGCGTAGCCAAGCGTCGCGCTGCCCGCCTGCCGCCAGAGGAACGCATCGGTACCCGTGTACCCCAGCGGGCGCGCGCTGAGCTCCGGGACGTACGGGACCACGCCGAACACGAACGCGGCGAGCGCCGCGACCGTGGTCGTCAGCACGACCCACCTCGCGACGTCACCACCCTCCGGCGCCCCGGGGTAGTGGGCAAGCAGTCCCGCGCTGATCCGGACGATGAGCATCGACGTGATGAGGATGGCGAACATCGCCACCGAGGTGCGCGCCGTCGCGAGCTCGATGAAGCACGCGAATACGGACCCGAGGTTGAAGACGAAGACCGCGATGACGACGTTCCGCAGCGGCAGCCAGTCTCCGTTGCGCATGCCCAGCAGCAGCGCGACCGCGTAGCCGAACGTGGCGGCGCCCGCGAGCCGGTACACGTAGGCGTCCTCGCCCGCATACCCGGTGACGCCCGCGAAGAATGCCGGTGTCGCGAAGGGCAGGATGCCGAAGACGAGCCCGCCGATGAGCGGGAGCGCGAGCAACGCCCGGTCGAGGTCCGCTAGGCGCGGAGCGCTCGGCCTGTCCAGATCCACGCGCGAAGTCTAGACACGGTCCACGACGTCCAGGATCGCTCGCGCTGGAAGGGACAGCACGACATACGAGGGAAGGCCGAGCCGCTTCCAGAGCGTGAGTGGATCCGCCGGAGAGCAGAACAGCGAGATCACCGTCCCGTGCGCGACCACGATCGCGTCGGATGCGGTCTCTTCCCTGAGCGCTCGATCGATCGCCGTAGCGAACCGCCGTGCGGCCTGCTCCGCGGTCTCGTTGCCGAAGACGAGCTCGCGTGGCCGCGCGAAGAGCATGGCCACGCTGCGGTCGAAATCCTCCGCACCCAGGAACGGGCCGTCATTTCGATCGTGCTCGTGCAGCCCGCGGACCGGCTCGACCGGTAGGCCGAGCTCGCGACCGACGATATCGGCGGTCTCGTGTGCCTTCGGCTCGATGCTGGTCACGATGCGCCGCGCTGTGAACGTCCGAAGGCGCGATGCGAGCCGGACCGCGCGTGCGTGTCCTTCGTCATCCAGGCGCCACCCGGCCGCGGGAACATCCGGCTCGATGTGCGGGTGGGAATGCTTCACCAGGACGAGCCGCCCGATCATGCCTCGCGCCGGCGGAAGCTGAGCATCGCGAGCGCGAGCACGCCGAGGATCCAGAACACGCACCACACCAGATACGCGAGCGGCGGCGGAGCAGGGGAATAGAACGGGTTGGCCGCCGCCGCGGGGCCGGCGGCGTTCGCGCCGGCGAGCACGATCGCGGGCTCGAGGTGGTAGACGGCGCCGCGCCACAGGCCGTCGGTCGGCAGGATCAGCTTCGACACGGTGCCGACGCGCTCGATCGTCTCGTTGCCGAAGGTCGCGCCGAGGCCGCCGACGACCCCGAGGAGCCAGGCCATGCCATAGAGGACGAGCGCGATGACGCCGCCGACCATCCCCGACAGCCGCGTGCTCAGCAGCAGCGCGAACGTCAGCAGGACGATCCCCCTGCCGACGAGGAAGAGCGCGAATTCGACCGGGCGCGGCGGCAGATAGCCGACCGCGATCTGGATCGCGACGAGCTCGACCGCGATCGACGCGATGGCGTAGGCAATGACCAGCCCCGCGAGACCGAGCCACTTCCCGAGCACGTACTCGCGACGCGCGATCGGTCGCGCGAGCATCGAGAGCGCGACGCCCGACTCGAGGTCTCCCGAGAGCGCGGGTGAGGCGATGAACACGCTCGAGAGCGCGATGATGTTCCCGAACATGAACATCACCAGGATCAGCAGCTGCGACGCGATGAGCTTGACCTGGTCCTCGCCGATCGGGACGCCACGTTGGGTCAGTGTCGGGATGCGGCTGAACCCCCAGCCGGTGAGCGCGACCGCCAGCACGGTGAGCGCCAGGAGCGCGAGGATCAGCTTGCGACGGACGACCTCGCGGATGACGAGCTTCGCGATGGTGAACGTCGCCATCAGTGACCCTGGTCCTTGCCGAGCAGGCTGAGGAAGCGATCCTCGAGCGACTCGTGCGCCGGCTCGACCGCATACACGCGCGCGCCGAGGCGGACGACCTCCGCGATGAGGTCCGGGATGCGATCGCCGCGGATGCCTCGGATGACCGTCCAGTCGCCGTCGCGGTCCACCTGCGCGCCGAAGCTCGCGAGCGCGCCGTCCGGGAGGCCCGTGACACGAACGCGCACGCTGTCGCCGGCCAGCAGCTCATCGAACGTGCCGGAGGCGATGACGCGGCCCTCGTCGACGATCGCGACGCGGTCGCAGACCTGCTCGACCTCGCTCAGGAGATGCGAGTTGAGGAACACCGTGACGCCGTCACCCTTGAGCTCGCGGATGATCTCGCGGACGTCGTGGCGGCCCACGGGATCGAGGGCGCTGGTGGGCTCGTCCAGCAGCACGAGGTCGGGATGGCCGAGGAGCGCGCAGCCGAGGCCGAGCCGCTGCTGCATGCCCTTCGAGTATGTGGACACGCGATCGCGCTCGCGGCCCGCGAGCCCGACGACCGCCAGGGCGCGGTCGATCTCGGCGGCCCAGCGCGGGCGCTCGAGGCGCATGAGCTCGCAGTGGAGCGCGAGCACCTCGCGCGACGTCAGCCAGCCCTGGTACCGGAACAGCTCGGGCAGATACCCGACGCGCCGCCGCGCCTCACGATGGCGTCTGGCGTCCGAGAGCGGCGCGCCGAGGACCCACGCCTCGCCGCTCGTCGCGCGGCTCAGGCCCAACAGCAGCTTGACCGCGGTCGTCTTGCCCGCGCCGTTCGGCCCGAGGAACCCGAAGACCGCGCCACGCGGTACGTCCAGGGTCAGTCCCTTGAGCGCGCCGATCTTCCCGTAGCGCTTGGTGAGGTCCGCGGTGCGCAGCGCCGCTTCGGTCAACGAAGCGAGTTTGCCACTCCGAGGACCTGGCTCTCGGTCAGCGTCCCGCCGACGAAGTTCACGAAGCCGCCCTGCACCCAGATCACGCCGCTGCCGAGACCGGTCGAGTCGCCGATCGCGACGCCCTGCGTGCCGTGGACCGTGATGGCCCTGCTGGTACCGACGTCGAAGGGCACGACGATCGGGAGCGTCGTCGCGGGGTCGCCGATCGCCCGGATCTGCGAGGCGAGCTGTGGGCTGATCCCCGGCTGCGCGAGGAGGTACGCGCGCAGCTCGTCGAGCGACGCGCCGTTCGAGGTCATCGCCGGCGCCTTGGCCCGCGCGATGACGAGCTTCGGCAGCTTCGCGGTGTCGGCGACCTTCGGGTCCGCTTTGTCCAGACTGCCGCCGTAGGTGGTGACGACCGCGGGCCCGGACGTGCCGGTCAGCACCGTGTGATCGATCGTCGCCGGCATGGGCGGGAGCGTCCGGCCCTTCGCCGCGGCCGAGGCGCGTGCCGTCGCGGCGTCGAAGGTGAACGTGCCGCTGATCGCCGTGATCGCCGTGTACTCAGGAGCGCCGCTGACGCCCGCAGGCAGCGTCGCCGCGAGCGGCGTCACACCTGTCGCCGCAGCCGCGGCGGCCGCGGTCGCGACGCGCGTCGTGGTCGGCTGGGCGGTGATCGAGATGGCGCCGAACTCACGCAGATCGGGCAGGCCGGCGAGGTCCGAGCGGCCGATGACGACGGGGGCGACCTGCTTCGCCTCGAAGATCTTCGAGATCGAGTCGGCGACGCCGCTCGCCGAGAACGCGATGAACAGCACCGCGATCGCCGCGGCCGCGGCGAGCATGCGTGGCCATACCGGTCGCCGCACCGCCTGGACCGGCAGCGCGCTGTGGAATCGCCGCAGCGCCGCCTGTGTATCAACCGGCCCGTCGCGCACCGCGAGCAGCTCGGTCACCCTTGGATCATCCATCGAGCCCCACCTCTTTCTTGAATGCCGCCTCCGCGCGTCGGAGCAGCGTGCCGACCTGGTCGGCCTTGATGCCGAGCGCCGTCGCGCACTCGGCGTACGAAAGTCCGCTGTAGCGAAGGACGAGCAGCGTCGCGCCCTTCGCGGGCATCCGCGCCAGCGCTTCGCGGACCTCAGCGCGTCGCTCGCTCGCGAGCGCCTCGCCCTCCGGGTCCGCGACGCTATCGAGGCTCGCGCCACGCTCCTCGCGCGATGCCCGGCGCTTCCGGCTGCGCAGCGCGTTGAGCGCCGTGTGCGCCGCGGCGCTGTGCAGCCAGCCGGCCGCGAGCTCCGCCGTGGCCGGGTGCGAGCGATGGAACGACAGGAAGACCTCCTGCGCGACGTCCTCGGCGGCAGCGCGGTCGTCGAGGACGCGGTGCGCGACGCGCACGACACGGGCGTATTCGCGCTCGAACAGGCGGTCGAACGCCTCCCCGTCATCAACGCGGAGCGCGCGGCCGATCCTCATGGCGCTCGCATCCATCCATCCATTGAGCACCGCCGAGGCCCCGAATGTGACATCCCGCCCATACTGCGGTCGTGGCCAGGGACCCCGTGGCGCTCCTCAGTGCGACGGCCGGTGCCCTGCTGGCCGCCTCGTTCGACGAGCGCGCGGTGCTGGCCCAATCGGTGGAGCTCCTGCAGCGCCAGTACGGCTACGGCACGCACCACCTCTTGCTCTACGACCCGGCGCGGAAAGAGCTCGCGGTCGCGACCGCGAGCGGGATCGGAAGTGACCGCGCCGAGGTGCGCGGCCATCGCGGCCCGCTCGATCGCGGACCGGCCGGCCTCAGCGCCACGACGCGGCGCGTCGTGAACGTGGCCGATGTGACCCGCGAGCCGCGCTACATCGGCACGATCGCCGAAGCGCGTTCTGAGATCTGCGTCCCGATCGTCGCGGGAAGCGAGCTCATCGGCGTGCTGTCGGTCCTGAGCCCGGAGATCGGCGCGTTCGCGCAGGACGACGAGCGGCTGCTGACCGCGTTCGCGCAGCTGGTCGCGCTCGCCATCCTGCACGCACGCGAATACGACGTTCGCGCACGCAAGGCCCAGGCGAGGGAGCGCGAGTCGGAGCGGCTCCTTCGCCTCCACGAGGCCGCGAAGGTCATCGCCGCGCAGACGGAGCCGACCGCCATCTACCACGCGATCGTGACCGGCGCCGTCGGCCTCCTCGGGCACGGCGGCGCCGTGCTGTACCTCTGGGACGCGGCGTCCGGCCAGCTGCGTGCGGCACGCGAGCACGGCGTGCCACCGGCGACGACGGGCGAGCCGCGCCACCCCGGCCAGGGCATCGTGGGCGCCGCCTACAAGGAGGGGCGGCCCATCGTCGTGAACGACTATCAGCGATGGACCGGCGCGACGCGTGAGTCGATGGGGACGGGGCTGCGCTCCGCGCTCGCGCTCCCGCTCGCGCGCAGCGGCCAGACGCCATTCGCGGTGCTCGTGGCCCGCTCATACGACGCGAACGCCCGATACGGCGAGGACGACGCGCGGCTGCTCTCGCTGTTCGCGGACCAGGCGGTGGCGGTGCTCACCGCCGCCGAGGGCTTCGCGCAGCAGCGCCGTTCGCTCGGCGAGCTCGAGCGCCTCGATCGCGCCAAGACCGACTTCGTCGCGATCGTCGGCCACGAGTTCCGCACGCCGTTGACCGGCATCCAAGGGTTCAGCGAGATGCTCCGTGACGAGGAGCTGTCGCGCGCGGAGGTCCGCGAGTACGCGAACGACATCAACAAGGACGCACGCCGGCTCTCTCGGATGATCGCGGAGATGATCGAGCTCGATCGGATGGAGTCCGGTCAGCTCGTCCTCGCGTTCGACGCCGTGGACCTGGACCAGGTCGTGCGGGACGAGACCGAGGTCATGCTCAAGCACGAGCCGACCCTCAAGGTCATCCCGGCACTCGGAGCGCCGCCGCGCGTTCGGGCCGATCCGGACAAGCTCGCCGAGATCGTGCGCCTCCTCCTCGACAACGCGATGGCGTACACGGAGGCGGGGCGGGCGATCGACGTCGCCACGCGGGCGGAGGACGGAATGGCGCACCTCATGATCCGCGATCACGGCGCCGGGCTGCCGCCGGACGTGCTCGAGCGGATCTTCGATCGCTACGCGCGGATCGATCCCACGGCCACGCGGCACATCAAGGGCTCAGGCTTCGGACTGCCGATCGTCCGGCAGCTGGTCCGGCTCCACGGCGGCAGGGCCTGGGCCGAGAGCCGCCTCGGCCAGGGCTCCATCTTCCACGTGACCTTGCCCGCGCATCGGTAGCTACTACGAAGCCGCAGGCGAAGTAGCAGGACGGTCACGGCAACGCGGAGCGGTGCCGTGACCACCTACGCGGGGGGCGTGACCTTCGTGGCGCGGTAGCGGTGCTCGGGGCGCCCCGGCAGACCGTAGCGCATCGCGAGGTCGACGCGACCGAGGCTGCACAGGTGCTCGAGGTAGCGGCGCGCCGTCACGCGGCTCAACCCGGCCCGCTGCGCGACCTCGCTCGCGGTGAGCTCGACCTCGCCTTCTTCGAGTATCCGTTCCACCAGCTCCAGCGTCGGCGCGGAGAGGCCCTTCGGGAGGACGGCGTTCGCCGCGGCCGGTCGCAGCACGCCGAAGAGCCGGTCGACGTCGCCCTGGTCGGCCTCCGAGATCTTCGCCAAGCCGGTCCGGAGGGACGCGTAGCTCTCGAGCTTCGACTTGAACGCGTCGAAGGCGAACGGCTTGATGAGGTAGTGGACGACGCCGCCCTGCATCGCGCCGCGCAGCGTGTCCACATCGCGCGCCGCTGTGATCACGATGACATCGGGGGGCTCGGGGCCGATCGCGCGGATCGCCGCGAGCACCTCGAGACCCGACAGATCGGGCAGGTACACATCGAGGAGCACGAGATCGGGCCGCGCGCCGCGGACCTGCGCGAGCGCATCGGCGCCCGTGTGCGCGGTGCCGACGACGCTGAACCCCGGGATGCGCTCGGTGAAGGCGCGATGGACCGACGCGATCTGGAAGTCGTCGTCGACGACGAGCGTGCGGATCATCGAGGGAGCGTGGCGGTCACGGCCGCCGGAAGGCGGACCTCGAAGAGCGCCCCGCCGTCGTTGCGGACCATGATCGTGCCACCGCGGCGGTCGACGGCCTGCTTCACGAGCGCGAGCCCGAGACCACGGCGCTGGCTGCCGCGACCCTCCTTCGTGGTGAAGCCCTCCGTGAAGATGTCGCGCTCGAGGCCGGCGAGGATCCCCGGGCCGGAGTCGTGGACGCTCGCGACGATGCCGCTCTCATCCGCGCGGATCGAGACCTCGACCCAGCGATCGCGCATGGTCGTGCTCACTGCCTCGAACGCGTTCTCCACGAGGTTGCCGACGATCGTGATGAGATCGCGCGAGCCCTCGATCGGTCCGGCGAGCCGCGTATTGGCGCCGATGCGCAGGTCGATCCCGCGCTCGGCCGCGACCGCGGCCTTGCTGAGCAGCAGCGCTCCGAGCAACGGGTCACCGACCTTCTTGAGCAGCGACTCCGTGAGCTCCTGCGAGATCGCCGACGTCTGCGTGCTGAGGAGCAGCGCTTCGTCGTGCCGGCCGAGCTCGATCAGGCCGGCGATCGTGTGCAGGCGGTTCGAGAACTCATGCGCCTGCGCGCGCAGCGCGTCGGTGAGGCCGCGCGCGTCGTCGAGCTGGCGGACGAGCGACTCGAGCTCCGTACGGTCGCGCAGCGTCGCGACCGCACCGATCGTCTCGCCGCGGACGACCACCGGCTTTCGGCTCGCCACGAGCACGCGATCGCCCGCGAGCACCACGTGATCCGCGGCGCCGTCGGCGCTCGAGAGCACTTCGCGCAGGCGGCCCGCCGGCACGACCTCGACGAGCGGTTGCCCGACCACGTCGTCGCGCAGACCGAGGAGGCGCTTCGCCTCGTCGTTCACCAGCGTGATGCGTCCCTCCTTGTCGGTGGCGACCATTCCCTCGCGGATCCCGTGCAGGCTCGCTTCTCGCTGCTCGAGCAGCGTCGCGATCTCGCGTGGCTCGAGCCCGAACGTCTGCTGCTTCAAGCGGCGCGCGAGCAGAAGCGATCCGGCGACCCCGAGCGCCACCGCGAGCAGCAGTGCGGAACCGATCTGCGGGAGGTCGTCCAGCAGCGCCGCGCTGATCTGATCCTCGAGGTAGCCGACCGAAACGATGCCGATGATGGTGCCGTCGCTGCGCCTGATCGGTGTCTTGCCGCGCGCTGACACGCCGAGCGTTCCCTGCTCGATGACGATGATGTCGTGACCATCGAACACCGGTCGTGGATCCTCGTCGACCGGCTTGCCGATGAGCTCGGGGTTCGGATGCGACATCCGGATGCCGGCGCCATCGGTGACGACGATGAACGTCGCGCCCGACGCGATACGGATGCGCTCCGCCAGCGGCTGGAGCGTCATGCTCGGTTCACTGCCGGCCAGCGCCTGCGCGACCGCCGGCAGCGCGGCGACCGATTTGGCGACCGCGAGCGCGCGCTGCTGGTACTGCTCGTCGAGCTCGGTACGGACCAGCCATACCGACGCGATCGCGCCGATCGTGAGCGCGGCCAGCACGGTCCCCACCTGGAAGGCCAGGACCTGCGTGGCGAGCGAGAGGCGCCGGCGAGCGAGCACCGGGATCGATGCTAGGACCACCCCTTTCCTGGCCCGCCCCGGGCCGGAGCGCGACCGCAACGACCACAACGTCCGTATCGCGCGCAATGGCGTTTGCGCCTATTCGTGCGGCGTCCCGTGCCTGTACGGTGCCGTCTCGGTGTCGGACCAGGTCGCCATACAGCTCCAAAAGGCGACGAAGCGATTCACGTCGCCCAACGGCAAGTCGTTCACCGCCCTGCGCGATCTCGACCTCACGGTCGCGGCGGGGGAGTTCACCGCCGTCGTCGGTCCGACCGGCTGCGGCAAGTCCACGACCCTGGCCCTCATCTCCGGCCTCGAGGCGCCGAGCGCCGGCACCGTCCGCGTGTTCGGCGAGCCTGTGAGCGCGGTGGGCCGGAGCGTCGGGTACGTGTTCCAGCGTGACGCTGTCTTCCCATGGAAGAGCGTCCTCGACAACGTGGCGATGGGCCCCCGGATGCGCGGCGTCGACACCGGGCAGGCGAACGCGGAGGCGCGCCAGTGGATCGCGCGCGTGGGTCTTGATGGCTTCGAGCGCTATTACCCGCACCAGCTCTCCGGCGGGATGCGTAAGCGTGTCGCCCTCGCCCAAACGCTCATCAACCACCCGAAGATCCTGCTCATGGACGAGCCGTTCAGCGCGCTCGATGTCCAGACACGCGCGCTGATGGAGAACGAGCTGCTCGACCTGTGGGCATCGACCGGGTCCTCCGTCGTGTTCGTGACGCATGACCTGGAAGAGGCGATCGGGATGGCCGACCGCGTCGTCGTCATCACCGCCGGACCGGGGACCGTCAAGGGAACGTACCGCGTCGACCTTCCGCGTCCGCGGAACATCGCCGAGATCCGCTTCCAGCCCCGCTTCATCGAGCTGTACGGGGAGATCTGGAACGATCTGCGGGACGAGGTGCTCGTGAGCTATGAGCGTACAAAGAACCGCGTCGCGTCTTAATCCCATCGCCCAGGTGGACGCGGCCGCCGAAGACTTCGACGCCGCACGTGCGCGTGCGCGTCAGCGTCGCCGCGTGCTGGTGCAGGTCCTGCGCGTCGTGTTGGCCATCGTGATCCTCGGGACCTGGGAGATCACGACACGCGTCGGTTGCTACGGTCCTGACAGCGGCACCTGCGTCGTGGACCCGTTCTTCTTCGGTCAGCCATCCGGGATCTGGACGCAGCTCGTCAAGTGGGTGCAGGTCGGCACCGCGCAGGGTCCGCTGTGGGAGCAGATCGCGGTCACGCTCGAGGAGACGGTCCTCGGCTTCGCCATCGGCGTCGTGCTCGGCATCATCTTCGGCGTCGCGCTCGGCCGGAACCGCCTCCTGTCCGACGTGCTCGGGCCGTACATCAAGGCGATGAACGCGATGCCGCGCGTCGTCCTCGGCTCGATCTTCACCATCGCGCTCGGGCTGGAGATGCCGTCGAAGGTCGCGCTCGCCGTCGTCCTCGTGTTCTTCGTCGTCTTCTTCAACGCCTTCCAGGGCGTGCGCGAGGTCGACCGTGACCTGCTGGCGAACGCCCGCATCCTCGGGGCCAGCCAGCGGCAGCTCTCACGTCACGTCATCCTGCCGTCCGCGCTCTCGTGGATCCTCGCGAGCCTGCACACGAGCTTCGGTTTCGCCCTCGTGGGCGCGATCGTCGGCGAGTACCTCGGCGCTCGCAAGGGCATCGGCCTGATGATCGCGACCGCTCAGGGCACCTTCAACGCGAACGGCGTCTTCGCCGCGATGTTCATCCTGGCCGTCGTCGCGATCGTCGCCGAAGCGCTCGTGACGAAGCTCGAGGACCGGCTCATCAAGTGGCGTCCGAACGCGATCACCGAAGTGTCCATCTAGCGCGCAGAGAAGGAGGAGGACATGCGTTTCCGTTTCCCAGCACTCGCGCTCGTCACCAGCCTGATCGCCGCAGGCTGCGGTGGCTCGGCTACTCCGGGTCCCGTGGCCGCAACGGCGGCAGGCACCGCGGCGGCCACGGCGGCCCCCGCGACGGCGGCCCCCGCGACGGCGGCCCCCGCGAAGGTCTCGATCATGGTGGGTGGGCTCAACAAGCAGATCTACCTGCCGAACAAGCTCACCGAGGCGCTCGGCCACTTCAAGGACCAGAACCTCCAAGTGGATCTCATCGACGAGCCGTCCGGTAAGGACACGACCGTCGAGGTCGTCGCCGGCAACGTCGACTTCGGTTCCGGCTCATACGACCACACCATCGATATCGCGGCGGCCGGCAAGTCGATCACGATGGTCACCCTGCTCCTGCAGGAGCCGGGTGAGTTCGTCATGGTGTCGAAGCAGAAGGCCAGCACCGTGAAGTCCCCGAAGGACTGGAAGGGCCTCAACGTCGGAGTCACCTCGATCGGCTCCGGCACCCACACGCTCATGCGCGCCATGGTGATCAAGGCCGGCCTGAACGTCGCCGACGTGAACTTCGTCGCGGCAGGCGCGGGAGACACGTTCATCGCGGCGATGAAGCAGGGCAAGATCGACGTCGGCATCACGACGCAGCCGACGGTGCTCCGCATGCAGAAGACCGGTGACGGTCAGCTGCTCGTCGACCTGTCCAAGATCGAGACCACGCGAGCGGCGCTCGGCGGCGACTATCCGTTCATCTCGGTCTTCGCCCGCGCTGACTACATCGCGAAGAACAAGGACGTCACCCAGCGCGTGGTCAACGCGTACGTGAAGACGCTCAAATGGATCGCGACGCACACCCCGCTCGAGATCGCCGAGAAGCTGCCGGCCGACTACTACGGCGGCGACAAGGACGGGTACGTCCAGGCGCTCAAGGACAGCATGGGGATGTTCAGCCCCGACGGAAAGATGACCAAGGGCGCCCCGGAGTTCGAGCTGAGCCTCCTCAGCAAGTTCAACGAGAACGTCCAGAAGAACCCGAAGATCGACCTTTCGACGACCTACACGGATGAGTTCGTCAGCGCAGCGAAGTAGCCGATCGTCGAGGAGCACCGGCCCGCTCGGGCCGGTGCTCCTGGCGCTCGTCGTCGCGCTGACAGGGTGCACGGCGAGTGTGGCGCCCGCGCCCGTCGCACTGGGACCACTGAAGATCGGCGTCCTCATACCGTTCACCGAGTCAGCGATCGACTCCGACATCGGCGCCTCCCAGCGGCGGGCCGCCGACCTCTACCTCAAGCTCAAAGGTGGCGCGCTTGCCGGCCGCGAGGTGCAGCTCGTCTACAACGACGAGTCGGCGCTCGACCCGTCCGTCAACACGGTGCGCATCAAGCAGTTCCTCGAACAGGATCACGTCCAGATGCTTCTCGGCGGGGCCGGTATCCCCGCCGCGTACCTGCTTCGCGATGCGGCCGAGGCCGCGAAGATCGTGTACATCGACACCAACGCCAGCGCGAATGCGCTGACTCGCGCGAACGCGGGCTGCAGGCCGAGCTGCAAGAGCACGTTCGTCTTCCGCAGCGCTCCGTCCTCGTGGCAGATGAGCGAGCCGCTGGGCGAGTGGGTCTCGAAGCGGGGTCAGCGGGACTACTTCGTCGTGAGCGCCGACGACGCGTTCGGCGCCGAATCGGCGGCGGCGTTCGGCGAGGGCCTCGCGAAGAACGGAGGCACGGTCACCGGCCGGACCACCGTGCCCGCGAAGAGCGGCGCCGATTGGAAGAAGGTCGTCGCATCGATCAAGGCGCAGCCGACGAAGAACGTCTTCGCCGCGTTCGTCACGGACGACGCCGAAGGGCTCGTGGGCGCGTGGGGCGCGGCGGGGATGGCCGTCGCCGGGTACAAGCTCGCGGGCCCCGGCCACCTCGCCGACTTCCAGGTGCTGAAGACGACGAAGCGGGCGGCGACCGGCGTCACCACCACGTTCCCGTGGTCGAACGAGCTCGACAACGCGGAGAACAAGCGGTTCGTCGACGAGTTCAAGAAGGCGTACACGGACGATGAGACCGGCCAGCCGCTCGCGCCGGACGGCTACGCGGTAGAGATGTGGGACACGATGCAGGCGCTTGAAGCCGCCCTCAAGACCACGAAGGGCGACACCGCGAATACAGACGCGTTCATCGCCGCGCTCGAGGCGGTGTCGTTCAACGGGCCGGGCGGCGCCTTCGCGTTCGACAAGTCCACCCACAGCGCCACACAGGACCTGTACGTGCGCGAGGCGAGGGCATCGGGCGGCCTGCTCGTGAACGCGACCGTCGACAGGCTCGGGAGCGTCAAGGACTCAGGGCAATAGCGCGCGGTCCAGTGCGCTGAACAGCAGGTCCTGCTCCTCAGGTGGCCGTACCGCGATCCGCACGTGATCCGGGAGGCCGAAGCTCGCGCACGCTCGCACGGCGATCCGCTGCGTCGCGAGCCGGCGTGCAAGCTCGTCCGCGGCCAGTGGGGTGCGCGCCAGCACGAAGTTGACGACCGACTCACGCGGCTCGAGGCCGCGTTCGCGTAACCCCTTCGCGAGCCGCATCCGCCACTCCGTGACGTGCTTCGCGTCGCTCTCCGAGATGGAGAAGGTCGCGGCCGACGCCGCCGCGATCGCGTGCGCGCCGACCGACCATGGCAGCTGCCGCTCGCGCAGCGCGGCGATCCGCTCGGGCGACGCGATGAGATAGCCGAGCCGGACGCCCGGTAGCGCGAGCACCTTCGTGAGCGAGCGCACGAGCACCGCATGCTCGCTGAGCTCCAGCGCCGCCGCCGTGGGACGTCCGAACGGGACGAACGACTGATCGACAAGGCAGAGCCGCTCGCGCACCGCGGCGCGTAGCTCCTCCGCGCTGAGCTGCGTCCCGGTCGGGTTGTTCGGATCGCAGATGAAGCCGACGGTGCCCGCGTTGCCCACGGTCGCGCCGGCGAGCGCGATCTCGCGCACGTACTCGCCGTAGGTCGGGTCGGCGATCGTCGCGACGTCACCCTGCCGCACGAACGCCCGGCGGAACAGACGGATGCCCTCGCTCGCGCCGCTGGTGAGCAGCACGCGATCGGCGGGAACGCCCGCGTCCGTGGCGAGGTGCGCCTCGGCGGCCGCCGCGTCGAGATCCGCGTACGCGCCGTACGTCGCCTTCGCGATCGCCTCGCGCACCGCGACGGGCGTGCCGCAGGGGTTCAGGCTCGCGCTGAACTCGAGCCAGCCACGGGGCGCGCCGCCGTGCGACACGGTCCGGATCCCGTCGCGGGCGTCTACGACGATGGTTCGGGAGCAGGTACGCGCCGGTCGCCGAAGGCGAGGCGCGCGTCCACGAACCGCTGCACGCGCCGCCTGATCGGCTGGAACAGGAAGACATTCACCAGCGCGGCGAGCGCGACCGCGAGCTCCGACGGCCCGCCGACGAGCGTTCTCAGCAGCTGCTGCAGCAGGAAGATGGTCCCGAGGAAGACCAGGGCGATGGCCGCCGTGAGCGGCCCGTAGATCATGGTGCGATCGAGGACGATCGTCATATCGAACAGGCGGTAGCGGAGCATCGCGAGCGCGATGGCGACCGGGAGCACGACGAAGAGCGGCGGCGTGAGGCGCAGCAGCAGCGAGTACAGCAGGCGCGAAGACTCGGCGGTGAACACCTCGCCGCGAAGCGCGAACGAGATGAGGTCAAGGGCCATCACGATGATGCCGACGCTGAACGCGATGCTCAGGGCCCAGACGACGAGGCGGGTCTGGGCCCGCTCAGTCGGGGTCGACCTTCGGTAGCGATAGAGCTGGCTGGACAGGCCGACGACCGGAATGACCAGCCCGAACGTGATCGTGAAGTACACGACCTCCGAGGAAACGAGCGCCGAATAGTTGGCGATCGGCGCGACGCCGAAGAGCTGGTGGAACAGGAACGGGATCAACGCCTCTCCGAACCCGCGCGCCCCCGGGGGCCCACCGACGATGAGCGACGCGAGCGTGAAGAAGACCTCTTCGGCCGTGAGACCCCACAGGACGATGACCAGCCACTTCGTCCACCGAGGCACGAAGCGTCCGTTGGGGAACAGGACCAGCGCCGTGAGGTAGGCCGCGCCCGAGATCGCGTGGAAGACGAAATGGGCCGTCTGCATCCAGAACGTGTCGGGTATGGCGCCCGCGGCGGCGTTCCCCGACGCGATCGCGACGATGGCGTGCGATTGGAAGTTGAAGCCCATCGCGACGCCGACCATGCCGAGACCGAACAGGTAGGCCACGCGATCGTGCGGGCGCTTCCACACGAGGAACGCGCCGACGCCGATGTTGATCGCGCTCAGGATGTAGTCGACCGCGATCTCCGGTGGCGTCTCGGCGAAGCGCGCCGCGTTCGCCATGTTCCGCCAGACCGGCGCGAGGAGGCCACCGGACGCGGCCCAGCTCTGCAGCGTCGCGCGCACGCTCGGGTCGACCGCGGCGGCCGCGAGCAGGCCGAGCGCCAGGAGGAACACGGCGACGGCCGTGTACACGGCGAACGCCGCGAGGAACACGCGCTGAACGATCCGGCTACGCGTGCGCGCAGTCTATCGAAGCGTTCCATGCGTCCGATCAGGTTCGAGTAGATTCGGTGCCGATGACCGATCCGAAACGGAGCGACCCGACCCTGCCGCTCCTGCTGTACGGCGACTCGTACCGCTTCCCCGACGTCTACCACCTGACGCGGTTCCTGGCGCCCGACGCCTTCATCACGCTCGAGCACGGCGACGAGCGCGTCATGGTCGTGAACTCGCTCGAGTTCGGGCGGGCGCAGAAGGAGTCGCGCGCGACGAGCGTGCGGAACGTGGACGAGTTCGGCCAGCGCGAGCTGACCGCCGCCGGCACGCCGTACGACGACGCCGCGGCGATCGTCATCTCGCGCGTGCTTCGTGAGCGGAAGATCGAGAAGGTCGCGGTCCCGCGCTACTTCCCGCTCGCCGTCGCCGATCGGCTGCGTGCCGAGGGGATCGCGCTCGAGGTCGCGCGCCAGCTCGACGCGCGCCGCCGTACGAAGCGCGACGACGAGATCGTCGCGCTCACGGCGACGCAGCGTGCGACGGAAGAGGCCTGGGCGCTCGGCGTAGCGGCAATATCGCGCGCGACGGTCGGCAAGGACAGGGTGCTCCAGCTCGACGGGAAGACGTTCACGGCCGAGATGCTCCGCGCGATCGTGGACGGCGCCCTGCTGGACCGCGGCTGCAGCGCTGACGGGACGATCTGCGCGCCCGGGACGCAGGCGGCCGACCCGCACATGGGCGGGAGCGGTCCGCTGCACGCGGGTGAGGCGATCGTCATGGACATCTTCCCGCAGCACAAGACGAGTCGCTACTTCGCCGACATGACGCGGACCATCTCGAAAGGCGCGCCCTCGGACGCGATCGTGAAGATGTACGAGGTGGTGAAGCGCGCTCAGGATGCGGGCATCGCGGCGCTGCGGCCGGGGATCACGGGCAAGGAGGTGCACGAGCTCGTCGAGGACGTCATCTATGACGCGGGCTACGAGACGCTGCGCCCGGAGCACAAGCGGCGAACGGACGACCCGATCACGCGCGGCATGATCCACGGCACCGGTCACGGGGTCGGCCTCGAGATCCACGAGGCGCCGAGCGTCGGCCGCGCCGGGCGCGATCCGCTCGCCGCCGGGGATGTGGTGACCGTCGAGCCCGGGATCTACGACCCTGATGTCGGCGGCGTGCGCCTCGAGGACATGCTCGTCATCACCGAGAGCGGGTACCGGAACCTCACGCGCGCTCCACGCGAGCTCGTCGTCTAACTGAACCCTCTCGTCGCGGGCATCGGCTCCGCGCTCTCCTGGGGCATCGCGGACTACAGCGGCGCGCTCGCGACGCGGCGGGTGGGCGCGCTGTGGACCTCGCTCGGCATGCAGACGGTCGGCACGGTGCTCTACGCGGCCGCGTTGCTCGCGCTCGGCCGCTGGCCGGCGATCGCGACCAGCGTGCTCCCCTGGGGCATCGGGCTCGGCCTGCTCGGCAACCTGTCGCTGTACTTCCTGTACCGCAGCCTCGCGATCGGACCGATCGCGGTCGTGAGCCCGGTGGTCGCGTCGTACACGGCGGTGACCGTCATCCTGGTGGTCGTCTTTCTCGGCGAGCAGCTGAGCGCGCTCCAGACGCTGGCGATCGTCGTGACCTTCGCCGGCGTGCTGCTCGCGTCGACCGACATCCGCCAGGTCGTCGCGACGCTGGGGCGTCCGCTCCCCGGCGTGCGCATCGCGCTGATCGCGACGATCGGCTTCGGCTGCTGGGGCGCGCTGATGGCGGGGGCCACGCGCACCGAGGAGCCGCTCGCGCTCGTGCTCGTCGGTCGGGCCTCGGCCATGGTCGCGCTGCTCGTGATCGTCGCCGCGCTCCGGAGGCGACCGCCGTCCGACAGGAGCGCACGCGCGATCGGACTGCTCGTCGCGGTCGGGGTCTTCGACACGATCGCGAACGTGCTGTTCGTCGTCGGCGTACAGGGCGGCTTCGCGGCGATCGTGGCCACCGCGAGCGGGATCTATCCGGTGCTGCCCGCGGTCCTCGCGATCGTGGTGCTCGGCGAGCGTCTCGCGCTCAACCAGTACGCGGGCATCGCGGTGATCCTCGGCGGTCTCGCGTTGCTCGGGCTCAGCGCCTCGCCTGGCTCCTGAGGAACGCGACCGCCGCGTCGAGCTGCGTGTCGCCGCTCTGCGCCGAATCGAGCGGGACGACCTTGTCCGGCACCACACCGCGTCCGTCGCCGTTGAGCTCCGCGCCGGTCTTCGCGTCCTGCATGCGCGCGAGCGTGATCAGCAGCAGCCCGCCATCGGGGAGCTCCCGCGGCTGACCGATGCCCACGCAGCCCGCGGTCTTATTGCCGATGATCGTGCCGACACCGTTCGCCTGAACGCCCGCGGCGATGATCTCGGAGCCCGACGCCGAGCGCTCGTTGACGAGCACGACGAGCGGCTTCTGCGTTCCCCAGTACCAGCGGTCGTTCGTCTTCACCGCCTGGCGGCTGCCGTCGCGGCCGATCTGGTAGACGAGCACGCCGCTCTTCACGAAGATGCTGCCGATATCGACCGCCGCCGACAGGTCGCCGCCCGGATCGTTGCGCAGGTCGAGGATCGCGGTGGTCGCGCCGGCGGTCAGGAGCTTCGTGAGCTCGTCCGACGTCTGGCGCGTCACGTCCCCGTTGAGCTGCGCGACGCTGACGTACGCGATCGAGCCGTTCTCGTAGGTCCGTGACTGCACGCGCGGAGGCACGATCTTGCCGCGCACGATGTTGAACGCGATGTCGTTGCCGCCGCGCAGGAGAACGAGATGCACGGTCGTGCCCTCCGGTCCCTTGATGCGGTTCGCGACCTCTTCGGGCGTGAAGCCGGCGACGTCGGTGTCCTCGACGGTCTTGATGCGGTCGCCCGCGCGCACACCCGCCTTCTCGGCCGGGCTGCTCGGGAAGACGTAGGAGATCTCGGGCAGCTCGGTCGGCTTGCCGGGTGAGATCTGCGCGCCGATGCCCTCGTACTGGGTCGGACCCTGGTTGAAGCCCTTCGCGCGTTCGGGGTCGAGGTAATAGGTGTGGCACTCGTTCATCGACTTCGCCATGCCATCGGTCGCCGCGCGCTCCATGAGCGTCGCGTCGAGCTTGCCGTTCTTGGCGATCGCGCCATCGAGCGTCGCGCCGAACTTCGAGAAGTCCGACTCGATGGCGCCCGTGAACTCGGGCCGCGTGACCGGCGCGTCGTTCGCCTTCTTGAGGAACGCGTCGACGCTGTCGAGCGCGCCGATCAGGAGCTGCTTGGAGCCCGGCTTGTCCACGTGGCGCTCGAGCAGCTGGTGGTAGGCGAACTCGGCCGTCTTGTAGCTCGAATGGGTGGTCGGAAGGAGCTCGCGGCCGACATCGGGGGGCAGGATCGAACAGGCGCCGAGGACGGCGGCAGCGAGGAGGGGGAGGAGGCGGAAGCGGCGCATTGCGATGACCACTGTACGAGCGCGGGCCGGGTTTCGGTCTCGGCTAGACATGCTCCTTGAGCAGCGTGCGCAGGCGACCGAGCGCTCGGAACTGCAGCGCGCGGATGGCGCCTTCGTTCTTCCCCAGCACCTTCGCGACATCACGACTGGACATGTTCTCGACGAAGCGCAGCACGAGGACCTCCTGCTGCTCGCCGGTCAGGTGCTTCACCGCGCCACGCAGCGCGTCCACCTCTTCGCCGTGCACCGCGCGATCGTGTGCGGTCGGACCGTCCTGGGCGAGGCTGAACGCGTTCTCGATGTCGATCGTTGGACGTTCGCGGCGGCGGCGGTCGGTGACCGCGTTGCGCGCGATGGTGTACAGCCAGGCGAGGAACGATTTGCCCTGCCAGGTGTAGCGGTGGATGTTCGCGAAGGCGCGGGTGAACACCTCGCTGCAGAGGTCCTCCGCGTCCGCGGGCTCGCGCACGCGGTAGATGAGATAGCGGTAGACGTTGTCGACGTAGAGGTCGTAGAGCTCGGCGAAGGCGCCGCGGTCACCGGTGCGGGCGCGCTCGATGACGTCGGGGATCGGTCCGATCGCCGCCGTCTCGGGGAGCACCCGAGGGGTGGCCCGTGGGAGTGCTGTCACCTGGACCGTCATCGCCACTTCCTCACACCGTCTTCGCTGACGCGAACGATGACCCGTAACGCGGGCCACCACAAGCACCCATGAGTACCAAACCGGTCATACGACGGGGTGACCGAGCGCACACCGTACGGAGGTCGCGCGGGGCAGCCCTCGCGGGCGCGCGGAGAGGCGGTCGAGCGAGCCATTCGTTGTGCCTGAACGCGGTCGGGGGCTGGATCACTCAGGTCCCGGAAAAAAGTCGCTATTTCCCCTTCGCGATCTGGTCCAGGAGGAGCTTCGACGCGACGCTCACCGCGGCGGCGTCATCGGCGGTCACGTCGGGCGGGATGCCCGTGTTGTTGTAGCGCGTACCGGTCTGCGCGCCGACGAACTCCTGCACCACGACGAGCAGCAGCGAGCCGTCGGACATGTTCGTCTCGCTCGTCGCCCCAAGGCAGCCCGTGCTCTTCTGACCCACCACGGTCGCCCTCTTGTTCTCTTTCAGACCGAGCGTGAAGACCTCGGGCGAGCTTCCGCCAGCGCCGTTGAGGAGGACCGCGAGCGGGAGCTGGTAGCTCTGCGGCAGGCGGAGATCGGTCTTCGCGGTCACCGTCCCGCCGGCTCCGTTCTTCAGCTCGATCTTCATGATCGGCTCGCCGTTCAGGAACCAGCTCGTCATCGTCTGTGGCGGATCGCCGCCGTTGTTGCCGCGCAGATCGAAGAGCCACGCCTTCGCGCCCACCGCGAGCATCGCGTCGAGCGACTTCTTTACCTGCGCCGTCACGTCGTAGGTGCCGGACTTCAGGAACTCGCGGAACGTGACGTAACCGATGCCCTCCGTCGTCACCTTCGCGGCGAGGCCGACCTCATCGGTGCCCGGTGCGATCGACGTGCCGCCGGCCGGTGGCTGCCCGCGCGTGCCGCTGACGGACTCGGGGCGCGAGCGGTACAGCTTGCCGTCCTTGCCGCGGTACACGGTGTGGCAGTCGGGGGAAGCGGTGATCATGGAGGCGATCGCCGCGTCGGCGATCCGGTCGGCCGTGAGCTGCGGGTTCTTCACGGCGAGCGCTTGCGCGGCCTTCTCGAATTTCTTGAACTCCGCGATCACCGGCTCCTGCACGTCGTCGAAGTCCGGTGTCGGCACGTCGTCCTTGCCGTTCGTCGCCTTGACCTCGGCGCGGATCCCGTCCAGCGCCGCGGTGAGCGCCTTCTTGCTGGAGACGCGGTGCACGTCGAGGTCGACGAACGCGCTGTACGCGATGTCGAGCTTGCCGCGCTTGATGTCCACCGACGGCGCGGCCGTGGGGCTCGCGGTGGTGCCCGGCGCCGTGGTGCACGCGGTCGCGAGAACGATGAGGGCGAGGCCGAACGAGCGCAGGCGCATCCGGGCGAGCATAGGCCGCGTCAGTCGGCTGCTGCCGCGCCCTGCAGCTTGTGCTGCGCCTCCCACTCGCCCGGCGACGCGCAGAAGCCCTCGTAGTCGATGTACTCGGTGATGGTCGGGTGCTCGCCGCACACGGGGCACTTCGGATCCCTGCGCAGCTTGACCTCACGGAACGTCGCGTCGAGCGCGTCGAACAGCAGATAGCGGCCGACGAGCGGCTCGCCGATGCCGAGGAGCAGCTTCAATGCCTCGTTCGCCTGGATCGTGCCGATGACGCCGGGCAGCACGCCGAGGACACCCGCCTCCGCGCACGATGGCGCGAGCTCCGGCGGCGGCGGCTGATGGAACAGGCACCGGTAGCACGGCCCCTCGTGCGGCTTGAACACCGTGACCTGCCCCTCGAAGCGGTAGATGGATCCGTGCACCACGGGCTTGTTCCACTTCACCGACGCGTCGTTCAGCAGGTAGCGCGTCGGGAAGTTGTCGGCGCCGTCGATGACGACGTCGTAGTCGGCGATGATCCGGTCGATGTTCTCCGAGGTGAGCCGCTCGCGATAGCCGACGACCTTCACGTCCGGGTTGAGCGCCTCGAGCGTCTGCTTCGCGGAGTCCACCTTCGGCTCACCGAGGCGCTCGGTCGAGTGCAGGATCTGGCGCTGCAGGTTCGTCGCGTCGACGACGTCGGAGTCGACGATGCCCAGCGTGCCGACGCCCGCGGCCGCGAGGTAGTACGCCGCGGGTGAGCCGAGCCCTCCCGCGCCGATGAGCAGCACCTTGCTCCGAAGGAGCGTCTGCTGGCCCTTCTCACCGACCTGGGGGATCAGTAGGTGGCGGCTGTAGCGCTGCGCCTGCTCGCTGCTGAGGGTCTCGGGCTTCTCCCACTTGAACCCCGAGTCCTTCCAGCGGTTGAAGCCGCCGGCCAGCGAGATCACGTTGCGGTAGCCAAGCTTCGCGAGCGTGTCCGCGGCCATGACCGACCGCACGCCGCCCGCGCAATAGAGGATGGTCGTCTTGTTCTTGTCGGGGAGGCGCTCCTCGGCCCACTGCTCGAGGTAGCTCTTCGGCACGTGGACGGCGCCGGGGATGAACCCCTCGTCCCACTCGTTCTTTTCCCGCACGTCACCGAGCTGGATGTCGGGCCCAAGGAGCTCGGAGACGCGCTGTGGCGGCTCCTCGTGGACCTTGGCCTTCAGCTGGGCGAAATAGTCGCGATACGTGCTCCCCATGGGCAGAGTCTAAACCTACCGGCTCAGTCGGAAATTCCCTCCGCGGCGACACCGGAGAGTCGGAGATCTCCATGGCGGCGACACTTGAGGGGTGCAGGACGTCGGCTTCGCGTTCATCCAGCTCGGCTACCACCTTGGGCTGGCCGTGATCATCGGCGGCGGCCTGGCGCTCGGCCCGAGCGCAAGC
The DNA here is from genome assembly GCA_016194865.1 of Chloroflexota bacterium. Lineage (GTDB taxonomy): Bacteria > Chloroflexota > Limnocylindria > P2-11E > P2-11E > JACQAT01. Next base: position 72,842 of record JACQAT010000001.1, read on the forward strand.
CCGGCGATCCTGCGCCGCTACGACGGTCTCGCGACGATCGCCGTGGTCGTCGTCTGGATCACGACGTACTTCCGCGCGAGCGGCTTCGAGACGCCGGATGTGACCCACTACATCCGCTGGGCAGCGCTCGCGCTGATGGGGGTGCTCACGCTGTACGCGACCGCGTGGTCCGGGCCGGTCGCGCGAGCGCTTCAGCAGCAGACGCGCGCGTTCGACGAGCTCGCGCCACGGCATCCCGTCAGGCTCGAGGTCCACGCGCTCCACGCACGCGCGCGCCGCGCGCTGGACTGCGCCGTGATCCTCGGCATCGTCGCGCTCTTCCTGTCCTGAGCTGATGGATCTCGACGAGGCGCTCGAGAAGCACCGCGCGGAGATCACGAAGAAGCACCGCGTGCGCAACGCCGACGCGCTGGTCAAGCTCGTCGACGACGTCGGCTTCTGCTTCGCGTTCACCCTGCGCACCGGTGACGCTCCGCTCCCGGCGTGCTTCGATCACCTCTCGACCACCGACCAAGGACGCAAGTGGGGCTGGATGTGGGAGTGGAAGGACGAGCTGTCCGAAGCGAAGCGCGTGTACTACGGCACGTTCCTCGTGCGGAAGCCGACATTCGTCTCGCTCAAGATGCTGCCGGCGTTCTACGCGATGTTCGGTCGCGTGGGCGAGCCCGACGAGCACCTCGACGACGTGCGCGCCGGCCGGATCTCCGACGTCGGCCGCCGCGTGCTCGACTACCTCGCGCAGCGCGGCGAGACGCAGACGAAGCGCATGCGTGCCGAGCTCGGCATCGGCTCGAGGGACGGCAGGATCGTCTACGACAAGGCCATCGACGAGCTGCAGCGCCTCATGTACATCGCTCGCGTGCGGGCCGTCGGCGACGATCGCGAGAGCTACAACTACACCTACGACCTGTTCACGAAGCGCTACCCCGAAACCGTGAATGCCGCGGAGCGCATCTCGTCCGCAGATGCGTGCGCGCGCGTGCTCGGCCGCGCGCTGGAGCTCGCCGGGGCATTGACGCAGAAGCAGATCACGAAGCTCCTCGACTGGGATGACGAGCGCGTTGCCCGCACCGTCGCCCACCTCGAGTCGGCGAAGAAGCTGGCGCGCCATGGTGAGGGAAAAAGCGCGCGCTTCGTGCTCCCCGCCGTCCTCGCGCGCATCCGCTAGCTTCGATCGCGATGGAGCATGCGCTTCGCACGCCACTGCGCTGGGAGACCCTGGCGCGCCCCGATGGCGTGACCATCGAGCAGGCGCGCGCGCGGAACAACAGCTGGTATCTCATCGCGCCCGCCGCCGGCGCCCTCGAGGTGCGCTATGCGAGCCAGTCCGCGAACGCGGTCATCGCGCAGGTCGCATCGCGCGACGACGCCATGCGAGCGGCGGAGGCTCACGCCGACCGGTACGATACGCGCGAATAAGTGGACATTCAGCAGCTGCGCTCGTGGATCTTCGAGCTGTACGAGCCGCTCGAGGACCAGCGCCAGTACATCGTCTTCGACGCGGAGCGCGGCAATCTGTTGATCGACGTTCCGCGGTACAGCGAGCGGGCGCTGCGCCTCATCCGTGGCACCGGCCGCGCCTCGCTGTTGCTCGTCACGAACGCGGTGCGCGCGACGCAGGCCGCGCGGTATCGCGATGCGCTCGGCGTGGCGGTCGCGGCGCATGCCGACGACGCGAGCGCGATCGAGGGCGGCCCCGACATCACGCTGACCGATGACCAGCAGGTCCGTCCCGATGTGCGCGCGCTGCGCGTGCGTGGCGCGCACGACGCGGGCACCGTGGTGTTGCTGCGCAAGTCCGGGCCCGTTCTCATCAGCGGTGACCTGGATCTCGCGGATCCGGCGGCGCGGGCGCTGCTCCCTCTCGAGTTCTCCTCGATCCTGTCCGCCAACAGAGCACCGGTGTGGAACGCCGGCCGGGAGCAGCTCGAGAGCATGCAGGCGGAGCTGCCCAGGCCGAAGAAGCGCTTCGGCATCCTGCTGCCACCGCCGTGGGACCGGGCGTATCTCGGGCGGCTCGAGGACAAGCTCTACCCGCACGAGCCGATCGTGCCGAAGGAAGAGACAGCGACGCGTGAGGCCGCGATGGGTCCGACAACGCTCGTCGTGTCGCGTGTGACCGCCGACAAGCAGGCGCGCGCACCGCGGCCGAAGCCGGACCAGCCGTAGTGGCGACGACCAAGCCGGCACGGCCGCGCAACTTCGTCGATGACTGGGACGCGGCCGCGACGCCGCGCCCGCCCACGACGATCGCGAATCCGATGCGCGACATCCAGCCGGACCCCGCGGCGCTCAAGCCGCGCTCGATCGGTGCGCGATTCACGCGCGCCCGGATCGAGGATCTGGTCGGCGCGCCGGCCGTCGAGTACGGGTTCTGGGGCGGCATCGACCTCTCGCGCGACGGCGATGTCGCGTTCAGCTGGAATCGCACCGGCAATTTCGAGATCTACACGACGCCACTCGCCGGCGCCCGTATCTACCAGCTCACCGAAGGGACCGAGCGAAGCGTGTGGCCGCGCTGGTCGCCAGACGGGCGAGCCGTCGCCTTCCTGCGCGACACCGGCGGCGACGAGCGCTTCGGCCTATGGCTCGTGGATCGCGACGGCACGCGCGAGCGCGAGCTCGCGCGTGACGCGAAGGTCGCGCGCCGCGAGCACGCGTGGTCGCCCGATGGCGCGTGGATCGTGTGCTCGACGAACAGGGACGGCACCTATCACCTCGAGGTGATCGAGGTCGCGACCGGCGCGACCCGGATGCTCACGAGCGGCACGCGTGACGACGCGTTCCCGTCGTGGTCACCTGACGGCCGCTGGATCGTCTTCCAGTCGGCGCGCGATGAGCGGGTGCGGACGAACATCGACCTCTACGTCATCCCGGCGTCCGGCGGTGACGCCCGCAGGCTCGATACGCGCGGTGGCGCCGACGGCGAATCGTCGAGCGCGCGTGTGTCTCCGGACGGGCGATGGCTCGCGTTCGCGACCGACATGCGCGGACACAAGGAGATCGCGATCGCGCCATTCAGCGACGGCGCGATCGGCCCGGTCCAGATCGCTACGCGTCTTGCGTACGACGCGGACGAGCCGGCCTGGCGCACCGACGATCGCGGCCTCCTCTACCTCGTGAGCCATGACTCGGAGCAGAGCGTGCACCGGCTGTTCACGGCATCGCGCGCGGACACACCCGTCGCGGATCTGCCCGGCGTCCATCGCTCCGTTCATACGGCGAGCGGTCGCGTGGGCGCGAACACCTTCGCGTTCACGTTCTCCAGCGCCCGCCGGCCCTGGGACGTCTGGGCGCGCGACGACGACATCACGGCCGCGCGCCCTCTCACCGATTCGCTCGACGGCAAGATCGATCCGGAGACGCTCGTCGAGCCGGTCCATGTCTGGTACCCGTCGAGCGACGGGCGACGCATCCCGGCGCTGCTCTACGTCCCGTACGCGGAGGCCGTGCGTACGGGCACGCTGCCGCCGGCGATCGTCCACATCCACGGCGGGCCGACGAGCCAGCATCTCCGCTGGTGGGACTACGGCTCGCAGTGGTTCGCGAACAACGGATACGTGGTGCTCGCGCCGAACATCCGCGGCTCGACCGGCTACGGTCGCGAATTCCAGGAAGCGAATCGCGGTGACTGGGGCGGGGCGGACCTCGCGGATGTGATGGCCGGCGTGAATTGGCTCGAGCGTGAGGAGATCGCGGACGGCGCGCGGATCGGGGCGTACGGCGGGAGCTACGGCGGCTACATGACGCTCATGGCGCTCGCGAAGGAGCCCGATCGCTGGGCCGCCGGCGTGTCGGTCGTCGGCGTGGTCGACTGGCGGACGATGCACGGGACGACGCGTGGCGATCTACGTGAGTACCTCGAGCGCGAGCTCGGCGATCCCGCCGCGGTCCCCGACCGCTATCGCGACCGGTCGCCGATCACGCATGTCGGCAGCATCGTGGCCCCGCTGTTGATCCTGCAGGGCGCGAACGACCCGCGCGTGCCGCTCAGCGAGGCCGAGGCCGTGGTCAAGGCGCTCCGCGACGGCGGCAAGACCCACGACTATCACCTGTATCCGGACGAGGGTCATGGCTTCCGGCGCACCGAGAACAAGATCGATTCGATGCGCCGCGCCGTCGCGTGGTTCGACCTCCACCTGAAAACGGGCGTCGGCGAGACCCCGCGTAGGTCACGCGCGCACGGCACGCAGCTCGATGGACGTGCGTAGCGCGACCGCGCCGATCCGCTCCGCGATCCGCCGCGCCTCGTCGAGCTCGGCCGCCGCGCTCGCGGCCTGACCGAGCTTCTCCAACGCCCGCGCGCGGTCGACCTGCGCGACGGCGCGCTCGTAGTCGAGGCGAAGCGTCGTGAACGCCTGCACCGCATCGAGGAGCAGCTGCTCCGCCCGGGCGTTCTCGCCCGACCGCAGCACGCGCAGACCCTGCGCCTGCGTGAGCAGGGCGTGGCCGCGCGCGGACTCCGCGCGCTCGACATCGTTGGCGACCCGCTCCTCGATCACGTCGTCGTCGATGCCCCAGCGCGCCGCGGCGAGCACCGCGAGCGGCCCGACCAGGATGCGGTCGAGCCGGCTCCAGGGGTAGCCCGCGCTACGTATGGCGAGATAGGCGGACTCGCTCTCGCGCTGGCCGTACACGGATGCCAGGAAGTCGCCCGCGGAAAGATCCATGGGAGAAGGCTCGGCCTCGACCAGCCGGTCCCGGTACGTCTTTTCCTCCGGCGATGCCAGCGCGGCCGCCGCGGCCATCGCGTACACGAGGATGTTGGCCTGGCCGCGGGGCGCGGCGAATCGATCGGCGCGCGCGGCCGCGACCAGCACGCCGTTGAAATCGCCGGCGAACAGCTTCGACGCCGCTTCGGTCCGCACGGCGACGAGGCCGAGGCGCGGCTTCTCGGTGGCCAGCGCGAGCTCGCGCGCGATCTCGGCGTGCTCGATGGCGTCCTGCAGGTTGCCGAGCACCCAGCTGGATATCGACAGCATCGTGTGCGCGTCGATGAGCTCGTCGCTGTCCTGCAGCGATTGCGCGATCGGCACCCGCCGCTGGTTCTGCGCGTACGCCTCGCGGTGGTTGCCGAGCTCGCGATACGCCCAGCCGACCGCGTCGAGGCAGAGCGAGACCTCGCGCAGCAGCCCGAGCTCCTCGGCGATCGCGAGGGCTTCCTTCGCGGTGCGCAGCGACGCTTCCCAGTCGGCGTCCGTGGCCCGCGGCAGCTTCCGCGGCAGGAACGCCTTCGCCGCGAGCAGCAGCACGCGCTCGCGCGAGTGCTCCTCGCCGACCAGCGCGAGGCCGCGCTCGATCAATCCGTCCAGGTCGGGATGCTTCGCGTCCCAGCGCGTGCACAGCTCCGCCATGTGCGCGTACACGGCCGCGATCTCGAAGGCCGGCGCCTGTCGCGCCTCGAGCAGCGCGAGGGCTCGCTCGTAGGCGGCGAGCGCGGCGTCGTTCTCGCCGCGGTAGCGATGCACGCGCGCGATCAGGAACAGCGCGTGCACCGCCTCGTCGATTTTGCCGACCTTCTCGAACAGCTCGGCGGCCTGCTCGCCGAGACGCAGCGCCTCGACGTGCGCGTGGATGCTCACCGCCCGCTGGGCCGCCTTCCACGCGTACTCCGCGGCCTTCTCGGGCACGTCACCCAGGAGGTAGTGGTGCGCGAGCGCGGGGTAGAAGTCGCGCAGCTGGCCGCCGAGCACCTGCTCGTACGCGGCCGCGACGCGCTTGTGGAGCTCGACGCGGCGGCGGACGAGCAGCGTGTTGTACGCGACCTCCTGCGTCACGGCGTGCTTGAAGCGATAGCGGCCCTCGCGGCGCTCGCCCGGCGCCGCTTCCAGGACGAGGTCGGCGGCGATGAGCGCGTCGACGGCCTCCGCGAGGTGATCGCCGCCCGCGGCGCGGAGCACGCGGTCCCCGAACCGCTGACCGATCACCGAGGCGAGCTGGATGCACTCCCTCGCGTTCGGGGTGAGCCGGTCGAGGCGAGCCGCGATCACCGCGTGCAGCGTCGCGGGCACCTCGAGCGCCGAGGCGCGCTCGACGAGGCGCCAATCGCCCTGCTCGTCGCGGGTCACCGCACCCGACTCCACGAGCGAGCGGATCGACTCCTCGATGAAGAACGGGTTGCCGCCGGCGCGCGCGACGATCCTGTCGCGAAGCTCCGCTGGGACCCACTCGACGGTCGACTCGACGATGCGCGCCGCCTCCTCGTCGGGCAGCGGCTCGAGCACGAGCTGCGTGAAGTTCGTGCGCAGCGGCGTCGGATCCGCGCCGCCCGCGCCGACGCGCTGGGCGAGGAGGATCAGGAGCGGCACGCGCGAGGCGCGCGACGACACGAACCACAGCAGCTCGAGCGATGCCGGGTCCGCGTAGTGCAGATCCTCGAGGACGTAGAGCACCGGACGCTCCCGCGCCAGGGCGACCAGCGTGTCGAACACGACGAGGAAGGTCGCGCGCTTCCACTCCTCCGAGTCGTTCGGCTGCGCATCGGCGCCCTGGAGGTGGAGGAACTGCGCGAGCAGCGGTGCGGCGGTCTCGGTGCTGGTGAGGCGCAGCTCGGCGAGCTTCTTCTGCACCAGCTTCGCGCCGTCGGGCGCGCTCGGATCGATGCCGAGCTCGACGAGCAGCGGCTCGACGAATCCCGCGTACGACCGCTGGTTGACCCGCGAGAACGTCCAGCGCATGACGCGCGGACGGTCAGCGGCGGCCGCGGTGTCATCCGATGCGGCCAGGCCGATGAACTCCGAGACCAGGCGGCTCTTGCCGATGCCCGCCTCGCCGGAGATGAGGAACACCTCGGTGCGTCCGACGCGCGCGGACTGGTACGCGAGATCGAGGCGCGATAGCTCCATCCAGCGTCCGACGAGCGGTGCGTTGAGCTCGATCGAGGGGCGCACGTCGCTGCGCTCCCCGGTCAAGGCGTACGCGAGGACCGGCTTCTCCTTGCCCTTCATCTCGATCGGGCCGACCTCGCGGAAGCTGAACTCGCGCTGGGTGAGCCGGAACGTCGACTGGGTGACGTAGCTCTCGCCGGGCGCCGCCTCGGACTGCAGGCGCGATGCGGTGTTCACCGTGTCGCCCATGACCCCGTACTCGGCGGTCGAGCGCACCGCCCCGGCGACGACGATGCCGGTGTGCACTCCGATGCGCAGGCCGAGCTCGATGCCGCGCTCGCGCTTCGCGCGCGCCGCGTGCTCCGCGAAGACGCGCTGCATCGCGAGCGCCGTCCGCCGCGCGCGCTGCGGGTCGTCCTCGTGGGCGATCGGCGCGCCGAAGATCACGAAGATCGCGTCGCCGATGAACTTCTCGATCGTGCCGTCGTACTTGATGGCCTGCTCGGCGAGCGCTTCGAAGATCCCCGAAACGAGCTGCTGCAGCTCCTCCGCGTCGAGCTCCTCGGCGAGGGCGGTGAACCCGACGAAGTCGGCGAAGAGCACCGTGACGAGCCTTCGCTCCTGTCCGAACCCTTCCGCCGACATGGCGACAGTATGGCGAGCACCGCGCGCGGTGACCGTCAGCGGCGCTGCACTCGCAGGCCCTTCGGCCACGCGTAGAGCTCTTCGATCTTCATGTCCTCGAGGACGGAGTGGAGCGCGATCGCGAGGTCGGCGGCGGAGCGTGGCCGCCGCCTGGGATCGTGCTGCAGGCACGACATCACGATCTGCGAGAGCGCGTGCGGCACCTCCGCGACCTCGTGCAACGGCTCCGCCTCCTCGACGAGCTGCGGGTATCGCTCCTCGCGCACCTTCGAGTCCGAGTCGCCTTCGCTGAACGGCTGCATCCCGCTGACGCCCTCGTACAGCGTCGCGCCCAGTGAGAACAGGTCGCTCTGCGGTGTCGCGTAGCCGTGCGAGCACTGCTCGCGCGGCATGTATGCCGGGGTACCGAGCGAAGAGCGCAGCTTGAGCGGGCCCGCTGCCGAGCGCGCGAGGCCGAGATCGAGCAGACGAGGCGGATCGCCGAGGGTGAGGTTGTCGGGCTTCACGTCCAGATGCAGCACGTTGTGCTGATGGAGGTGGTGGAGCGCCGAGCACAGGCGCACCCCGAGCAGGCAGATCTCCGGCACGCTCACCGGGCCGATATCGGCGAGGTGATCGGCGAGGGTCTGCGCGGTGATGTATTCGAGGACGATGTACGGACGCGGCGGCACCGCGCTCCAGCGCAGCAGGCGGACGAGGTTCGGGTGGACGAGCCGTTGCGTGATCGCGACCTCGCGGTCGAAGCCCTCGAGCGCGCGATCGTCCGCAACGCGATTCGGACGGATGACCTTGACCGCGACCTCGCAGAACAGCGTGCGATCCCAGGCGCGCAGGACCTCGTAGCGGGATCCACCGCCCAGGGTGCCGATGACGACGAGCGTCGGATCGATCTCGCCGCCCCGCTGGATCTCCCAGCTCGGCTCGAGGTCGCCCGGACGCTCGGCGACGTCCACCATCTCTTCCACTGCTGAAGCGAGCAAGCACTCACCGTGCCGCGAGCCAAAAACAGGAAAAACAGGAAGGGAGCCCCGGTCTGGGGCTCCCTTCTCTTGAGAAGTCCCCATTCGCTCGCGCCACCCGCTCGCGAATGGGGCCCCTCGGCGCAAGACGTGGGCCGCTGGTGGCCCCAAGCGGCTAGTCCTCGCGCTTGCTGGGCCGACGGAGCATCAGCGCTCCGAGACCGCTCAGTGCGATGCTGAGGAGGCTCAGTCCCGTGGTCCCGTCGAGCGTGCTCGTCGAGGGCAGGGTCTGGATGCCGGCCTCGGTGCCGTTCTGGGTGCCGGGCTGCGTCAGTGGGACGCTCGCCGGCATGTTCTCGATCATTGGCGAGACCGACGTCGTTCCGTTCCCCGACGGCGGGGTCTGCACGCCGAGCTGGGTGCCGACCTGAGCGCCGATCGTGTCGTTCTCGGTGCCGGTGTTCTGCTCCTGCTCGGAGCCACCGCGGCTGGTCACGAGCGGGGTCGGGGTCGAGCTCGGCGCCGGAGTGGAGGTTGAGCCCTCTTCGATCGACTGCGAGCCGTTCTTGGTGCTGACGGAGCCGGTGTTCGATCCATTGGTGCCCTTTGCGCCGCCGGTGTTCATCGATCCGACCGATCCGGTGTTCTTCGAGCCGGTGCCCGAGCCGTTCGTGCCCTTGCTGCCCTTGCTCTTCTTCGTGCCGCCGTTCGTCGGCGCCGACTTCTCACCCGCGTTGGCGGTCGGGCCGGGGCTCGAGGGAGCACGCGTCGGCGTCGGTGTCGGGCTCGCGGCGGTCTCGGTGCCGTGCGTCTTTCCGCACTCGACCCAGAAGACCTTGTGCTTGCCATCGCCCTTGCCGGTGTTGACATCGAGCTTGTAGTGGCCATCCGGGAGCGTCATCACGCTCGTCCGCCAATTGCCGTGGCTGTCGGCGGGGCCCCAGGTCCCGGAAGATCCGACATTGCTCTTGGTCGGGGCCTGGCCGCCGATGGTCCAGGTACCGCTCTGATCCTTGTCGAAGTTGAAGCCGTCGATGTAGAAGCGGCACACGTGCGGCTCGCTGCGATGGTCCTCTTGCGACGTGTCCGCATCGTGGATCTTCACGTCACCGTTGTTCCCGCCCGGATCGGCGGACGCGAAGTTGGCTCCCCCGTTGAAGAGGAGCGCGACGCTCGCGAGTAATCCAGCGAACCATTTGGCCTTGCGCATCTCTCGTCCTTTCGTCCTGCCCGTCGAGCGGGCGTGTTTGTCGGGACGGGAGAGCACCTGACTGACCAATCGTGACCGCGGACGTGTAGCGCGAGTCTCGCCGCGCGCGCGCTTGCGTAACGCCAGCGCTGCGAAGGTGTGACCGCGGATCTGTTACCGAGACGGTTCGCGGACGTTGGATCGTTGTTGACGATCGACCCGAACTATCCGGGCGCGATCCCATGTGTGCTCGGTCTATTCGCGCTATTCGCCGGTCCTACCTACCAGTAAGTAGAGGCGCTAGCATCGCGCCGATGGCGACGAAGGATCGTCCGAAGCGGCGCAGGCCGGTGTCTTCGACGCGCGAGCGGGTCATCCAGGCGGCCGATCGCCTCTGGTCCGAGCGTGGCGTGCGCGGGGCGTCGCTCGACGACATCGCGCGCGCCGCATCCGTCACGAAGCCGACGGTCTACTACTACTTCGCCGACAAGAGCGCGCTCTTCACCGAGGTCGTGTGCAGCGTCCTCGAGGAGCATGGCAGCGGGCTGCGCGGCGCGACCCGGCCTGGTGGTCTTGCCCGCGAGCGACTGGTTTCAGCGGTCGCCTACCTGGTGAAGGCGCGCTGCAGTGGGCCGCGTCTGCTACGCGATGGCGGGGTCGCGCTGACCACCGATCAGACGAGCCAGGCGAGGAGCGCCGTCTTCCGTCACTTCTTCTCGCCGATACAACAGATCCTCGACGACGGCGTGCGCGCCGGCGAGCTCCGCGCGCACGACACCGCCTTCGTCACGCAGGCGCTCTTCAACCTGGTCGATCCCTGGACGGCGCGCGACCCGCTGCCCGGTGGGCGACACGCCACGCAGCTGGCGGAGGACCTGGTCGGTCTCGTGTGCGACGGGATCGGGGCCTGAAGCGACGCGAGCAGTCTTTACTTACCGGTAGGTAGGCTCTCCGGTCGATCGAGCGCTGCGCGACCGCTCCGCGCGTGCCTAGCGGATTACGTCGATCGAACGCTGCGCGAACGCTCGGCGCGCGACCACTCCGCAATGCGTGATGTCGCCTCGCGCAGCTGATCGAGCGAGGCGGCGTAGCTGAGGCGCAGGTAGCCCTCGCCGGCGCTCCCGAAGCAGGTGCCCGCGAGCGTGGCGACGCCCGCCTCGTTCAGGATGCGATCCGCGACGGTGGCGCTGTCGCCCAGCCGCAGGCCGGTGATGTTGGGGAACACGTAGAACGCGCCGTGCGGCATCCGGCAGGTGACGCCATCGATGCCGTTCAGCGCCGCGACCATGACGCGGCGGCGCTCCTCGAACGCGGCGACCATCGCCGCGACCTCGCGCGGCCAGTGCGCGAGCGCTTCGACCCCCGCGCGCTGGACGAACGCGGCGGTGCACGACACGGAGTTGGTGACCAGCCTTGTGACCGGCTCGACCAGCGGCTTCGGGAAGACGCCAAAGCCAAGGCGCCAGCCGGTCATCGCGAAGGTCTTGCTGAAGCCGTCGAGCAGGATCGTCCGCTCGGCCATGCCGGGCTCGCTCAGGGGTGAGTGATGCGTGCCGTCGTACAGGATGTCCGCGTAGATCTCATCCGACAGCACCCACAGGTCGCGCTCGCGCGCCAGCTGTGAGATCGCGCGGATGGCCGCGGCGTCAAGGATGCCGCCGGTGGGGTTGTGCGGGCTGTTGAGCACGATGAGCTTGGTGCGCTCCGTGACGAGCGAGCGCAGCTCGTCGAGGTCGGACGCGAAGTCGTTGGCCTCACGCAGCGGCAGCGGGACGCCACGCGCGCCGCTGAACGCGATCATCGACGAGTAGATGGGGAAGCCCGGATCCGGGTAGATCGCCTCGTCGCCCTCCTCGAGAAGGGCGAGCAGCGCATAGAACATGATCGGCTTGGCGCCCGGCGTCACGATCACCTGGGACGGGTCGACCGACAGGCCGCGCCGGGTCCGCAGCGAGCGCGCGATCGCCTCGCGTAGCTCCGGGATACCGGCAGATGGGGTGTAGTGGGTGTCGCCGCCCCGCAGCGCCGCGGCCCCCGCCGCGATCACGCTCGGCGGCGTGTCGAAGTCGGGCTCGCCGATCTCCAGGTGGATGATGCTGCGGCCCTTCGCCTCCAGCGCCCGGGCGCGCGCGAGCACCTCGAATGCGGTCTCGGTGCCGAGGCGCGTGAGGCGTGTGGCCAGCGGTCGCACGGCGAGGCAGCCTAGCCCTTCCGCATACTGCCCGCATGCGAGTCGGCGCGGTCCTCCCGCAGCTCGAGATCGGTGCGCACCCGAACGGCATCACGCGTTATGCGACGACCGTCGAGCGGCTTGGCTACCAGCACATCGTCGCGTACGACCACGTGCTCGGCGCCCATCCCGACCGCGCGGGCGGCTGGAGGGGCCCGTACACGCATGTCTCGCTGTTCCATGAGCCCTTCGTGCTGTTCGGCTATGTGGCCGCCATCGCGCCACAGCTCGAGCTCGTGCCCAGCGTGATCGTGCTTCCGCAGCGCCAGACGGCGCTCGTCGCGAAGCAGGCCGCCGAGGTCGACGTGCTGTCCCAGGGAAAGCTTCGTTTCGGCATCGGCATCGGCTGGAACTTCGTGGAGTTCGAGGCGCTCGGCCAGAAGTTCACCGACCGCGGCAAGCGCATGGAAGAGCAGATCGCCGTCCTGCGCCGTCTCTGGACCGAAGAGGTCGTCGACTTCACCGGTCGCTGGCACCGCATCGATCGCGCGGGCATCAATCCCCTGCCGGTGCAGCGGCCGATCCCGATCTGGATGGGCGGCACCGCGGAGCCCGCCGTGCGGCGGATCGCGGCGCTCGGCGACGGTTGGCTGACGCAGGCGCAGCCGAACGACGAGGGGCGCGCGGCATTCGCGCAGTTCCGCGGCTTTGTCGGAGAGGCCGGCCGCGATCCCGAGCGCATCGGCATCGAAGGGCGGATCAATGCCAGGCGCGGCACGCCCACCGAGTGGATCGAGGGCGCGCGCATCTTCGCCGACATGGGCTGCACGCACATCGAGCTGAACACGATGGGCGCGGGCTACGCGACGATCGACGCGCACCTCGATGCGCTCGCTCGGTTCCGCGAGGGACTTCGCGGCGCCGGCCTCGATCGCTAGGGGAGCGTCGCCGAGATCGGCACCCCGATGGGCCCGATACGCACACCATCGCCGCCACCGATCGCGTACGCGAAGAGCCCGGTGTTGAGCGCGGCGTAGAACCAATTGCCGTCGGGCGACCAGCCTGCGAACCGGCCGTCGCGTGTCGCGATCACCTTGCCAGTGATCGCGTCGACGAGCTGGGCGGTCTGCTTGCCGGGCGACGTGGTGGTCATGCCGAACTGCGCGCGCACCGGTGACCAGAGCGCCTGCTCGCCGCCGATCTCGCCGATATAGGTGGCGGGCGCGCCGTCGCTCGCGCGGACGATGACGGTCTGGATCGCGCGCGAGCCGCCGCCGGCGGGCGTGGAGAGCAGCCGTACGCTCGCGTGGCTCCCGTCCACGGCGGCGCCGAGACCCGTGAGCGTGCCCGTGGCGCCGCTCGACCCGGCGGAGCGCGGGTCGGCCATCAGCGCGGCCTTTGTCACGAGCGAGCGTCGCTCGTCGCCACGGATGAGATCGATCCCGTTCTCGCCGAGCACGAAGATCCCGGTCTTCGTCCAGGCGACCTCACGGCCGGGGACCGCCCTGCGTATGACGTCCCCGCGAACGCCGAAGAAGCGGATCTCGAGGTCCGCCTGCCCGTTCTGCGCGTCGACGCCTCTCTTGTCGACCGCGATCGCGAACGCGTCGCCTTCGGGCGACCACGAGGGGGCGGATGAGCCCGCCGCGCGGCCCTCTGGGTAGGCCGTCGCCCTGCCGTCGCGATCGAGCGTGTAGGGAACGAGCGTCGCGCTCGTCACGTTCGGCACCAGCGCCCTGGTGTTGTCGTCGACGAACAGCACGCGGTCGCCCCGCGGAGACCACACGGGCGCGGGCGGCTGGTTCCGACCGACGACGCGCGCGGATGTCGGTCCCGGCCGCAGCAGCGCGGCCGTCCCGTCCGCCGCCATGGACCAGACGTTGCCGCCGAGCCAGAACGCGTAGCGCGCCGCCGGTCGCGGTCCGCTCGCGATCGCCGTCGGCGCGATCGTCGTGCTCCGTGGGTACCAGACGTCCCCGTTCGTCGCGGAGTCGATGAGGACCGTCGGGTTCAGCGCGAACGCGCCCGCCGCCTGTGTCGCGCCGAGGTCGAAGCGGATCACGCGCGTCGACGAGAAGCCGATGAGCGACTTTCCATCGGGCGACCCGACCGCGCGCTCGATCGGGCCCGCGTCGACCGGCGGCAGCGCGATCACATCTCCGGCGAGGACCGACTGCAGCGGGCCGGCGCCGCGATGCACGAGGTAGCGCCCGTTGCCGAGCGCGGCGTCGAGCCGCAGGTCGTCCTGGTCGACCCCGGTCTCGCGTCGAAGGCCGGCGCCGTCGAGCGTCATGCTCCAGACCGCGGACGAGTTCGCGACCGGGAACGGCACGGAGGGATCGCGTGGCCCCGGCGCGATGCGACCGGCGAGGAAGTGGACGCGGCCGTCGGGCCCGAGCACGGGCGATGTCGCGGACACCCCGGTGAGCGCGCGGAGCGGTGACCCCGCCTTCAGCGCGGCGATGACGCCACCCGAGGTGAAGGCCAGCAGCTGGTCCGCGGCGACCCAGTCCGCGGCGTACGCGTCGCCGAGCTCCGTGGCGCGCGTCCAGCGCGGCGCATCGATGCGGGCCAGGTACACGTCGCCGCGTGAGTCGTTGTTGCCGAGGCGTTGCATCGTCGCGGCGACCGAGCGCGAGTCGGGCGACCAGCGCAGGTCGGTGATGCGCAGCCCCTGCGTCCCGACGTTCGGCTGGATCTCCAGGCGCGTGCCGTCGAGACGTGCCACGATCGCCTGATTGCCGCCTTCCACGTACGAGACGCCGCTGCCGTCGGGTAGCCAGCGCACGAGGGACGTGCGGCGGACACCGTCGATCTTCGCGATGGAGCGGCGCAGCGCCCCATCAAGGTTCGAGACGAAGAGCTGACCCTCGCCGCCGCTCGGATCGCCGCGCCAGTACGCGAGGCGTGCGGTGCGCGACATCTCGGGGAGCGCCCGCCCTGCCGTGGCCGAGGGGGTGGCGCTCGGCTGGTCGCGACCACCGACGGTCAGCGCGTCGCGCACAGCGCCCGACAGGGCGGCGACGGTGCCGGTGACGATGAGCACCGCGGCCGCGGCGTACGGAGCGAGCGCTCGCACCTGCCGCAAGTACCCATAATCACATGCCGCATGGAGGCCGCCACCGTTCGCGCCTTCATCGCCTCGCTCGAGGACCGTCCAGCGGATCGAAAACGGATGGACGCGCTGCTCCAGAGCGTGCAACGACCCGACGTCCGGTATCTCGTGGGGCGCCTGCTGGGCGGCGGGAGCGAGCCCGTCGCGAGGGTCGCGCGCGCCATCCTCGAGGCGGCCGGGGCGCCGACCGGCGTCCTCGCGCCGGCTGGGCCGCTGATCAGTGGTGCTGCACTCGACGATGCATTACTCGCGTCGGCAGGCACGTTCGTCGCCGGCGCCGCCTATCAGCTCGCCGGCGAGCGGGCGGACCTCGGCGAGCTGACGCGCCGCGAGGCGGAGGTCGCGCTCGCCCTCGTCGCGTTCGCGCAGTCGAGCCGGCGCGCCGTGCTGCTCCTCGACGAGGGGATCTCCGCGGAAGATCCGCTGCACGCGCCGGAGGCCGACCTGGTCGTGATCGGTCGGGTCGATCGCGCTGGGGCCGAGCGCGCGCTCGCGCTCGTGCCCGACGGCCGTCCAGCCGTCGCGGCACCACAGTCGGCCGAGGTCCGTGACGCTTTGGAACAGGCCGCGAAGGAGCGCGGGATCCCACTGCTGCTTGGTGACCGGGACTTTTCATTCACGGAGACGAGCGAGACCGGCGCGGGCATCGAGGTCCGTGTCGGCGATACGCGCTATGACCTCATGCGGCCACGAGGTCTCTCGCCCGCGGAGCTGGCGACCGGCGTGGCGACGGCCCTCGCGCTCGGGGTGCTCGGCATCCGCATGCGCGAGGAGTGGGTGATCGCCGGATGCGGGAGTATCAGCTGAGGATGCCGAAGCCGATCGAAGCCGCGAAGACCTTCATGGCCGCACTCGAGGCGAAGGACGGCGACCGTGCCGCCTCCGTCTGCGCGGATGAGGTGACGATCGTCCTCCCCGGCGGCGAGACCGAGCTCGAGGGGAAGGAAGGCGCACGGCGGCTCGTCCGCATGGCGCCGCCCTTCGTGCGCCTGATCCGCGAGGAGCAGGTCGATGGCACCACGGTGATCCTCCGTGGCCTCACGCGCGCGCCCGGCCACTTCGCCAACTACACGACGTGGACGTTCGAGACGGACGGATCGCTGATCACGCACGTCTCGTTCCTCTGGAAGCCGGCGAACTAACCCTCGACGTACTGGAAGGACCGGGGCGTCTTCTTCAGCCCGTACTCGGCGATCTCCCTCGGCTTCTTGTAGCGCTTCACCTTCGAGACCGGCAGCGCCCAGCCCTCCTCGGTCTTCCGCTCCGGGACGCCGAGCTCGCATTCGCCGACGACCCCGCTCCGCCCGACCGCGAGGTACGCCCGCGCGGGCAGCTCCTTTGGCGCGTGGGTCCGGTGATCGAACCGGCGTGAGCCCGACAGGATCGCGTCCGCGTTCTCCGCGGTGACCGCAAGCACGATGCGCCGCATGTGTGCGACCTCCAGGTGATCTTCTGGAGGGGAGATCGGCCGCCGCTTGCGGCCGCGCCGCTAGGCGATCAGCAGATCAGACCGGGTGCAGCGTGCCGTCCATCAGCATGATGATCACGAAGCTATCGGCCGGGCCGTTCTTGTAGATCGGGTCGCCGCTCGGCCACCAGCCCGCGACGCGCTTGCGATCGTTGACCGGACTGTTGGTGTAGCGCTCCCATAGGGGGATCACGGGCAGGAGGTCGTTGAACGCGAGCGCCGCCTTCGTCACGGCGTCCCGCTGCTTCGCCGTGTCGAGGCCGTCCGTCATCGCCGGCAGCAGCGCGCTGAAGTTGGCGTCCCCCTGCCGGAGCGGATAGCGCATGCCGCCGCCGCTCTGAGCGGTGTTGTGCGCCTGGAGATCCTGCGAGTAGCTGAGCTGCGGGTTCGGGTTGCCCGCGCCCCAGGCCCGCACCGCGACCTGGAACCGTCCCGCGTTGACGTCCGCCACCTGGACGGTGTTGACGCTGCCGAGTGGCGTCACCTTGATGCCGAATTTGTTCAGGGCATCGGCCGCGTGGTTCGCCGCGGCCGTCCAGTCGCCGAAGTCGCTCGGGTAGGACAGCTCGAGCTCGAGCCGCTTCCCGCCCTTCGCGTAGAAGCCGTCGGTGCCTTTCTCGTAGCCCGCGTCACGCATGAAGCCGGCGGCGCGTGCCACGTCGTAGGCGTAGGGCTTGAGCCTGCGCTGATCGTCGGCGCTGAGCCAGAGAGACACGAGCTCGTCGCTCATGCCCGCCATCGTCCGCGAGTCCCTGCCCGACTCTCCGTAGGCGATCTTGGCGCTCTCGCCGCGGTCGATCGCGTGGGCGACCGCCCAGCGCAGCCGCGTGTCCTGGAACGCCGGCGCCTTCTCCCAGTGAAAGAACAGCGCGGGCCCGGTGTATGTCGGCGCGCGGATGACGCGCAGGCCCTGATCCGTGAACGCCTTGTCGGTCGAGACCCCGAACCCCGCGGTCGTGTAGTCGACGTCGCCGCCGAGGGCGAGTGGCGCGGGGTCACCCTGGTAGATGACGATCCGGTCGAGGTTCACCTTGTCCTCGAACAGGCCGCCCTTGTTCCTGACAAGGGTGAGCTGGGCCTCGGTCACCGATGTCTCGTCGAGCCTGTAGGGACCGATCGATGGGAACGCGGTCGGGCGCAGGTCGGCGACGTCCCTGGCGACCGCGCGCATCTCGTTCGACGCGGTCGTGCTGCCCCCGCGATAGAGGTCCGCCGCGCGCTTCGCGAGCGGACCGTAGACGGCGTCCGGCCGAATGGCCGTCCGCAGGACCGTGCGCTCGAGCAGGCTCGACGACCGCGCGACGTGGAGGCGGATGGTGAGGTCGTCGACGACGTCGATCCGATCCACGTACGACCACAGGCCGATGCCCTGGGTGCGGCCGATCCAGAAGGTCGTCGCGACGTCCTTCGTGGTGAACGCGGCGCCGTCGCTCCAGCGCAGGCCCGGCCGCAGCTTCACCTCGTAGGCGTCGCCCTGCGGCGACGCGGACTCCGCGAGCCACATGTCCCAGCGCATCTCCGCCCAGTGATAGACCGCGAGGGACGGCGTGATGAGGTCGGTGAAGATGCTGCCGCCGAGGATCGGGCCCGGCGCGAAGTAGTTGTAGTGGCCCTTTGGGGGCGGGTCGTACAGCCAGGTGCCGTGCAGCTCCCCGCCGCGCTTGACGAGCGGGGTCACCGCCTTCGGCGGTGTCGCGGGCGCGGCGGTCGTGCATGCAGCGGTCCACACGCCCACGCCGGTCAGGAGCGAATCGCGGAGGAAGCGCCGGCGCGTCAGCTGTGGTCGCACGCTAGGTCTCGGTCGCGTAGCGCCCGTAGAGGCGCGCCGTCGCGGCCAGCGCCTTCCAGTAGTTGGCGAGGATGATGTGCTCGTTCGGCGCGTGCGCACCCGAGTTCGGGTGCCCCATGCCGAGCGTCACGTTCGCGAGCGCGTGCTCGTTGCACACGACCCACATCGGCGACGTGCCGCCGCTCGTCGGAACGAGCAGGGCCTCCTTGCCGAACGTCTCCTCGGCCGCGGCCTTCGTCGCGCGGACGAGTGGATCGTCCCAGCGGCCGCGATACGGCCGGGTGCCCTCCTTCGCGATCATCTCGACCTCCGTGAATCCCTCACGGTCGAGGTGCTCGCGCAGCAGCGCGCGGATCCGCGCCGGGTCCTGATCGGGGACGAGGCGGAAGTCGATCTTGCACGCGGCCTCGGACGGGATCACGGTCTTGGTCCCCTCGGTGATGAATCCGCTCCAGAGGCCCGCGATGTTGCAGGTCGGCTCGAACTGGGACATCACGCGGACGTCGGCGTCGTTCCGTCCGAACGCGAAGCCGCGGTCGAGCCCGAAGATCCGCTTGACCTCGGCGGCATCGAACGGAAGACCGGCGACGTGAGCGCGCTCCTCCGCCGACGGGGCGCGTACGTCGTCGTAAAAACCTTTGATACGAATGCGGCCGTCCGCGTCCATGAGCGTGGACAGCGCCGCGACGAGTCGCCACGCCGCGTTCGGGAGGTGCGTCGCGCCCCCCGAATGCGCGTCGCGGGCCATCGAGCGCACGCGCAGCTCGACGTAGAAGATCCCCTTGCCGCCGAGCAGCAGCTGCGGACGGCCGGCGCTGTCGATCCCGCCGCCCTCCTTCAACGCGCCGGTGCCCTTCGTGAGGCCCGGCGCCTTCGCGAGCAGCTCCTCGAGATGACCGCTGCCCGACTCCTCCTCGCCCTCGATGAGGAAACGCACGCGGATCGGCATCTCGCCGAAGCACGCGCGATAGGCCTCGAGGGCCTGGATGCGCAGCAGGAGATGGCCCTTGTTGTCGTCCGCGCCGCGCGCGAAGAAGGCGCCGTCGCGGATGCTCGGCTCGTACGGGGACGTCTTCCACAGCCCGAGCGGCACCGCCGGCTGCACGTCGTAGTGCTGCACGCCGATCAGCGTCCTCTCACCGTGGCCGATCTCTCCGACGACGAGCGGCGGCGCGCTGTCCACGCTGAGCTGCCGCGTCACGCAGCCCGCCGCCCGCAGACGCTGCTCGCACCAGTCCGCGGCGCGCTGGAGCGCGACGGGATCCGTCGCCTCGGAGGGGATCGCGCACAGCTCGCGCAGCTCGCTCGTGAAGCGGTCGGCGTTCTCCGCGATGTAGCTGGCGAGCGCGACGGTCAAGCGTGCATCCTCTTCACCAGCCGCGCCCTCTGCAGCTCGCCGCGCGGCGGCGCAGCGACCGTGCGCTTCGGCCGCGCGGTCTTCTTCGGGGCCTTCATTGCCGCGGAGTATCGCTTGCGATCAGCGGACCTGCGAGGCCTTCACCGCGTGCCGAGGATCGAGGGCGTCCCGCAGGCCGTCTCCGATGAAGTTGATCGACACGACGGCGAGGAAGATGAAGAAGCCCGGGAAGAACGCGAGCCACGGCGCCTTCTCCATGTCGCTGGTCGCGTCGCGCAGCATGTTGCCCCACGACGGTGTCGGCGGCTGGATGCCGAGCCCGAGGAACGACAGGGTGCTCTCGGCGATGATCGCGCTGGCGACGCCGAGCGTGGCCGCGACGATGATCGGCGCCAGCGAGTTCGGCAGGATGTGCCGCAGGATGATCCGCCGGTCGGAGGCCCCAACGGCACGCGCGGCGAGCACGAATTCCCGTTCCTTCAGGGACAGGAACGTGGCACGCACGAGTCGCGAGGTCGTCATCCACGACAGCATCCCGAGGACGATCACGATGACCGCGGGCGTCATGCCCTTGAAGAAGACGCCGAACAGGATCAGCAGGAACAGCCGCGGGAACGAATACATCATGTCGACGAAGCGCATCAGCACGCCGTCGACGAAGCGGCCGTAGTAGCCGGCGAGCATGCCGACGAGGGTCCCAAGCGTGACGGCGACCGACACCGCGAGCACGCCGACAGAGAGCGACACCCGGCCGCCGTACAGGATGCGTGTCGCGAGATCGCGGCCCAGGCTGTCCGTCCCGAACAGATGCGTGCCCGAGGGCGCTTCGTAGAGATCCAATAGCCGCGTGCGCTCGGGGTCGTACGACGACAAAAGCGGCGCGAGCGCGGAGAGCAGCGCGAGCGTCGCGAGGACGAACACGCTGGCCAGCGCGAGGCGATGCTGCATGAAGCGTTCGCGCGCCATGCGCCACTGGCTCCGCGGCACATAGGCCGCGGCGGGTCTAGGAGTAGCGGATGCGGGGGTCGAGATATCCATACAACACGTCCGCGGTCAGGTTCGCGAAGACGATGAGCGTGCTGGACACCGCGAGGATGCCCTGCAGCACGGGGTAGTCCGAGCGCGTCGCGGCGTCCCAGAAGAGACGGCCCATCCCCGGCCAACCGAAGATCTGCTCGGTCACGAGCGCACCGACGAAGAGCTCGGGCACGTCGAGCGCGACGATGGTGACGAGCGGGATGGCCGCGTTCTTCAAGGCGTGACGCAGCACGACGACCCGCTCGCCGAGGCCCTTGGCGCGGGCGGTGCGCAGGAAGTCTTGGCCGATGGTCTCGAGCATCGACGCCCGAAGGAAACGGACGTGCGAGCCGAGCTGCACGAGCGCGATCGTCGCGACGGGCAGGATCAGGTGGCGCAGGCGGTCGCCGACGTCGAAAGGCGCGCCGGACGTCGCGATCCCGCCGAGGGGGAGCCAGCGCAGGTCCAGGCCGAAGACGATGATGAGCAGCAGCCCGAGCCAGAACGTGGGCGTCGAAAGGAACGTGAAGGTCGCACCGGTCACGACGTGATCGAAAGCGGAGTACTGCTTGAGCGCGGTGAGCACTCCGATCGGGATCGCGAGCAGCAGCACGACCAGGAACACCGTACCCATGAGGTAGAGCGTTGCGGGGAGGCGCTCGAAGATGAGGCTCAGCACGGGCTGGTGGCTCGCGAAGGAATAGCCCCAGTCCCCGGTCAGGAAGCCGCTGAACCAGCTGAGGTACTGGATGGGCAGGGGCCGGTCGAGCCCGAAGGCGTGCTCGAGCCGGATGCGGTCGTCGTCGGTGAAGTTCGGGTTCCCCTCGTACGCGGCGAGCGGCCCGCCCGGGGTCACTTTGAGGATGGCGAACGAGACGACGCTGATCGCGAGCAGGAGCGGCAGCGCCTGCACGAGCCGTCGGACGATGTAGCGACTCACGTGGCGGCTGCCGCTCCCCGCCTCGGTCTCGTTACTTCTTCAGGAACCAGTCCCCGATGTTCCAGGTGAACCGCTGCCAGGTGTTCGGCGCCCAGCCCCGCAGCTCGGCGCGGCGGCCGTCGATGTCTGCGCGGTCGTAGAGCCAGATGATCACGTAGGCGTCGTTCAGCGCCTTGAGCGCCGTCGCGTACGCCGCCTTGCGCGCCGCCTGGTCGAGCGTCGCGCCGGCCGCCTCGATCGCCCTGTCCGCCTCGGGACTCTTGAAGCGGGTGTAGTTCTGGCCGGCGCAGTTCGCCGCCGTCGGGATGTTCTTCGAGCTGTAGCGCGGCTCGACGGTCGAGTGCGGGTCGATGCCCGGCGCGGAAGCGAACTGCACCATGTCGAACGTCCCGAGCTTGCGTGGATCCTTCGAGGCGCACGAGCCCGAGAGCAGCACGCTCGACGGGATGTTCTGGATCTTCACCTCGACGCCAACGGCCTTCCACTCATCCAGCAGGACCTGCTGCACCCGCTCTCGCAGCTGGTCGCCGGTCGTGGTCGTGTACGTGAGCGAGGCACGCACGCCGTTCTTGCTGCGGATCCCGTCGGCGCCCTTCGCCCAGCCGGCCTTGTCGAGCGTCGCGCTGGCCTTGGCCGGGTCGTAGCCCTCCTGCGGGACCTTGTAGGCCGCCCAGCCCTGCGAGACCGGCGACGTGCCAGGCGAGGCCTTGCCGAAGAGGAGCTTGTCGATGAGCTGCTGCTTGGGGGTGGCGTAGAGCAGCGCCTTGCGCATCTCGAGGTCGCCGAGCACCGGGTGGACGCTGTTGGGATCGGTGTTCTCCTTGTTGACCGCGGTGTTCAGCTCGATCCGCTCGACGGTCGGGCCCGGCACGACCTGCAGCGCCATCGCCGCGTCCTTCTCGACGTCGGGCGTCTGCGACGCCGAGAGGTTCCACACCGCGTGGACCTCACCGGCCTTCAGCTGCGCGAGTGCGACCTCGACGGTCGGCACGCTCTTGAAGATCATCTTGTCGAGGTACGGCTTGTCCGGTCCGAAGCGGTAGTTCGTGTTCCGCTCCAGCGTGATCGAGTCGCCGGCCTTGAAGTCGGTGATCTTGAACGGGCCCGTGCCCATGGGCTTGCGGTTGTAGTCCGTCTTGCTGATGTCCGCTTCCTTCTCGAGGAGGTTCTTCGGCATCAGCGCGACGAAGTTCCGCGGGTAGGGGGCGTACAGCGATCTGTAGTGAACGACGGCGGTCAGACCGTTCGGGAGGTCGATCGACTCGATCTCGCTGAAGCCGGTCCGGTTGTTCACCTTGGGGTCCTTCATGAAGATCTCCCAGGTGAACCTGACGTCCGCGCTCGTCAGAGCGCTGCCGTCCGACCACTTCAGGCCGGGCCGCAGCTCCCAGGTGACATCGAGCTTGCTGCCCTTCACGACGACCCCGCCGTTGGCGACGGTCGGCACCTTCGTCGCGAGGGTCGGCACGTACTCGCCCTCGGTGGTCGTGTCGGCCAGACCCTCGAGGACGCCGTAGTTGACGATGTCGCTCACGGTCTGGTTCGCGTAGTGCGGCGCGAGGCTCGACGGCTCCTGCCAGATTGCGACGATGGCCGTCCCGCCCTTGACCGGCGCCTCCGAAGCCTTGGCCGAGGCCGATGCCGTCGTCGCGCCCGTGCCGGGGGCACATGCCGCCAGCGCCATGGCAAGTGCCGCGAACACCGAAAGCGTGCGTTTCACCGGTCAACCCCCCCGAGCGCAGGCGCGAGTGCTCATTATTCACCCCTGAATCGGTAAAGTGGCGGTCCTGCGAAGGGGGGCGACATGTCGAAGGTAAGAGCTGCGCTCGTCCAGACCGCGTGGGCTGGCGACAAGGACAAGATGATCGAGCGGCACGTCCGCTACATCGAGGACGCCGCCAAGCAGGGCGCGCAGGCCATCTGCCTGCAGGAGCTCTTCTACGGCCCGTACTTCTGCCAGGTCCAGGACACGAAGTACTACTCGTACACGGAGCGGATCCCCGATGGCCCGACGACGAAGCTCATGCAGGAGCTCGCGAAGAAGCACTCGCTGGTGATCGTCGTCCCGATGTACGAGGAGGACGCGCCCGGCGTCTACTACAACACCGCCGCCGTGATCGATGCCGACGGCAAGTACCTCGGGAAGTACCGCAAGACCCACATCCCGCAGGTGAACGGCTTCTGGGAGAAGTTCTACTTCCGGCCGGGGAACATTGGGTACCCCGTCTTCGACACCGCGGTCGGCAAGGTCGGCGTCTACATCTGCTACGACCGTCACTTCCCGGAGGGGGCGCGGATGCTCGGGCTGCACGGCGCGGAGCTCGTCTTCATCCCATCCGCGACGTCGCGCGGCCTGTCGATGCACCTCTGGTTCATCGAGCAGACGGCGCACGCGATCGCGAACGGCTACTGGGTCGGCACGATCAACCGCGTCGGCACGGAGAAGGAGTTCGGTCCGAACGAGTACTACGGCTCGTCGTACTTCGCCGATCCGCGGGGCAAGATCGTCGCGCAGGCGTCCGACAAGGACGAGCAGCTCGTCGTCGCCGACCTCGACATGGACCTCGTGCGCGAGGTCCGCAACACCTGGCAGTTCTACCGCGATCGCCGGCCGGACATGTACGACGATCTGGTGAAGCCCTAGCCGGCGCGCGCGACCTCGTTCGCCGCCGCGCGACGCGCCGTCGTGATCGGCAGCTGCCACAGACTCGACTGCCACGCGACCTTGAATCCCAGCTGCGTGTTGATGCCGAGCATTTGCTGGTTCACGTTCGCGTTGCCCGTGCGGATGAAGCGCGCGTCAGGCCGCTCGCGCAGGATCCGCTGGAGCATCGCCGCCTTCATCCACAGACCGACATGGTGTCCGCGGTGTCCGTCGATCACCGCCGTCCCGCGCTGCTGGATCACGTGCGGGATCTTCGGGTCGTAACTGACGTCGGTGAACCCCGCGCCCGCGCCCGTGGCCTCGTGGATCGCGAGGATCAGCCACCCCTCGACGCCCGCCTTGGCCATCCACTCCTCGCGATCGCGGACGTGCTCCTCCGTGAGCTTCCAGTCCGCCATCTGGAGGTTCCCGCGCGGCGCGTCGTTCATCCCGTTGGCGGCCTGAAGCAGTGGCGCGATCAGCTCCGGCGGAACCACCTGGTCGACCTTCACGAGTCGGTAGCCGGCCGGCGACAACGCGGCCCACTCGTCGATCTTCGCGCGGTCCACGCCGGCGAGGTCCAGCTGGTTCATCTTCATCGGCAGGCCGGGCTCCGCGCCGATGGCCTTGAGGAACGCGGCGCCCGACGGGACGCGGTCGCTGACGGACGTCATGAACAGGACGTCGTCACCGAACTCCTCGCACGCGCTCACGATGCCCGCGAGCAGCGCGCGGCCGATGCCCGCGCGACGGTGATCAGGATGCACGAAGACCTCCGCCCAGTAGAGGTGCGCGTTCTCCGGCTCGTTCAGGTTGTGATCGGCGAACGCCGCGCCCAGCAGGCGGCCCTGCGCGTCGCGTGCCCTGACGTGAGCGCGCCACTCGTGGGCCGCGAGGAGCCGCGCCCGGCGCATGAGGACCTCGGTCGAGATCTCGGGGTCCTCGGGCACGCGCTCCTTGGCCAGCACCTGCTGGAGGCGCGCGAGCTCGACGAGCTCCGCCTCCGGGATGCCGGCGGGCTCGAACCGATCGATCGTGTAGGCCCTCGTTGCGTTCATGGTCCGCGGAGCCTAGCGAACGAGCTCGCCGCGCGTCCATCAAATAGGGCACGTTCGCGAGTGCCACTAGGCTCGTTGCATGAGCGCGGACGCGATCGTGATCGGCGCGGGTCCGAACGGCCTCGGCGCCGCGATCGCGCTCGCGCGAGCCGGTCATTCGGTCGTCGTGCACGAGGCCGAGGACACAATTGGGGGCGGTTGCCGGTCCGCCGAGCTGACGCTCCCAGGCTTCGTCAACGACATCTGCTCCGCGATCCATCCGCTGGCGGCCGCGTCGCCCTTCTTCCGCGAGCTGCCGCTCGAACGGTACGGCCTCGAATGGATCCAGCCGGCGGCGCCGCTCGCGCATCCGCTCGACGACGGGACCGCGGTCGTCCTGGAGAGGGACGTGGACGAGATGGCCCGTTCGCTCGGTCGCGACGGCGGCGCGTGGCGGCTCGTCTTCGGGGGTACCGCCCGCGATTGGGAGCGAATCGTCGGGCACATGACCGGACCGCTGCTGCGCGTCCCGCGGCATCCGTTGACCATGGCGCGTGCCGGCGCGTTCGGCGTGCTGTCGGCACGGGCCCTCGCGGAGCTGTTCTTCCGCACCCCACGAGCGCGCTCTCTCATCGCCGGTCTCGCGGCGCACTCCTTCCTCTCCCTCGATGCGCCACTCTCCGCGACGTTCGCGCTCGCGCTCGGTGGTTCGGCGCATGCCGTCGGCTGGCCGCTGCCGCGCGGCGGCTCGCAGCGCATCGCGGATGCGCTGGTCGCGTATCTGCGCTCGCTCGGCGGAGAGGTGCGCGCCGGCGATCGGGTCGCGGCGCTGCGCGAGCTCGATCCAGCGCGGGCGTACCTGTTCGACGTGACCCCGGCGCAGCTCGACACGATTGCGGGCGACCGTCTCCCGGATCCCTACCGGCGTTCGCTGCGGCGCTTCCGTCCCGGGCCGGGCGTGTTCAAGCTCGACTACGCCCTGAGCGCGCCCGTGCCGTGGCGTGCCGCGGAGTGCGCGCGCGCCGGGACGGTCCACCTCGGCGGCACGTTCGACGAGATCGCGGCCGGCGAGGCCGCGGTCATGCGTGGCGAGCACCCGGAGCGCCCGTTCGTCCTCGTGGCGCAGCAGAGCCTCTTCGATCCGACCCGCGCACCCGCCGGCAAGCACACGCTGTGGGCCTACTGCCATGTCCCCAACGGCTCGCGCGTCGACATGATCGCGCGCATCGAGGCGCAGCTCGAGCGCTTCGCGCCGGGCTTCCGCGACGTCGTGCTCGCGCGGCACGCGATGGACAGCGCCGAGGTCGAGCGGCGGAACGCCGCGCACGCCGGCGGCGACATCTCGGGCGGAGCGCACACCGGTCTGCAGCTCATCGCGCGGCCGACGCTCGCGCGCGTCCCGCACGCCACGCCGGCACGAGACATCTACCTGTGCTCCGCGTCCACGCCGCCGGGTGGGGGCGTGCATGGGATGTGCGGCTACCTCGCGGCGCAAGCAGCTCTTGCGCGGAGCTTCGCGTGATCGTCGAGCTTGACGAGGCGGTCGTCGCGCTCCTTCCGCGGCGTCATGGGTTCCGGCGTGCCGCTCTTTTGATGACTTTGCTGCTTGTCGCGATCGTCCCGTTGATCCGCGACGAGCCGCTTCCTGTCCGCAGGTTGCACATGCCCGACGATGCTCAAGACGTTGAGCTGACATGGCTCCCGGACCGGCTCGCGAACGAACCGCCACCCGCGTCTGTCCGGATCCCCGTGAGCATCCGAGGCACGACCGGCCTCGCGTCCGTCGATGAGACCGTCGCGATCGTCCTGTGGACGGAGCGTGGGATCGCGTATCGGCTGCTGTCCGACACGCGAAGCGTCGGCGATCTCGTGCTCGTGGCCGCGCGCCTTCGCTAGATCCCCCGCGTATCCTCTCGCCGCATGACCAGGACGCTCATCACCGGCGGGACCATCGTGACCGCGTCGGACACCTACAAGGCCGACGTGCTCGTCGACGGCGAGAAGGTCGCGATGATCGGCAAGGGCCTCAAGCCCGACGGCGCCAAGAAGCTCGACGCGGGCGGGATGTACGTGATCCCGGGCGGCATCGACGTGCACACGCACATGGAGCTGCCGTTCGGCGGCACGACCGCGTCCGATGACTTCGAGACGGGCACGCGCGCCGCGGCCTTCGGTGGGACGACGTCGATCGTCGATTTCGCGGTGCAGGGCTTCGGCGAGCCGCTGCGCAAGGCACAGGACCTGTGGCTGAAGAAGGCGCAGGGCAAGGCCGTCATCGACTACGGCTTGCACATGATCGTTCGCGACGTGAGCGACAAGGTCCTTCGTGAGATGGACACGCTCGTCCGCGACGGCATCAGCTCCTTCAAGCTCTTCATGGCCTATCCCGGCGTGTTCATGCTCGATGACGGCGCCATCTTCAAGGCCCTCGTGCGGACCGGCGAGAACGGTGGCCTCATCTGCATGCACGCCGAGAACGGCGGTGTCATCGACGTGCTGGTGAAGAAGGCGCTCGCCGAGAAGAAGACCGCGCCGAAATGGCACGCGCTCACGCGTCCACCCGAGGTCGAGGGCGAGGCGACAGGCCGCGCGTTCAAGCTCGCGGAGATGGCGGGCGGTGTGCCGCTGTACATCGTCCACCTGTCAGCCGCACAGGCGCTCGAGCAGGTGCGCCTGTTCCGCGATCGGGGGCTTCCTGCCTACGCCGAGACGTGCCCCCAGTACCTCTTCCTCTCCTATGACAACTACGAGGAGCCAGGCTTCGATGGCGCCAAGTACGTCATGTCGCCGCCGCTGCGCCCGAAGTGGCACCAGGACGAGCTGTGGAAGGGACTCGCGCGGAACGATCTCCAGGTCGTCTCGACGGACCACTGCCCGTTCTGCATGAAGGAAGGGTTCGCGGGCATGCCGAAACAGAAGGAGCTGGGGAAGGGCGACTTCTCGAAGATCCCCAATGGGGCGCCCGGCGTCGAGACGCGGATGGCCCTGATGTATGACGGTGGCGTGGTCGGCGGGCGCATCACCCTGAATCGTTGGATCGAGCTGACCTCGACGACGCCGGCGAAGATCATGGGGATGTTCCCGAGGAAGGGGACCGTCGCGGTCGGAAGCGATGCCGATCTCGTTTTGTGGGACCCGAAGGCCACCCAGGTGCTCTCGGCCAAGACCCACCACATGCGCGTCGACTACAACCCGTACGAGGGCCGCAAGGTCAGGGGCAGGGCGAGCGTGGTCCTCAGCCGCGGCGAGGTCATCGTCCAGGACGGGAAATTCCTCGGGAAGACCGGCCGAGGCCGGTTCGTCAAGCGCGGCGCGCCGGTCCTCCAGACCTGATCTGAGGCGATTTCCCGGTCCGCGGGTCCCATCGTCGAACCGACGGACCGGAGGTTTCCGAAATGGATCGGTGTGACGCCGTACACGCCAAATGGCCGTATCTGCGACTGAATGGACACTCGGCGGGCAGCCGAGCGCGATAACTTCCCTCGGCGTGGGGAGGTATTAGATGAAGAGGTGGCTGGCGTCCGCGGTCGCTGCGGTGATCCTGACCCTCGGTGTGGGTCTGCCTTCGGCAGCCGCGCCAGAATGGTGCGAGGTCGATCCGATCCTGCACTTCTCCGACGGGGGGACCGTTCGGCTCACGGCACAGTTCCGATCCGTCTACCTCACACCCTCGACCGTCGCCACCTTCGACGTGACCGTCGCGAAGGGCACGCATGTCAGCGTGACGATCCCCAAGGGGCTGGCGGTCCCTGAGAAGGTGAATATCATCAACAGCAGCTCGCAGGACGAGGGCACCGCGTCCGTCAACGTGACCGTCTCCGGCGGGAAGTTCCCGATCACCGTGATCCGTTCGGGTCCGGGCGATCAGTACACGGTCACGCACGGGCAGAGCACAGGTACGAGGTTGAGCTTCTCGACCGAGGAGTAGTCCGTGGCGAAGCTGCGCTGGCCACTCCGTCTCTATCTGGCGACCGTCATGGTCGCGGCGGCGCTGGCGCTGGCGGTCGCGTTCGTCGACACGCTCGAGCCGGTCTCGCCACTCCTCGTCGCCGTCGTGTTCGCGCTTGCCACCGCGGCGCAGGTCCGTTCCGTCCACGTGAGCCCGAAGATCAAGGTAAATGTCGGTGACACCGCGACATTCGCAGCGGCCCTGATCTTCAGCCCCTTCGTCGCGATCGCGATCGCGATCGTCTCGTCGCTCGCCGCGAAGGCGTTCGCGCGGTCGCAGGCGTCGTGGTATCAGCGCGCGTTCAACGCCGCGGTGCTGGGCCTCGGCACGGGCGCCGCCGCCGCGACGTTCAGCTCCCTCGGCGTCGACGGCCGCTCGGTCATGCGCAACCCGCTGGCCGCCGTCCTGGCGGCGATCGTCATGTATCTCGTGATGACGACCCTCATCGACGGCATGGTCGCGCTCCAGATGCGCCGCGACCCGATCTCGACCTGGTGGCCGCTCCACCGGCGCGACATCCCCCAGCACTCCGCTCTGTACGGTCTGGGCGCCCTCGCGGCCCTGTCCGTGGACGTGCAGCCCTGGGCGCTCGTGCTGTTCATCGTTCCCGCCGGCCTGGTGCTCATCGCGATCCGCGACGCCGCGCGCATGCGCGAGCAGACGCGTCAGGCGATCTACGACCTCGCGGACCTCGTCGACAAGCGCGATCCGTACACGCACGGTCACTCGCAGCGCGTCGCGCGGTACGCCGAGCGGCTCGCGAAGCGCATGAAGCTGTCCTCGGTACAGGTCGACCTCATCCGCGAGGCGGCGCGCATGCACGATGTCGGCAAGATCAGCACGCCGGACAACGTCCTCAACAAGCCGGGCCCGCTCACCCCGCACGAGCTCGTCGAGATGCATGCGCACAGCGAGGACGGAGCGAAGCTCCTCGCCCGCCTGCCGGAGTTCTGGGAGGGGGCGGCGCTCGTCCGCGCGCATCACGAGCGGCTCGACGGCACCGGGTACCCGCGCGGCCTCGCTGGGAACGAGATCCCCGTCGAGGCGTACGTGATCGCGGTG
This sequence comes from Chloroflexota bacterium, assembly GCA_016194865.1. Lineage (GTDB taxonomy): Bacteria > Chloroflexota > Limnocylindria > P2-11E > P2-11E > JACQAT01. The sequence continues at coordinate 103,010 of JACQAT010000001.1, forward strand.
GCCGACGCCTACGACGCGATGGCCACGGACCGCCCGTACCGCAGCGCGCTTGGCTGGCCGCAGATCCAGTCCGAGTTCGCGCGCGGTCGCGGCACGCAGTGGCGGGGCGACGTGGTCGACGCGATGGTCACGATGCTCCACGAAGAGCGCGCGCAGCCGACGGGGGAGCTCACCGCGGCGACGGCGTAGCCCGCGCTAGCCGATCAGCTCCAGCAGCTTCGGCTTCACCTCGCGCATGAGACGTTCGATCGTCTCGTGGTCGTAGGGCGCGGAGATACCGAAGATGAAGCCGCGGGCGCCCGCGCGCCAGCGCTCGAGGAGGTGCTTCGCGACGCCATCGGGCGTCCCGCTGATGGTGACGTTCGGCGTCGCGGACTGGCGGTGGTGCGTGCGGAGCTCGTTGAGGCGGGCGTCGATCGCGCTCTGCGTGTCGCGGACGAGCGCGCTGCCACCCGTCGTCGGCAGGATGGCGGCGTAGTCGCGCTTCACGGTCTCGCAGTGGCGCTTGAGCACTTCGAGCTTGTGGGCGATCACGTCGGCCGTCCCGAAGCCGTGCCAGATGTCGGCGAAGCTCGCTGTGATCTTGAGCGTCACCTGCTCGCCGCCGCCGCCGATCATGATCGGCAGGCGCTTCTGGATCGGCTTCGGCTCGCAGGTGGCGTCGGTGATCGTGTAGTGCGTGCCGGCGAAGGTCGTTCTCGGCTGGTCGAGCAGCGAGCGGATGATCGGCACGGCCTCGCGCAGCTTCTGGAGGCGGATCGGCGCGGTGTCGAACGGGATGCCGTACATCTTGTGCTCGGCCTCGTGCCACGCGGCCCCGATGCCGAGGATGGCCCGGCCCTCGGTGATGTGATCGAAGGTGGCCGCCATGTTCGCGAGCACCGCCGGATGCCGGTAGGTGTTCCCGGTCACGAGCATGCCGAGCTTCACGCGAGTCGTCGACGCGCCAAGGGCCGGAAGGATCTGCCAGCCCTCGAAGTTCGGACCCGTCGCGTCGCCGATCAGCGGAACGAAGTGGTCCCACGTGGTGAGCCAGTCGTAGCCGAGCTCATCGATGAGGCGAGCTGTTCCGCGGATCTCCGGCCAGGTCGTGTACTGCGGGTGCAGCTGGATGCCGAATCCGACGTTCATCACGATGAAGCGTAGATGGTCACAGCACCGCCCGGCGGTGCCGTGACCATCCTGCTACGCCTGCGGCTACGTAGTAGGTCGCACGGGGCCGACCTCGCTCGCGGGGTATCCTTCATCGCTCATGGCCCTCAAGACCGCGGCCGATACCGCCCGCATCGCGCGCGACACGCGCGCCCACGTCCTCACGTCGTGGTCCGCGCAGGGCGCCGTCAGTCCGCTCGTCATCACCGGCGGCGAGGGCTGCTGGCTGCGTTCCGGAGAGCGGCGCGTGCTCGACTTCTCATCGACGCTCATCAACACGAATCTCGGCCACCAGCACCCGCGCGTCGTCCGCGCGATCCAGGAGCAGGCCGCGACGCTGACCTACGCGGCTCCCGCATTCACCGACGAGCCGCGCGCGACCCTCGCGCGACTGCTCGCGGAGGTCACGCCGGGCGATCTGGTCAAGACCGTGTTCACGACCGGCGGCAGCGAAGCCAACGAGCACGCCATCAAGATCGCCCGCATGGCCACCGGGCGGCACAAGATCCTCACGCAGTGGCGTTCGTTCCACGGTCAGACGCAGGGCGCGATGACGCTCGGCGGCGACAACCGGCGCTGGGCGCACGAGCCAGGCATCTCGGGTGTCGTGCACTTCCTCAATCCCGACCCGTATCGCTCGGTGTTCGGCGACGACGTGCAGCAGGCGCTCGCGCACGTCGAGGAGGTGCTCTGGTACGAGGGCCCGAAGCAGGTGGCGGCCATCATGCTCGAGCCCATCGTCGGCACCTCGGGCCTCCTCGTGCCACCTGACGGCTACCTGCAGGGCCTGCGGCGGCTGTGCGACACGCACGGCATCCTGCTGATCCTCGACGAGGTGATGACCGGATTCGGCCGGACCGGGCGCTGGTTCGGCGCGGACCACTGGGGCGTGGCGCCCGACATCATGACCTTCGCCAAGGGCGTGACCTCCGGGTATGTGCCCCTGGGCGGCGCGATCGTCAACGAGAAGCTCGCGAAGCACTTCGAGCAGAACGTGCTGTGGGTCGGCTCGACATACAGTGGCCACGCGCTCGCCTGCGCGGCGGGCGCGGTGGCCATCGAGGCGTACCGCGACGAGCATGTGATCGAGAACTCCGCGGCGATGGGCGAGCTGCTGCTGCGCGAGCTGAAGACCGTCGCCGTGCGGCACCCATCGGTCGGCGATGTCCGTGGTCGCGGCCTGTTCGTCGGCATCGAGCTCGTGAAGGACCGCGGCACGAAGGAGATGCTCGAGCGCTGGAACGGTCCGTCGAGCGCGCTGGCCAACGCGCTGAAGAACGCGCTCCTGGAGCGCGACGTCTACATGTTCTGCCGCTGGAACGTCATGTTCGTCGCGCCGCCGCTGATCATCCGCGAGGACGAGCTGCGCATCGGCGTCAAGGCGATCGACGAGGTGCTCGAGATCGCGGATCGCTACGCGGAGACCGGGAAACTCGACACCTGACGCGGCAGGCACCGCATCTCGGCATCAACCTGCCGGCGCAGCACACCACCTGGGACAAGCTCCGCGACACGGTCGCGCTCATCGACCGCAGCGGTCTGGATTCCGTGTGGACGTGGGATCACTTCGTCCCGCTCAGCGGTGACACCGACGGCCCGATGTTCGAGGCCTGGGAGTTGCTCGCGGCCTGGGGCGCGATCACCACGCGCGTGAAGATCGGCACGCTGGTGACCGGTGCGACCTACCGGAACCCTGCGCTGCTCGCGAAGATGGTCGCGACGCTCGACCACATCACGAAGGGACGCGCGATCCTCGGCCTTGGGGCGGCCTGGCACGAGGACGAGCACAAGATGTACGGCATCCCGTTCCTCTCCACGGGCGGGCGCCTGGCGCGCCTCGCGGAGGCGTCAGAGGCGATCCGCATGCTCCTCGATCAGCCGTTCGCCACGCTCAACGGGAAGTACGTGAAGCTGACGAACGCGCTCTGCGAGCCGAAGCCGGTCCAGGCGCGGCTCCCGCTGCTCATCGGCGGCGGCGGCGAGCGCAAGACGCTGCGCATCGTCGCGCGCTTCGCGGACTACTGGCACGGGCACGGCACCCCGGAGGTCATCGCGCACAAGCTCGAGGTGCTCAAGGCGCACTGCGCCGCCGTCGGGCGGGATATCAGCGAGATCACGCCGCTCACGACGACCCGTCCGAACATCGTGCTGCGCGACACGGTGGCCGAGGTGCGCGCCCACTGGAAGCAGGTGGCAGAGGCCGCGCGGATGACCGAGGTGCCCGAGCCGAACCCGATCCACACGGTCGATACGCTCGTCGAATTGCTCATCCGGTATTGGAAGGCCGGCGCGCGCGGGTTCCTGTTCTACTCGCAGGAGCCGTTCGACCACGAGACCATCACGCGCATCGCGGAGCAGGTACGGCCACGCCTGACGGAGGCCCTCCCGTGACCACGATCGTCCGCGCGGCCACGCTCATCGACGGTGCAGCGCTGAGCGTCGTTCAGGCGGTGAGGGTCGGCTGGAGATCGCGGACGTGCGGGATGATGTCGCGCCCGTAGCGCTCGAGGATCTGCTCCTCGTCGCCGCTCATCAGGTAGATGTTGAACTGCGTCACGCCGGCCTTCGCGAGCGTGCGCAGCTTCTCGATGTGCTCGTCCACCTCGCCGATGACGCAGAAGCGGTCGACCGACTCGTCGTCCACGAACGCGGCATTCGCTGAGCCCGACTCCGCGTGGTGCTTGTAGTCGTAGCCGGGCCGCCCACGGACGTACGCCGTCAGGTCGGCCGGCAGCCCCTGCTCGCCGTAGCGCTTCACGAGGTCCACGACGTGGTTGCTCACGAGGGCGGGGAACCAGCGCACGCGCTCGCGCACGTCCGCGCGCTTCCCCACATGCGCCGGGGCGGCCGCCATGACGCGCAGCGCACCAGGATCGCGGCCCGCGGCGCGCGCGCCCTCGCGGAGCAGTCCGACGCACCACGCGACGAGGCCAGGGTCGGCGAGCTGGATGATCGCGCCGTCGGCGACGCGGCCGGTGAGGGCGAGGGCCCTCGGTCCGTAGCCCGCGATCCACATCGGCAGCGCGTGGGGCTCGACCCAGTCGAGATGGAGCTTGGTGCCTTCGTACTCGATCGGCCGGCCCTCGCACAGCTCCCTGATGACAAGCGCGGCCTGCTCGAGGTCGACGAGCGTCATCGGGCGCTTGCCGAGCACGCGGCGCGCCGAGTCACCGCGCCCGATCCCCAGGTCCATGCGGCCCTTCGAGAGGATCTGCAGCACGGCGAGGGCGCTCGCGGTGACGCTGGGCTCGCGCGTGGCCGGGTTGGTGACGCAGGTGCCGAGGCGCATGCGCTCGGTGTTCTGCGCCATGAGCGTGAGCAGCGTGTACGGCTCCTTCCACAACACGTGGCTGTCGAAAAGCCAGCCGTACGTGAAGCCACTCCGCTCCGCGAGCTTCGTCAGGCTGACGATGCGCTCGAGCGAGTGGTCGGGCTTGAGGGTGAAGCCGAATTCCATGAGGACGGGAGTGTACGGAGCGGCGCTAGCCGCTCGCGTCCCAGCGCGTTCGCCGCTCGACGGCCACGCGCACGATCGGGCGGCCGGCGAGGGAGCCGTCCTGGTACTGCGGATATTTGACCGCCAGCAGCTCGGCCGCGCGATCGCGCTCGTCCCCCGACTCGAGGATCGTCGCGATCCCGTCGAGGCGCACCCACGCGAGGCGCGTCCAGTCCTCGTCCCAGCGGTCGACGAGGACGCTCGCGCGCCCGTTCGTCTCGATGTTGCGGACGCGCTGGAGCGCGTGCCAGTCATCGTCACGCTTCGGCTTCCGGTCCAAGGGCGTATAGAGCACGTCGCTCCCGCTCATCACGTACACGATGGGGACGACGTGCGGGCGCGCGTATTGGTCGGACGTCGCGAGGTGCGCGACGCGAGCGCCGTCTAGGAGCTCGTCCGCAGCCGAGGAATGACCTCCGTCGAGAACTGGCGCAGCGAGCGCTCCTGGTCGCGTCCCGGGAAGTGGAAGACCAGATGCCCGAAGCCGAGGTCCAGGTACGGCCGCAGCTGCGCGACGCACTCCGCGGGATCGTTCGTGACGATGAAGCGCGTGTGCGCCTTGTCGGCGCCGGCGACCGAGCGGCGCTCCATCTCACGCGGGTCCTCGACGCCGGCCTTGTCCTCCGCGGGCAGCGCCAGCGCCGCCCACTCCCGCGTGTCGGCGAGCGCGCGGTCGCGATCCGCGTCGAACGAGACCTTGATCTCGATCATCAGCTCGAGCGCGGCCGGATCCTTCTTCGCCTTGGCCGCGCCCTTGCGGAAATTCGGCAGCAGCGTCTCGGTGTAGAGCGCCATCCCCTTGCCGCTCGTCACGATGAGCCCGTCGCCGTCCTGCCCCGCGTACTCGGCCGCCTTCGGGCCCGACGCGGCGAAGAGGATCGGCAGCGCGCCGTCCGGCTTGTCGAAGATCTTCGCGGCGCGCGTCTTGTAGAAGGTGCCCTCGAACGTGACGTAGTTCTCTGTCCAGAGACGGCGGATGAGCGTGACCGCCTCGCGCAGACGCGCCAGCCGCTCGCCCGGCGCCGGCCACTCGCCGGCGGTGACGGGCGTCTCGTTCATCGACTCGCCGCTGCCCACGCCGAGGAACACGCGCCCCGGGAAGAGCGACCCGAGCGTCGCGAAGGCCTGCGCGACGACCGCGGGGTGATAGCGGAACGTCGGCGTCACCACGCTGGTCCCGATGCGGACGCGCTTCGTGGCCTGGCCGAGCGCGCCGAGCCATGCGAACGAGAACGGCGCGTGCCCGTCGGTGTCCTTCCAGGGGTGGAAGTGGTCGCTCACCACGACGCTGTCGAACCCGAGCTCCTCGGCGAGGAGCCCGTAGCGCAGCAGCTCGCGTGGCGCGAACTGCTCCGCGGATGCCTTGTAGCCGAGCGTCAGCACTCCGTTCATCCTACTGTCCTACGCACATGAAGCTCGAGATCGTCGGCGTCGACGGCCTGCCCGAGATCCGTCCGGGCGACGATCTCGCGCGACTCATCTCGGAACGCGCCACTCTGCACACCGGGGACGTCCTCGCCGTCGCGCAGAAGATCGTCTCGAAAACCGAGAACCGCATCGTGCGCCTCGCCGACGTCACGCCCGGCCCGCGCGCGCTCGCGATGGCCGAGGAGGCCGGTGGCAAGGACGCGCGGATCCTCGAGGTCGTGCTCGGCGAGACGCGCAAGATCGTTCGCTGGACCCGCGGCGTCCTGATCTCCGAAACGCATCACGGGTTCGTGTGCGCGAACGCCGGCGTCGATCGCTCGAACGCGGGAGAGCAGGACGCGGTGGTGCTGCTGCCGGTCGACCCCGATGGCTCCGCCATGCGGATTCGGAAGGCGCTCAAGGAGATCGCGAAGGCCGACGTCGCGGTCATCGTGACCGACACGTTCGGGCGCGCCTGGCGCGAAGGGCACGCGAACATGGCGATCGGCATCGCGGGCCTGTCCGCGCTGAAGCGCTACGCGGGGCAGTACGACCCGCAGGGCTACGAGCTGCGCGTGACCGAGATCGCCATCGCCGATGAGATCGCGGCCGCCACCGAGCTCGTCATGGGGAAGCTCGACCGCTGCCCTGCGGCGATCGTGCGCGGTCTGCACCTGGAGTTCACGGACAGCGGCGGCGAGGAGACGGCGCGCGAGTACGTCCGCAGCGCGGAGCGCGACCTGTTCCGGTGAGGCTGCCCGACTTCGCCATCAGCCGCGTCCACGCCCACGGGTTCTGAGCTCGCGCTCGAGCGCCGCGCGCGCCTCCCGTGAGTCGGCCCCGTACAGGTTCGCCAGGATGTCCAGCGCGACGAGCGCTCCGATGAACATCAGGATCTCCATGTGCGCCTCCTTCGTGCGTGCCTACTGGTAGAACGGTCGGTCCGCGGCTCCTGTGAGGTGGCTCCGTATCACCATCATTTGCCATTTGACCGGTTAGGCACGTTGTAGGCCTCTTGACCTAACCTGTCAAGCGGTTTATGGTGGTCAGGTCATGACTCCTCCGCGACAGTTCGATCTCGGCAGCGGCGCGCTGCCGCTGGACTTCGCGAACACCGTCAGCGGCAGCCGCCCGGCCTCGCCGCGCGAGCTCCTGCTGGACTACGACGACCTCGTCGCGTGGGGGCTCCAGGCGTGCCTGCTGGCAGAGGCGGACGCGGCGAAGCTGCGCGCCGAGGCGAAGCGGCACCCCCAGGCCGCCAGGCGCGCCCTCGAGCGCGCCCGCGACCTTCGCGAGGCGATCTATCGCGTCTTCACCGCGCGCGGTGCCGCTGGATCGCCGGAGGCCTCAGATATCGCGCTGATCGGTGCGGCGGCGGGCGAAGGCTTCGCGCGCTCCTCCCTGGTCGAGCGCGACGGTCGCTACGCGTGGACGTGGTCCGGCGCGCGCGATGACCTCGACCGCGTCCGGTACGCCGTCGCGCGGGCCGCCTCCGAGCTTCTCCAGGAGGACGACGTGCCGATCGTGGGGGAGTGCGCGTCCGATACCTGCACCTGGCTGTTCGTCGACACGAGCAAGAACCACAGCCGCCGCTGGTGCTCGATGAGCGACTGCGGCAACCGCGCGAAGGCGCGACGTCATTACGCGCGCACGCGGACGACGAATTAACCTCTTCCCTTTCAGGGAAGAGCTCGTGGGTTCGCCCATCCGGGCTACACGTAACCCTCAGGTACTGGCCCAAGCACCTCCATTGAGTAACGGCGCGCGACATCGGACAGCGAGTCTTGATCCATCCGGCCCTCCTTGAGAGCAGTTGCCAGATCATCGAAGTAGCCGACCATCGCGGCCGGCGTGTAGATGTTGAGCTTGCGACTGGCGACCTTCCCCACCTTGAAGCCGTGCGCCATTCCTGCGGGGATGAATATGAACGAGCCGGCCGGGCACGCGAACTCCTGGTCACCCAGAAAGATGATGTATTCACCCTCGAGTACGTAGAAGGCCTCCGCGGCGTCGTGGTGGATGTGTAGAGGCGGCCCGAAGCCGGCTGGTTCAGTCGCTTCAAGCAGCGAGAACGCGCCGCGAGTTACGTCGCCCGTTGCCTTGACCGACATCTTGAATCCGCCCAGGTCGATCGCCCTGCCCTCACCGGGTCGAAGGATCCGTGCTCCGTCAGCTGTCTCGCTCACGCGCGTCTCCTCAGAGCGGGTTGGGCGGGATACTACTAGCGAGACGCGAGAGACGGCCGGGCGGGCGATCGAGGCTTCGCGAGACAAAGGCGGCCTGCTGACGGCGCACAGGTCGAGCATGGCGAGACCACCGGGCCCGTCCTACAGCTCGCATTGCCCGAGTAGCGCTGCCCGGAAAATCTCCGTGCGTAGCGCAACTTGGTGAGGCCCTTGACGTCCGGACCGTACTGCTCTACGACGGCGGCCGGTGGGATACCTAGGCGCCGGCGGCCGGCGATCCATGATCGCCTTCACGGCTGTGGTGATCCTGCTCACAGCCGCGGCGCCGCCGGCGGAGGCGTGCGGAAGCATCGTTTCGCCTCGAGGCGATACGGAGGTCCGCAGCTTCGTGACCATGCTCGCGTTCGACGGCCGCTTCGAGGACCTCGTCACGACGGTCAGCTACGGCAGGACGAGCGAGGATTTCGGTTGGATCATTCCGGTGCCCACGCCTCCCACGATCGACCGTGCGGATCTGAGCGGCATCGCGACCGCGGCGCGACTCACGGCGCCGCCGCGGCCGAGCTCCGGGATCGGCATCGGAGTTGGGGCGGGCCGGCCTGGCGGGGTCGAGGAGCTCGGCAGGACGGTGGTCGGAGACCTCGAGTTCGTGACCCTGCGCGCGAGCGGTGTCGACGAGCTCTCGGCGTGGATCCGAACGAACGGCTTCGCCTTCCACGGGGGCCAGGACGGGATCCTCCAGAGGTACCTGTCCCGGGGCTGGGTCGTCGTCGCCGCGCGGCTCGCGCGCGACCTCGCCGCGACAGCCGAGTCGCTGAGCGTCCGGCTGCGCTTCGCCAGCGGATCGCTCGTGTATCCGTTGGCGATGGCGGGCGCGCCGCACACGGGAACCCTCCGGATGACCGTCTACGTGAGATTCCCGGTGGTTTGTGAGACTGCCTCAGGCCGCGGCACGCAGCTCCTCCAGCCAACCCTGCAGGTGTGCGAGCGCTGGGATGTTGTCGAAGCCGCGATCGGTGAAGGGCGTGCCGTCGTAACGCTCACCCGGGGTGAGCCAGCCGATCTCGCCGTGCAGCCGGTGGTAGTTGTAGTAGCCGGCGAAGCGCTCGAGGGCGGCCTCTGCATCCCCCAGCGAGCGGAAGATCTCGCGGTCGAGGACCTCGTCCTTGAGCGTCGCCCAGAACGCCTCGATCTTGCCGTTGGTCCAGGGCGAGTTCACCTGGGTCCTGATGTGACGGATCGCAAGCTCGCGCAGCGTCTTGCCGAACTGAGTCAGCACACCGGGCATCCAGAAGACAAAGGGACTGCCGTTGTCACTCATGAGATCGAGCGGCCGGCCGCAGAGCTCGAAGCAGTCGCGGATCCACTCAAGGATCGGGACCGCCGCCTGGCTCGTCTGGATGCGCAGGCCCAGCACGTAGCGCGAGTGATCGTCGACCAGGCCGAAGATCCAGGTCTTGAGGTAGCGGTCCCGCGCGAGTTGGATGAAGAAGGGACCTTTGATGTCGATGTGCCAGAGCGAGTTCGGGCTCTCGCGCTCGTAGCGGGGGCCGCGCGGGCGCGGCCCGGATGGCCGTGCCGTGCCGAGGTCGTCAAAGAGCCGCTCGATCCACCACTGGCCGACGCTCGCGATCTCGCGTCGACGCAGCTCGGCCGAGATGCGCTTGGCGTTCCAGTATGTGGCCAGGCGCACCGCGATCACGACCTGCTCCAGCCACGCGGGATGTTTGATCTGCGGAGCGCGTGGCCCGCGCCGCCCCGGTACCAGCGCCGCAAGACCGCCGCGCTCGTACGCGCCCTGCCAGCGGAACAGGCTCGCCCGGCTGCAGCGGCCCAGGGCGAGCGCCGCAACCAGGCCCTCCTCGCGCATGACGCGCAGCAGCCCCGACCGCGCGCGGACCAGGGCGAGCTCGCTGCGTCGCTGCGTCTGAGCGGGCGGTCGACCACCACGCGTGGCCAGGAAGCGGAACCCCGGACCCTCCTGGTACGTGTGCCGCAGCCAGCGCCGCTGCGGATCGCCGCGATGGCCGTGGTGCGCGAAGATCTCGTCGGGCATGGCACTCCCTCCTCGCTCCGGCGCGAGGATACGAATGGGCTCGGCCACGTCCGAGTCGCAGTCTCACAAACCACCGGGAATCTCATCTACGCGGTCACGCCGTGGCGACCGGTCGCGGTCGGACTACCTGAAACGATCGAACGGCCGATCGACGGCGTGTTCGGGAACCCGGCCAGCCGCCTGGGCGTTCGATACTCAGCACCGCTCTCGCAAGACGACGCCGCGGGGATCTCCCGCACGGTCGCCGTACCGAGCGGGGCATGGCTCACCCGCTACGACAGCAACTGGGATGTGAACGACCTGAAGCAGGATCTGATGCTGGACCGCGCGAGCGAGCAGACGCCGATCGACTTTCGAGGAGCGAACGCCGACGATCCGTCCTGGGCACTGGGGCCGGCGGTCCTTCTGGCCGCCGCGGCCGCCGGCCTCGTGTTCCTGCGTCGCCGCCGCCCGGCGAGCACGCGGTGAGGATCGTCGGTCTGGCGGCCGTGTTCATCTCGGTGGTACTGGCCATCGCCTCGGCACCGTCGCTGGCCGCCCAGGTCGACTGCAGCGACCCGCAGGTCCGGTCGGCGATCCAGACAGCGCAGAACGCATGGGCCCAAACGATCGCTCAATACCGCCAGCTTCCGCCGGCATATCAACAGCAGCTCGATCAGCAGGTGCGCCAGGCGACCGGATATACGCTTCCGCAGCTCGCGCAGCTCATCGTCGACTGCGGCGGCGCCCGGCCCTCGACGCCGCGGCCGACCGCTCGCCCGGCCACCGCCCCGCCGGCGGGCGTGACCGCGCGACCCCCGACGGCGCCTCCGGCACCGACTCCTCGGCCGACCCTGCGCGTCTTCCTGCCGAGTCAGTACCAGTTCCGCCTCCAGCCGTTCGTGCTGCGCACGCTCAGCCCCTCGCGCTACCTGCGTCCTCCCACGCCGCGGCCGGAGCCGGCGATCCAACGCGCTCGCGGTGGACCGCTCGCGGACGTGACGCTCCCCCCGGTGCCCGCGGGCCGCGTACCCGTGGGCAGCGGCGAGCTCAAGCTCTGCTGGCAGCTCTTCAGCCGAACGGACTGCACCGATCAGCAGGCGGTGGACGCGTACCGCCAGCGGGCAGAGCCGATCATCGACCGACTGAAGGCGCAGCAACAGGCCACCGACGTGGAGCGCGCGCAGTATGAGCGTCGCGGCCAGCTGTTCGAGGACGCCGTCAAGTCGCAGAGCATCGCGCGGCTCACCAGTGACCTGCGCGACGACCATGCGTACTTCATGAAGGAGCGCAATGACGCGGCGACGGACGTCGTCGCGTCGCTCCTTGGCGCCGCGCCATCGCAGCCGCTGAACGACGTGTCCGCCGCCTCGATGTACCTGCGCGACGCGCCCAAGTTCGCGGCAACGCTCGGCCGGAAGGTCGCCAGCGGCGAGCGCTGGTCGGCCGGCGACGTGGAGGACGCCGCGAACCTCGCGGCTTCGCTCAGCATCGATCTCACGACGCGTGCGCTCGAGGGCACGAGATACGCCGCGAGCGCGACCGCCGTGGGCCGGGGTGTCGCCGGCGGCCAAGCGGCGATCAAGCTCGCCTAGGCCGCGTACGCGGACTACGCGCTCCGCCAGGTCGACCTCGCGATCCAGCGACCGACCGAGGCGATCGAGCAGCACCGCGCGCTCCTCGCCGGCCAGGTGTTCTCCGCCCAGCTCCGGAGCGATGAGCTCGCGTACGAGGTCGGCTGGCGCCAGAACGAGCTCTCCGCGGTGCTCCGCTACGCCGCGCGATGAGCGCCTCTGAGGCGACTTCCTCCGTCCGACCGCTGCCCGTCGCGCGCTTTCTCGGACTGCTTCTCAACGTCCTGTGCGTACTCGTCGGCGTCCGCTTCCTCCTGATCCTCGTAGGGGCGAACGTCGACCAGCCGATCGTCGCGTTCCTGATCTCGTTCACCGATCCCATCTCGGCACCGTTCGAGGGCGTGTTCGAGCAACCGGCCGACGACGCGGGCATTCTCCCGATCGACCTCGGGGCGCTCCTCGGCATCGGCGCGCTGCAGCTCGCGGCGGCATTCATTCGGATCGTCGCGCGCCGCGCGCGAGAGCTCGAATGAGCAGACGCCGGCTCGAGGAAGGGCTCGCGGTCGCCTTCGGCGCGTTGCTCCTCGTCGCGGACGCCGTCTCTCTCGACCTGTTCGCCTCACTTGCCGGTACGACGCTGGCGCTGCTGGCGCTGTACGCCTTGACGCGGCCGGCCCTGGCCGGCCGGGCGATCGGCTGGATCCGCGCAGACCTGCGGCGGAGCCTCGCCGTCGGGGTGGGCGGCGTGGCGGTGCTCGCGCTCGTTGCGTTCGCCGGTGGCCAGCTCCGGCATCCCTCCGTGAGCGCGGCGGAACAGGCGGCCGATTGGAGCGCCACGAACAGCGCGCTCGCGCAGGTCGTGGCCGCCGACCTTCGCTGGCAAGCGGCGCCGGCTCCGGATCGAGCCGCGCGCGTCACCGAGGTACGCGCCGCGACCCGTCTCTTCGCCGACTCGGTGAACCTTCTCGAGCGGATCCGCCCGCCCGAGGAAGGGCTCCAAGCGCACCGCGCCACGACCGCGGTCTATCGGAACATGGCCGAGCTGCTCGACCTCCTGCCGGGAGCGTTGGCGACGGAGGACACGGGCCTCGCGGCGGCGATCTGGCGGAGCGTCGGCACTCTGAGCGACGAGGCAGCGTCCTTCGTCGATCTCACCACCCCGCGTTGACCCCGCACGATCCTCATTGACACTGGCCTGGTTCGTAGTACCCGTACAGGCATCCGTGCGAGCCGACGACGACCACCAACAGCAGCGCCGCCAGCCCGATGCCGATGACCGTCGCGCAGAGCCCGAAGGCGAGCAGGACGCGGTCGACGCCGGTGCGCGGCGGCGTGCGCCATGAGTAGAGCGCGAGGGCGAGCCAGCCGACGCCGACCACGCCGGCCACGCTCGGGTTGTCGTTGCGGCCGACGTAGATGAGCGCGACGCCGCCGAGCGCGGTCACCGCGGCGAGGACTCGCGCGACCGGCCGCCGCCTGATCGTTGGGATCAACGTCCCTTGATCACCACCGCATCATTGAAGCACCGCCGATGCAGCCGCGCCCGATCAACGCGCTCCGACCTCCCGTAGCGCGCTCGCGCTGACCCACTCGTCTCCGGACGACGTGCGGACGAGGACCATGGCCGCGCCGTCGCGGAAGGCCGCGTCGCGGAACGTGACGCGCACGGCGCGGCCGATCAGCACCGCGTCGCCGCGGGCGTAGTGATCGTCGATCCAGCCCTCCTGCGCGACAGCTTCGATCGTGCGCACGTAGAGCCAGCTGTTCTGCTCGCGCAGTACGAACACGAAGCTCCCGTCCATCGCCGAACCGTTCACGACGGAGTCGTTCGGCGACCGCAGCAGGGCGACCGCAGGGCGGGCGACCAGACCGTGATCGTCGCGTCCGGAGATGAGCACGACCCTCGTCGCGGGTGACGCGCAGCCCTGGCCTCCCACGAGGAAGGCCAGGGCTGCGCAGACAGAGAGGACGCGCGCTAGGGACACGTGGTCGGGTTCGCCGTTCCCTTGGTGATGTTGGTGGATCGGGTCGCGCACCAGGCGCCGCCGTCACCGATCCGGTGGAGGACGTTGTTGTAGTACGTCGAGCTGAAGCTGTACGTGGTGCTGTCGTAGACGGTCTCGACGCCGCCGACGATCTTGAGGTAGCGGACCTCCTCGGAGCCCGTGTTGTTGAGGAAGCCGCTGGCGATGTTCATCACGTAGTAACCGTGCGCGGCGATGGTCGTGCCCGCGGGGATCACCTTGGGCGCACCGCCGCCGTTCACCAGGTCGTCGATGTAGAGGCCGCTCAGATCGACGGCCACGGACAGTGGGTTGTAGAGCTCGACCCACTCGCCGTCCGTCGAAGGATTCGGAGCCCAAAGGAATTCGTTGATGACGACCTTCGAGGGATCAGCCGGTGTCGGCGTCGGAGTCGGGGTCGGCGTGGGCGTGGGCGTGGGCGTGGGCGTCGGGGTCGGCGTGGGTGCTCCGTAGGCCGTGTACGACCTGCTGCCCACGTCGTAGGTGATCGTGTAGCCGGTGCCCCCACCGGTCGTGCGGAGGACCACGGTGCCATTCGAGTTGAGCACGCCGGCGTAGTTCGTGAGCGTGACACCGTCCGCCTGATGCACGTCGCACGGGTTGTTGGCGATGTAGATGTCGGCGCCCGTGCCGCGCGGGTTCACGATGCTCCGCAGCGCGTCGAGCATCCTGTTGCCGGGGTGCCCATAGCTGTTCGCGCCGCACGAGAGCCACGCGGTGACGGGCGTGAGGCTGTTGACGTAGGCCTGCGAGCTCGAGTGATCGCTGCCGTGGTGATTCGCCCGCATCGTGTCGACCGCTCCGAAGAGCGGCCCGATCTTCGCCTCGATGTTGTTGTACGTGTAGCTGTTGGCGCTGGTGTTGTACTCGCCGTCGGAGTCGCCGGCGGTCGCGTAGCGCCAGCCGCCGTAGGTGATCTTCACCGCGATCGAATAGTCGTTCTCCGAGGGCGGGACCGCGTCGGCGCTGTGATCGCCGCTGACCGGCGTCACGCCGTCGGCCTGCATCGTGTCCTTGCCGTTCGCGTTGAGGATCGTCGCGGTGACGCCTGTTCCGAGATCGATCGCGGGCCAGCTCCCGGTGTTCGTGAGCGTGACGACGTGTCCCTGGATGTTCGCGCGGTCAGCCTGGCCCGCCGGCCCGTAGAGCCAGCAGATCCAGCGACGCGATGTTTGCGATGTCGTGCCCGCGTTGTGCCACGCGATCTCGGGGTCGGGCGCCGCCGACGACCCGACCGTGCAGCGGCCGTCGGCGTTCGCGTCGGTCCAGGTCCCGCCGTCGTGGTCGATCAGGCTGCCGACCGTGAAGCCAAATCCACCCGAGGTCGTCGGCGCGAGGAGCTGGTAGAGGCCGTTGCCGACGGACCCAGCGGTGTCCTGCGGATTCCAGGCATAGCCGATGTGGTCGAGGTGGTGGTGCGAGGCCATGACGTAGTCCAGCGCCACGGGGCTCGTGCCCGTCCCGCAGATCGAGCGGATGACGGATTCGTACCGCGCGGCGTTGGTGCTCGCGCCGGTCGAGTTCCAGGCCGTCTCGCCGAGGTCGATGAGCAGCGTCTTTCCGGTGGGCCCGACGATGAACTGCCCATCGCCCTGCTCGACGTCAAGCCAGTAGAGGTTCACCTCGCCCTGCGTCCAGGTCCCCGCGGTCGAGCAGGCCACGGCGGGAACGGCGAACGCTGCTTGGGGATGCACACCCACGGTCAGGAGAAGCGCTACGAGGACGCTCGTTATGGCGTAAGCCATCGCGCGCTGGGGGGTCATCGACACCGCCTTCACCGCGAAGCTCCGGCGAAGCCCCCCTTCCGCCGTGCGGGGCAATCGTCGGGCGCGGATGCACGCCCGGTCAACGTCTCGCGGGTATCAACCTGTTGATGTTCGAGGCGGGGGCCGGCCCCGGCCGACCCCCGCCGCTGAATCAGTGCGCCAGGCTGCCGCCGGAAGTCTGGCGCGCGTAGTCGGTGTAGGTGCGCCGCGGATCGTCGGTCGGGCCCTCGGGCCCGCTGTTGGCATAGCTCACGTGGGCGAGTCCGTTGGAGTCGCGATCGACCATCGTGAAGTCGAGGAGGATGCGGCCGTCGTCACCGCCGGTCGTGCAGCCGAGGCCGGAGAGGCAGATCGAGCCGTAGCGGATGGGCTGTGGGCTGATGCGGCCGAGCGTCGTCACCGGAGCGCCCGTCGCGCTACGGATGCTCGCCATGTACATGTACCAGTCCGCGGTGGGGTCGTTCGTCGATGGGTTCGACGAGCCCGCGTAGACGATGTCGACCTTGCCGCTGGCGCCCGCGACGGCCCATGGCAGCACCGCCGAGCTCGTGTTCGTCGATACGGTGCGCGGGGCCGACCAGGTGTTGCCATGGTCGGTCGAGGTGCTGAGCTTGACCGAGCTTGGGCCATACGGGGCCACGCGCTCGGACCAGACCGCGTACAGGTTGCCGGCGTCGTCGATCGCGATCACCGGGAAGAGCGCCGCAACATCGTTGCCGAGCGGCGCGCTGTAGATGAGCTTGTTCGTGAAGATGACGGCGTCCGCCGACTTCGCGAGGTAGATGTTGCGGGTCGCCGCGGGCGCGCCGCCGGTCGGAGCGCCCGGCGAGGCGACGATCGCGTACACCACGCCATCGCTGCCGAAGACCTGGTTGCCGATGAAGGTGTTGCCGAACGCGTTCGCGAGGGCCGTCGGGTCGGTGATCATCGGGTTGCAGACCGGCTGCCCGACGCCGTTCGACAGGATCAGGCACTCGTACGGAAGGTTGTCGACGTTGATGTCGTGGTAGCTGACGACGACCTTGCTCGGCGCGCTCGCGCCGGGTGAGGTGTACGTCGCGAGCCACTCACGATCGGCGTCGACGCCCGGTGGCGTGGTCCCCGTCCAGGTCGCGCCCTTGTCATGGGAGACACCGACGTAGATCGCGGCGGCGCCGAGGTCCGCCTGCCAGACGTCGCCGTTCCTCGCGACGGCGAGGTGAGAGTCGAAGCCGCCGATCGCGTTGAGCGAGAAGCTCGGTTGCGAGTGTGTGAAGTTCCCGCCCGCGTCGAGCGAACGCCAGAAGTCGACGCCCGCAGGGTTGCCGCCGGCGACCGCGGGGCCACCGACCGGCGCGGAGACGTACACGGTGTCGCCGTTCCAACGGTCGACGGCGATCGACGGCTCACCATCGCCGCCGTCAGGGAGGTGCATCGTCGTGAAGCCGAATCCGGTGCTCGCCGGCGCGCTCGCGAAGAGCCGCACCTTCAGCGTCCACGGGATCGATTGGATGAGCGCGCAGGGCCCCGCCGTCGATTCGCCGGGTGAGTTCCGGCGGATCTGGAGCATGTAGTAGCGGAGCTGCGGCTGCGCGATCGCGACACGCTGCGTCGAGACGCGGTTCTCGGCCGAGCGCCGGACGCGCGCCCCGGACGTGCTCTTCGCCGCGTCGGACTGCAGGATCTGGAGGTACGGCGGGCAGTCCGGATTGAGGAGCAGGCCGAGGTCGTACGTGATCCGCGCGTCGACGACCACGTAGTTGTTCGCGAAGAACGACGCCCTCGTCTTGCTGATGTCGACGAACACGTCGCCGTTGCCGGTTCCGGTCGCGGAGAAGTCGCCGGCTCCCGTCGCGTCGATCGCATCCATGAGCGCTTCGATGACCGGGCTGTCCGCGCGCGCGCCGCCACCGAACACGCCGGCCAGCAGGACGACCGCGAGCGTTATCGAGATGGAGGGAACGCGAGCGAGGCGGGCTACGCCCGCCGAGTGAGCTCGACCAGCCTTGAGCCGCGCCGCGGCCCTCGTAGCGAAGCGAGAGGGACGCTGCGCATTAGAAGAGCGAGTCATTCGAGTGACCCCCTTACACGCGAGAGTGGTCGTCGATGCCGCAACCGCGCGGCCACGAGGGGGTAACGAACGGCAACGTTCGGTAAAGATCGCCGGTGATCTGGGTCACGCACGAAAAAGGCCCCGCCTGTCCGGCGGGGCCTTTCGTCATTGGCTTGGGAGTGCCTGGTCCGTTGGTACCAGTGCGCTAGTAGCGCGCTCCACGCGACGCCGACGGGCGCACCTGCTCGAAGCAGCTGCTGCAGTACACCGGCTTGTCGCCACGGGGCTGGAACGGAACGCGTGCCTCGCCACCGCAGTTGCTGCATGTCGCGGTGAAGAACTCGCGCGGACCGCCCATGCCGCGCCCGCCGCCGCCGTACATCCCGCCGCCGCCCATCCCGCCGCTCGCGCGACGCGCCGAACGACACGTCGGGCAACGGCCGGGCTCGTTGACCAGTCCACGTGACTGGTAGAACTCCTGCTCACCAGAAGTCCAGATGAACTCCTGACCGCAGTCCTTGCAGGTCAGCGTCTTGTCCGAGAAGCTCACTTGTGAAGCTTCCTCCCTTTGTTGTGCTGACGCCTCGAGCCGTCGCTCGGTCGCGGGAGGATGTGCCTCACTCGACGCTCGCGGAGATGACTCTCGCCGCCGCCTTTTGCCCCTTTGGGGCGAAAAAATCGTAGCAGTTTCAGTCTTTTCGGGGTAGTCCCGGGGAAGGATCCAGCAGGATCTCGCCCAGCCACTCGTCGTGCCACTGCCCCGTGCGGAAGTACGCCTCCCGCAGCCGGCCCATCTGGCGGTAGCCCGCCTTTTCATTCGCCCGCCGGCTACCGCGGTTGCGCATCACGATCCAGTTGTGGACGCGGCGGATACGAAGCTCGTCCCAGGCGAACGCGGTGCGCAGGCGGATCGCCTCGGACGCGATGCCCCGGCCGTACAGATCGCTCCGCCCGATGAAGATGCCGCTCTCGCCGTCGCGCGCGACCCAGTCGATGTCGAAGATACCCGTGAACCCGACGTGCTCCTCTTCCAGATGGATCGCCCAGGCGACGTTCGTCGTGCCCGACGCCTGCTCCTTGAAGCGCTTCTCGATCTCGTCATCGCCGCGCGAGAGCGTCCGCCAGCCCCAGAAGCGCGTCGTTTCCGGCTCGAGCATCCACAGGATCTCGCGCTTGAACGTCTCGAGCGTCGGCGGACGCAGCGAGATGCCGCGCTCGCCGTCGAGCCGCGGGCCGAATATGGCTAGGCCTCCAGCTCCGGGCCGAGCGGCGCCGGATATTCGCGATGCTCGGCGCCCCAGCGCTCGTCCCATGTCCGCAGCGTCATGCGCATGCGGTATTGGTCGACGTAGGCGCTGTCGCGATAGAAGGCCTCATGCCCGTGGGCGAAGCGCTCGTACCCGAGCTTCTCCGCGATGCGCAGCGCGCTGAGCTGATCCACGGGGAGCTCGATGTTCACGCAACGCAGGTGCACGATGTCGAAGATCCAGCGATGGAGCGTCAACGCCGCATCGAAGCCGTGGCCCTTGTGCCAGTGCCCGGGGTCGATGAGGAACTGCTGGATGTCCACCGCGTCGGCCGCGGGTGCGCCTGAGAAACGGATCTTCGCGAGGCCGACCGCGGCGCTGTCGGCTTCGATCAGCCAGAGCACGCAGTCCTTGTCCTTGACGACGTCGTTGAAGCGCTCCTTCCACGTGGATGACGCGCACGGCTCGCCGATACGGCCCATCGGCCCGCCGCGACGCACGCGCATGTCCGCCGCCCAGCGATCGACCTGTGGCAGGTCATCGAGCGTGGGCAGGCGAAGGCGCGTGGTCTTCCCGCGTACGGTCCCGCCGAGCATCGGCTCAGGGTACGGGGAGATGGATCGCGAACTCCGCGCCGTGCCCCGCGACGTTCCTCGCCTCGATGCGGCCGCCGTGCGCCTGCGCGATCGCCTGCGCGATCGCGAGGCCGAGGCCCGCTCCGTCGCGTGCCGCGTTCTCGCCGCGGTAGAAGCGCTCGAAGAGTCTTGTTTCCGCCCCGTCCGGAAGTCCGGAGCCGTCGTCGCGAACGCGCACGACGAACTCGCCGTCCTCACGGCCGCCGCGGACCGCGACCGTCGATCCGCTCGGCGAGTGCTTCACCGCGTTGTCGAGCACGTTGAGGAACAGCTGCGACAGCCGATCCGGATCGCCCTTCATGTCCGGCATCGTCCCAAGCTGGCTGTCGATCGCGACGTTCGCCTCCTTCGCCTGCACCGCGATCGCGGCCAGCGCGCTCTCGACCAGCGTGTCGACACGGACGGTCTCGCTGGCCATGTGCTGCGATCCGGACTCCAGCTTCGCGACCTGCAGCAGCCCCTCCACGAGACGCGTCAGCCGGCGTGCCTCGCGCTGGATGACGCCCGCGGCCCAGCCGGTTCCCTCGCCGCTGACCTCGCCCTCGACGATGGCCTGCGCGAAACCCTGGATCGACGTGAGCGGGGTGCGCAGCTCGTGCGACATGTCCGCGAGGAACGCGTGCTCGCTTCCGCGGGCGCGCTCGACCTCGTCCGCCATCTCGTTGAAGGCGATGCCGAGATCGGCCACCTCACGTGGTCCCGCGACCGGCGCGCGAGACCGGTAGCGGCTCGCGGCGAAGGTCCGCACGCTCGCCGCGAGGCCGCGGACGGGCCCGGTGATCGTCCGCGCGAGGAGCGCGGCCACGATCAGCGCGAACAGCGCGGCGATGACGCCCGCGGCGGCGAGCGATGGCGTCAGGATGCGCAGCGTGTCGCCGAAGGCGGCCTTCGGCCGCGCGACGATCACCGTCCCCACCTGGCCGAGCGCCCGTTGCACGAAGCTCCAGTCCTCACCGCGGTCGCGCAGCGTCCCGAGCCCGGTCGCCGGGTCGAGCGAGGCGATGGTCTGCCCCTCGAGCGAGCCGTCGCTGTCGACGAGGACACGCCGCGTGTTCGTCACGACGATGAGCACGCGTGCGTCCACGGTCCGCGCCTGCTCCGAGATGGCCTGGACCGCGTCTCGGACCGGGCGCCCCTGGCGGAGCGAGGTCTGGATGCTCGTGACGATCGGCGCGGTGAGCTCCTCGAGGCGCACGCGCGCGACGTCGTTCTCGTAGCGCAGGAGGAGGCCCGCGATGGCGATCGCGGCGACGATGAGGCCCACGACGACGACCGCGAGGTAGGAAAGGAAGAGGCGCGTCGCGACGGTGTTCACGTGCCGTCGGGCCCGACCAGCTTATATCCGACGCCGAAGACGGTCTCGATCTTCGCGGCCATGCCGTCGGGCTTGTCCCGCAGCTGCTTCACGTGGACGTCGACGGTGCGCGTCTCGCCGGGATAGGCGAAGCCCCACACGTCCTCGAGGAGCTTGTCGCGCGTGAGCACGATCCCCGGCTGGCGCAGGAACGCCTCGAGCAGCTCGAACTCCTTCGCGCGCAGCGCGATCGCGCGACCCGCGACGGTCACCTCGTGACGCGACGGATCGAGCCGTAGGTCGCCGAGCTCCAGGGTCCGCCCGCCGCCCGGCATGCCGCTCGCGCGACGCAGCACGGAGCGCACGCGCGCCACCAGCTCGCGCGGATTGAACGGCTTGGTCATGTAGTCGTCGACGCCCGCCTCGAGCGAGGCGATCTTGTCCTCGTCGTCGGCGCGCGCGGTCAGCAGGAGCACCGGCGTGTCGTGGTGGCTCCGCAGCTCGCGGAAGAGCTCGAGCCCGTCACCGTCGGGAAGCCCGAGATCGAGGACGACGATGGCCGGCTTCGTCTCTTTGAACGCTGCGCGTGCGCGCGAGGCGGTCGTCGCGTGCTCGACGATGAACCCGGCGTTGCGCAGGTACAGCGTGACGAGCTCCGCCACCGAGACGTCGTCCTCGACGACCACGACGCGCGGTTGCGCGCTCACATCCGAATGCTAGGTGCGCCCGATCACCTTTTCCGTCGCGGCGCGGCACGTCGCGGTCTCGCTCGCGGCGCTGCACGGCCGCGACCCCGAACGGCCTTCCGGGCTTTCGAGGGTGACGCGGACGCGCTAGCCCGAGCGGCCGCGCGCGGTCGCTCGCTGGACGCGCGCTCCCGCGCGGCGGTGCGCTGCAGGGGCTCGAAGGAGACCACGAGACGATGTCCGTAGGCCGCGGCAAGACGCGCGAGCGAACGCAGGCTCGGGAGATAGCGCGGGTCCTCCATGCGCCGAAGCTGCGTCTGCGACGTATGCAGGAGCTTCGCCGCGCCGCGCTCCGAAAGGCCGAGCGCGTAGCGCAGCTCGGCGACCGCGCGCGCGACGTTGACGGCGAGGGGATCCGGCTTCTGCTCAGGGGTCTCCGCGACCGTCTGTGGTAGCGGCTGTTCGGGCACCGGGGGATGTTAGCTCGCTGGTGAGTGATCGCGGGTCCGGTCCAGTATCACGTGACTCAGGCGCTCGCGAATTCGTCCAACAGCTCCAGCTGGGTCGGGTCGTACGTGACCAGCAGCACTCCTTCGCAGCCGCTCGCGACCGCGGCGCGCAGCTGGGCGCGGAGCAGCAGCCTCTCTCCGGCGTGCGCCCTGAGCCCGCCCCACATTTTCGTGATCGGCGCCTGATCGCGCGCGTGACGCAGCAGCCGCGCGACCTCGTCCGTGCCGCGCATGAGGGCCATCGGGCACAGCAGGTCGATATCGATCGCGTGGACCCGTGCCGGCCAGCCCGCGTCCAGCGGCCGCACGGCGAGCGAGCGCACCAGAAGCCTCCGCGTCGGCACCGGGACCATCGCAGCGGCGAGCTCCTCGAAATGGAGGCCCTCGATCGCGTGCTCGTCCGCGAAGGCGGCGACGCCCGTCGGGTCGAATGGCCGTGGCGCGGCGTGGATCCGCACGCCCACGACCGCCGCTGCCCTCACGAGATGCGCGTGGGCGCCTGTCGCCGGCACGCGTATCTCCACGACGAGATCGCGGATGCCGCGCGTCGCCACGTCAGCAAGGAGATCGTCGATGGCCACTGTGCTTGCCATCCGCACGGCCTCGACCCACAGCGCCTTTTCCATCACAGCGCCGCGAACGTCGACAGCGTGAGCCCGTTCGCCGCGACGGCCGACCGCACGCGCGGGTCGCACAGCGGTCGCGCGAAGGTCAGCAGCCGCCTCATGAGAGGCTTCACTCGATCGCCCGGCGCACGTCCCAGGCCGTTCGTTCGAGTCGCGCGATCGCGTCCTCCTCGCTCACTCCCGTTTCGGCGCGCACGATCCCGATCGCGCGCGCCCTGAGCTTCGCGTTGGAGGCACGCACGTCGACCATGAGGTCGCCACGCGTGTGCCCGAGCCGCACCATCGCCGCGGTCGACAGCATGTTCAGCACCAGCTTCGTCGCGGTGCCCGCCTTCAGCCTGCTGGACCCCGCGACGATCTCGGCGCCGACCTCGAGGACGATCGCGACGTCGGCCGCGCGCGCGAGCGCCGAGCTGCCGACGCAGGTGACGGCGACCGTGCCCGCGCCCCTGTTTCTCGCGCGCGCGATCGCGCCGACGACGAAGCGCGCTCCGCCGCTCGCGGAGATCCCGACGACGACATCGCTCGGCGACGCCGCCGCGAGCGCCTCGCCGCCCGACCCCTCGTCGTCCTCCGCGCCCTCGACCGCGTCGCGCAGCGCGAGATCGCCACCGGCGATGACGGCCTGGAACAGCTCCCTCCCCGCGCCGAAGGTCGGCGGGATCTCGCTGGCGTCGAGCGCGCCGAGGCGGCCGCTCGTGCCCGCGCCGACGTAGATCACATGGCCGTTCATCTGGATCGACCGCACGATGCGCTCGACCGCGCGCTCGATGGCGGGAAGCGCGCGTGCCACGGCGAGCGGCACGGTCGTGTCCTCCCTGTTCATGAGCTCGAGGATCTGTCGCGTGCTCATGTCGCCGAGCCCCTTCGCGCGCGGGTTGCGTCCCTCGGTGGTCACCCGCCGATGATGCGCTTCACGAAGATGCGCTTCAGGGGATGTGGATGGCCCCGCCGCTCGTCGCATGGTGGGCACCGGTGCAGCGGGGGAGGTGTTCGGCAGCCCGCGCCAGCGATACGCGCCGAGGATGGCGAACGACACCGCCTCGCGCGCGCTCGCAGGGATCCCGAGCTCGTCCAACGGACGGACGATGAGCGGCGCGACGTCCGCGCGCAGCGCGTCGACGAGCGCCGGATTGGCGCTGCCGCCACCGGCGATCGCGAGCTCGCGCCAGCGTGTCCCTGCGGGCGTCTCCCGCGCCAGCGCCTGCGCGATCGTGCGCGCGCTCAACGCCGTCGCCGTCGCGATCGCGTCGTCGAGCCCCGGGCACTCGCGCAGCAGGCGCAGCGCGAGCTCGTGACCGAAGTCCTGGCGTCCGGTGCTCTTCGGCGCGCGCTTCGCGAAGAACGGGTGGGCCAGCGCGCGCGCGAGCGCCGTCTCGTCCGTCCTTCCGGCGCGCGCGCGCGTCCCATCGCGGTCGAACGGCTCGCCGACCGTCGCGCACAGGGCGTCGATCACGATGTTCGCGGGGCCCGTGTCGAACGCGACCACGTCGTCCGCTCGATCGCTCGGGATCAGCGTGAGGTTCGCGATGCCTCCGAGGTTCAGCAGCGCTATCGGCGCTCGCTCCCGGAACAGCAGGTGGTCCGCGAACGGCACGAGCGGCGCACCCTGGCCACCCGCGCTCACGTCGGCGCTGCGGAAGTCCGAGATGGCCGGCACGCCGCAGCGCCGCGCGACACGGGACGCGTCCCCGAGCTGGAGCGTCGCGCCGCGGTCGGGAAGGTGCGCGATCGTCTGGCCATGCAGCGCGATGAACGCCGGACGCGCGGGCAGCAGACGGACGATCTCCTCGGCGGCGTCCGCGTAGGCGTCCCCGAGATCGGCGTGCAGCGTGGCCACGTCCGACGCGGTCAGCGCCTCGCCGGAGGCGGCTGCCAGCGCGCGCGCGCGGAGCGCGGCCGCGTAGGGCGTGTGTCGCGTTCGCACGATCGTGACCGCCGGTCGCTCGCCGTCTCCGATCTCGATCGCCGCGGCATCGATGCCGTCGAGCGAGGTGCCTGACATCAATCCGACCGCGATCACGACGGCTCGCTCACTGCTTCATGCACGGCGATCCGGAAGCGGTACATGTCAGGGTCGTTGTCGCGGCCGAAGTACACGCGGTTCGTGAGCAGCGCCACGGTCAGGCCGAGCGCGGGGTCGATCCACAGCGATGTCCCGGTGAACCCGAGATGCCCGAACGCGGACTCGCCGAACCAGCGCCCGACCATGGGGCCGACCGGCGCGCGGAGCGCCAGGCCGAGGCCGCGCCGCGCGTTCTCGCCACGCGCGTGCTCCTTCCTCGCTTCCTGCGCGAGCTCGTTCCCGATGACCGCGCCGTCGCGGAACACGCGCGCGAGCGCGAGGACGTCGGCGGCCGTGCCGAAGAGGCCCGCGTGCCCGGCGATGCCGCCCATCGCGTGCGCGTTCTCGTCATGCACCTCGCCGCGCAGCCGCTTGTGGCGCCAGGCCGTGTCCTCCTCGGTGGCCACGCACCGCAGCGTCTCCTTCGGCAGGAAGTCGCACTCGGCCTCGATCGGTTCGAGCACGCGCTCGCGCACGAGATCGTGGAAGGGCGCGTCGCCCACGTTCGCGAGGCCCTGCGTCAGCATGACGTAGCCCAGATCGCTGTAGACGAAGGTGCCGGGCTCGCGCGCGAGCGGCTCCTGCGCCGCGAGCCAGATCGCCTCCTCCGAAGAGGTCGCTTCTTTCCACAGCGGCTTCCACCAGTTGAGGCCCGCCGTGTGTGTGAGCACCTGCGCCAGGGTCACTGTGTCCTTCGCGCCCCCACGGAAGTCCGGCACCAGCTCGCGCAGGGGTTGATCGAGCTCGAGCACGCGATCCCTGACGAACGAGAGCACGAGCGTGGTGGTCGCGAGCTTCGTCAACGAGGCCAGATCGAAGAGCGAGCGAGCGGTGCATTCGGCGTCCGGACCGCCGTTCGGGTCCGGGCACAGCGTCCCGGCGGCGATCAGCTCGCGCGTCCCGCCGCGCTCCGTCGCGAGCACGCACGCGGTGAAGAGCTTCCCGAGGTGCTCATCGATGACCGCGCGCGCGGTCGCGAGGCTCATGCGAGACGCACGGGCGCGCGGCCCGACGCGGCACGGTCTCCGGCGAGCACGGCCGCGAGCGCCTCGAGCGAGCAGGGCACGTCGCCGTAGGTGAGGAGCGCGGGCCGCTCCGGCACGAGCGTCGCGTCATACGGCGAGCGCAGCGCGCAGAGGACGCCACCCGTCGCGAGGAGCGCACGGACCTGCGCGGCACGCTCCGGGTCGAAGAAGGCGGACGACGAGCAGACCACGAGCGGGCCGTCGCCCTCGGGCACCCGACCGTCGCGCGCGAACCGCAGGCGATCGCCGAGCCGGCTCGCGAGCGCGCGCTCGAGGACCGAGATCGGGTCGCCCAGCTCTTCGACGGGAGAAAGTCCACGTGGCTCGAACGCGGTGACCCGGATGGTCCCGCGCAGGTCCGGGAGCGTCCCGCGCAGGGTGATCGAGCGTGCGGCGACGTCGCGCGCGAGCGCACGCGCGCTGTCGTCGTCCGCCTCGTCGGCTTCACGACCACCGAAGCGCTCGCGGAACGTCGAGGCGCGCCGCACGGCCTCCAGCACCCGTTGCGGGCGCACTCCGGTGGCGATCCGCTCCGCGGCCTCCAGCTGGAGCTCGGGATCGAACAGCATGACGGTGTCGATACCCGCCTCGACGGCGCGCGGCGCGAGCGCCTCGGGGATCTCGACCTGCGTCACGCCGCCCATGTCCAGCGCGTCGGTCATCGCGAGGCCGCGGAAGCCCAGCGTGCCGCGCAGCAGATCCGTCGCGATCGGCTTCGACAGCGTCGCGATGCGCTCGGTGTCGAGCGCCGGATAGCGCACGTGCGCGGTCATCACGCTGGAGACGCCGGCCGCGATCGCGCTGCGGAACGGCACGAGCTCGCGCTGCTCGAGCATCGCGCGGTCGACGTGTGAGTCGACCGTCGTGTGGTGCGGGTCGACGACGCTCGACCCGTGCCCGGGGAAGTGCTTGGCCGTCGCGGCGACCCCGCTCGTTTCGCTGCCGCGGATCCACGATGCCGCGAGGAGCCCGACGCGCTCGGGGTCGTCGCCGAACGAGCGCGTCCCGATGACCGGATTGCGCGGCTCGGTGTTGACATCGCAGACCGGCGCGTAGTTCACGGTGATGCCGTCGGCACGCAGCCCGAGTGCAACCGCGCCGGCGACGCGCTCGGCGTCAGCGGGGTCGCCGGTCGCCGCGATCGCCATGGCGCTCGGGAACACCGCGCGGTAGCCGACCCGCACGACGCTCCCGCCCTCCTGATCGACGGCCACGGGCACCGGGGGCAGGCCGCTCCGCTCTGTGGCGGCCCGCGCCTCGCGGAGCATCGCGCGCACCTGTTCCTTCGTCTTGAGATTCCCTTTGAACGCGAAGAGCGCGAGCCCGCCGATGCGCCCGGCACCGATCGCGTCGAGCAGCGCGCCGGGGACGGTCTCGCCGTCGAAGGCGGCCCACACGAGCGCGCCCGGGCCGAGTCGGCTCACGCCTCCGTCTTCGCGATGAGCTCGCTCGTGAACGCGTAGGCATCGCCGCGATAGACGGCCTCGGCGAGCTCGATCGCGCGCCCGGCGTCGTCGAATGAGCGTCGCTTCGTGCGCAGCACGGGCGCGCCCGGTCCGAGCCCGAGCAGCTCCGTCTCGCGCTCGTTGGCGAGGGAGGCGCTGATCTCCTGCTCCGCCCGCACCGGGTGATGACCGAGCTCCGCGAGCCGCTCGTAGAGAGAGCCCGTCGACAGATCCGAGGCGATGAGCTTCTCCGCGCCGCTGATGGCGAGCCACGCGCGCTCGATGCCGACCGGCGCGCCGTTGGCCAGGCGCAGCCGCTCGACGTAGGCGAGGGCACGACCCGCGCGCACGCCGAGCTCGCGCGCGACGTCGTCGGGGGCCGCCGCGAGGGAGGCGTTGAGCAGCGTGCTGGTGCCCACGAGCCCACGCGCCGCCATGTCCTGCGTGAACCCTGTGAGGTAGCGCAGCCGCTGGGCGATCTTCGGATGCGCGACGAAGGTGCCGCGCCCCTGCCTCCGCGTGAGCACACCCTCGTGGACGAGGTCGCCGATCGCCTGACGCGCGGTCATCCGGCTGATGCCGTACGCCGCGCAGATCTCCCGTTCGGAGGGGATCGTGTCGCCGGCCTTCCACTCGCCCGCGTCGATGCCGGCGCGGATCGTCTCCTTGAGGCGCACGTACACGGGGACGCTGCTTCGTGCCACAAGCTCGCTCGGAAGGGCCATATGGTCCGAACGATAGGACCACTTGGAAGACGTTCCGCTCGTCAGTCCTCCGGGAGATCCGCCCAGAACGCCTCGGTGATCCGGTTGTTCATGTTGGCCACGCCCACGTTCACGACCAGCTCCACGAGCTGGCGCTCATTCAGGAAGCCCTTCGCCTTCGCGAATGTCTCCTCCGACACGTGCACGTCGCGCGTGAGCTCGGTCGAGAGCGCGATGACCGCCCTCTCCTCGTCGCTGAAGAGCGGGCTCGACGCGACGGACCCATCCTTCATCGCCTCGATCATCTCGTTCGTGATGCCCAGCGCACGGCCGGACGCGGTGTGGGACTTGATTCAGTAGCGACAGCCGTTCTGCAGATCCGTCGCAAGGAACGAGAGGAGCCGCAGCTTCGCGGACAGCGCGCCGCCGTCCAGCGCGTCCCGCAGCTTCCAGTACGCCGCCGAGACCTCCGGCGAATGGTTGAGCAAGCGCCGGAACGCGCTGCCCTCGCCGGTGTACGGGATGCGCGCCATCAGCCGCGGGTCCGGAAGCGCGAGATCGCGAGCTCGCCGAGCGTTCGCCTGGAGCTCGCCGTCGACTTCTCCAGGATGACCCGGCGGATCTGGTCCGCATCGGGCACGATCGGCGCGATGCGCCTGACGCTGCGCGGGCCGGCGATACGGCCCTCGAGCGCGTCGACGATGTCCTTCACGCGCTCGTCGATCTCGTGGATGGCGAGCGGGCGATCGCCGAGGCGCAGCGCGATGCGGATCTCGAGGCGATCCGTCTCGCGATAGCCGACGCCGCGCCGGGTCTGCGCCTCGAGGACGGCGGCGTGCACCCGCCGCCGCCATTCGTTGCGCGGCCGCGCATAGGGAGGGATCGGGACGACGATCGAGAAGCGGCGTTTGGCCATGTCTTAGCGGACCACCTGTATCTCGATCGTGTCATATCCGGTCGCGCCGCTGGGGAACGGCTCTCGGCGGACCGCCGTCTGCGTGAGACCCGCGCCGTCCGTGGCGCGCACGAGCAGCTTCTTCGGTCCGACGCCGTCGGGCGTCCAGCGATAGAGCCAGCGCCGCCAGGTCAGCGCGCCGAGGGCGGTCTCGAGCTCCGCGACGACCCACGGCTGGCCACCATCGACGGAGACCTCGACCTTCGAGATGCCACGCGCGCCGGCGAACGCAATACCCGCGACGGCCACCTGACCGCCGTCCCATCGCACCGTGCGGACCGGCGCGTCGAAGCGGGAGCCGACGTTCACGATCGCGGCGTCGTTCCAGCCGCGCTCCTGCCAGTAGCCGAAGTAGTCGAATGTCGCGACCTCGACCGTCTTGAGCCACTTCACGTTCTTCATCCCGTAGATATTCGGCACCAGCAGGCGCGCGGGGAAGCCGTGATCGATCGGCAGCGTCACGCCGTTCATCAGGTAGGCGACGATCGTCTTGGCCTCGAGCGCCTTCGCGATCGGGATCGAGTCGGAGTAATCGTCGACCGAGCGCAGGATGACATCGAACGCGCCGTTCTTCGGCTTGGCGCGCGCGAGCAGGTCACGCAGTGGGACGCCGGTCCACAGCGCCGTCGAGATGAGATCGCCGCCCACCTCGTTGCTGATGCACTCGAGCGTGTGGAGCTGCTCGACGCTCGGGAGCTCGAGCAGCTCGTCGTAGGTCAGCTCGAACGGCTGCTCGACGTTGCCCCTGATCGCGAGGGTCCACCTCGCCGTATCGACCTGCGGCTTGAACAGCGTCGTGTCGACCGTGTAGTGATCGGCGTTCGCGGTGATCCGCGGCGTGAGCCGCTCGATCTTCTCGAACTGCGGGTCCGGCGGGGGCACCGTCTCGCGGAACACGAGGTTGCGCGCCGTGGCGACGACGTTCTCGCCAGCGGCTCGAGCGATGCGCAGGCTCGGGCCCAGCTTGAGACCGCCGAAGGCGACGAGCGCCGCCACGCCGAAGGTCGCGTAGAGCGCGCGCCGCCGCGAGGGCGCCGGGACCGGAACGCGGTACTGCCCGGCCGATCGCAGGAGCGCGAGGCTCGCGGCGAACACGGCGAGACCCGCGCCCGCGTCGACGAGGAGCGCGCCGAGCTCGAGGTGGGCGGCCGCGAAGAGCTGCGCGAGCACCACGGTGAGGAGCCAGGGCGCGACGGCGAGCGAGACGACGACGCGGTCGCGTCTTCCCGGATCGAGCGCCGCGATGCCCGCGATCGTTCCGCTCGCGAGGTAGAGCGCGACGACACCGATCACGAGCAGGCGTTGCGCCCAATGCTGGAAGAGCTCGATGAGCGGGATCGAGATCCATCCGGGGAGCACCTCGATGATCGCCTGGCCGAGGCTGAGCGGCGCGAACGGGACGCCGGCGAGGCTCACGATGAACGCGACATCGAGCGCGAAGAACATCGCGAGAGCGCCCACCAGGATGCCGGTGCGTGCCCGCGTATCCAAGCCCTTCACCTGTGGCACGATACGCCCGCGTGCCCGAGCTCCCTCCACCACTTCTCGCCGAAGACCTCTCTGCCTTTCGCTTCGTCAGCGACGCGCAGCTCTCGCCCGATGGCGCGCGCATCGCCTTCGTGCTGCGCACCGTCGGCCACTCGTTCTTCCACGAATTCCAGGTGCTCCGGCCGTGGCTACGCCGTCCTCTATTGGAGCACCGTCTGCTCATTGCATGGTCCGACAGCCATCACTACCGTTGGACTGAGGTTCGATAGCCACGCCTAGCGATCACGGGACGTTCCCGCAGTGGGCCCGCAACACGCTGCGGCCGCGCGCCTGGTCGCGACGCTGGCTCGCGATCTCGCTCCGCAACTACTGGATCCGCATCGCGCGCCGGCAGCTCTGTTGCGGGCATCCTGGCGAGCCGGGCTGCTGAAAGCCCGTCACGGCGGACGGTCGTCCGCATTCGCACGGCGCGCATCCCGATTAGGATTCGTGGCGTCCGATGAAGGAATTCCTCCAGGGCCGACGCTTCGGCTTCTCGCTCCGACCCGCTTTCGGCATGCTCGCCGCGGGCCTGGGCATCGCGACGACGCTCCTCGATCTGATGGCCTGGCTGCAATGGGGAAGCCGTGACACGAACGGCTTCGTCATCGCTGCGTACGGCACGATCATCGCGACGACGGTCGTCGCCGCGCTCGCCGCGCTCGCGGCCCTCTTCGAATGGCTCGATGTACCGGAGGAGGAGCGCCCGCTCGCGCGGCTCGATCTCATCGCCGCGGCCGTGGCGGTCGTGCTCTACCTCGTCGCGACGGTCCTTCGCGCCGGCGACCTCGGCGGGGCCGGCGTGACCCCGATCGAGCTGCTCCTCGCGATCGCCGGGCTCATCGTTCTTCTTGTCGACGGCGTGATCAGCGCGAGCCTCTACGCCACGCGCGAGTGGGAGATCATCGAGGAGGACCTGCCCAGCGTGCGCCACCGGCGCAGGCGGACCGCCCGCAGCTAGAGCCCCTTCGCAGCGACCTGTGTCTCGCGCGGCGTCGCGAAGGTGCGGTCGTACAGGCGTTGATACAGGCCGCGCCCGGCCATGAGCTCGTCGTGGGTGCCCTCTTCGACGATCCGCCCGGCCTCGAGGACCAGGATCCGGTCGGCGCGCTCCACGGTCGTGAGCCGGTGGGCGATGACGATGGTCGTCCGGCCGCGCATGAGCCGGTCGAGCGCCTGCTGCACGAGGAACTCGGATTCGTTGTCGAGCGACGAGGTCGCCTCGTCGAGGAGCAGGATGCGGGCGTCGCGCAGAAGCGCGCGAGCGATCGCGATGCGCTGCCGCTGACCGACAGACAGCTTGACCCCGCGCTCGCCCACGAGCGACTCGTAGCCCTGGGGAAGGCGATCGATGAACTCGACCGCGTTGGCCGCTTTCGCCGCCGCCTCGATGTCCGCATCGGACGCGTCGAGGCGGCCGTAGCGGATGTTCTCGCGCACGGTCGCGCCGAACAGGATCGGCTCCTGCGGGACGACGGCGATCTGCGAGCGCAGCGACTCGATCGTGAACGAGCGCGCGTCGTCGCCGTCGACGCGGATCGTGCCGAGGATCGGGTCGTAGAAGCGGCCGATGAGGTTCACGAAGGTCGTCTTGCCCGCGCCGGAGGGACCGACGAGCGCGATCACGCTTCCCGGTGCGAGGTCGGCGCTGATGTGGTCGAGCACGATCGGACCCTTGTCGTATCTGAAGGTGACGTCGTCGAACGTGATGCGGCCAAGGAGCCGCGGCGCGATCCTGGCGCCTGGCTCGTCGCGCACCTCGGGCTCGCGGTCGAGCACGTCGAAGACGCGATCCGCCGCGCCGAAGGCGGCCTGCAGTCGCGACCACTCCATCGCGAGCCCACCGACGGGGCCGGCGACGATGCTCATGTACAGGACGAAGGCGAGGAGCTCGCCGACGGTGAGCTCGCCCTCGATGACCAGATGACCGCCGTACCAGAGCACGATGATGCTGCTCGCGAAGATCAGGAACCCCATGAGCGGCCCGATGAGCGCCTGCCAGCGATCCATGCGGATCGCCGCTTCGAACTGCTTGCGGATCCCGGCCGTGAAGCGCTGGGTCTCGTAGGTCTCGCGCGTGAACGCCTGCACGGTGCGGATCTCGGCCAGCGACTCCTGCAGGATGCCGACGGCCTCGCCCTGCGCGTCCTGCACGGCGCGCGCGAAGCCGCGGATGCGGCGGCCGGAGACCACCGCGAGGATCGCGACCAGCGGCGCGACGACGAGCGTCAGCGTCGCGAGCTTCCAGTTCATCGAGAAGATCACGAGCACGCCGCCCGCGAGCGTGAGCACCTGCTGCAGCACGGAGAGCACGGACTGCGTGACCGCGGAGTGCAGCTGCACCACGTCGCTGGTGACGTGCGACAGGATCTCGCCGGTCTTGCGGTCGTTGTAGTAGGAGAGCGAGAGCCCCATGAGGTGCCGCGCGACCCGCACGCGCAGGTCGACGATGATGCGCTCTCCGGTCCAGCTCATGATGTAGCCGCGAACCGCGTCGACGATCACGCGAAGCACCTGGAGCCCGACGAGCAGGAAGATCAGTCGATCGAGCTGCGCGCTGTCGCCCGTCGTGACGACGCCATCGACGATCTGCCGGATGAACTGCGGCCACGCGAGGTTGAGCGCGATACCGATCCCGAGCAGCACCGCCGCGACGACGAGCTGCGCCACGTACGGTCGCGCGAACGCGAGCAGGCGCCTGTACACGCGCCACGACGGACGCTGGCCCTTCGTGCCGCTCGGGCCGCCGAACCACATGCCGCCGCCAATGCCCCCGCCGCCCATCCGGATCATCACTTCGCTAAGCGTCTCACGAGCGTGCGGCGGGAGCGGCCGGCGGTGCCGGGCCGTCTGGCCACCGCTCCGTTCGCGAGGCTCACCGCTGCTCTAGTGCCGCACTCGCCCGCTTCGCGGGCTCAAGTGGCCGGCCGGCACGGCACCGCCGGCCGCTCCCGCGCATCAGGCTCAGATCGCGGCTCCGGTCAGGAAGAAGACGACGCGAGCGCTGATCTCGCCGGCGAGGACCATGCCCAGCCCGACGTAGAGCAGCCCGGTCGACGATTGCGTGTTCATGCGCGCGGTCCACCACGCGCCGAGGGCGACGCCGAGCGTCGCGAGGAGCCCGACGCCGACGCGGATCGCGACGGCCACGAACAGCGCGGTCTCCGTGATGTTCGTGAGCTCTCCGCGCGCGATCGAGATCGCGACGAGGACGCTCTGGAGCACGACCGCGACGACGACGACCAGCGCGGCGCGCTCGAGCGGCGCGGTCGATAGCTTCGGCGTCACCAGGTACCAGTGGCCGAGGAGCATCGCGGCGTCCGAGCCGCCGAGCGCGAGGGCCCCCAGCGGCAACGCGAGCAGCGCGAAGACGTCGTACGGGGATTGGCTGGGGCGCGCGCTCGCGGCGAGCGCGAGGCTGGTCACGCCCACGATCACGACCGCGGCGCCTGTCACGGCGCGGAAGCGCTTCCACGGGGTGAACACGGCGACGAGCTGCACGATCACGAGGACCGTGACGACGACGAGCAGCTGCCCGAACGCGGAGACCTTGCCGATGTCGATGCCGATGCGGACCGCGGTCGCGCCCTGCGGGAGCGCGCCGTTCAGCGCGAGGGCGAAGGCGATGACCGCCGCGTCGACGAAGGCCGCGAGCTTCAGGAAGCCGCCGGGCGCCTCGTCGGTCCGATCGATGAACCAGATGAGGAACGCGCCTCCGACGGCGAGCTCCAGCAGCACGACGGCCAGGACGAGCGGCAGGCTGACGAGGGCGTCCATCAGGGGAAACGCGCCGATCCCACGCTCATGAGCGTAGCGTTCGTCCATGCCGAGCGCCGACCACGACACGCGCATCGCCGCGATGTTCGATCGCATCTCACCGCGATACGACCGGCTCAATCGCGTGCTCTCGTTCGGCGCGGACATCGCGTGGCGCGGGCGCGCGATCGCGTTGCTCGGCGCGAGACCGGGCGACGTGGTGCTCGACCTCGGCGCCGGGACCGGCGACCTCTCCCGCGCGGTCGCCGCGCGGGGCGCGCGGGTGCTGGCGATCGATCTGTCGCCGCGAATGCTCGGCATCCTCGCCAGGAAGGGCGCTCGCGAGATCCACGCGATCGTCGCGACCGGCCGCGCGCTTCCGCTGGCGGACGCGTCCGTCGATCGCGTGGTCAGCGGGTTCACCGTGCGCAATGTCGGGGAGCTCGCACCGGTATTCGGCGAGCTGCGCCGCGTCCTTCGTCCCGGCGGTCGCGTCGTGCTGCTCGAGCTGTCGCACCCGCCGAGCCCGCTGTTCGCCTCGCTCTACTCCTTCTATTTCGACAGGCTGGCCCCGCTCCTGGCGACGTTGCTCGGTGGGGATGCCGAGGCGTACCGGTACCTCCCGCGCTCCCTGCGCGCATTCCCGGGGCCGGAGGATCTCGCCGGCACGCTCGGCGCGGCCGGCTTCACGCACGTGCGTTTCGAGCGACTAACCTTCGGCATCGCGGCGATCCACATGGGGGAGCGAAGAGCGTGAACTTCGACATCCCTGAGGAGCTTCAGCTTCTCGGGAAGACCGTGCGTGCCTTCGTCGACGAGCGGCTGGTCCCCATCGAGAAGCAGGTCGAGGACGAGGACCGGATCCCGCAGGCCGTATTGGATGAGATGGGCGCGCTCGGCTTCTTCGGGCTGCCCATCCCCGAGGAGTACGGCGGAGCCGGGGCGGGCGACCTCGGATATTGCATCGCGCTCGAGCAGTTCGGCCGCACCTCGGCCGCCTTCTCGAACCTGATCGGCGCGCACACCTCCATCGGCTCGATGTCGATCCTGCTCGGCGGCACCGCGGGCCAGAAGAAGCGCTACCTGCCGGACCTCGCCGCGGGAAAGAGGATCGCCGCGTTCTCGCTGACCGAGCCGAACGCGGGCTCCGACGCGGCCTCGATCCAGACGGCCGCCGAGAAGAAGGGCGATCGCTGGATCCTCAATGGCACGAAGATCTGGGTCACGAACGGGCCGATCGCCGACGTGGTCATCTGCTATGCGGCCAATGACCGAGCGAAGGGCGCCCACGGCGGGATCACCGCGTTCATCGTCGAGAAGGGCTTCACGGGGTTCCGGGTGGGCCGCGTGGACAACAAGATGGGGCTGCGCGGCTCGTACACCGCGGAGCTGATCTACGAGGACTGCGAGGTGCCCGAGGAGAACGTCCTCGGCGGCGCCGTGGGGAGC
Organism: Chloroflexota bacterium; assembly: GCA_016194865.1. GTDB lineage: Bacteria > Chloroflexota > Limnocylindria > P2-11E > P2-11E > JACQAT01. Next base: position 138,605 of record JACQAT010000001.1, read on the forward strand.
GGGTTCAAGACCGCGCTCGGCGCGCTCGACATCGGGCGCGTCTCGCTCGCCGCCGGCGCGGTCGGCTCGAGCCAGCACCTGCTCGAGCTCGCGATCGAGCACAGCAAGCGGCGCACGCAGTTCGGCAAGCCGATCGCCGCGAACCAGGCGATCCAATGGATGCTCGCGGACTCGGCCGTCGAGATCCATGCCGCGCGCCTCATGGTGTACGACGCCGCATGGAAGCTCGATAGCGGCAAGCGCGCGTCGCACGAGGCCGCGATGGTCAAGGTCTACGCGTCGGAGATGGCCGGCCGCGTCGTCGACCGCGTGCTCCAGATCCACGGGGGTATGGGCTACATGAAGGAGTCGCCCGTCGAGCGCGCGTACCGCGATGCGCGCATCCTGCGCATCTATGAAGGGACGAGCGAGGTCCAGCGGATGATCATCGCCGAGGACCTCCTCCGAGGGTAGGGACATGGGCAAGAAGATGGCGGTCGTCACGAAGGATCCCGCGCCGCTCGCGTCCCGTCCGTGGACGAAGCACTACGACCTGACCGTCCCCGCGACGATCGACTACCCCGACGCGCCGCTGCACGCGATCCTCGAGGATTCCGCGCGGGAGCACACCAACGCGACCGCGACGATCTTCTTCGGCGCGGTCCGCACGTACCGCAGCCTGCAGCGCGACGTCGCGTTCCTCTCGGGCAGCCTGCGCCGCCTCGGCGTGAAGAAGGGCGACCGCGTCGCGATCATGCTGCCCAACTGCCCGCAGTTCGTGATCGCGTTCTTCGCGACGCTGCGCCTCGGCGCCGTCGTCGTCCCGTGCAACCCGCTCTACACAGCGCGCGAGATCCAGTACCAGCTCGCGGACTCGGGGGCGGAGACGATCGTCGTGCTCTCGCGCCTGTATCCGGTCATCAAGGCGGCGCGGGCCGGTACGAAGCTGCGCAACGTCATCGTCGCGAACATCAAGGACGAGATGCCGCCCCTGAAGCGGACGCTGTTCACCCTGTTGAAGGAGAAGAAGGGCGGACATCGCACGCATTGGCAGGGCGATCCCGGAGCCGTCGCCTTCAAGGACCTGCTCGTCTACGACGGCGAGCCGGTCTCCGCGCCGGTCAGCCCGTCGGACCTCGCGGTGCTGCAATACACGGGCGGCACGACGGGCGTGCCGAAGGGCGCGATGCTCTCGCATCGCGCGCTCGTCGCGAACACGCTGCAATGCCGCGCCTGGTTCACGAACCTGCGCGATGGCAGGGACAACCTCATGGCCGTCATGCCCCTGTTCCACGTGTACGGGCTCACGGTCGCCATGGACCTGGCGATCCAGGCGGCGGCCGGTCTCATCCTCGAGCCGCAGTACGAGCTCAAGCAGGTCCTCGAGGACATCCAGAAGTGGAAGCCGAAGATCTTCCCGGGCGCGCCACGCATCTACAACGCCATCAACCTTTCGCCCCTTTCGGCGAAGTACGACCTGAGGTCGATCGAGGCGTGCATCTCGGGCTCGGCGCCGCTGCTCCGCGAGACCGCTCGCAGGTTCCGCGAGCTCACCGGTGGCCACCTGGTCGAGGGCTACGGGCTCACCGAGGCGGCCCCGGTGACGCATTGCAACCCGATCTTCGGCGAGGGGCGGCAGAAGGAGGGGAGCATCGGGATCCCGTTCCCCGACGTCGATTCGAAGATCATGGATCTGGAGACCGGTCAGCGCGAGGTGCCCGTCGGCGAGATTGGCGAGCTCGTGCTGCGCGGCCCGCAGCTGATGGACGGCTACTACGAGCGCCCGGACGAGACCGCGCAGGCGATCCGGGGCGGGTGGCTCTACACCGGGGACATCGCGAGGGTCGACGAGGATGGCTACGTCTTCATCGTCGATCGCAAGAAGGAGCTGATCATCGTCTCCGGCTTCAACGTGTATCCGCGTGAGGTCGAGGAGGCCCTGGCGCGCCACCCGGCCGTCGCGGAGGGCGCCGCGATCGGCATCCCGCACCCGCTCAAGGGCGAGGAGGTCAAGGCCTACGTGGTGCTGAAGCCGGGCATGAGCGCGTCCGCGGATGAGCTCATCACCTTCCTCCGGGGCGAGGTCGCGCCGTTCAAGGTGCCGAAGGAGATCGAGTTCCGCGAGGCGCTGCCGAAGACGCTCATCGGGAAGGTGCTCCGCCGGCAGCTCGCCGAGGAGGACCGCGCCACGAGGACGCGGCCGTCGTGATCAGCGATCGCGTCTAGAGTCGGACCGTGATCCGCGTCGATGATCCGGAGATCCTCTCTCAGATGCGAGCACGAGCTACGCCGACGACGGCACGCACGCCGGTGCGGGATTCCGCCTGGTGCGCGGCATGACCGGGAGGTAGATGGCGCTTCCCACCATCGTGGCCAGCGGGAATGGCACGAGCGCGCTCGCCACGGGGATACGGATACTCAAGCGCGGCGGCAGCGCCCTCGACGCGGTCGAAGCCTGCGCACGCCTCGTCGAGGCCGACCCGAACGACAAGACCGTCGGACGCGGCGGGCATCCGAACGTCCTCGGCCAGGTCGAGCTCGATGCCTCGATCGTCGATGGGACATCGCGCGCCGCGGGCGCGGTCGCCGCGCTCCGCGGCTACCTGTACCCGATCAGCGTCGCGCGCGCGGTCATGGAGAAGCTGCCACACGTGATGCTCGTCGGTGACGGTGCGGCGCGCTTCGCTCGCGAGATCGGCGCGGAGCGAGCGCGGAACCTCACGGCCTCGACCGCGAAGGAGTGGCGCGCGCAGCTGCGGGCCATCGGGGAGACGCCCGCATCGATCAGGAAGCGCAAGGACCTTGTCTCGCGTGTCTGGAAGATGGCGATCGACGAGCTCGGCACCGTGAACTTCCTCGCCATCGACCGGCGCGGCCGCATCGCGTCGGCGGTCACGACGAGCGGCTGGGCGTACAAGTATCCAGGGCGGGTGGGGGACTCACCGATCGTGGGCGCGGGCAACTACTGCGACAGCGAGAGCGGCGCGGCCGCGTGCACGGGATTCGGCGAGCTCGCGATGCGACTGCTGACCGCGCGCGTCGCCGTGGAGCGGCTCTCCCGTGGTGCCAGCGCGGGGCGCGCGGCGCGCAGCGCGATCGAGGACGCGAACGGCATCGCGAGCCCCGGCACGCGCCTCAGCATCGTCGTGCTCGCGAAGGACGGGACGCACGGAGCGGCGACGACGCGAGAGGGCGTGCGCTACACGTTCATGACCTCGGTGATGAGCGAGCCGGCGACGAAGCCACGCGCGCTCGTCCCGCGGACAAGCACCAAATGACCGAGGGAGGGCTCCGCCCGACCGAGGGATTCCACAGAGCCGAGCTCCGGACTCCCCGCTCAGGTCGCCCGCAGCGTGCGACCTGCGACGCGAGCTATATCAGACGGGGCCGAAGCTCCGCCAGAGGAGATTGGCGACGCTCACCACGAGCAGCGCGACGATCAGCCTGCGGAACAGCTGCGGATCGACGCGGCCGCGCAGGAAGACGCCCGCCATCAGCGCGAGCAGCGTCGGGACCAGGCCGAACAGCCCGAGCGCGACGATCTCCGGCGTGTAGAGGCCCAGCAGGCTGAAGCCGATCAGCTGCGTGATCGCGCTGATCTGGAAGACCGTCGCGACCGCGATCACGTAGTCGCGCGGCGGAAGCCTGCGCGCGTGGAAATACGATCCGATGACCGGACTGCCGATCGAGGTCGTTCCCAGCATGACGCCGCCGACCAGTCCGAACAACGGCCCGATGATCCGCGCGCGCCGCGCGGCCGGGTCGTCGCCGAGCAGTCGATCGCCGCGGAGCAGGAAGAGCGCGACCATCACGGTGATGAGCAGCGCGAAGGTCCGCTGATCGAGCTGGGCGAGCAGGTTCACGCCGATGATCGTGCCGATCACGCAGGCGACGATCACCGGGACCGTCCCGCGCAGGACGTCGAGACGGCGGAAGCCCTGCAGGACCAAGATGGTGTTCGAGGCGAGGATGGGGATCGTCACGATCACGACCGCGGCCCGCGGTCCGAATACGCCGGCGAGGATCGGGGTCGCGACGAGCGGCAGACCCATCCCGGTGAGCCCCTTCGCGAACCCCGCGAACGCGAGGCCGGCGACAAGGATCAGGAGGTCGAGCGCGCCCACGTGGACCGCTCGACCAGCGTGCTCCAGTCGACATCGTGCAGCCGTGCGCTCGGTGTGTACGCCCGCCCCGTCTTGGCGAGATCGCGCCCACCCACGCGCACGACGTCGGCCGTGTGATCGAAGCCCTCGCCGGCGACAAGCGCTGAGCCCACACCGTAGACGTCGACCGGCACGCCGAGCGCCTCGAACCGCGCGATCTTCTCGCGGTCGAAGCCTCCTGACGCCACGATGCGGACGTGCCGGTGGCCGGCCTGATCTAGCGCGTTGCGCAGCAGCTCGACGAGCCGCGGCGTCACGCCGCGCACATCGTCGCGGGCGATGCCGCCGGTCGCTTCGAGCTCGCGGAGGATCGACGCGTCCACCAGCGACTCGCTCGTATCGACCCGTACACCCCAGAGCCGCGTGCCGAGGGCGTGCGCGACCCCCAGCGACGTATTGACCACGTCGTTGCGGAAGTCGACGAGCGCCGTCACGTTGACGTGGCCTTCGGGCGTGCCGGCCGCGGTGAGATGGCCGGCGTCACCGACGCCGCGATTGATGACCTCGTCGAACTTCAGCGTCGCGACGGTCGTGTCGCCACCGTACGCGGCGATGAGCGCGTGCGGGATCGTGCCCAGCCCTGTCGAGCCCCACCACTCGCCCTGCTCGTCCGTCGAGACCGCGGAGGCGCCGCCGAGATACGAGGCGTAGCCGGAGCCGGCCTGCGCCTCGTGGGCTTCGTGGCGCGCGCCGAACATGATCACCGGCTTGCCGCGGGCGGCCGCCACGACGTCGCGCGTGTTCGTCGCCACGCGCGTGCCTTCGGTCAGCGCACCGAGGTAGAGGGTCTCGAGGTGCGCGAACGAGGCGTACTCGCCCTCGATGTGCATGACCGGCTCGCGCGGCTCGGCCGTCTCGCCGTCGTGGAGCGAGCGCACGCGCAGCTCCTGCCATGCCGGCTCCCACAGCGAGGCGAGCTCCGACGAGATCTCGAAGACCTCGCGCGCGAGCGGCTCGTACTCCGGCCAGCCACCGGCCGGAAGCCGAAGCCAGTGCGCGTAGAGGCGCCGCTCGGCGGCGAGGTAGTGGGCGAAGAGCGACTCGCCCGTTGACCGGTCGCGATAGCGGCCCGTTCCGACGTGGAGGATCGCCAGCGTGTGATCGGTGCCGACGATGACGGCGTCGGGGCGCTTCTGGAAGATCTGCATCGTGACGTCATCGCGGCGCGCGTCGCGCTCGAGGATGAGCTTTGTCCTCGCGAAGTAGATGTCGCTCTTGTAGCCGGCGCGGATCTTCTCGACCGGGAGCCGGAAGACCTCAGGCCGCAGCCTCGTGGACGCGATCAAAACATCGCTTGGAGCATCCCGCCGTCCACCTGCGCCGAGAGGCCGGTGATGTAGGACGCCCGGGCGGACGCGAGGAAGACGACCGCCGCCGCGAATTCCTCGGGCGTGCCGTAGCGGCCGAGCGGGATGACGGTCCTGGCGTAGTGCTGACGGATCTCATCCTCGCTCTTCGACTCGCGCTTCGCGGTGTCCTGATCGAGCTGCTTGATGCGATCCGTCTCGATGCGACCGGGTTGGACCGCGTTGATGCGTATCCCGTCGGCGGCGAGGTCCTTCGACAGTGTCTTCAGCATGCCGTGCACCGCGGCGCGGATCGCGTTCGACAGGATCAGGTTGAGGTACTGCGTCGGCTGCCGCACCGACGTCGAGGTCATGTACACGATGTTGCCCTTCGAGCGCCTCAGCGCGGGGAGCGCGAGGCGCGTCAGGCGCACCGCGGAGAAGAGCGTGAGGTCGACCGCCTTCTGCCACGCCGCGTCGTCGAGATCGTCGAATCGTCCGGGCGGCGGTCCGCCCGCGTTCACGACGAGCACGTCGATGGCGCCGTGCGCGTCGATCGCCGCGCTCACGAAGACCTGGCAGCCGGCCGTGGTGCTCAGGTCGGCCGCGACCGCGACGACCCTGGCTCGCGGATGCGCGGCGGTGATCTCCTTCGCGACCTTTTCGATCGCCGCTTTGTCGCGGCTGCAGATCGCCAGGTGGGCGCCCTCGCGCGCGAACTCGTGCGCGACCGCGCGTCCCAGCCCCTTGCTCGCGGCGCTCACGAGCACGACCTTGCCCGCCAGACCGAGATCCACAGCGCTAGAGTGCCACGGCTCAGAGCGCCTTGAGCGCGACGGCGACGAGCACGAGGACGGCGAGAGCGACCCGATACGGCACGAACCACAGGAGCGAATGACGGCGGACGAAGCGCATCAGGAACACGACGGTCCCAAGGCCGGCCAGGAACGACACGCCGAAGCCGATCGCGACGAGATCCGGCCGCTCGAAAAGGGCCGTGGCCCTGCGCAGGTCGAGCAGCGTCTTCGCCGCGGCGCCGCCGATGATCGGCGTCGCGATGAGGAAGGCGAAGCGTGTCGCCTCGGCGCGCTCGATGCCGCGCACCAGGCCGCCCGAGATCGTGATGCCGGAGCGCGAGATCCCGGGGATGAGCGCGATCGCCTGCGCCGCGCCGATGAAGAGCGCGTCGCCGTAGCCGAGCTCCCCTTCGCCGCGGCGCTGCGTGGCGAAGCGCTCGGCGCCGATGAAGATCAGCGAGCCGGCGATCAGCGCGATCGCGATGATCGCCGGGTCGCGCAGCTCGCGCTCCACGACCGATTCGAAGAGCACACCGATGACCGCGCCGGGGATGGTGCCGAGCACCAACAGGAGCGGGAGCTTCCATTGCCCCTGGAAGAGGCCGCGCACGAGGGCGATCCACGTGGAAAGGAAGTACAGCAGCACCGCGAGCAGCGTCCCGAGATGGAGCGCCACGTCGAACGTCAGGCCGAAGCGCAGCGGGTCGAGCTGGAACGCCCGCTGGGCGAGCGCGAGATGCGCCGTCGAGCTGACCGGCAGGAACTCGGTGAGGCCCTGGATGAGGCCGAGGAGTGCGGCCGCGAGGGTGTCGTTCACGAACGCATCCTCGCACGCGCGCTGCGAAGGCTCTCGTGCGCCGATGCCTCGTGCGCGAGCGCGCCCTCGAGGAGGTTGGCCCAGGCGCGTCGCTGGCCGGCGTCGAGGAACCGCATCGCGACCGTTCCGTCGAACGGACCGGTGCCGCCCCTCTCGGCGGCGTCAGCGACGTAGCCGTAGGACTCCGCCGCGCGCAGCAGATCCGCGCCGGGCAGCGACGCGTACATCGTCCGCAGCGAGCGCAGGAATCGCGCCGCGGAGCGCCGCTTGTCCGCAAGCAGCAAGCGCATCGCGTGATCGCCGAACGCCGCGCTGCCCGCGTGCTTCGCGTCGGTCCAGCGCGTGTCGTCGCGCAGGCCGTCGATCCATGCGCGGAGCGCGGCGTCGCTCGCCTCGCTCGACGCGACGGCGGCATCGAGGCCGGCGAGAGCGGCGGTCTTCTCCTCGACCGTGGTCCCGGCATCGAGGAACACGGGCGTGCCACGCTCGGCCGACTCGAAGGCCTCCCAGCCCGCGCGCGCCGGCTCCTTGCCTTTGTCGAAGTACGTGCGCGCGAGGAAGGTCGGACCTTCGGTGTCGTAGCCGACGATGAGCCCGTACTCCGGCGGACCGCCGAGCCCGCGCACGAGCGGCGGCACGCCGCCGTCGATGCCCTCCATCACGCGCGCGAGGACCAGCTCGCGCATCTCGTCATCGAAGGGTGGCACCACCACATCGGTCGTCACGCCGACCGCGCGAGCGCCGCGCTCGAGGGTCGCGTCGTCGAGCGGCGCCGCCGCCAGCGGATCCCACTGCTCGTTGTCGATCTTCGTCTCGAATGACGCGCCCGAGCAGCCCATGACCCAGTCGTAGTCGCTCTTCGTCGCGATGGCGAGCGAGGCCGGCAGCGTGCAATCGCGTCCCTCGCCGAACTTCAGCGCGGGGACGCCTGTGATGATCCGCCGCGTCACGACTCTGGGAACGCGTGCTTCAGGACACCGAGCACCTGCAGCGTCACCCACTTGCTCGCGTCGACCTTCGACGCCATCCGGTCGGCGTACGGGGCGCGGCCTTCCCAGCGCCCGCGCGCGTCCTGTCGTGAGAGCAGGAACGCGATCGCGGGATGCGCGCGCGGATCGTCGATCGCGCCCGCCGCGTCGATCGCCCGCAGGACGAACAACACGTCCGCCTGATAGAAGAGCGGGAACGACAGCTGGCGCCAGAGGTGGCTCGGCTTCGTGGCGGTCGGATAGTCGCCGCGCTCCGCGGAGTAGCTGAGGAGGAACTCGACGCCGCGCCTGATCGCGCGCTCGACATCACGCGTGCGCGCGGCCTCGGGCAGCGCGCTCAGCCCCCAGACCAGTCGCGCGTAGCCCCAGGCGCACGGCTTCTCGTCGTTGATGACGCACGCGGCGTCGAACTTGCGCGCGTCTTTGATGAGCCGTTCCACTATTGGTTGGAGTCGCGCGTCCGCGCCGTATCCCGCGGTCGCGACGTAGCGCACGACGTTCCCGAAGAAGCACGAGATCCCGTGATCGCTGTCCGTCGCCCAGCCCATCCCGCCCTGGCCCGCGGACAGATCCTCGAGGATCCGGCGCGCGCCGCGCTTCACGCGAGCGTCACCGGGATCCGCGGCGTACTCCACGAGCAGCAGGTTCGACCAATGGGATGAGATGTACTTCGGGGCGTACATCTGTGGGCCCAGCCAGCGACCGTCCGCGCGCTGCGTGCGGAGCAGCGTCGAGATCGGTGGCGTCGTCATCGCGCGCGTCTGCGCCTCGCGCAGCTCGGGATCGCGCGCCGTGCGATCGAGCAGCGTGCGCAGCGTGTTCGCGCGCACCGCAGAGTCACGTCGCTCCAGGAGCCAGGGGAGGGGATCGTCCCGCAACAGGGATCGCCAGGTCTGGGTCACGTACCGCCCACGGAGAGCTCGGAGATGACGAGCGTCGGGCTGCCGATGCCGCCACCTCCGAACGTGAGGTCGTTGCCCACCCCGCTGATCGACGACAGCAGGGCGACGAGATTGCCGGCGATGGTGATGCCCTGCACCGCGTATTGCTTCACGCCGCGCTCGAGGTAGTCGCCGGCGGCGCCGAGCGAGAACTCACCGGAGATCGGATCGATCGTGTGGAGGTTGAGCAGTGAAGTGATCCGCAGCGCTCGGTCGAGACCCGCGACCATCGCCGACGCGTCCTCGGCGCCGTTCGCGATGTGCAGGTTCGAAGGGCTGATGCGGCTTGGCATCGCGTACGAGCCGCGCCGCGCGTTGCCGGTGGGCTCCGTCCCGAGCTTCCGCGCGGTCTTCAGCGACGTGAGGTAGCCCTGGAGCGTCCCGTCGACGATCAGCTCGCGGCGCCGCGTGGGCGTGCCCTCGCCGTCGAACGGCGCCGTGCGTAGGCCGGCGGGCTTGCGCGCGTCATCGATGACGCTGACCCTCGCGCTCGCGACGCGCTCGCCGATCCTCCCCTTGAACAGGCTCTTGCCCTTCAGCACGCTGTCGGCGTTGAAGAGCGTGCCGATCGCGCCGACGAGCTGCATGCCCTGCCACGGGTCGAGAACCACCGCGATGCGCTGTGTGGGGAATGGCCGCGCGCCGAGCTTGCCGACCGCCTGCTCCGCGGCTCGCCGCCCGACGCGCTCCGCCGAGACGCCGCTGAACGTCCGCGACGCTTCACCGTGCCCGCCGATCTGGCGCTCCTCGCCCTGCGTCGCGATCGCCGCGGTGCCGACGCCGCTCGAGGACTCGCGATATCTCCCCCACGCGCCGAGCGTGGTCGCGAAGATCGTCGTCGTTCCGCTGTCGGAGAACGTCGTCTTGCGGAAGCCGCTGATGCGCGGATCGACTGCGCGCGCGACGCGCTCGACCTCGACCGCGACCGCCGCGCGATCCTCGACCGAGCGCTCGCCATCCTCGTGGATGCCGAGCTCGACGACCGGTGGCGAGTCTGTCGCGATCTGCAGATCGGGCTCGACCTCGGCGACGCGCGACATGGCGTGCGCGGCGTCGACGCAGGCGCGCACGCCCTCGCTCGAGAGCGCGCTCGTGTACGCGAAGCCGACGCGCTGACCGTCGATGACGCGCACTCCGATGCCGCGCTCGCCGTGCGCGAGCACGTTCTCGATGGCGCCGTCCTTCACCTCGACGCTGGTCGAGTGCGATCCGCGGAAGAACACTTCGCCGATCGTGCCGCGCAGTCCGCGCAACGCCTCGACCGCGTGCTCGACCGCCGCGTCGTTCTTCAGCCGCTCGCTCACGCCGCGGTGCCCTTCACCTTGCCGCCGACGACGACCGACGGGATGCGCAGGGTCGGCTGCGCGTCGGCGACCGGCGCGGACTGCCCATCCTTGCCGCACGTCCCGACGGAATACCCGAGGTCCGTGCCGACCATGTCGATCTCGCTCATGAGCTTGGGTCCCTGGCCCACCAGCGTCGCGCCGCGCAGCGGCTCGGCCAGCTTTCCGTCGCGGATGCGGTAGCACTCGGTGATCTCGAAGGCGAAGTTGCCGCTCACCACATCGACCTGACCGCCACCCATCTTCTTCACGAAGATCCCGTCGGGCACCGACGCCAGGATGGCCGCCGGGTCGGACGTGCCGGGCAGGATCATCGTGTTCGTCATCCGGCAGATCGGCAGCGAGCGGAACGACTCGCGGCGCCCGTTGCCGCTCTCGGGGATGTTCAGCTTCTTCGCGTGCTTCCGGTCGGAGAGGTACGTCTTGAGCACGCCGTTCTCGATCAATACGGTGCGGTTCGTGCGCGCGCCCTCGTCGTCGATCGCCGCCGTGCCGCGCCTGCCGGGATCGGTGCCGTCGTCGACCACGGTAATGAGTTCGCTCGCGACCTTCTGTCCGAGCCTTCCGCTGTAGACGGACATGCCCTTGAGGTTGAGATCGGCCTCGAGGCCGTGCCCGACCGACTCATGGATGAGCGTGCCCCCTGCCTCGCTCGATAGCACGACGGTGTAGGTGCCCGCGGGCGCCGGCTCCGCCGCCACATTGAGCAGCGCGCGCCGCGTGGCGGTCTCGGCCGCCGCGACCACGGCCTCATCGCTGAGCATCTCGAACCCGAGCGTGCCCGCGATGGCCTCGTAGCCCGACTCGAGGACGTCCCCGTCCTTCGCGGTCACGAGAACGCTGAGCACAAGCCTGACGCGCGTGTCGGTCCGGAAGCGTCCTTCGCTGTTGGCGACGACGATCTCCTGGACGCTCTCGCGGTACTGCGCGGTGACCTGATGGACCTTGGCACCGCCGGCGCGCGCGAGCTCGTTCACGCGGCGCAGCAGGCCGACCTTGCGCTCGATCGGCACGGTCCTGGGGTCGATCGCGACCGCGTGCGTCCTGGGCACCTCCTCCTGTCGGAGGCTCTCGAACGATGTGCCCGGCACCGCGTCGGTGATGCCCGCAGCAGCGCGTCCCGCGAGCGTCATCAGGTCGTCGGCATCGGCGACGTTCGAATTCGCGAAGCGCTGCTGGTCGCCGACCTCGATGCGGATGCCGGCACCCTGATCGAGACCGGTCACCGCGTCCTCGAGCTTGCCGTCGTCAAAGGTCAGCGCGACGACGTGATGGCGCTCCCAATAGAGCTCGGCCCATTCGCCGCCACGCGAGAGCGCGGTCCGCAGCGCGCGCTCGGCGTCGCGCGCGGTGATGGACGGTGTCACGCGAGGCAGCGCGGCGGTAGGAATGGTCGCCCTCCCCTGAGGGGAGAGAGTCTATCGAGAAGCGGCGACCACATCCTCGAGCTGCACCTGCGCGACGATACTTCGCGCGTGCCCGACCGCGGCGCTGCTCGCGCGACCGCGCGCTCGCGCATCGACGCGCCCGATGCCGACGTGCTGCTCGCGCACGTCCTCGGCGTCGAGCGCGAGGCGCTCTACGCGCACCCAGAGGTCGCGCTGACGCCCGACGAGCTCGGGCGCTTCGAGGCGCTCGTCGAGCGGCGCGCGCGGGGGGAGCCCGTCGCGTACCTGCGCGGCTTCAAGGAGTTCTACGGGCTGCGCCTGGCCGTCGATCCACGTGTCCTGATCCCGCGACCGGAGACCGAGACGCTGGTCGAGGCCGTGCTCGCGGCCGTCCGCAATACCCCGGACGCGCTCGTCGTGGATGTCGGTACGGGCTCTGGGGCCGTCGCGATCGCGCTCGCGGTGAACGCGCCGGCGCTGCGCGTCATCGCGACCGATGTCTCGAGCGACGCGCTTGTCGTCGCCCGCGCGAACGCGCGCACGCATGACGCCGCGGAGCGGATCGACTTCCGCGTGGGCGATCTGCTCGCGCCCATCACCGAGCGCGTCGACGCGCTCGCGGCCAATCTCCCGTACCTGCGCGACGACGACCTGCACGAGCTCGTCGGCGACCGGACCTCGCTCGCGTACGAGCCGGCTCTCGCGGTCGTCGCTGGCCCGGACGGGCTGTCGCTGATCGAGCGCGCGATCGCGGGTCTGGACCGGGTGCTGAAGCCGGGTGCGTCCGCGTTCTTCGAATGCGACCCAGCGCAGGCGCGCGCGCTGGCGCGCGAGCACGGGGGAACGATCCTGCGCGATCTCGCGGGGAACGAGCGCGTCGTGGTGATCAGCGCAGGAGCGCGGGGAGCTCCGACAGCGAGCGGATGACCGTATGCGGCCCGCTCTGGGGAGCCGCCACCATGAGGAACGTGCGCACGCCTCGCTTGCGCGCCCAGTCGAGACGCTCGCTGCCATCGTCCACGACGGCCGCGCTCTCCGGCTTCACGATCGCGTCCTTGAGGATCGCCTCGTAGTAATGCGGTCCGGTCTTCCAGCGATCGACCAGGTCCGGACCGTAGGTGCGGTCGAAGAGCTCGCGGATCCCGAGCGAGCGCAGCTGCGCCGTGAGCTCGAGCGAAGCCTGGCTCGACGCGGTGAACAGCGTGAAGCCCGCGTCGCGCAGCTCGCGGATGCGGTCCGCGGCACCCGGGAGCGCCGCGTCGACGCGCGACCCCGCGCCGCGCGTGATCTCCTCGGCGAGGATCTCGGCGTCGGCCGGCGGCGAGATGTGCATCGCGTCGCACGCCTCGAGCAGCCAGCTCACGCGATCGCGCGCGAGGAAGGCCTTCGCGCCTCCGCCGCCGCCGTCCTTGCGCATGCGGGCCTCGTGTCTCTTCATGGCGTTGACGGATGCGGTAACGCTCGCGCGCTTCCATGCGCCGACGTCACCGCCGAGCTGTGAAGCGAGCGCCTCCGAGATGGTCCTGATCCATTCGCGCCCGAGCGCGTCCTTGTCGAACAGGACGCCGGCGCTGTCGAGGAAGATCGCGGTGACGGGCATCGTCGGTATCATCCGCCCTGTGGAGACGCGCCTCCTCAAGGCCGATGCGCCGGGGGCGGTGGAGGAGGCGGCGACCGCGCTGGCACGCGGCGAGCTCGTCGCCTTTCCGACCGACACCGTGTATGGCCTCGCCTCCTCGCACGGCCACATCCGCAAGCTGTTCGTCGCGAAGGAGAGGCGCAAGGACAAGCGGATCCCCATCCTGCTTTCGGATGCATCGAACCTCGAAGCCAGCGCGATGGTCACCGCCGCGGCGCTCGCCCTCGCGGCTCGCTTCTGGCCCGGCCCGCTCACGCTCGTCCTCGTGGCGCCGCGTCGCGGCACGATCGCGTTCCGCGTGCCCGCGCACGATGTCGCGCGTCAGCTCATCGCGGCGAGCGGCGGCGGGCTGCCGGTGACCAGCGCCAACCGCTCCGGTCATCCGGAGGCCAAGACCGCGGATGAGGTCCTGGAGCAGCTCGGTGGCCGGATCGCGCTCATCCTCGACGGTGGCCCGGTCAGCGGCGGGGTCGCGTCGACGATCGTCGATTGCAGCAGCGAGCCGCTGAAGATCCTGCGCGAGGGCGCGATCACCATCGCCGACATCGAGGACGCGCTCATGGGTGTGGAGGCGCTGTGAGGATCGGCATGGCCGCGGATCACGCCGGCGTCGACCTGAAGGATCTTCTTGCGCATCACCTTCGCGCGTGCGGTCACCAGGTGGACGACCTTTCTCCGGATACCGATCCTGAGGACGACTATCCCGAGATCGTGATCCCGCTCGCGCGCGCGGTCGCCGCGGGGCGCTTCGAGCGCGCGATCTTCTGCTGCGGCTCGGGCATCGGCCCGGCGATCGCGGCCAACAGGATCCCCGGCGTGCGCGCGGCGGTCGTCAGCGACGAGTGGTCGGCGCGGGACGCGGTCGAGCACGTGGACGTGAACCTGCTGACGCTGGGCGAACGCGTGATCGGCAGCGAGCTGGCGAAGAGCATCGTTGACGCCTACCTGGGCGCGCACGTGCAGGGCGGCCGTCACCAGCGACGCCGCGAGCAGATCGCGAAGCTTGACGAGGCGAAGGAGGCACGCGGATGAGCGAGCTCGAACGGGTCGATCCCGAGGTCTACGCGGCCATCGAGGGCGAGCGAAAGCGGCAGGTCGAGAAGATCGAGCTCATCGCCTCCGAGAACTACACGTCGCAGGCGGTCATGGACGCGGTCGGCAGCGTCCTCACCAACAAGTACGCGGAGGGCTACCCGGGGCATCGCTACTACGGGGGCTGCGAGTGGGTCGACGTCGCCGAGTCGCTCGCGATCGAGCGCGCGAAGGCGCTGTTCGGCGCGGAGTACGCGAACGTGCAGCCGCACGCCGGCGCGCAGGCGAACATGACGGCGTACGCCGCCGTGTTGCAGCCGGGGGACACGGTGCTCGGGCTCGCGCTCGACCAGGGCGGGCATCTCACGCACGGCTCGCCGGTGAACTTCTCGGCGAAGCTCTATCACTTCGTTCCGTACGGCGTCCGGCGCGAGGACGAGCTGCTCGACTACGACCAGATCGAGGCACTGTCAAAGGAGCACAAGCCAAAGGCGATCGTCGCGGGGGCGACCGCATACCCGCGCTTCTTCGACTTCAAGCGGCTGCGCGACATCGCGGATCGCGCCGGCGCGCTGCTCATCGTCGACATGGCGCACTTCGCCGGGCTCGTCGCGGCGGGGGAGCATCCGAACCCCGTCGAGCACGCGCAGATCGTGACCACCACGACGCACAAGACGCTGCGCGGGCCGCGCGGCGGGATGATCCTCGCGAAGGCGGAGTTCGGGAAGGCGATCGACAAGGCCGTGTTCCCCTACGCGCAGGGCGGTCCGCTGATGCACGTGATCGCCGGTAAGGCGGTGGCGCTCAAGGAGGCGGCGACGCCCGAGTTCAAGGCTTACGCGAAGCAGATTCGCCTGAACGCGACCGCGCTCGCCGCGGCGCTCGCGAAGGCCGGCCTGCGCCTGGTCTCAGGCGGGACCGACAACCACCTGATGCTCGTCGACGTGCGGCCGCTCGAGATCACCGGCAAGGCCGCCGAGCAGACGCTCGACGCGGTCGGCATCACGGTGAACAAGAACACGATCCCGTACGACCCCAACAAGCCCGGCATCGCCTCCGGCATCCGCGTCGGCACGCCCGCGGTCACGACGCGCGGCATGCGCGAGGCGGAGATGACGCGCATCGGCAAGCTCATCGCGGCGACGTTCCGCGCGAAGGACGACGCCGCCGCTCTGAAGCGCATCGCGGACGACGTGCTCGACCTCACCAGCCGTTTCCCGGTCCCGGGGATCCGCGAGCCCGTACGCCGCTGAGCCACCCACAGCTCTTCGTCTCCACGCATCCGCTCGTCCGCGAAAAGCTGACGCGGCTGCGGGATGAGCGCACGCCGCCGAAGGTCTTCCGCGAGCTGGTCGGCGAGATCGCGATGCTCGTCCTCTACGAAGCGACCGCGGATCTCGCGCTCGCCGACCAGGAGGTCCGCACGCCGCTCGCGCCCTACCGTGGCGCGAAGCTCGCGGAGCAGGTCGGACTCGTCCCGGTGCTGCGCGCCGGGATCGGCATGGTCGAGGCGGCCCTCGAGCTGATCCCCGAGGCGCAGGTCTGGCACATCGGGTTGTTCCGCGACGAGCGCACCCTGCGGCCGATCGAGTACTACAACAAGCTTCCCTCGACGACCGCGGTGCAGGCGTGCCTCGTCCTCGATCCGATGCTCGCGACCGGCGGCTCCGCGACCGCGACGATCGACATCCTCAAGAAGTGGGGCGCGAAGCGCGTGAAGTACGTCGGCCTCATCGCGGCGCCCGAGGGCGTCGCCGCGCTCTCCGCGGCGCACCCCGACGTCCCGATCCACGTCGCCGGCCTCGACGAGAAGCTGAACGAGAAGGGCTACATCGTCCCCGGGCTCGGTGACGCGGGCGACCGCCAGTTCGGCACCGGCTAGCGATCCGTCGAGATGGCCGGCCAGATCTTCAGCGCGACCACGCTCTACCTCGGCTCGACGATCGTCGCCTTCGTGCTCGCCTGCGCGGCGACGCCGCTCGTCGCGTGGCTCGCGCGCAGATTCGGGCTCCTCGACATGCCCGGTGGCCGGCGGATCCATCCGCTGCCGATCCCGCGTCCGGGCGGGCTCGCGATCGCGTTCGCGTTTGGTGGCGCGGTCATCGTGTTCTGGCTCATCGATCGTCTCGCCGGTGGGCCCTTCCTCATCCCGGAGGAGGTCCGCTCGCCGCGCTTCACGCTCACCGCGATCGCCGCGCTCCTCGGGCTCGGCATTGGCCTCCTCGACGACATCCTCGAGCTGCGGGCGCGCTGGCAGTTCCTCGGCTATCTGCTGATCGCGACGGTGATCGTCGTGGCCGGCATCCGCATCGACTTCGTGAACTCGCCGTTCGACGGTGACGGGCTCGTCAGGCTGGCGCTCCCGATCGCGATCGGCGTGACGCTGTTCTGGATCGTCGGCATGAACGTCGCGCTCAACTTCATCGACGGCCTCGATGGCCTCGCGGCCGGCGTCAGCGGGATCGCGGCCATCACGCTCGGCGGCATCGCGCTCCTCCCGCAGGTGAACGAGCCCTTCGTCGCATGGATGGAGTTCACGCTCGCCGGCGCCATCGCGGGATTCCTGCTGTTCAACTTCCATCCGGCGAAGCTGTTCCTCGGGACGACGGGCGTCGCGTTCATCGGCACGATGCTGGCCGTCCTCTCGATCTTCGCGACGCAGAAGGTCGCCGCCGCGCTGCTCGTGCTCGGCGTGCCGATCATCGACACCTTCTACGTGCTCGTGCGCCGCATGCTCCGCGGCCAGGCGCCGTTCGCGCCTGACCGCGGGCACTTCCACCATCGCCTGCTCGATGTCGGCCTCTCGCATCCGCAGGCGGTGCTCCTCATCTACGGCATCACGCTCTCGCTCGGCGCGCTCGCCCTCGTCTCGAGCGGCCGCACGCAGCTCGCGGGCTTCCTTGCCGTCGCCGTCGCGCTCGGGATCGCGGTCGTCGCGCTCGCGCAGCACACGCCGAAGGCCGAGGAGCTCGACCCGGCGCTCTACGCGGAGAAGAGCGACGGCAGCTAGGGCCCGCGCGCGCATCCTGCTCGATCGCGGCCCGGCCTAGCATTTCCGCGTGACCCGTCGCCCCCTCCTCGACTTCTTCCCGCGCGAGCAGATACGGCAGATGGCGCACACCACGCGTCGGTACAGCGGCCCGTCCGCGCTCGCGATCTCGCCCGATGCGAAGACGATCGCGTTCGTCTCGGACCGCACGGGCACGTACTGCGCGTGGACCGTGCCGCTCAAGGGTGGCGAGCCG
Source organism: Chloroflexota bacterium (assembly GCA_016194865.1). GTDB lineage: Bacteria > Chloroflexota > Limnocylindria > P2-11E > P2-11E > JACQAT01. The sequence continues at coordinate 156,224 of JACQAT010000001.1, forward strand.
AGCCTCGCGCTCGCGGTCGAGGGCGGCGCCGTGCGCAGCCTGTGCTGGACCGCGAACGGCGACCTCATCGGCGCCGTCGACCGCGGCGGCACCGAGCGCTGGCAGCTGTACGTGACGCGATCGGACGAGCGCATCGAGCCCCTCGCCACGTCGCCTGGGGACCGCGTGCAGCACCTGCTCTCGTGGAACGCGGCATCACCCGACGGGCGCACGCTCGCGCTGTCGAGCAACGAGCGCGACGACGCCGATATGGACATCGTGACCATCGACATCGCGAAGAGGACGAAGCACCTGCTCGTGTCGGGTCCGTCGTGGCACGTCGCGGGCGGGTGGTCGCCTGATGGCAGGACGCTGCTCGTCATGCGCGTGCAGGACAACACCGAGCAGACGCTCCTCGTCGTTGATGGGCTGAGCGGGGAAGCCCGTGAGATCACGCCGCATCGCGAGGATCGGCAGAACGTCCCCGCGGGCTGGCTCGCCGACGGCCGCGCGCTGGCGATGAGCGACGCGGGCCGAGAGTTCATCGCGCTCGTCGCGGTCGATCCCGCGACGGGTGCGCGAGAGGTCATCGACGCGCCGGCGTGGGACGTGGAGCTCGCCGTGTCCTCCGCGGACGGTCGGGCGCAGGCGTGGTCGGTCAACGCCGACGGGTACAGCACGCTGAAGTGGCGCGTGGGCGGTGGACCGATCCGCGAGCGCGACCTGAGCGGCGCGTGCGAGGACCTGGTCATCTCGAGCGACGGCTCGCTCGTCGCGTTCCTGCGTCAATCGCCCACCGAACCGTCGCAGATCTGGGTCCTCGACACGGCGAGCGGCGGCGCCCGCGCCGTCGTGATGACCGAGACGCCGGTCGCGCGCGAGGAGCTGGTGGAGCCCGAGCTCGTGCGCATCCCCGGCCCCGACGGCCCGATCCCCGCGTTCGTCTATCGACCGCGCGACGCAACGGGCCGCGTGCCCGCGGTGCTCTATCCGCACGGCGGCCCCGAGGGGCAGTCCCGCCCGGCCTACAACCACGTGCTCGGCGTCCTGCAATGCCTCGCGCACCGCGGCATCGCGGTCATCGTGCCGAACATCCACGGCTCGACCGGCTACGGGCGCAGGTGGCAGGAAGCCATCCACAAGGACTGGGGCGGCGTCGATCTGCGCGACCTGCGCGCGATCGCGGACTGGATGGCCGCGCAGCCGGACCTCGACCCGGCGCGCCTCGCGGTCTACGGCGGCTCGTACGGCGGCTTCGCCGCGCTCACCTGCGTGACGCGGCTCCCGGACCGCTGGCGCTGCGCGGTGGACCTCTTCGGCGTCGCGAATCTCGTCACGATGCTCGAGGGGACGCAGCCGAACTGGCGACGCTTCCTGCGGCGCTGGATCGGCGATCTCGACACCGATCGCGAGAAGCTGATCGCGCGCTCACCGGTGACCTACATGGATCGCGTGCGCTGCCCGATGCTCGTGCTCCAGGGGTCCAACGATCCGCGCGTGCCGAAGGAGGAATCCGACCAGGTCGTCGACGGCCTGCGCGCGCGCGGCCAGCGCGTCGAGTACGTGGTCTTCCCGGATGAGGGGCACGGCTTCACGAAGCGCGCGAACGCGGACGCGGCCTACACGCGGATCGCGGACTTCCTCACCGACGAGCTGCTCTCGCCCTAGCGGAGCGTGCTCCCCAGGAGCACGCCGTTGGCCCAGTACGTTCCCGTGACGCCGCTCGGCAGCAGATCGAACGTGAAGCCGCCCGCGTAGCGCACGCGCTCCGCGCTCGCGACGATCGCGCCGTCGAGCGTGTCACCCGCTCGCAGCTCGCCGACGTGGCGTCCGTCGCTCGTCGGGTGCCCTGGCGAGGCCAGCAGGCCGCGTCCGTCGGTGAGCGCGAGCGCGACGATCTCGTGCGTGCTCGGCACCGGCGTGCTGCCGATCGCTCGGACGACCGCGTCGACGCGCGCGCCGCTCGCGTCCGCGGTCCACACACTCATCCCGACCGAGAGCGACTCGACGGCGACCTCACCGAGCGGCGTCGCGATGCGCGTCCCTGCCGCGAGGCAGATCGGGCAGTTCACGAAGCTGTTCGGCGTGCGCTTCGTGATGGCGATCGTGCCGGCGCGATCGATCGTGCCCTCGATCAGCGTCGCGTCGCGCCCACCGCCCGCGGACATGAACCGCTGAGAGAAGGCGAACGCGCCACCCGAGGGGGTGAGCGCCATGGCCCGCAGCATCTTCCAATCGCGATAGAGGGGAAGCAGCTGCTCGCCCGTGAGCGGCGGCGGCGGGAAGATCGCGATCTGGATGATCGGGTGGTGCGCCATGAGCGCGGCCCAGGTGTCCGCATCGGCCCGCATGTCGGGCTCGTGCTGCTTCGCCAGGCTCGCCTCGTCCGCCCTGGCGATCGGGTAGAAGTCGGGGTCGCAGTAGGCGAGCGGCCCGAACTGGTCCAGCAGGCGGTACTTGAGCAGAACCTCGCTGCCGACGGTCCCGGATGGTGCCGGGATCACGCTGGCGCTCGGGCTGGCGATGCCCCCGCTGCCCGCGCCGCCGCACGCCGCCAGGAGCAGAGCGCAGCACAGGACGAGCCTCATGCCTTCTTGACGCTCCCCGCGGTTGCTGGGTTCCGCCGCTTCACGAACCGCGTCGCGTAGACCTCGTCGCCAAGCGAGAGGATCTTGTTGTCCACCCAACCGGTGGCGAGGCCGGCCCGCTGTATCTCGTCCCAGTCCGGCGCGCCCGGCCTCAGGAAGGCCTTCTTCCACACGACCGTCCACACGGAGCCCTCCGGGTGGCAGACGCGGATGAGGTCCTTGGCGAGCGCCCTCGCGTCGCACCGCTCGAGCGCGAAGCACAGCACCAGGCCGTAGCGCGCCGCGTGGAAGCTGAGCGGCAGCTCGAGGTCCGCGCGGTGGAGCTGTCCCGCGAGATGCTCGATGGGCTTGTCGTAGAGCGCCACGTCGCCGACGCGCAGCGCGGGGTGACCCGCCTTGACGCCGAGACGAGGGACGACCTCCTCCGCTGAACGCAGGCCTTTTGGCTTGGGCATGTGGCCAGTATCGAGCGGGAACGGCGCTTGCAAGGTAGCCCGGCGTGGGGAGCATCAGGAAGTCCAGGCCGATCCTCGTCGTCGACGACGATCACGCCATCCTCGACAGCGAGCGCCAGATCCTCGCGGATCACGGCTACCGCGTGATCCAGGCACGTGACGGCGCGGAGGCGATGCACGCGATCGACGCGGACCCGCCCGCGCTCATCGTGCTCGATGTGCAGATGCCGGGGATCGACGGGCCCGCGTTCGCGCTCCAGCTCCGCAGCCGCTTGAAGCACGTGCCGCTCGTGATCCTGACCGGCGTGGCGGACCCGCGTCGTGAAGCGGACCGCTGCAACGCGGAAGCGTATCTTTCCAAACCTTTCGCAGCTGATGATCTTCTCCGCGTTGTGGATCGATTCGCCGCGTAGTCCTCGGCGCTATCGCGCCTGCGGTCTGCTGCTGCGGCAGTAACATCCGGTCGTGACCGCTCGCCTGCTGGTGAAAGACGCGGCGGGCGTCACCGAGCACCCCGCGGCCGAGCTCTCCGAACTGCGGGACCGGTCTGCCTGGCTCGACATCTCCGATCCGAACGACGGTGAGCTTCAGCTCATCGCCGACGAGCTTCAGCTCCATCCGCTCGCGCTCGAGGACGCGCGCGAGCGGCACGAGCGCCCGAAGATCGACGAATACGAGGGCCACTACTTCATCGTGTTCTACGCGCTCAAGCACCCGGAGGGTGGCGAGCTGGAGCTGCACGAGCTGTCGATCTTCGTCATGAAGAACGCGCTCGTCACGGTGCACAACGGCGACTGCACGGAGCGGGTCGCGGTCGAGAAGCGCTGGCGCGACGGGCGCATCCCGACGCTCGGGATGCTGCTCCACGCGCTGCTCGACGAGATCGTGGACCGGTATTTCCCGGTGGTCGACTCCTATGGGGACCGCGTCGACGCGCTGGAGACCGCGATCCTCGAGGACACGTCGGGCAGGGCCATGCGCTCCTCGCTCGGCGACCTGTTCATCGTCAAACGTGACCTGCTGCGCCTTCGCAAGCTGGTCTCGCCCGAGCGCGAGGTGCTGCAGGTACTGGCTCGCGGTGATCTGGGGATCTTCCCCCGAAAAGAAGCCGTGTACTTCCAGGACGTGTTCGACCACGTCGTCCGCGTCACGGACGAGATCGACACCTTCCGCGAGCTGGTCAGCAACGTCGTTGACGCCGATCTGGCGGCGGTCAGCAACCGCCTGAACGAGGTCATGAAGCGGCTCACCTCGATCGCCACGATCCTCTTCGTGATGACCGTCGTGACCGGCTTCTTCGGCCAGAACTTCACCACGCTGATCCCGTATGAATCACCCGTTCTGTTCTGGAGCGTCATCGGCGGGACGCTGGCCTTCTGCGGCGCCCTGGCGCTGTATTTCCGGCGCCAGGGGTGGCTCTGAGGCGCGAGCACGGTGGCATTTTTGCCGGTAGACTGACCTCGCCTTGGCCGCACTCCGCACCCCGGGTAATCGCACAGCTCATACACACGTCGCTCGTCCTCACCCGTGAGTCTCGGCTCGCGGTCTCGTCCTCGCTAGTGTGTGGAGCGCGTTGAACGCGGCGATCCTGGGCCAGGTCGGATTCATCATCGCGATCCCCATCGCGCTCGGCGCCTGGCTCGGTCTGAAGCTCGATGAGCGACTGGGCACCTCGCCGTGGGGATTGCTGGGTCTGATCTTCGTGGGGATGGCGGTCGCCGGCGCCGGCGTCGCGCTGCTGATCAAGCGGTACACGGAGGACAACCCGGTGGGCCCCTCCACGCAGCGCGCGCGCGAGGCCGGGCTGGCATGGCGACGCGAGGTCGACGAAGAAGAACGAAAGCGGGAGCTCGAGAGGTGACGCGCTAGCGCATGGACGCGATCTTCAGCTTCCTGTTCCCGAAGGGTTTCCATTACCCCGAGATCCACGTCCCGTCATTCACGGGAGAGCCGCTGTTCGCCATCGGGCCGATCACCTACACGAACGCGCATTTCACGATGCTCCTCGTGATCGCCATGCTCGCGGGGATCTCGTTCCTCGCGACGCGCAACATGAAGGAAGTTCCGAGCGGCATCCAGAACTTCGTGGAGCTGATCGTCGCCGGCCTCGCGGACTTCATCCGCGGCGTCGGCGGTGAGGACGCCGTCAAGCGGCTCCCGCTCCTCGGGACGCTGTTCCTCTTCGTGCTCATCTCGAACTGGCTCTCGGTCCTGCCGTTCGTCGGGCAGGTGAAGTGGCTGCACAAGCCGACCGCGGACTATCACATCAACTTCGCGCTGGCCCTCACGGTCTTCGTCCTCTACCAGCTCTCCGGCTTTCGAGCCCACGGGCTCGGGTACACGAAGCGCTGGTTCAACTTCGGCGGATTCAAAGAAGGTCCGATGGTCGGCGTGATCATGGTGTTCGTCGGCTTCATCGAGCTCTTCAGCGAGCTCTTCCGCCTGCTCACGCTGACCCTTCGTCTCTGGGGCAACATGTTCGGCGGCGAGATCACGCTCGGCGTGATGGCCGCGCTGCTTATCGTTCCCGGCTTCGCGATGCCGTTCGTCGGCCTCGAGCTGTTCGTCGGCCTGGTGCAGGCGCTCGTGTTCATGCTGCTGACGATCATGTACTTCCTGTTCGCCCTGGAGTCACACGACGAAGCACACGAGGAGCACAAGGAGGGGAGTCACGCCGCGGAGCCGTCCGCGACGCTCAAGCCAGTCGCAGCGCACTAGCCCACGACGCGCTCGTTAGAGCAAATTGAAAACAAGCAGTGAAGTTATTCCGGAGGAATGAAAAATGGCAGACATAGCTGGACTTGCCGCCGGTATCGCCGTCGGCGTCGGCGTCCTCGGTCCTGGCATCGGCGTGGGCATCGCCACCGCGAAGGCAGCGGAGGCGATCGGCCGCAACCCCGACGCCGCCGGCACGATCCGCACGACCCTGATCCTCGGCGCGGCGCTCGCCGAAGGCCTCGGCATCCTCTCGTTCGTGCTCGGCATCCTGCTCTGGACGAAGATCTAAGCGGATGCTCTTCGCTCCGACGCTCGCCGAAGAGGCTCCGTCCCTCACCGTCCAGCCCTACTGGGTGCTGGTCGCGCTCGTCCAGTTCATCGTCCTCATCTGGCTGCTCCAGAAGTTCCTGTGGGGGCCGATCACGACGACCCTCGCGACGCGCGCCGAGCGGATCCGCGAGGGACTCGCGAACGCCGAGGCGGCCAAGCGGGAGCGCGAGCGGATGACCGTCGAGGTGGAGCGACTGCTCACCGAGGCGCGCCGTGAAGCCGCCGCGCTCTCGGAGCGCACCACCAAGGCGGCCGAGGACGCGGCCGCCGAGATCCGCGCGCAGGCGAAGGTCGAGGCCGACCGCATCCGCGAGCGAGCCCGCGTCGACGCGGAGCAGCTGCACAGGCAGTCGCTCGCGCAGCTGAAGAGCGAGGTCGCCTCGCTCGCCATCCTTGCCGCGAGCCGCGTGCTCGGCCGCGAGGTCGACGCGAACACGCACCGCGCCCTCATCGAGCGTTCGCTCGACGAGGCCGGTGGCGAGCTCGGGAAGCAGAACTAATTGGCCCTCTCAGGCTCGGCGGCACGCCGTTACGCGGAAGCGATGCTCGACATCGCCACGCGCGGGAACAGCGTGGCCGCGTTCCAGCAGGCGCTCCAGCGCCTGGCGGGCGCGCTCGATGCGCGCGCTCTTCGTCGCTTCCGCGACCCGAGCATCCCGCTGAAGACGCGTCTCGAGCTCGCGCAGGCGGTGGCGAGCGGTCAACCGAGAGAGATCTCCGCGCTGCTGCAGCTGCTCGTCCAGCGCGACCGCATCATGCTGCTGCCGGGCGTCGCGGCCGCGTTCGGCGACCTCGTCGATCGGCGCGAAGGCATCGCCAAGGCACAGATCACGACCGCCGTGGCGCTCGACGAGGCCACGCGGCGCGCGTTCGTCGACCGTCTCCAGACATCCTCGGGCAAGAAGCTGCGCGCGACCTTCGGCGTCGACCCATCGCTCATCGGTGGCGCGACGGTGCAGGTCGGCGATCACCTCGTCGACACCTCGGTGCGCGCGAAGCTGAGCGCGCTCCGGACCGCCCTCGCGTCCTGATCACGAAGGAGAAGCAATGGCCACCACCTCGTCAGAGATCACCGACATCATCAAGGCGCAGATCAAGAGCTTCGAGGGCACGACCGAGTCCGCGGACGTGGGGACCGTCGTCGAGATCGGCGACGGGATCGCGCGGATCCACGGCCTCGCCGCCTGCATGGCCTCGGAGCTGCTCGATTTCGGGAACGAGGTCTTCGGCCTGGCGTTCAACCTCGAGGAGGACACCGTCAGCGCCATCATCCTCGGCGACTACACCGGCATCGGCGAGGGTGGCCAGGTGCGCACCACGGGTCGCATCGTGGAATGCCCGGTGGGCGACGCGCTCGTCGGCCGCGTGGTCGACCCGCTCGGACGCCCGCTCGACGGCAAGGGCCCGATCGACACGAGGCTCACGCGGCCCGTCGACGTGGTCGCGCCCGGCGTCATCACGCGCCAGAACGTCGACACGCCGGTGCAGACCGGCATCAAGGTCATCGACGCGATCACGCCGATCGGCCGCGGCCAGCGGCAGCTCATCATCGGCGACCGCCAGACCGGCAAGACCGCCGTGGCGATCGACGCGATCATCAACCAGAAGGGCAAGGACCTCGTCTGCATCTACGTCGCGATCGGGCAGAAGGAATCGTCCGTCGCGAAGATCGTCGCGACGCTCGAGGAGCACGGCGCGATGGAGCACAGCATCGTCGTGGTCGCCGGCGCGTCCTCACCCGCGACTCTGCAATACCTCGCCCCGTTCTCGGGCTGCGCGATGGGCGAGTTCTTCCGCGATGAGGGCAAGGACGCGCTCGTCGTCTACGACGACCTCTCGAAGCACGCCTGGGCCTACCGCCAGGTCTCGCTCCTCACGCGTCGCCCGCCCGGCCGCGAGGCGTACCCCGGCGACGTCTTCTACCTGCATTCCCGGCTCCTGGAGCGTGCCGCTCGCCTGAACAAGGAGAACAAGGGCGGCTCGCTCACCGCGCTGCCGATCATCGAGACGCAGGCGAACGACATCTCGGCCTACATCCCGACGAACGTCATCTCGATCACCGACGGCCAGATCTTCCTGGAGACCGACCTCTTCAACCAGGGCATCCGCCCCGCCATCAACAGCGGCCTGTCGGTCTCGCGTGTCGGTGGCGACGCGCAGACGAAGGCCATGAAGGCCGTCGCCGGCGGACTCCGCGCGAGCCTCGCGCAATTCCGCGAGCTCGCGGCATTCGCGCAATTCGGCTCCGACCTCGACAAGGCGACGCAGCAGCAGCTCCGCCGCGGCGAGCGCATGACCGAGGTCATGAAGCAGCCGCAGTACCAGCCGCTGTCGCTCGCGCAGGAGGTCGTCATCATCTTCGCCGGCACGAACGGCTACCTCGACGACGTACCGGCCGCGCGCGTCCGTGAGTTCGAGCGCGACATCTTCCGCTACATGGAGACCCAGTACAGGCAGATCCCCGAGACCATCGCCACCAGCAAGAAGCTCGAGCCGGACACGCAGAAGGCGATCAAGACGATGATCGAGGAGTTCAAGAAGAGCACCGACTTCGGCGAGAAGACCGAGGCGAAGACGGTAAAGAAGAGCTAGGTGCCGTCAGAGCGCGAGCTGCGGAGGCGCATCCGCAGCGTCAAGAACATCCAGCAGCTCACGCGCGCGATGCAGCTCGTCGCCGCGTCGAAGATGCGGCGCGCGCAGGAGGCGGTCCTCGCCGCGCGGCCGTTCGAGGCGAGGCTGCGGACCGTCCTCAACGACCTCGCGCCCTACGCCGACCCCGAGATCAGCCCGCTCCTGCGGAAGCGTCCGGTGAAGAAGGTCGCGGTCATTCTGGTGACGACCGACCGCGGTCTCGTCGGACCGATGAACGTGAACCTGCTGCGCGCGACGCTGCGCCAGATGGCGCAGGCACCGGGCTCGGCCTGGATCGCGGTCGGGCGCAAGGGCATCGGCTCGCTCCGCCGGACCCACCAGAACGTGCTCGCGGAGTTCCCCGGCATCCCCGACCGCCCCACGACGGGCGACACGAACGCGATCGCGCGCGCCGCGGTCGATGAATTCGTGAGCGGGAACGTCGACGAGGTGCATCTCGCGTTCACGCGCTTCATCAACACGCTGCGCCAGGAGCCGACGATCCGCCGGCTCCTGCCGCTCGCGCCCGAGGAAGAGGACGACGACACGCGCGTGCCGAAGCAGTACATCTTCGAGCCCGACCCGGAGACCGTGCTGCGGCAGATCCTGCCGCGGCTCATCGAGGTCGCGGTCTACCAGGCGGTCCTGGAGTCGAAGGCCTCCCAGTTCTCGGCGCAGATGGTGGCGATGCGCAACGCGACCGACGCCGCCGGAGACCTCATCTCCGATTACACGCTCGCGGCCAACAAGGCACGGCAGGGACGGATCACGAAAGAGATGCTCGAGATCGCGACCGGGGCCGAGGCGTTGAAAGGCTAGGAAGAGAGAACAGTGACAACACAGACGCGCATGCCGAACAAGCAGGAAACTTCTAAGACTGGTCTCATTGTTCAGATCATCGGCCCGGTGCTCGACGTCCAGTTCGAGGAAGGGCACCTCCCGGAGATCTATCACGCGGTCTCCGTGGAGCGCGAGGACGGCACGCAGGTCATCGCCGAGGTGCAGCAGCACCTCGGCAACAACTGGGTGCGCGCCGTCGCGATGTCGAGCACCGACGGCCTGCGCCGCGGCATGACGGCCGTGGACACCGCGTCGGCGATCACCGTCCCGGTCGGGCCGAAGACGCTGGGGCGCCTGTTCAACGTGGTCGGCGAGACGATCGACGGCAAGGGACCGGTCGAGGCCGAGCGGCGCGACCCGATCCACCGCGCGCCGCCCACCTTCGACGAGCAGTCCACGCAGGCCGAGATCTTCGAGACGGGCATGAAGGTCGTCGACCTCATCTGCCCGTTCCTCAAGGGCGGCAAGTCCGCGGTGTTCGGCGGCGCCGGCACCGGCAAGACCGTCGTCATCCAGGAGCTCATCCGCAACGTGGCCGCCGAGCACGGCGGCTACTCGATCTTCTGCGGCGTGGGGGAGCGCTCGCGCGAGGGCACCCAGCTGCTCGGCGAGATGAAGGAGTCCGGCGTCATCGACAAGATGGCGATGGTCTTCGGCCAGATGAACGAGCCGCCCGGCGCGCGCCTGCGCGTCGCGCTCACGGGGCTGACCATCGCGGAGTACTTCCGCGACGTCGAGGGCCGCGACCTCCTGATCTTCATCGACAACATCTTCCGCTTCACCCAGGCGGGCGCCGAGGTGTCGGCGCTGCTCGGCCGCATGCCCAGCGCCGTCGGCTACCAGCCGACCCTCGGTACCGAGATGGGCGAGCTGCAGGAGCGCATCACGTCCACGAAGAAGGGCTCGATCACCTCGCTGCAGGCCGTCTACGTGCCGGCCGACGACTACACCGACCCCGCGCCGGCGACGACGTTCGCTCACCTCGATGCGTCGATCCGGCTCGAGCGTTATCTGACCGAGCTCTCGCTCTACCCGGCTGTGGACCCCTTGACCTCCACGAGCCGCGCCCTGGACCCGCTCATCGTCGGCCAGGAGCACTACGACACCGCACGCGAGGTGCAGCGCGTGCTCCAGCGCTACAAGGACCTCCAGGACATCATCGCGATCCTCGGCGTCGACGAGCTTTCCGACGAGGACAAGACCCTCGTCGCGCGCGCCCGCAAGATCCAGCGCTTCCTCGCCCAGCCGATGTTCGTCGCCGAGCAGTTCACCGGTCTCAGCGGCGTGTACGTGAAGATCCCGGACACGGTACGGAGCTTCCGCGAGGTCCTCGAGGGCAAGCACGACGACCTGCCCGAGCAGGCCTTCTTCAACGTCGGCACCATCGAGCAGGCCCGCGAGAAGGGCGAGCGCATGGCGAAAGAGCAGTCGTAGTGCCGGGACTCAGGCTCGAGATCATCACGCCCGAGCGCGTCGTCCACCAGGACGACGTGGACATGGTCATCGCTCCAGGCAGCGAGGGGTATCTCGGCATCCTCCCGCATCACGCGCCGCTGCTGACCGCGCTCGGGCACGGGGAGCTTCGCGTGAAGAAGGGCGGCACCGAGACCTCGCTCGCGGTGTTCGGCGGCTTCATGGACATCGGGCCCGATCACGTCGTCGTGCTCACCGATGCCGCCGAGCACGCGGAGGAGATCGACGAGCAGCGTGCCGAGGCGGCACGGGCGCGCGCCAAGGCGGCGCTCGAGGCGGGACCGGTCGGGGTGGACGAGCAGCGTGCGCGCGCGGAGCTGTCGCGCGCGATCACGCGTCTGCGTGTGAGCGAGCGCCGCCGCCGCCGACCCTAGCTGCGGGACAGTCCGGTCTAATCTCGTGGGCGTGCTCATGCGCGCCCTCGCGGTCGTGTTCAACGCGCTGCCGGTCCGCTGGCAGCGCCGGGTCATCGACCGCGCGCATCCTCGCTTCCTCGTTGGCGTCGTCGGCTTCGGGGTGAACGAACGCGGTGAGGTCCTCCTCGCGCGCCATCGCTTTGGCTCGCCGCGCTGGCGCTTCCTCGGGGGGATCCTCACGAAGCGAGAATCGCTCGACGACGCGCTCAAACGCGAGATCCATGAAGAGACGGGCATGACCATCGAGGTCGGGCCGCTCCTCGAGGCGAACACCGGATTCCGCTGGTCGCGCGTCGAGGTCGTGTACGCGTACCGGGTCGTCAGCGGCGTGGCCGCACCGAGCGGCGAGGTCGCCGAGGTCACCGCGTTCCCGGCCGACGCGCTGCCCGACGTACGCGCGGACCAGCGCGGGGTGATCGAGCGCCATCACGCGGCGGTCGTGCGCTGGGCTATTCGGGCGGCCGCTGACTCCCGAGAGAGGCGAGGATCTGCCTGATGTGGTCGAGATGCTCGTATTCGTGCTCGAGGATGCGGCGCATGACCTTGCGCGTCGTGAACCGGACGCCCATCACCGGGTGATCGACCCAGTCGCTGGGCTCCATCACGGTGAAGCGCTGGAACGCCATCCGGTGCACCGCCTGTAACGTCGCGAACTCGTGGTCCGGCCAGCGCTCCATTCTTGAGAGCAACGAAACCTGAGTAAGCATGATGTGCTCGAGCGCTTCACGCACGCTCCAGGCCGTCTCGGTCGGCTTGCGCTCGAGCTCGTCCGCCGAGAGCCCGCGCACGAGCGCGAGCAGCGCCGAGCGCGACGCCTCCATCTGGTGCAGGAAGTCGCGCAGCTCGTGCTCCTCGAGCGGCTTCTCGTCGGGTGGGAGCACGTGCATGGCCGTCATGTCCCACTCGTGAGCGACGAACTTCGCCGGATCGAGGCCCTTCCAGTGCTCGGTCGAGACGCCGCGCAGGGTCAGCAGCTCGAGGTAATCGCGGAACGCGGCTCGGATCTTCGCCAGCGCGTCCTCTTTCGACGTCCCGCGCGCGGTGCAGCCGGGCAGCTCCGCGAGCGACGCGAGGAACGTGCCATCGTTCGCGACGCGGATGTATACGTTCCCGCTCACAGCGCCACCCAGACCTTCTGCGCGCAATCCGGCCGGACGTCGCGCTCCAGCCCGTCGACGAGGACGCGCAGCGAATCGGGGCCGCTGCGCACGAGCGCGATCGCCGCGCCGGGCCGCAGGCCCTGCCCGTCGAGATACTCGAGGAAGCCGGGCTCGTGCTCGAACTGATCGGGGATCCGCGTGATCGTGCTCTGCTCACCGGGCTTGAGCTGACCGAGCGGCTTCGTCGGCTTCGGCTTCCGCCCCGGCATCGGGTTCCCGTGCGGGCAGGTGTCCGGGTCGCCGAGCACCTTGATCATCCGCGCCTCGAGCTCGGGGGACATCGCGTGCTCCAGGCGCTCGGCCTCGTCGTGCGTCTTCCACCACTCGAAGCCGAGGACATCGACCAGGAAGCGCTCCGCCAGGCGGTGACGCCGCACGACCGAGTCGGCAGCTCGCTGGCCGGACGCGGTGAGGTGCACGCCACGGCGCTCGTCGAGGTCGACCAGGCCGTCGTGCTCGAGGCGGTGCACCATCTCGGAGACCGTGGGAGCCGAATTCCCGAGGAATTCGGCAAGCCGGGCGGCGATGACCGTCCCGCCCTCGTCGCTGAGCGTGTAGATCGCCTGGAGGTATTCCTCCGCCGCGGCCGAGCTGCTGGCTATTCTTGACTCCCCAGGTCGGAATTAGTTAGGGTGGCCTAAGCAACGAGATTAGGTGCCCCTAAGCAGGTGATGCCGACCGATGTCCGCAGCCGACATTAGCGCACTGATCATCGCGCTCCGCGAAGGCGTCGAGATGGCGCTCATCGTCGGGATCGTCCTCGCCTATCTGACGCGGATCGACGCGCGCCACGCGCACCGCTGGGTGTGGCTCGGCGCCGTGATCGCGGGCCTCGTGAGCCTCGGCTTCCTCGGCCTGCTGAACCTGCTCGAGGCGGAGTTCACCGGAACGACCGAGTTCTACTACGAGGGCACGACCCTTCTGCTGGCGGCCGCGTTCCTCACCTGGATGATCCTGTGGATGCTCCAGCGCGCCCGGTATCTGAAGAACGAGCTGCAGGGCGAGATCCAGCAGGCGCTCTCGCACCGCGGCGCGTACCTCGGTCTCTTCCTCCTCGCCTTCTTCAGCCTCGTGCGCGAGGGCGTGGAGACGGCGCTGCTCCTGTTCGCCGCCCCCGGCCAGGGAAAGCTGCTCGGCACGCTCCTGGGCTTCGCCATCGCCATCGCCATCGGCGTCGCGATGTATCACTACGGCCGGCGGATCGACCTGCGCGCGTTCTTCCGCGTCACCGGCGCGCTGCTGGTCGTCTTCGCCGCGGGCCTTGTGACGCACGGCGTGCACGAGTTCGTCGAGGCGGGCCTCTCCGGCGGACCGAAGGTCTTCGATCTCAGCGAGACGCTCCCGGATTCCGAGGGCCTCGGGTCCGTCCTGCGCGCGCTTTGCGGCTACTCCGCGGACCCGACGATCCTCGAGGTCGCCGCGTACCTCGGCTACTTCGTGCTGGTCTGGGTCCTCTCGCGCACGCGGATCGTCGGCCGGAGGCAGGCAAGCCCTACCGTCGCGGCCTAACACCGAGGTGGACGCCGAGGTTGAAGCCTAGACTGGCCTTTCCGGCACCGCATCGCCAAACGGAAAGGACACGCTGTGTTCGCACGCCAGATCGGCATCGACCTCGGGACCGCGAACGTCATCGTGTACGTCCGCGGCAAGGGCATCGTCCTCACGGAGCCCTCCGTGGTCGCCATCGCGCAGGACGACGATCACAGCCGTCCGCGCATCGTCGCGGTGGGTGAGGAAGCGCGTCTCATGCTCGGCCGGACGCCCGGCAACATCACCGCGCTGCGGCCCATGCGCGATGGCGTGATCTCCGACTACGTGATCACCGAGCACATGCTCAGGCACTTCATCGACAAGGTCTGCGGGCGCATCCGCGTGTTCCACCCCGAGCTCATGATCTGCGTGCCGTCGGGCGTGACCAGCGTCGAGCGGCGCGCGGTGAAGGACGCGGCGATCCGCGCGGGCGCGCGCGACGTCCACCTCATCGAGGAGCCGCTCGCGGCGGCGATCGGCGCGAACATCCCGATCTCGGGGCCCAGCGGCAACCTCATCATCGACATCGGCGGCGGCACCGCGGAGATCGCGGTCATCTCGCTCGGCGGCATCGTCGTATCGCGCAGCGTGCGCGCCGCCGGCAACCGCTTCGACGAGGCGATCGCGAACTTCGTCCGCAAGCGCTACAACCTGATGATCGGCGAGCGCACGGCCGAGGACGTGAAGATCCAGGTCGGCTCCGCGCTCCCGATGGATCCCGAGCTCACGATGGAGGTCCGCGGCCGCGACCTGATCGCGGGCCTGCCGCGCACGATCACGGTCGGCAGCAACGAGATCACCGACGCGCTCGAGCCCGTGCTCCAGCAGATCATCACCGCCGTGAAGGGCGTTCTCGAGGAGACTCCGCCCGAGCTCGCGTCCGACGTCATCGACAAGGGCATGGTCCTCTCAGGCGGTGGCGCGCTGCTGCGCAACATGGACAAGCTGCTGACGCAGGTCACCGGGGTCGCGTGCTACGTCGCGGAGAACCCCCTCTACTGCGTCGCCAAGGGCACCGGGCTGGCGCTCGAGCACATCGAGTTCTTCAAGCGCAGCCTCGTCGCGGTGAGATAGAGGACCGACTGCCCGAGCGCCTCGACGTCCTCGGCGTGGGCTTCGATCGGGTCGACCTCGCGGGCGCGGTCCGGACCATCTGCGAGCGCCTCGATGCGCGGGCGCGCACGTTCGTCATCACGGCCAATCCCGAGTTCGTGATGCTCGCGCGGCGCGACGCGGAGCTGTGCGGCATCGCGCGTGACGCGGAGCTGGTCATCCCCGATGGCACGGGCATCGTCGCCGCGGCGCGTCTGCTCGGCGATCGCCTTCCGGGTCGCGCGCCGGGCCGCTTCCTCGTCGACGCCCTGGTGCCGCGCCTCGCCGAGCGCGGGCTCTCCGTGTACCTGCTCGGCGCCGCGCCCGGCATCGCGGAGCGCGCGGGGCAGGAGCTGCGGCGGCGCGCGCCGCTCCTCCGCGTCGCCGGCACGCACAGCGGCTCGGCGAGCGACGACGGCGCCGCCGCGCTCGTCGCGCGGAGCGGCGCGGACGTGCTGCTCGTCGCGTACGGCATGCCGTCCCAGGAGCGCTGGATCTCGCGGAACCTCGCGCTGCTCCCGAGCGTGCGGCTCGCGATCGGCGTCGGTGGCGTGTTCGATCAGCTGAGCGGACGCACCGCGGTCCCGCCGCGCATGGTGCACGCGATCGGCCTCGAGTGGCTCTGGCGCCTGGTGCGCGAGCCGCGCCGCTGGCGGCGCCAGCGCGTGCTGCCCCTGTTCGCGCTGCTCGTTCTCGCGGAGCGCGCGCGGAAGCTCGCGTGACCATCGCGCTCGCGCACGAGTACTTCTCCGCGCACGGTGGCGCGGAGCGCGTCGTCGAGGTCTTCCACGAGCTGTGGCCGAGCGCGCCCGTCTACACGTTCTTCCACGACCGCGCGCGCTACGGACCGCTCGGCGCGGATTGGGTGCTGCGGACATCGTTCCTCCAGCAGCTGCCGATCGGCGGCGGGACGCATCGGCTCCTGCTGCCGCTCTATCCGCGCGCGGCGCGACGCCTGCGCGTCCCGGCGGACATCGATCTGGTGCTCACCTCGACGAGCGCCTTCATCAAGGGGATCGGGCTCGCCGAGCGCACGGTCCACGTCGCGTACTGCCATTCGCCCACGCGCTATCTCTGGGATTGGAGCGAGCGGTATCTCGACGAGGAGGTGCCGCTGCCGCTCCAACCCTTCGTGCGGCAGTTGTTGGTGGGGCTGCGCGAAGCGGACCTCCAGGCCGCAACAAGAGTGGATCGCTGGATCGCCAACTCGAACGTCGTCGCGGAGCGCATTCGCTCCATCTACCGCGCGCCGAGCGAGGTCGTGCATCCGCCGGTCGACGTTGACGGCTTCCGGCCCGCCGCGACGCGCGGTGACTTCTGGCTGTTCGTCGGCCGGCTGTCCAGGTACAAGCGCGCCGACATCGCGATCAAGGCGTTCAACGAGGTCGGCCTCCGCCTCATCGTCGTGGGCGAGGGGCGCGAGCGCGGCTCGCTGGAACGGCTCGCGCGCGACAACGTCAGCTTCACCGGCCGCGTCGCCGACGCGACGGTGCGCGAGCTGCTGGCGTCGGCCCGCGGTCTCGTGTTCCCGGCGGAGGACGACTTCGGCATCGTCTGCGCGGAGGCGCTGGCATCCGGCGCGCCGGTGGTCGCCCTCGCGAAGGGCGGCGCGCCGGAGATCGTCGGCCCGGCGGAGGGCGCGCTCGTCGCCGAGGCCGTCCCCGAGGCCTTCGCGGACGCCGTGCGCGCGATCGAAAGCGACGGGCGCGACCCCCAGACGCTGCGCCGCTCCGCGCGCCGTTTCGATGTGCCACGATTCCGTGACCGAGTGAAGACGATCGTCGAACAGGCGCGCGAGGCCGGGCGCGCGCGGTGACGCCACGACGCGTCCGGCTCGATATGCACACGCATTCGGAGTTCTCGCCGGACAGCCGCACGCCCATCGCGACCCAGGCGAAAGCGATCAGGGCCGCGAAGATCGACGTCGTGTGCGCGACCGATCACAACACCATCGAGGGCGCGCTGCGGCTGCGCGAGCTCGCGGACGGATTCCGGGTGATCGTCGGAGAAGAGATCAGCACGCGGGACGGCGAGATCATCGGCCTGTTCCTCGAGAAGGCGATCGAGCGTGGCATCTCCGCCGAGGAGACGATCGCGCGCATCAGGGACCAGGGCGGCATCGTGTCGGTGCCGCACCCGTTCAGCCACAACCGCATCTACCGCATCAAGCGCGAGGCGCTCGAGCGGATCTGGCCGACGATCGACTGCATCGAGGTCTTCAACGCGCGCGAGGCGTTCGCGGGTGATAACCGCCGCGCGCTCGTGTTCGCGACCGAGCACGGCATCCCGGGCGCGGTCGGGAGCGACGCCCACCGGCCGTGGGAGCTCGGCCGGGCATACCTCGAGGTCGATGAGTTCACGGGCCGCGACGATTTCGTCGCGGCCGTCCGCAACGGAACGGCCGAAGGACGCCTCGCGGGACACGCGATCCATTTCTTCACGCGGTACGACAAGTGGCGCAAGTGGCTGACGGCACGACGGACGAAGCGGACCTCCTAGCCTCACCGGAGCCGGCCGCCCATCGCGAGGACCCCTCGATCGAGGCCCTCGCGGAGGCCGCCGAGCACACCGACGAGCGTGCCGTCCAGCGCCAGCTGTTCGGCTGGCGCGAGCTCGCGTCGCTCGCGATCCCGTTCGCGCTGCTGTTCGTCTCCGCGCGCGGCGTCGACTTCACCGAGGTCCTGCGCACCATCCGTGGCTCGCAGCCGCTGCTCGTCGTCGCGGCGCTGATCGTCTACTACGTTTCTTTCCCGATCCGCGCGGCGCGCTGGGCGCGCCTGCTGCGCGAGAGCGGCATCCGCGTGCGGGGCCGCGATCTGCTCGAGATCCTCATGTTGGGCTGGTTCGTGAACTGCCTGGTGCCCGCGAAGCTCGGCGATCTCTACCGCTCATATCTGGTGAAGCGCCGCTTTGGCGTCTCCATGTCGAGGACCGTCGGCGTCGTGGTCGCGGAGCGATTGCTCGACATCTTCGTCGTGTTCGGCCTGCTCATCGTCGGCGGCTACATCGCGTTCGGCCGGACGATCGTGCCTGACCTCCGGCTCGTCTACCTCAGCGCGATCGCGCTCGCGGTCGTCATCGCGCTGCTGACGTTGGTGACGTACCTGCTCGCGCCGCGGCTCGCGCGGTTCTTCCCCGCGGAGGTCCGGCGCATCGGCCGCCTCTTCCGCGAGGGCGTCGTCCACAGCTTCCGCGCGCTGCCCGTCGCCGGACCGCTCACCCTGCTGGTGTGGGCGTCCGAGGCCTTCCGGCTCGCCTTCGTGCTCTCGGCGCTCGGGCTCGAGCTTCCGTACTCCGGGATCATCTTCGTCGCGGTCGCCTCATCGCTGCTGACGACCGTGCCGCTCACCCCCGCGGGCTTCGGCTTCGTCGAGATCGCGATCGTCTACCTGCTCACGACCGGCTTCGGGTTCGGGCAGCACGACGCCATCGCCGTCGCGATCCTCGACCGCGTCGTGAGCATCTTCTCCGTCATCGTGATCGGCTCCGTGCTCTACGCCCGGCACCGCGTGAAGGGGACGTTCGGCTAGTCCGGCACTAGCCTCAGCTCATGCCGCGTCCGGTGCTCGCCCTCACCACGCTCGCGTTCGCCGTGACCGTCGCCTACGCGGCGTCCCTCTCGCCCGAGTTCGAGCCGAGCCGCGACGATCAGCTCGCGTTCGCCGCGCTCGCGCGCGGCCTCGCGGAACGGGGCGAATTCACGCGTGCCGGGCCCGGAGAGGCGTTCTTCCCCGAGACGCTCCGCGCGCCGGGGTATCCGTTGTTCGTCGCGGCGCTGTGCCGCACCGTCGGCTGCGGGCATTGGCAGATCGCGCTCGCGCAGGGGCTGCTCGTCGCCCTGCTCGTCGTGCTCACGCACGCGCTCGCGAAGCGCGCGCTCGCGGATGGAAGACCCGCCCTCGTCGCGACGGCACTGGTCGCGGTCTATCCGACGTTCGCCTACTTCGCGGCGCTCGAGATGGCGGACATCCTCGGCGCGGTCCTGCTCATGGGGGCCGCGCTCGCGTTCGTTCGGTCGCGCGCGGCGCTGTCGGGCGCGCTCTTCGGGGCGCTCGCGTTGACGCGCTTCCTCTTCGGGCTCGTCGTGGTCCCGGTCGCGTTCCTGAGCACGCGCCGCCGGCTCCTCGCGCTCGCGCTCGGGTTCGCGGTCGTCGTGACGCCGCTCTTCGTCTACTCGTACAGCACGCTCGGCACGCTCTCGTCCGGCAGCAGCGGCTCCGGCCTGTGGTACGGCTACTTCCAGCGCCTCGATGCGCGCGACCTCGATAGCGCGGAGCGCGCCAGCGCGGCGCAGGTCCAGCGCGAGATCGATGCGTTCGACGCCATCACGGACCGGCGCGCGCAGGCGCTCGCGTGGCCGCGCCTCGACGCGCTCATGCGCGACCGCGCCCTCGCGCTCATCGCCACGCATCCGCTGCCCTGGCTCGCTCGCGGCGTCGATCGCTCGCTCGTGCTCTGGGCGGGGGATCGTCCGGTGCGCGTCGGGACGAGCATCCCCGACGCGGTCGCGGTCGCGCTCCTCGCGGCGCAGCTCGTGCTCTTCGTCGCCGGGCTTATTGGCTCCGCCGCACTTGCGCGACGGCCGGAGGTCGCCGCCCGGCTGCCGCTGCTGATCGTCGCCTACACGTGGCTGAGCGCATTCCCGTTCGTGACGGAGGAGCGCTACGCGCTGCCGGCCCGGCCGTTCCTGTTCATCGGTGCCGTGGCCGCGTGGGTCGCGCTCAGGGCGCGGTCGCGACCCGCTTCACTTTCCGCGCCTCGTCGAGACGGATCAACGGCCACAGACGCAGCAGCTCCACAAGGGTGATCAGCGCGACCGAGAGCTGACCGCCCTTCGCGCGGCCCGCGCGCCGTGGGAACTGCGGGACGTCGAGCTCGACGATCCGCGCGCCTCGCCGCCGCGCGCGGAACAGGATCTCCGGGAGCAGGGTCGCCGACCGCGGGCGCGAGCGGAATGGCATCTCGTCCAGCAGAGAGCGCCTGAATAGGAATGCCGAGCTGAACTCGCGCAACGGCAGGTCGTACAGCGTCCGCGCCACGAGGTGGAAGCCGCGCGACAGCACCTTGCGCTCCCAGCGATCGGCCCGGTGCGAGCGAACGCCGACGACGATGTCGGCGTCCGCCGCGCGTGTGAGGAAGCGCGCGAGCTCATCCACGTGCGTCTGCCCGTCGGCCGGCACGAGGAAGATCCAATCACCGCGCGATCGGCGGAAGCACGTCTCCATCGCGCCGCTGAAGCCGCGGTTGGTCTCGTGATGCACGACCCGCACCTTGGGATGCGACGCCGCGAGCGTGTCGGCGAGCGCCGCCGTGCCGTCGCGGCTCCCGTCATCGACGATGAGCACCTCGCCGTCGCCCGAGAGCACCGCCCGCGCCTCGTCGACCACCGACGCGAGGCTTCCGACCTCGTCGTACGCGGGGATCGCGATCGTCACCTTCACGGCGGCGAGTGTAGGGATGGACGTGCTCGCGCAGCGGTGACACAGCGCACGCGGTGGAGGTACTAGTACCGTTCGCGCGTGACGATGCCGCCGCTGCTCGTGACGCTCGCCGGGCTCGCGCTGCGGCTCGCCTCGCTCGTCGTGATCGCGCAGCCCGGCTACACCGACGCCTATTACTACGCGACGACGGCCGCGCGCCTCGCCCACGGCGAGGGGCTCACCGCCGACTTCCTGTGGGCCCCCCTCGATGCTCCGACGCTCGCGCCGTTCCCGATCCCGAGCCATCGCTTCTGGATGCCGCTCGCCACGGTCGTGCAGGCGGCCGGCATCGTCGTCCTTGGACCGCTCCTCGGCGACTTCCGCGCGGGACAGCTCGCGTTGGTGCTCGCCAGCCTCGCGCTGCCGCCGGTCAGCTATGCCCTCGCGCGGACCCTTGGCGCGTCGGATCGCGCCGCGATCGTCGCCGCGCTGCTGGTGGCGCTCGGCGGCCTGTTCGCGCCGGCCTGGCCGAGCCTTGACGGCTTCGGGCTCGCGGCGCTCCTCGGTTCGCTCTTCTTCCTCGCGTTCGATCGCGCGGCTCGTGGGGATGTGCGCGCGGCCGCGCTGTGCGGCTTGTGCGCGGGTCTTCTGTATCTCGCGCGCGCCGAGGGAGCCCTGTTCGGCGTCCCGCTGCTCGCGCTCGTCGGGCGCCGCGGGGCTCGCCGGGCCGGCCTCGCCGGCAGCGCCATCGCGCTCGCGATCGGGCTGGCCTGGCTGGCGCGTGGCGCGCTGCTGGGCGCGTCGCCCGACCTGCTCGCGCGCGGCATCCTGCTGCCGCGCTACGACGCCTTCTTCTCATTGACGTCGCCGACCGGCTCCGTCGATCTCTGGGCGCGCCTCGGCGCGCTGCTCACGAACGCGAGCACCGCGCTCGTCGCGCTCTTCGTGCTGCTCGCACCCGGTACGGTCCTCGGTGCGCGCGCGCTGTGGTCGCGCGCGGATGTCCGCGCGTTCGTGTGGCTCGCGCTGGGCGTGTACCTCGCGGAGTCGCTGCTCTTCACGCTGCACTCGACGCGCGGGTCGTACTTCCACTCGCTCGCGGCATTCTTCCCATTTGCCGTCGCCCTTGCGGTCGTCGGGACCGAGCGCCTGCTCGCCGCGCGCCTGCGGCGCGTCGCGTTCGCCGGGGCGCTCGCGCTCGCGGCGGTCATGTCCGTCGGCGCGCTGCTCGCGTGGGACGAGAGCTTCAACGTGCCGTACCGCGCGCGCGCCGCGGCGCTCGGCTCGATCCCGAGCGGCCCGTTCAGCGCGATCGACGCCGCGGCGTGGCGCTGGATCAGCGGCAGGTCCGTCGTCGTGACGCCGTCCGATGGCCTCGCGAGCGCCCGCTGCCTCGCGACCCGCTACGGCGCGCGCACGCTGGTGCTCGAGCCGGTGCACTTCGCCGCGTACGAGGCGCTCTACCAAGGCAGCGGCATCATCGCGCTGCCCCTCGAGCCGGGACCCTGCCCATGAGAGCGAGCACGCTCTTCGCGCTGTTCTGCGGTCTCGGCGCCGCCGTCATCGCGGCGTCGCTGCCCGCGAGCGACTCCGATCTGTTCTGGCACCTGCAGAGCGGCGATCTGATGATCGACCGCGGGGAGCTCCTGCGCACCGACCCGTTCTCGTACACGCGCTTCGGGACGCCGTACTCGGTCGGCGCGTGGCTCGCGGAGATCGTCTACGCCGGTGTCTTCCGCGCGCTGTCGTGGACCGGCGTCGACCTGTTGCGCGGACTGCTCATCGGCATCGCCGTGTTCTTCACGGCGCGTGCGGTGCTGCGCCTGCAGCGGCACCCCGCGTGGGCGTTCCCGCCGCTCGTCCTCGCGATCCTCGTCAGCAAGCCCGACTGGGGCGACCGCCCGCAGCTGTTCACGCTCGCGCTCTTCCCGATCTTCCTCGACGTGCTGCTGCGGACCCGGCTCACGGGGAAAACGCGCCAGCTGTGGGCCCTGCCGTTCCTGGTCCTGCTGTGGGCGAACCTGCACGGTGCGTTCGTCATCGGGATCGCCCTGGTGCTCCTCTTCGCGGTCGAGGCGATCCACGCGCGGCTCGCGATCCAGCGGCCGCTGGCGCTCGTCTCGCTGCTCTGCGTCGTCGCCGGCCTCGCGACGCCGGCGTTCTGGCGCGCGTACTACGCGGCCGGGTCGTACGCGACGGGCCCGAGCCGTGGTGGCGTCCTCGAGGAGCAGCCGGCCGACGTGCTGAGCGGCGGTGGCGCCGCGTTCGCGATCCTGCTCGCGCTGGCGCTCGTCCTCGCGCTGCTGCCGAAGCGGCGGGACGCCGCGGTCGCGCTCGACGCACCGCTGCTGTGGTCGCTCCTCATCGTGCCGTTCACGCTGCTCGGTCTCGCGATCCAGCGGCAGCTGCCATTCGCCGCGTTCATCCTCGCGCCGTACGTCGCGGCCCACCTCCCTGCCGCGTTCGGCCGCCCGATCGCGCGCGTGCCCCGTCTGCCGCGCAAAGCGGCGCTGCCGATCGCGCTCGTCGCCGTCAGCGCGGCCGTCGCCGCGATGTTCGCGGTCGCGCCGAGGCAGGCGGATCTCAGCGCGTATCCCGTCGCCGCGGAGCCGATCCTCCGGCGCGAGGCGGGCAACGTCCTCGCCGAATACGACTGGGGCGGCTGGCTCATCCGCTACGCCCCGAGCGTGCCCACCTTCGTCGACGGACGCGGCGCGACGCTGTTCGCGCCGGACGTGCTCGCTGACTGGGACGACGCCGTGGCGCTGCGTCCGCCATATCGCGAGATCCTCGACGGCTACGACGTTCGCATCGTGCTCCTGCGGCCGACCCGCCCGCTGGCCATCGCGCTGCGCGAGAGCGGCTGGAAAGTGCTCGGAGAGGCGCGGGACGCCTGGGTCCTGCTCGAACGCCCGTGATGCCGTGGGCCATCGCGCTCCTGACAGGCTCGCTCTTCGCCTTCGCGTCATCGCGCATGGCCGCACGCGACAGCGATCTGTTCTGGCACCTGGCCACCGGCCGCTTGCTGTTCTCGCGCGGCATCGTCGGCATCGACCAATTCAGCTGGACCATCGCGAACGCGCCTGTCGCCACCGACCAATGGCTTGGTCAGGCGCTGTGGTACGGCGCGTATCTCGTCGACGGCTGGAGCGGGATCGTCGTGCTGCGCTCGCTCGCCGTGTTCGCGCTCGTCGCGCTCGTCGTGCACGAGGCCATCGTCCGGCGGCCGGCGCATCCGATCGTCGGTCTCCTCGCCTCGCTCCCCGCGATCCTGATCGGCCGCTTCATCTGGATCGAGCGGCCGGAGCTGTTCGGCTTCGTGTGCTTCGCCGCGCTGCTGCCGCTGCTGCGCCGCGCGCGCGAGGGCAGCGGTCGCGCGGCCATCGTGATCATCCCGCTGCTGATCGTGTGGGCGAACGTGCACGGCTCGTTCGCGCTCGGCGTCGGGCTGACGCTGCTCGTGGCGATCGAGGGCGCGCTGCGCGACCGAGCGCGCCTGCGGGCATACATCGCGATCGCGATCGGTGCGCTCGTTGCCTGCGTGGCAACACCGGCCGGCCTGTTGACGCTCGCGACCCCCGGGTTCCACCTGCTCCATCCGCCGCGCGAGATCCAGGAGTGGGCCGTGCCCGACCCGGCCTCCGCGCCCGGCATCTTCTGGGCGATCGCGCTCGCCTTGACGCTCGCGACCGCCATCACAGCAAGAGCGCCGCGTGTCACCGACGCGCTGGTGCTCGTGCCGGTCGCGTTGCTGTCGCTGACCGCGGCGCGCCACATGCCGCTCCTCGCGATCGCGTGCGCGCCGTATCTCGCGGATCGCGCGCCCGACGCGCTCGCGCTGCTGTTGCGGAGGCCGCCCGTCGCGAGCCCAAGGCACGCGCGGCGCACACCACCATTCGTAGGGGCGATCGGCATCGCGATCGCTGCCGTGATCCTCGGTGTGAGCGCGGTCACAGCACCGCGCGAGCCCGACCTGGGCGGCTTCCCGACCGGCGCGCTGGCCGCGCTGCCGCGCGGCGCCGGTCTCTTGAACAATTACGACTGGGGCGGTTGGCTCATTTGGTACGCCCCTGATACGCCCGTGTTCATCGACGGAAGGCTCGTCCCGTACATCGATTCGGTGCTGCCGGACTACCGCGCGGTGCTCGGATTGCATCAGGACTGGCGTGACGTCATCGCGCGCAGACGCGTGCGCGCATTGCTCGTGAGGCCGCGCGACGCGGTCGTGGTCCGCGCGCGCGAGCTGGGGTGGCGCGTGCGCGCGGAGGGCCCGGAGTTCGTGCTCATCGAGGTGCCGTGAGCCGTCGCGCAGCCCGTAACATCCGTGACCTGACGCAAACGACGACCGGGCACCAGACCGAGGAGCGCAGCGACGATCTCGACGCGCAGTTCGAGGGGATCGTCGATGGGCTGCGTCGCGACGTGCGCCGGCTTCGCACGCAGCTCGAGCGGTTCGCGCGGACCTACGAGAAGCGCGCCGAGACCCAGGCCGCGCGCGCACGGCTCGAGCCGGACGACGTCACGCAGCGCGCGCGCCGCCGCCTGCGCCAGCTCCGGCTCGTGGTCACCCACATCGAATCGAGCACCTCGTATCTGCTCGGCTCCGGTGTCGCGCCGACCCACGAGGAGAAGGACGAAGCGCACGAGGTGGCGCAGCGCGTCCTCGACAGCCTCGAGGCCGAGCGCGAGCGTCTGTACCGCGACGTGCACGACGGTCCGGCGCAGGCGCTCGCCAACGCGATCTTCGAGATCGAATATCTGGAGCGCATCACCGAGCGCGCGCCGGCCGAGGTCGGAAAGCCGTTGCGCACCGAGCTCGCGCGCCTCAAGACGCAATTCCGCGGTTCGCTCGACGCGGTGCGCGCGATGATCTACGACCTGCGCCCGCCGGTCCTCTCCGATCTCGGCCTCGCGGGCGCGATCCGCGACTACGCGTCCGAGTACCAGGCGCGCTACGGGATGACGGTGAGCTGCCAGCTCGAAGCGGCGGAGACCGGACTCGGGCCGCAACAGGAGCTCGCGGTCTACCGCGTCATGCAGGAGGCGCTCCAGAACGTGCACAAGCACGCGAACGCGACGCTCGTGCGTCTCTCGTGGGAGCGCAACGCCGCGCGCTGGCGTCTCAGCTGTCAGGACGATGGCCAGGGCTTCGATCTCGTGAAGGCGGCGCGCCTCCGGCGATCCGTCGGGCTCTTCGCGATGCGGGAACGGGCCGAGCTGATCGGCGGAACGCTGCAGATCCAATCGGCCCCAGGGCAGGGGACCACCGTTACACTCGCCCTTCCCGTGGCTGATATCGATACCGCGCGTGGCTGAGCGCGTGGAGAAGGCGATCCGCATCATTCTCGCGGACGCGAGCCGCCTCACGACGCTCGGCATCAAGCAGGTGCTCGAGCGCGAGGCCGACATGGAGCTCCTCATGGCCGTCACCGATGGCGAGGAGGCGGTCGCGCGCACGACCGAGCTCGAGCCTGACATCCTCATCATCGAGGTCGACCTGCCGAAGCTCGCCGGCGTGAAGGCGACGCAGCGGATCCGCCGCGAGGTCCCGCACGTCGGCGTGATCGTCCTGACGGCGGACGACCAGGAGCAGACGCTCTTCGACGCGATCCGCGCCGGCGCCGCGGCCTACCTCAACAAGGACTGCGATCCGGCAGAGCTCGTGGACACCATCCGCCGCGTGCGCGGCGGCCAGTTCGTCATCAATGAAAAGATCTTCAGCAGGCCGGCCGTGGCGTCCAAGGTGCTCGCCGAGTTCCGCGAGCTCTCGGTGTACGGACCCGGCTCGTCCCACGTCTTCGCGCCGCTCTCGCCGCGTGAGGTGCAGATCCTCGACAACATCGCGCAGGGCCGTACCAACAAGGAGGTCGCCTACGCCCTGGCGATCTCCGAGCAGACCGTGAAGAACCACATGTCGAGCATCCTCCGCAAGCTGTCGGTGAACGACCGCACGCAGGCCGTCGTCTACGCGATGCGGCAGGGCTGGATCAAGGGCCCCGACCTCCCCACGTAGCCGTAGTCTTTCCGCTGATGTCCGAAGAGGAGACCAGGCTCCAGGCGGAGATGCGCGAGCTCGACATGCTCCTCGAGTCCACGCAGGTCGAGGTCAATCGGCTGAAGACGCGCGAGGAGCAGGCGAAGGCGAAGGTCGAAGAGGCCCGCAAGGCTCCGCAGAACTTCCAGCGCGAGGAGATCTTCAGCGCGACCGACGAGCACAACGCCGCGATGGGCCGGCGCATGACCATGGAGGCGGAGCTGTCGTCCCTCGGCTCGCGCCGCAGGCTGCTCGACCGCGTGCAGGGGGCGTTCGAGCGTTCGCGTGTCCCGCAGGGCGTGGCCGCGACGCCTGCCGCGCCGGCCGCGCTGGACGAGAAGCGCGTGCTGCAGGCGGTCGTCGACACGCAGGAGGACGAGCGCAAGCGCATCGCGCGCCAGGTCCACGACGGGCCGGCGCAGGCGATGGCCAACGTCATCCTGCAGGCGGAGATCAGCGAGCGCCTGTACTCGATCGACCCCGCGCGCTCGAAGGTCGAGCTCGACGCGCTGCGCAAGATGGTGAACAAGACCCTGCAGGAGCTGCGCGGGTTCATCTTCGAGCTGCGCCCGATGACCCTCGACGACCTCGGGCTCGTCCCGACACTGCGCCGCTACATCCAGACGCTCATCGACAAGCACGGCATCAAGTTCGACTTCTCGAGCACCGGCCGCGACCGGCGCCTCTCGCCCGACGACGAGGTGGCCGTGTTCCGCCTCATCCAGGATTCGCTCGTCGAGCGGATCGAGAAGGCGGGCGCGAAGGACCTCGTGCTCGGCATGACCTGGAAGGAAGGGGCGCTCCAGATCCGCCTGCAGTCGGACGGCAGGGAGCTGCCACCGGACGGCGAGCTCGCCTCAGGGCTTCGCAGGAGCGAGCGCCTCGAGCTGCTCAAAGGCGAGGCGCACTCGGAGACGCGCGATGGGAAGGTCACGCTCGAGATCACTTTGCCCGTCAAGGCCGCGGCCGAGGTGATCTCCTGAATCCGCCGGCTCACCCCGCGTCCTGTGCGTAGACCTCCGGCTTCAACACACCGATGAACGGCAGGTTGCGGTAGCGCTCGGCGAAGTCGAGCCCGTAGCCGACGACGAACTTGTCGGGGATCACGAAGCCGCGGTAGTCCACCTCGATCTGTACCTGGCGGCGCGCCGGCTTGTCCAACAGCGCGCACAGCCGGAGTGAGGCCGGATTCATGCCGCGCAGGTGCGTCATCACGTACGAGAGGGTGTGGCCGGTGTCGAGGATGTCCTCGACCACGAGGACGTGCCGGCCCTCGATCGGCTTCGCGAGATCCTTGAGGATGCGGACGACGCCGCTCGTCTCGGTCGAGCTCCCGTAGGAGGACACCTCGAGGAAATCGAGCGCGACGTGGATCGGCATGGCGCGCATGAGATCGGCGAGGAAGGGCAGCGCGCCCTTGAGGACGCTGACCAGGACGACATCGCGACCCTGATAGTCGGCGGTGAGCTTCGCCCCGAGCTCGCGCACCTTCGCGGCGAGCGTCGCCTCGTCGACGAGCACCTCCGCGACGTCATCGGCGGGTGGGCGGCCAAGCACGATCGCCATCCCGCCAATTGTGCGCCCTA
Source organism: Chloroflexota bacterium (assembly GCA_016194865.1). Lineage (GTDB taxonomy): Bacteria > Chloroflexota > Limnocylindria > P2-11E > P2-11E > JACQAT01. The sequence continues at coordinate 184,476 of JACQAT010000001.1, forward strand.
GAAGACGCCCTTCGACCCAGGGATCCTCTCGAAGAGGCCGTGCATGTCGCCCGCGTAGTCGCGCAGCATCTCGTGAGCGGTGAGCACGTCGTCGACATCGAGGGCCGCCTCGGCCGGCTCGTCGCCCGGCGGCGCCGTCGCTTCGCGCACGATCACGACGCCGATGCCCTGCGTGCCGCACGAATGGCAGCTGCAGCGCACGAACCAGTAGTTCTCGCGATTGCCGACCACGGCGACGTCCTCGCGCGCGTACGCGGTGCCGCAGTTCGCGCACTGGACGGTGCCGAAGATCCCATCGAGCCAGCCTGCTCCGTTCATGGAAATCACGCCACGCATAGACGGTGCCACCAGCGTGGAGCGGTCTAGCGAGCCCCTCGTCGCGCGAGCGTGAACCCGATCACAGCCACCACCGCCGCGATCGCGCCGAGCAGCACCGTCCCATTCGGGCCTGACCCCGCATCGGAGCCGGCCGGGGCGGCGCTCGCCGAAGGCGCGGCGATCGCGACCCCGCTCGCTGTGGCGGTCGGCGTCGCGCTCGCGACGGGCGCGGCGGTCGTCGGCGCGGCGGTCGTCGGCGCGGCGGTCGTCGGCGCTGCCGTGGTGGAGGCCGCGGTCGGCGCCGCGGTGGGCGCCGCCGTCGGAGCCGCGGTCGGCTGCGGCGTCGGTGCCGGTGTCGGCTGCTGCGTGGGGACCGGCGTCGGCGGGGGCGTCGGTGCCGGCGTCGCGGCTGCGAGCACGTTCACGGTCCCGCGCATGCGGTCCGGATGGAAGTTGCAAACGTAGAAGAACGATCCGGCCGTCGCGAACACGATCGTCTTGCTCTGGTTCTGAGCGAGGGCGCCCGTGTCGAATCCGCCGCCATCCTGCGAAGCGGTGTGCGCCGTCGCGTCGCGATTGGTCCAGGTCACCGAGTCGCCCGCGTTGATCGTGATCGTGGAGGGCGTGAAGGCGAACCCCTGGATCGTCACCGCGCCCGACGCGCCCAGCGCGACGGCGGGAAGCGCGAGGAGCGCGAGCGAGACGACCGTCGCCGCCAGCCACTGGGCGAAACGGGTCACGACCGTACGATACCGAGCGCCATGGCCCCGGCCGCGACGACGCTCAGCGCGCCATTCAAGCGGCTCGGTCGAGAGGCCGAGACGCTGGGCCTGACGCTGAACACCGCGCAATTGGGGCTCTGCGAGCGATACGCCGAGGAGCTCATCGAGAGGAATACGTCCGTGAACCTCACGGCGATCACGAAGCCCGACGACATCGCGCGCAAACATTTCCTCGACTCCTTCACCGCGCTCGCGGCGCGGGCGTGGACAGGACGCGAGCGCGTGGTGGATATCGGGAGCGGCGCGGGGTTTCCCGGCCTGGCGCTACGCATCGCGATGCCCACGCTGAAGGTGACCGCGGTGGAATCGGTGGGCAAGAAATCACGCTTCCTGGAACAGATCAGCGACCTGCTCGGTCTCAGCGACGTGACGGTCCGGAACGGCAGGGCCGAGGAGCTCGCGCACGACCACGCCTACCGCGGATCGTTCGACGTGGGCACGGCGCGTGCGGTGGGCTCGCTCGCGGCGTGCGCGGAGTACCTGCTGCCCCTCCTGCGTCTCGGCGGGGACGCGATCGTGTGGAAGGGACGCATCGACGCCGAGCTCGCCGCGGCCCAGAGCGCTGTCGCCGCCTGCGGGGGGGAGATCACCGGCGTCGTGCCGACGGCGTCGCTCGGTGTCGGCGAGCTGCTGCCGGGTCGCCAGCTCGTCGTGATGCGCAAGACGCGCGCGACGCCGGAGCGCTACCCGCGTGGCGCCGCCGAGGCGAGGAAGCGACCCTGGACCGGTTGAGCTGATGCTGGTCGTGCCCTCCGTCGACGTGCGCGACGGGAAGATCGTGTTCCGCGGCGGCGTCGCCGCCGACGTCGAGCCGCGCGACCTCGCGCGTCGCTTTGTCACGGCTGGTGCAGAGGAGCTGCACCTCGTCGATCTCGACGCCGCCGAAACGGGCGAGCCGCGCAACTTCGCGCTGCTGTCGGAGATCGCCCGTGCCCACCGGATCCCGTCTCGTCTGGCGGGTGGCGTCGACTCGCTCGAGACCGCGCAACGCGCGCTGAGCGCCGGGTTCACCGGCGCGCTGTTCTCGTCGGCCGTGTTCGGCGACGACGCGCTGCTGCCCCGCATCGCGACGCTCGGCGAGCACGCGATCGTGGAGCTCGAGGCGCGTGACGACGCGCTCGATCCGCGCGGCGGCGATCCGTCCCTGGTCGCGCGCGCGCGCGGCCAGGACGTCGTGACCGCGGCGATACGCGCGGTCGCGCAGGGCGTGCGCGCGCTCTACGTCATCGACCTGTCGACCGACGGCCGTCTGGGTGGGCCGGCGCTCGCGCTGCTCGCGCGCGTGCGCGAGGCGGTGCCGAGCGCGGCGCTGCACACCGGCGGCGGCATCCGTGACCTCGCCGACCTCACGACCCTCGCGCGGATGGGCGTCGCATCCGCGGTGGTCGGCCGCGCGCTGGCCGACGGCCGCTTCACCCTCGCGCAGGCGAAGGCCGTATGCGCGTAGCGCTGCTGTCCGACATCCACGCGAACCGCGTTGCCCTCGAGGCGGTGCTGGCCGACTTGCCTCGAGTCGACGAGCTGTGGGTCATGGGCGACACGGTCGGCTACGGGCCCGAGCCGGCCGCCGTCATCGCGATCCTGCGCGAGCGCGGCGTGCACCTGGTCGCGGGCAATCACGACGTCGCGGTCGCCACCGGCGCCGGCCTCGAGCGCTTCAACGACGTCGCGGCGACCGCGGCGCGGATCCACAGGGGCTGGCTCGGCCCTGAGGAGAAGGCCTACCTGTCCTCTCTGCCTCTGACATTGGAGCGCTCCGGCGTCACGTTCGTCCACGGCAGCCTGCGCGAGCCGCTCTGGGAATACGTGTTCGACGAGCGATCCGCCGCTCCCTCGTTCGACCTGACGAAAACGCGCCACCTGTGCTGCGGCCACACGCACGTACCCGCGCTCTTCCGCGCCACGGCGGCCGGCGTGCGGGGCGTCGCCGTGCGGCCGGGCCAGCGCGACGCGCTCGACGAGCGCAGCTTCTTCAATCCGGGCAGCGTCGGACAGCCGCGCGACGGCGATCCCCGCGCGGCATGGGCGCTGCTCGACACGGACCAGGGCGTGACGTTCATGCGGACGGCCTACGACGTGAAGGCGACGCAGCTCGCGATGCGCGAGCGCGAGCTGCCCGACTTCCTCATCGCGCGGATCGCCATCGGATTGTGAGGATTTGTTGAGCACCAGGGATCCTAGCATCGTCCGCGGGTGACGGACGACAACGAGCGGGGGAATGAGACACCGTCCCTCGAGCGCCGCGAAGAGCAGAGCGGCAAGCTCCCCGGCGATCGATACGTGCGGATCGTGCGACCGGCGGGTGGCGCCTTCCGGCGGCGCGGCGGGGTCTTCGTCACGACAGAGAGCGCGGTCACCGCCGAAGGTCCGGTCGGCCGGGCGCTGGAGCGGGTGCGCCGCATCCTCTTCGGCAAGCGACTCGAGACCGAGGCGGAGGGCTCCGAGCGGCTCTCGAAGATCACCGGCCTCGCGATCCTCGGCTCGGACAACATCTCGTCCTCCGCCTACGCCACCGAGGAGGCCATGCGCATCCTCGCGCTGGCCGGCGCGGGCGCGATCGCGCTCACGACCCCGATCTCCTTCGCGATCGTGGCGGTCCTCGCGATCGTGATCCTGTCCCAGCTGCAGGTGATCCGCGCGTACCCGAACGGGGGCGGCAGCTACATCGTGACCAGCGACAATCTCGGTCGCGCCCCAGGCCTGGTCGCCGCCGCCGCGCTGCTCATCGACTACGTCCTGACCGTCGCCGTCTCGACGGCCGGCGGCGTCGCCGCGGTGACCAGCTTCGTCCCCGACCTCTTCCCGTACCGCGTCGCGATCGGCGTCTTCTTCATCGCGCTGCTCACGCTCGGCAACCTGCGCGGGATCCGCGAGGCGGGTCTCGTCTTCGCCGGACCGACGTACGTCTACGTCGCCGCCATCGGCGCGCTCATCGTGTACGGGCTCTTCCGCATCGCGACCGGCACGACGCCACCGCCCGCGGTCCCACCAGTGCCCTTCCCGGCGAGCGGGACCGAGGCGCTCGGGCTGTTCCTGATCCTGCGCGCGTTCGCGTCCGGCTCGGTGGGCCTCACGGGCAGCGAGGCGATCTCGAACGGCGTGCCGAGCATGAAGCCACCGGAGACGAGGAACGCGGCGATCACGCTCCTGGTCATGGGCTCGCTCTTCGGCACGATCTTCCTCGGGCTGACCTTCCTCGCCCAGACGATCGGCGTCACGCCGGACCGCAGCGAGGTCGAGACGCTCAACAGCCTGGTGACACGCTCGCTCGTGGGGACCGGTCCCTTCTACTACCTGGTACAGATCTCCACGGCGATCATCCTCGCGCTGGCCGCGAACACCGGCTTCACCGGTTTCCCGCGGCTGGCGTCGGTCCTCGCCAACGATCGCTTCATGCCGCGGCAATTCGCGTATCGCGGCGAGCGCCTCGCGTTCTCGACCGGCATCATCGCGCTCGCGCTCGTCTCGGTCATCGTGCTCATCGCGTTCGACGGCAGCGTGACCAACCTCATCCCGCTCTACACGATCGGTGTCTTCCTCGCGTTCACGCTGTCGCAGACCGGTCTCGTCAGGCGCTGGCGCCGCCTGCGTCCGCGCGGCTGGCGGACCACGACCGGCATCAACCTGCTCGGCGCCGTGACGACCGCGGTGGTCCTCGTCATCACGCTCGTGACGAAGTGGGAGGGCGGCGCGTACCTCGTCGTGATCATGCTGCCGCTCATCGTCGCCCTGCTCTCGGGGATCAACAAGCACTACACTGCGGTGCAGGACGCGCTCGTCGTCGAGGATCTCTCCGTCGAGATCCCCGAGCCGGTGCCGCCTGTCGTGATCGTTCCCGTGTCGCGCCTCGATCGTTCCGCTCTACAGGCGATCACGTTCGCCCGCTCGATCTCGAAGTCGGTCCGCGCGGTGCACATCGCGACGACCGACGAGAGCGCCCGCGAGTTCCGCAAGCGCTGGGAGCGCTGGAGGGGCGCGCCGCCGCTCGACGTGATCGAGTCGCCGTACCGATCGCTCGTGCCGCCGCTGCTGAAGTACATCGACGCGATCGACCGCGGCGACGAGCGGCCGGTCACGGTCGTTCTCGCGGAGTTCGTGCCGCGGCACTGGTGGGAGTTCTTCCTCCACAGCCAGACCGCCTTCCGGCTGAAGGCGAGCCTGCTGTTCCGGCCGAACACGGTCGTGATCGACGTCCCGTACCACTTCCACGAACCCAAGTAACCTGCGGAGCGCGTGAAAGAGGACGAGGACCCGAGGGCGGCGGCGCCGTCGCTGGAGAAGAGAGAGCAGCAGTCCGGTCGCCTCCCCGGTGACCGCTACGTTCGCATCGTTCGCCCCGGCGGGCGCGAGTTCAAGCGCCAGGGCGGCACGTACCTCGCGACCGACCGGGTCTTCACGGCGCGCGGGCCGGTCGCCGGGGCCTGGGATCGCCTCCGCACGACCCTGATCGGTCGCCGCCTGGGGAGCGACGCCGAGGCTGACGAGCGGGTGTCGAAGAAGACCGGGCTCGCGATCCTCGCCTCGGACAACATCTCCTCCTCCGCGTACGCGACCGAGGAGACCATGCGCATCCTGGCGCTCGCCGGCGTCGGCGCGCTCACGCTGACGATGCCCATCGCCCTCGCGGTCACCGCGGTGCTCGCGATCGTCGTGATCTCCGAATCGCGCGTCATCCGCGCGTACCCGAACGGTGGTGGCAGCTACCTCGTCGCGCTCGAGAACCACGGTGTGATCGCGGGACTCGTGGCGGCGTCGGCGCTGCTCATCGACTACGTCCTCACCGTGGCGGTGTCGACGGCCGCCGGCGTCGCGGCCATCTCGAGCTTCGTCCCGGCCGTGCACGAGCATCGCGTGCTCTGGGGGCTCGCGCTCATCGGTCTGATCACGGTCGGCAACCTCCGCGGCGTGCGCGAGGCCGGCGTGCTCTTCGCGGCGCCGACCTACGCCTACATGGCGGGGATGGTCGGGATCATCGCGTTCGGCATCTTCCGCGTCGCCGGCGGCGACATCCCCAGCGCGCCGCTCCCGCCGGTGCCCTTCCCCGAGGCCGGGACGCAGGCGCTCGGCGTGCTGCTGATCCTGCGCGCGTTCGCCTCCGGCTCCGTCGGCCTCACCGGGAGCGAGGCCGTCGCGAACGGCGTGCCGAGCTTCAAGCCGCCGGAGGCGCGCAACGCCGTGATCACCCTGTTCATCATGGGGACCGTCTTCGCCGTGATCTTCCTCGGGATCACCTTCCTCGCGACGACGATCGGCATCCGTCCCGACGAGAGCGAGCTCGAGACCGTGAACAGCATGCTGACCCGCTCGATCGTGGGCGCGGGCACGCCCTTCTACTACTACGTGCAGATCGCGACCGCGATCATCCTGCTGCTCGCGGCGAACACCGGCTTCACCGGCTTCCCGCGGCTCGCGTCGGTGCTGGCGAACGACCGCTTCATGCCGCGGCAGTTCGCGGATCTGGGGTCGCGCCTCGCGTTCAACACCGGCATCGTCGTGCTGGCGCTCACCGCGGTCGTCGTGCTCGTCGCGTTCGGCGGTAGCGTGACCGCGCTGGTCCCGCTATACACCATCGGCGTGTTCCTCGCGTTCACGCTCTCGCAATCCGGCCTGGTGCGCCGCTGGTACCGCCTGCGCAACCCGGGGTGGCGCATCTCGATCGCCATCAACAGCATCGGCGCGGCCGTGACCGGCGTCGTGCTCGTCGTCGTTGCCGCGACGAAGTTCGCGCTCGGCGCGTGGATCGTCCTGATCGTGCTGCCGATCCTGGTGCTGCTGCTCTATCTCGTCCACCGTCACTACCAGGACGTCCACGACGCGCTGGTGCTCCCCACGCTCGAGCTGAAGCTCCCGCCGTCGGTGCCGCCGGTCGTCATCGTCCCGATCGCGCGCCTCGATCGCGCCGCGGTGCAGGCCCTCTCGTTCGCCCGCTCCATCTCCCCATCCGTGAAGGCGGTCCACGTTTCGACCACGCGCGAAGGTGCCGAGGCGTTCCGCAAGCGCTGGGCGAAGTGGGATCCCGACATACCGCTCGACGTCATCGAGTCCCCGTACCGCTCCCTGCTGACACCGCTGCTCCACTACATCGACGCCATCGACAAGGCCGACGAGCAGCCCATCACGGTCGTGCTCGCGGAGTTCGTCCCGCGGCACTGGTGGGAGTTCATCCTCCATAGCCAGACCGCCTTCCGGCTGAAGGCCAACCTGCTGTTCCGCCGGAACACGATCATCATCGACGTCCCCTACCACTTCGAGGATGGCGCGCGGATCACCTAGACGCGCCGCGTCTAGACTCGGTCGTTCATGCACTTGAAGCGGATCCTCGTGGCTCTCTCGGGAGCCAGCGTGGATCCCGATGTGATCCGTTACGCGGTAACGCTCGCGAAGCCGACAAAGGCCGAGCTGATCGGCGTGCACGTCATCGAGGTGCGCTGGAACCTTCCGCTCGACGCCGTCCTCGAGAACGAGCTCAACCGCGGCGAGGAGCTGCTCGACAGCGCCGTGAAGATCGCGGAGCAGGCTGGTGGGAAGCTCGAGACCGAGCTCCTGCAGGCGCGTGAGGCCTCGGCGGCCATCCTCGACACGGCGCGCGAGCGTCAGGTGGATCTCGTGATCGTCGGGATGCCGTATCGCAACCGGATGGGGAAGACCTACGTCGGCAAGACCGTGCAGGACGTGTACGTGGGAGCGACCTGTGCCGTGCTCGCGTATCGTCAGGAGCAGCCGCAGTGAACATCGTCATCGTTGGGTGCGGGCGCGTGGGCGCCTTCCTCGCAGGGCTCATGGATCTCGACGGACACGCCGTGACGGTCGTCGATAAGGATCGGGCGTCCTTCGCGCACCTGCCGCAGACCTTCAAGGGCGCGACGCTTCTCGGCGACGGCGTCGACCTCGATCTGCTGCGGAAGGCGGGCACCGAGAAGGCCGACGCGTTCCTCTCGCTCACCGACGGCGACAACCGCAACCTGATGGCGGCGCAGATCGCGCAGAAGATCTTCGGCGTGAAGCAGGTCCTGGCGAAGGTGAACGATCCCATCCGCGCGCGTATGTATCGCGAGCAGGGGATCCCGACGATCTCGCGCACGACCATCCTCGGGACGCTGCTGCACGCGATGCTCACCGGCAACAAGGAGATCGGACCGAAGCTCGTCGCGCTCGCCAACAAGCACGAGGACGAGATGTCCGGCGGTCCGGAGGCCGACTGATGTATTTCGTGATCGCGGGCGGCGGCGAGGTCGGCTTCCACCTCTCGAAGGCGCTGCTCGAGGCGGGCCACGAGGTCATGCTCATCGAGTCGGATCGCAAGCGTGCCCAGTACATCGAGGAGCAGATCGGATCCGTCGTCATCAACGCGCCCGCGGACGAGGGCCGCTACCAGATCGAGGCCGGCTGTCAGCGCGCGGACGCACTCGTCGCGGTGACCGGCAACGACGCGAAGAACCTGGTCATCTGCCAGCTCGCGAAGCACCACTGCCACGTGCCTCGGGTCATCGCCCGCGTGAACGACCCGAAGAACGAGATCGTCTTCAAGGCGCTCGGCATCGACGAGACCATCTCCTCGACCCGCGTGCTCATGGGCGTGATCGAGCAGGAGCTGCCGACCGGCGGCTTCCTTCCGCTGATGCCGCTCACCGGCTCACACCTCGAGCTGATCGAGGCCGAGATCGCGCGCAACACGCCCGCCGCCGGCAAGCAGGTGCAGGAACTCGGGCTGCCGGAGGGCTCGCTCATCGGCGGCATCGTCAGGGCGGGGAAGATCCTCCACGCCCACGGCGACACCCGGCTGGACGTCGGGGACCGGATCATCGTCTTCGCGCCGACGGCGACCGAGGCCGAGGTCCGAAAGGCGCTGTTCGGCTAACTCAGGCCGCCCAGGGGGGCGGGCGAGCCCTGTCCGGGCGTTGTCATGGACATTGACAACGATATTGATAGGTCTTATAACAACGCCATGGCACGCGGAAACCGGCCCGTCTATGTCATCTCCATCGCGGCGAGCCTCGCTGGCTGCCACCCGCGGACCCTTCGCATCTACGAGGAGGAAGGTCTCGTCGATCCGGTCCGGACCGAGACGAATATCCGCCTCTACAGCGACGAGGACCTGCAGCGCGTCCGGGCCATCCGCTACCTGACGCAGGTCCGGGGCGTGAATCTGGCGGGGGTGAAGCTCCTCCTCCAGCTCACCGGCTTGGACGAGCTGCTCGGGGAGCTGGAAGCGGTGGACGAGGGAGACGACCAAGACCACGCGGGCCATCACGCAAGGAACGCCGCGAGGTTCTGAGCCGCCGACCAGCAAGGCTCTGCCTGCCTTCACTCAGCAGCAACAATTCAAGGAGAGATCAACAGCATGACCGACGAAACCACGACCACCACCGGCGGACCGCGGACCTATCCCGCGCTGATCCCGCTCGTCCCGCTCCGCGAGGCCGTCGTGTTCCCGAAGCTGGTCGTGCCGCTCGGCGTCGGTCGCGAGAAGAGCGTGGCCGCGATCAACGCCGCCATGCTCGAGGAGAAGCACTTCGTCGTTCTCGCCGCCCAGAAGGACGCCGAGGTCGACGATGTGTCAGCCGAGCAGATCTACGGCATCGGCACCGTGGCCGAGATCGTGCGCCTGCTGCGGATCCCCGACGGCAGCGCGCAGATCATCGTCCAGGGCCTGGACCGCGTGCGGATCACGGGGTACGACCCCGAGTCCCGCTTCTTCAAGGTGAGCGTCGAGCCCCTGAGCGACGTCGACGGCGACGCGGTCGAGGCCGAGGCGCTGCTTCGCGGCGCGAAGTCGCTGTTCTCGTCCTACGTCGACAACGGCGGATCGATCCTGCCCGAGATCGCGATGACGGCGAAGAACACCGACGACACGTCGCACTTCGCGGACCTCGTGGCCTCGAGCCCCGACCTGACGCTCGAGCAGCGCCAGCAGCTCCTCGAGACGCGCAGCGTCGTGGAGCGGCTGCGGATCATCTCCGTCTTCCTCGCGAAGCAGAACGAGATCCTCGAGCTGAAGCAGAAGATCCAGAGCGAGGTCCAGCAGACGCTCGACAAGACGCAGCGCGAGTACATCCTGCGCGAGCAGATGAAGGCCATCCAGCGCGAGCTGGGTGACGACGACGGGACGTCCGAGGTCGGCGAGCTTCGCGAGAAGATCGAGGCCGCGGGCATGCCCGACGAGGTCAAGGAGAAGGCCCTCAAGGAGGTCGGCCGGCTGGAGAAGATCCCGCAGGCCTCACCGGAGCAGGGCGTCATCCGCGCCTACGTCGACTGGATGATCTCCCTTCCCTGGAAGAAGGCCGTCGACGACGACTGGGACATCGCAGCGGCCGCGCGCATCCTCGACGAGGACCACTACGGCCTGCCGAAGGTGAAGGACCGCATCCTCGAGTACATGGCGGTGCGCAAGCTCGCCAAGGACCTGCGCGCTCCGATCCTCTGCTTCGTCGGCCCGCCCGGTGTGGGCAAGACGAGCCTCGGCAAGTCGATCGCCCGCGCGATGGGTCGCAAGTTCGTGCGCATGTCGCTCGGCGGCATCCGCGACGAGGCGGAGATCCGCGGTCACCGCCGCACCTACGTCGGTGCGCTGCCGGGCCGCGTGCTCCAGAACATGAAGACCGCCGGCGAGATCAACCCCGTGTTCATGCTCGACGAGATCGACAAGGTCGGCGCGGACTTCCGCGGCGACCCGAGCTCGGCCCTGCTCGAGGTCCTCGACCCGGAGCAGAACAACACGTTCTCCGACCACTACCTCGAGGTGCCGTACGACCTCTCCAAGGTCATCTTCATCACGACGGCGAACATCGAGGACACGATCATCGCGCCGCTCCGCGACCGCATGGAGATCATCCGTCTCCCTGGGTACACGGAGGACGAGAAGATGCATATCGCCGAGGGGTACCTGCTGCCACGGCAGCTGAAGCAGCACGGGCTCTCGCCCGAGACCTGCCTCATCCCGCAGGAGACGCTGCTCCAGCTCATCCGCGAGTACACGCGCGAGGCCGGCGTTCGGAACCTCGAGCGTGAGATCGGCTCGATCTGCCGCAAGGTCGCTCGTGCCGTCGCGGAGGGCAAGGCCCAGAGCGTGTGCGTCACGGGCAAGGAGCTCGCGACATACCTCGGCCCGCAGAAGTTCGACTACGGCCTGGCCGAGGAGGAGGACCAGATCGGCGCCGTCACCGGCGTCTCGGTCTCCGAGGCGGGCGGCGACGTCCTCACGGTCGAGGCGACCGTGATCGACGGCAAGGATCAGGACTTCCTGCTCACCGGCCAGCTCGGGAAGGTCATGGAGGAGTCGGCACGCGCGGCGCTCTCCTACGTGCGAGCGCACCACGCGGAGCTCGGCGTCCCGAAGGGCTTCTTCGAGGACCACGCGATGCACATCCACGTCCCCGCGGGAGCGATCCCCAAGGACGGCCCGTCCGCCGGCGTCACGATGGCGACGGCCATCACCTCGGCGCTCACCGGACGTCGTGTCCGGCGCGACGTGGCGATGACGGGTGAGATCACGCTCCGTGGCCGGGTGCTGCCGATCGGCGGTCTGAAGGAGAAGCTCCTCGCGGCCCACCGTGCCGGCATCAAGACGTTCGTGTTCCCTGAGAAGAACAGGCGCGATCTCGTCGACGTGCCGAAGGAGATCCTCGACAGCGTGGAGACGATCCCGGTGTCGGAGATCGACGAGGTCTTCAAGATCGCGTTGCTGCTGGGGCCGAACGTGACCCCGGCACAGATCGAGGCGGCACGTCCATCGGTGGCACCGCCGGCGCACTAGCCCCCGGAGGCCGCACATGCCGGTCGAATACAAGGACTACTACAAGACACTGGGCGTGAAGAAGGACGCCTCCGCGGATGAGATCCGCAAGGCGTATCGAAAGCTCGCCCGGCAATTCCATCCAGACGTGAACAAGGGCACCGACGCGACGAAGCGCTTCCGCGAGGTCAACGAGGCCAACGAGGTCCTCTCCGATCCCGACAAGCGCAAGCGCTACGACACGCTCGGCCCCGACTTCGAGCGCTACGCGAACGCGGGGCCGGGCGCGCATCCCGGCGGCTTCGGCCGCGCGGGCAACGGTGGCTTCCAGTACGTGTACACGGGCCCGGCGGGGAGCGATCCGTTCGGCGGCGACGCCGGCGGGTTCTCCGACTTCTTTCGCACCGTCTTCGGCGACATGGCCGCGGGCGGTGTCGGCGGACAGACGTTCACGCGGCGCACGCGCTCGCGGGCGCAGCCGGGTGTCGACGCGGCATACGAGGTCGAGGTCTCCCTCCAGGAGGCCTATCGCGGAAGCGAGCGGACCATCCAGCTCCAGCGCGAGGACGGCACGACGCGCACGCTCCAGGTGAAGATCCCCGCGGGCGTGCAGGACGGACAACGGATCCGTCTGGCGGGCCAGGGCGGGGCAGCGAGCGGGGGCGGCCCCGCAGGTGACCTCTATCTGAAGATCCGCGTGAAGCCGCATCCGTTCTTCACGCGCGAGGGAGACGACCTCCGGGCGGAGCTCCCGGTCGCGCTCCACGAGGCGCTCCTGGGGGCCGAGGCCGGGGTGCCGACGCTCAAGGGAAAGGTCTCGCTGCGGATCCCGCCGGAGACGCAGAACGGGCGCACGATCCGCCTCGCAGGGCAGGGCATGCCACGCGCGAAGGAGCGCGGGGGCGGCTTCGGGGATCTCTACGTGACCGTCAAGGTCGTGCTGCCGCAGAAGCTCAGCGAGAGGGAACGCGAGCTCATCCAGGGACTCGCCACATCACGCGCGAACGAAGACCCAAGGGGGCATCTGCTGTGATCGATCCGAACAAGCTCACTGAAAAGTCGCAAGAGGCGCTCGTCCTCGCGCAGAAGCGCGCCTCCGACGAGGGCCGTTCGCAGATCGACGTCGAGGATCTCGCCGTCTCGCTGCTCGAGCAGCCCGGCGGCATCGTGCCGAGCGTCCTCGAGGCGCTCGGGGTCAACAGCAATCAGCTCCTCGCCGCGCTCAAGTCGGAGCTCGCGCACCAGCCGAAGGTCTCGGGCAACGTCCAGATCCAGGCGTCCGCGCGGCTCGGCCGCGTGCTCCAGCAGGCCTCGCGCGAGGCGGAGCAGCTCAGGGACGAGTTCGTCTCCGTCGAGCACCTCCTGCTCGCGATGACCAACGACAACGGCTACACGGGCCAGGCCCTGCAGCGGGCCGGCGTCACGCACGAGCGGGCGCTGGGCGCGCTGCGCGACGTGCGCGGCAACCAGAAGGTCACCGACCAGAACCCCGAGGCGAAATACCAGGTGTTGGAGAAGTACGGCCGCGACCTGACCGAGCTGGCGCGCAGGAACAAGATCGACCCCGTCATCGGCCGGGACGAGGAGATCCGGCGCGTCATCCAGGTCCTCTCACGACGCACGAAGAACAACCCCGTCCTCATCGGCGAGCCCGGCGTGGGTAAGACCGCGATCGTCGAGGGCCTCGCGCAACGGATCGTCCGTGGCGACGTTCCAGAAGGGCTTTCTAATAAGCGCGTCTTCGCGCTCGACCTGGGATCGCTGCTCGCCGGCGCGAAGTACCGCGGCGAGTTCGAGGAGCGGCTCAAGGCCGTGCTGAAGGAGATCACCGCGAGCGAGGGCCAGATCATCCTGTTCATCGACGAGCTGCACACCGTCGTGGGCGCCGGCGCGGCGGAGGGCGCGGTCGACGCCGCGAACCTCCTGAAGCCGATGCTCGCGCGCGGTGAGCTGCACGCGATCGGCGCGACCACGCTCGACGAGTACCGCAAGCACATCGAGAAGGACGCGGCCCTCGAGCGGCGCTTCCAGCCCGTCACGGTCGGCGAGCCGAGCGTCGATGACACGATCTCGATCCTCCGCGGGCTGCGCGAGCGCTATGAGATCCACCACGGCGTGCGCATCAACGACTCCGCGCTCGTCGCGGCGGCGGTGCTCTCGGAGCGCTACATCAACGACCGCTTCCTGCCCGACAAGGCCATCGACCTCGTCGACGAGGCGGCCTCGAAGCTCCGCATGGAGATCGACTCGATGCCCGCGGAGCTCGACGAGGTGGATCGTCGCATGCGCCAGCTCGAGATCGAGCGCGAGGCGCTGAAGCGTGAGACCGACAGCGCGTCGAAAGAGCGCCTGGAGAAGCTCGAGAAGGAGCTGTCCGACCTCAAGGAGAGCTCGCGCGAGCTCCGCGCCCATTGGGAGCAGGAGAAGGCCGCGCTCGCGGAGATCCGCGAGAAGCGGCAGCGGCTCGAGGACATCCGCGCGGAGATCGAGAAGGCCGAGCGCTCCGCCGATTACGCGAAGGCCGCGGAGCTGAAATACGGCACCCTCGCGCAGCTCGAGAAGGAGGTGCGCGAGGGCGAGGAGCGCCTCGCGCGTCTCCAGCAGAGCCAGAAGATGCTGACCGAGGAGGTCACGCCCGAGGACATCGCGGAGGTGGTCGCGAAGTGGACCGGGGTCCCGGTCACGCGGCTGCTCGAGGGCGAGGTCGCGAAGCTCCTGCGGATGGAGGAGCGGCTCCACGAGCGCGTCGTCGGCCAGGACGAGGCCGTGCGCGCGGTCGCGAACGCGGTGCGCCGCGCCCGTGCCGGCATGCAGGACCCGAACCGCCCGCTGGGCTCGTTCATCTTCCTGGGGCCGACCGGTGTCGGGAAGACGCTGCTCGCGAAGGCCCTTGCGGAGTTCCTGTTCGACGACGAGAAGGCCATGGTGCGCATCGACATGTCCGAGTACATGGAGAAGCACACCGTCGCGCGCCTCATCGGCGCGCCGCCCGGATACGTCGGCTACGACGAGGGCGGCCAGCTGACGGAGGCGGTCCGCCGCCGGCCGTACACGGTGCTGCTGCTCGACGAGATCGAGAAGGCGCATAGCGACGTCTTCAACGTGCTGCTGCAGGTCCTCGACGATGGCCGCCTCACCGACGGTCAGGGCCGCACGGTCGATTTCAAGAACGTCGTGATCATCATGACCAGCAACGTCGGCTCGACCTTCATCAGCGAGATGCACGGCGACGAAGAGAAGATGCGCAAGATGGTCATGGACGCCCTGCGCGGGGCATTCCGGCCCGAGTTCCTCAACCGGGTCGACGAGATCGTGATCTTCCACCCGCTTCGCGAGAAGCAGGTCATGGAGATCGTCGAGAAGGAGGCCGCCATCCTCACCAAGCGGCTGGCCGATCGGAAGATCTTCCTCGAGCTCACGCCGAACGCGAAGGCGCTGCTCGCCAAGGAGGGCTTTGACCCGGTCTACGGGGCGCGCCCGATCCGGCGGACGATCCAGAAGCTCGTCCTCGACCCGCTCGCCCAGAAGATCCTGGAGGGCGAGTACAAGGAAGGCGAGACGGTCTACGTCGACGCCGAGGACGGCGAGATCCAGTTCTGGACCGAGGAGTTCGCCAAGGTCAACCCCAAGAAGACCCGGGTCACGGGGGCGCGGGCCAACTAGGGTGCGGCTGCTGCTCGTCGCGTGCGTGGTGCTCTCGGCGTGCGGCGGCGGTGGCTCTGTACCGGCCACCGCTCCGCTCGCTTCTGCCCCCGCTCCACTCCCTGTCGTCCCTTCGCCGTCCAGCGCGCCATCACCGTCGGCGTCCGCGTCTCCTTCGCCTGCGTTGGGGTCGCCTTGCTCGCGCGATCCGGAGTGCAACGCGGTGCTGAGCGCGCTCACGTTCATCGATCCGAACAGGATGAACGATCACCTGAACGTGCTGACCGGCTTCGTCTCCCGTGACCCGCGACACCCCGGTCACGCGAAGGCGGTCGCGTACATCAAGGAGCAGCTCGGGGCGCTCGCGTACTACGGCTGGAACATCGAGTCGCAGAAGACGAGCTACCAGGGCATCCCGCTCGAGAACGTCTTCGCGAGCATCGAAGGGTCGACCGCGGCGTCCAGCGGCTCGGCGACCCCGCGTCTCCCGCCATCCACGACCTCGGTGATCGTCTCGGCGCACTACGACTCCGTCGCCAACCGGACCCCCGGTTGGCGGCCGGCCCTCGACCCGGCGCCAGGCGCCGACGACAACGGGACCGGCACCGCCGCGCTCCTCGAGTTCGCGCGGGTCATCTCGATCACGACCCGCGAGCAGCTCCGCAGCCGCATCGTCCTCGCGTTCTTCGACGGTGAGGAGCTGTTCTTCAAGGGCAGCGGCGCGTACGTGGCGACGCTGACGAAGCCCTACCGCTACAAGGCGGCGCTGAACCTCGACATGGTGGGCTTCAACCCGATCGCCGACCGGCTCGACCTGCTCTGGTACACGAACACCTCGGCCGGCCTGCGCGACCGCGTGCTGGCGGCGAACGACCGCTACGGCATCGGCGTCGCCCCGCTCAACGCCCAATTTGCGGCGGACGGGAACACGATCATGGATGCCGCGCCGTTCGGCCTCGCGGGGATCCCATCGATCGCGATCTGCCAGCGCTACGGCGAGAACGACGCCACCTTCCCCGGCAACTACACGTTCCACACCGTCGGCGACACGCCCGACAAGATCACCAACAAGCGTCTCTGGCTGAAGGCGGCGAAGCTGACGCTCGCGACGGCGCTGGAGCTCGCCCGCGCGAATTGACGTGCTCGACGGAGTGGGCGCCGCCGCTCAGGCGCGACCTGCGCCGAGCTCCGCCTCCGGCCAGCCGTCCGTCGTCGCGACGATCGTCACCGGTCCATCGGCGTCGATGACCACGCGCATGAGCGCTCCGAACCGACCGTTCTCGACGCGCAGGCCCGTTCCGCGCAGGACGCCGCAGAACGCGTCGAAGAGCCGCCGGCCCGTCTCCGGATCCGCGGCGGCCGTGAAGTCGGGCCTTCGGCCACGGCGGATGTCACCGAAGAGCGTGAACTGCGGTACCGCGAGGATCGCGCCCCCGATGTCCGCGACGGTGTGGTGCAGATGGCCGCGTTCGTCGTCGAACACGCGCAGCGAGCCGATCTTGCCCGCGAGCTTCTCGCCATCGAGCGCCGTGTCCGTTCGCGCCACGCCGACGAGGACCACGAGCCCGCGCTCGATCGCGGCGATCCGCTCGTCCCCGACCGTGACCGTTGCCGCCCGCACGCGCTGCACGACGGCGCGCGTCTGCTAGCTCTCCAGCATCCAGGGGTTGTCGCCGCGCACCACGTCCTCGACCTCCCGTGGGCCGAGGTGGCCGGGCGCCCAGACGGTCATGCTCTTGGAGAGCGGCAGGCGGGTGATGTAGGTGACCTTGCCGAACCGGTAGCCGTGCTGGAACAGGAACGGCTTGCCGTCGATCTCGAGGAGCTGACGGCGGTCGGTCGATGTGGCGGGCATCGCGGTCAGTATGGGGATGCCAGGCCGCGGGCGTCGCTACGGCTGGCCCGGGTCTCCACCACCGTCATCGGGGTCGCTATCGACGAGCTCGACGCCCGCCCGCTCCGGTCCTGCCTGGGAATCCGCCCGCGCGTGCGTCGGGAGCACGAGCGCGAGCAGGAGCGCGGTCAAGAACAGCGTGACCAGCCGGGAACGCAGTTTCATGTCGGCCCCACCCCTCGTCCGCGACGCGACCCGGTACGTATGCTTGACGGACTCTACCGACGACGCTCGTTTCGGGTCAATGGTCCTTTCGGTCGTCAGACAAAGGACCGCAGCGCTGGGAGGCACGTGCCGAGCATTACGAAGGCCCCCGACAAGCCAACGCTCCTCGGCGAGCGCGTCCGGATCGCACGCCACGCGCTCGGACTGTCCCAGTCGCAGCTTGCCGGGGCGGAGCTGACGAAGGGGTTCATCAGCCAGATCGAGTCCGGCCTGGTGCGCCCGTCGGTCCGATCGCTGCAGATCATCGCGAACCGCCTTGGCAAGCCGTTCGACTACTTCATCGGCGACGACCCGGCGGTCAGCAGGAAGCGCCTCGCCTTCCACCGCCTGGCCGCCGAAGCCGCCATGACCCGCCAGGACTGGCCCGCGCTGCGCAGCGAGATCGAGGCCGCGCTCCGGGAGTCGCCGGACAAGCGCGAGCGCTGCCGGCTCGTCGGCATGCTCTCGGCGGCCGATCTCGGTGAGGGCGATCGCGAGATGACGTTCACGCGGATCGCCGAAGCGCTTTCGGGTCTGGACCTCGATGCGGACGCCGCGGATATCGCGCAGCTGCTGTACCGAAAGGGCCGCGCCTACGCGCAGCTCGAGCAGCTCGTCGCCGCCACCGACGCGTACGAGGCCTCGCGCGCGATGGTCGAGAAGTACGAGATCAACGACACGCGGCTGCGTTCGCGTCTGCTGGTCGCGCTCGGGACGATGTACCGCCGCCTCAACCGGACCGCGAAGGCCATGGCCACCTATGAGGCGGCGCTCGCGCAGGCGTCGCGCGCCTCCGAGCAGGAGATGGCGGCCCGTAGCTACATGGGCGTCGCCGCCACGCTCTACGACGCGGGCGAGTACGACTCCGCGATCTCGAACTACCGTCGCGCGCTCGCGCTCTGGCAGCACCTCGCCGACTCCGACTTCGAGCTGAACGCCATGCAGTCGCTCGCCGGGGTGCACTTCGAGCAGGGCGATCTCGTCGCGGCGCGGGAGATGGCCACCCGCTGCCTCTCGCGAGCGGAGAGCCTGGGTGACCGCCGCTGGGCTGCCGTGGCGCGCGTCGAGCTAGCACGAGGCGAGCTGGCCGCCGGTCACATCCAGGAGGCGCTGTCACTGGCCGACCCAGCGGAACGGGTCCTCGCTGAGCTGGATGATCCCCAGCAGCAGGCGAGCGCGCTGCGCATCCTCGGCGCCGCGCACGAAGCTGCCGGCGACCATGGCGCCGCCGACCGCGCGTATCTCGCCTCCATCGAGCTGCTCACCGGCATCGACCACTTCGCGTCACGGAGCGTCACGTCCGCGGAGTACGCGCAGCATCTTCGCGCACGGGGCGAGATCGACAAGGCTTTCTCGATGCTGGAGCTCGCGCGGGGTGCCGCCGCCCGCCACTAGTCACTAGCATTCCGGACGTGCCCCGCACTCCCCTGAGCTACGACAACGCAGGCATCGCGAGCGTGCTTGATGAGATCGGCGATCTCCTGGAGCTCAAGGGCGAGAACGTGTTCCGCGCCGTCACGTACCGCGCGGCAGCGAGAGCGATCCGCGATCTGCGCAGTCCGCTCAAGGACTACATGGAGGCGGGCACGCTCGAGTCGATCCCAAAGGTGGGGAAGAGCGTCAAAGATGTCATCGAGCAGCTCCTGACCACCGGGACGGCCACGCGGCACGAGGAGCTGCGCGCGGCGGTCCCGGATGGCCTGCTGACGCTGCTGCGCGTGCCCGGCGTCGGTCCTTCGACCGCCCGGACGATCTACGACCACCTCAAGATCACGACCATCGACGAGCTCGAGGAGGCCGCGAAGAGCGGTCGGCTGCGCCAGCTCCCGAAGATCCAGGCGAAGACCGAAGAGAACATCCTCAAGTCCATCGCCTCGTTCCGATCACGGACCGGGCGTTCTCTCATCGTGGATGCACAAGCCGCCGCGAACGCGATTCTGGAGTGGCTCCAGAACGAGGCGACCTTCGACCGGATCACCGTCGCGGGGAGCCTGCGCCGCTGGCGGGAGACCATCGGCGACATCGACGTGCTGGTCGCGTCCGCCGACGCGGCGCCGATCATGGCGGCGTTCACGCGCGCCCCAACGGTCGAGCGCGTGCTCGCGAACGGGGAGACGAAGTCCTCCGTCGTCATCGACCGCGGCCTGCAGATCGATCTCCGGGTGGTGCCGCTCGCGTCGTGGGGTGCCGCGCAGATGTACTTCACGGGCTCGAAGGAGCACAACGTGCGGCTGCGCGGCATCGCGCTCCGCAAGAAGCTTCTGCTCAACGAGTACGGCCTGTACCGCGTCGGCGAGGAGAAGACCGGCACGCCTGTGGCGTCACGGACGGAGGAGGAGATCTACGCGGTGCTCGGCATGGAGTGGATCCCGCCGGAGCTGCGCGAGGACCACGGCGAGATCGACGCGGCCGTCGCGCACAAGCTGCCGGCGCTCGTCGAGGTCGCGGACATCACCGGCGACCTGCACACGCATTCGAACTGGACCGACGGACGCGATCCGATCATCGACATGGCCCGCCGCGCGCGCGACAAGGGCTACGCCTACATGGCGCTGACCGACCACTCCGTGGGTCTTGGCATGACGCAGGGCCTGAACGTCGAGCGGATCGCGGCGCGCAGCGCGGAGATCGCGAAGGTGAATCGCGAGCTGGCGCCGTTCCGTGTCCTCATCGGCACCGAGGTCGACATCCGCGCGAACGGCAATCTCGACTATCCCGACGAGTTGCTGGCGCAGTTCGACATCGTGACGGCGTCCGTGCACTCCGCGTTCTCCCAGCCGCGCGCGCAGATGACGCGGCGGATCATCGGAGCGATGGAGCATCCGCTCGTCGACGCGATCTCGCACCCCACAGGGCGCCTACTTGAAAAACGAGATCCGTACGACGTCGACATGACGGCGTTGATCGACGCGGCGGTGCGCACGCGCACGCGGCTCGAGGTCAACGGCGGCCCGGAGCGCCTCGACCTCCCGGACATCTGCGTGCACGAGGCGCTCGAGAAGGGCGCCGAGCTCGTCATCAGCTCCGACGCGCACCGGGTCGAGGAGCTCGAATGGATGGCGCTCGGCGTCGCGACCGCGCGCCGCGGCTGGACGACGAAGAAGAGCGTCGCGAACACGCGATCGCTCGACGAGATCATGGGCTCCCGCAAGCGCGCTGAGAGGTGACCCGCGCCCGCTTCATCGTGCGCGGCCGCGTCCAGGGCGTGGGCTTCCGTGTGGCGGCGCAGCACCGCGCGGCGCAGCTCGGTCTGTCAGTTCAGGTGTGGAATCGCGATGACGGCGGGTTCGAGTGCGTGGCCGACGGCTTGGACGCGGCGATCGCCGAGCTGGAACGCTGGCTGCATCGGGGACCGTCGCTCGCCCGGGTGGACGGCGTCGAGCGGCGAGAGGCTTAGCGCCGCCGCTTCTTCTTTGCCTTCGGGATGTACTTCTGGCGCCGCTGCTCGCGCAGCCATTCGAGCTCGCGCGGCGGCAGCACGTAGAGGTAGATGGATCCGAGGATCCCCAGGTCGATGGCGAACGTCACGCCGGTCCAGAAGAACGGCGCCTTCGCGATCACGAGCACCAGGACCCAGATGAGGATGACCACGTTGATCCAGAACGCCCACGGGCGGAGGGCGTGCTCCGCGGGCGCGGAGTCGCGATCCTGTGGCCACGCGTACCAGACGATGTTCGCCACGAGCGTGATCCCAAGGCCGATGACGAACGGCCAATAGAAGCGCGACTCGGAGTTGAACGGGTCGAAGAGACGGGCCCAGAGATGGCCCGGGTCGAATGGCACGGGCGGCTATACTACCGTTGCAAACCGACGCACCACGTGATCGATGTTTGGGGGACCACGTGCGCGCACTCCTCTCAGTCGACGACAAGACAGGACTTGTGGCGTTCGCGCGCGGACTCCAGGAGATCGGCTGGGAGCTGATCGCCACCGACGGAACGCTCGCGGCGCTCGCGGCCGAAGGCATCACCGCTCGCTCGGTCGAGGATGTGACCGGCTCGCCCGTCCTGCTCGGCGGTCGCGTCAAGACGCTCCACCCGAAGATCCACGCGGCGATCCTCGCGAAGCGTTCCGACGCGAGCCACGCGGCCGACCTCGAACGCGAGAGCATCGTGCCGATCGACCTCGTCGCCGCGAACCTGTATCCGTTCCAGCGCGCGGCCGCGTCGGGTGTGACCGGTGACGCGCTGCTCGAGAAGATCGACATCGGCGGCCTGACGCTCCTGCGCGCCGCGGCGAAGAACCATCTCGACGTCGTCGTCGTGAGCCGGCCGGAGCGCTACGTCGCGATCCTCGAGGAGCTGCGCGAGCGCGGGTCCGTCTCCACCGAAACGCGCCGCCAGCTCGCCGCGGAGGCCTTCTCGCACACGGCCGCGTACGACGCGACGATCGCGTCGCGCCTCTCCGCTGCGGCCGGCGTCTCGTTCCCTCAGGATCTGACGCTCTCGCTCGAGAAGGTCCGCGACCTCCGGTACGGGGAGAACCCGCATCAGCAGGCCGCGTTCTACCGCGTGCGCGGCGAGAACGGCGCGATGACGTCCATGGAGCAGCTGCACGGTAAGGCGACGAGCTTCAACAACATGCTCGACATCAACTCCGCGTGGCGCATGGTGACGGACTTCACGCAGCCCACGGTCGCGATCGTCAAGCACCAGAACCCGTGCGGCATCGCCTCCGAGACCACGATCGCGAAGGCCTACGGGCGCGCGTTCCTCTGCGACTCGGTCTCGGCCTTCGGCGGGATCGTCGGCTGCAACCGGCCGGTGAGCGCGGAGCTGGCGCGCGCTCTCCAGGACACCTTCTACGAGGCGATCATCGCGCCCGGCTACGCCGACGACGCGCTGCCGCTGCTGCGCGAGCGGCGCAACCTCGAGATACTGGCGGTCCCCGGCTACGACCCGAAGCGCGGTCGCACCGACAAGGGCGCCCTCGACATCAAGCGCGTGTCGGGCGGCGTGCTCGTGCAGACGCCTGATGACAGCGCGCCCGAGGAATCGAATTTCAAGGCCGTCACCGAGCGGCACCCGACGCTCGAGGAGCTCACCGATCTCATCTTCGCGTGGCGCTGCGTGCGCCATGTGACCTCGAACGGCATCGTGCTGGTCAAGGGGCTCGCGACCGTCGGCGTCGGTCCGGGGCAGCTCTCTCGCGTCGTTGCGGTCGAGGTCGCGGTCCGCAAGGCCGGCGAGAACGCGCGCCTCGCGGTGATGGCGTCCGACGCCTACTTCCCGTTCCCGGATGGCATCGAGGTCGCCGCTCGCGCGGGCGTGACCGCGATCATCCAGCCAGGTGGCTCGCTCCGCGATCAGATGATGATCGACACCGCGAACCGCCACCGCATGGCGATGCTCTTCACCGGACGGCGCCACTTCAAGCACTAGGCGAGCTCGAGGTAGCGGAACCCCTCCGCGGCTTCGAGTCCCCAGCCGCGGCCCGTCGAGCCGGCGAACGCGCGCATGCGCTGCGAGAGGCCCTTGAAGTCACCGACCTGGCTCTTGTGCGAGCCGATCGCATCGATCTTGCGATCGAGCGTCGAGGTGATGTCGAACCAGACGTTCGGCTCGGCCGTCCCGAAGAGGTAGACGTGCCTCACGCGGTGGTGCGTGAGCTTGCCGCGCAGCTGCTCCTTGAAGAACAGGTGGTCGCGCGCGGCGATGATGCCGTCCATCGCGCTCCAGCCCGCGACGCGATGGTCGGGATGCATCTGGTATTCGCGCCATGGATCCTGCGCGAAGACGACGTCGGGCTTGTGGATGCGGATCGCCTTGCAGACCTCGCCGCGCAGCTTCATCGAGACCTCGAGCTCGCCGTCGTCGTGCCGCAGGAACGTGAACTCCTTCGCGCCGACGACGCGCCCCGCCGCCTGCTGCTCCTTCTCGCGGATGCGTGAGAGCCGCAGCGGCGTCATCTTCGGATCGTGCGTGCCCTTGTTGCCGCTGGTGAGGAGGCAGTACGTGATGTGCACGCCGCGATCGGCCCAGAGCGCGAGCGTGCCCGAGCAGCCGAAGTCCACGTCGTCGGGGTGCGCGAAGATCGCCATGGCCCGCTTCGGCAGTGGGAACTCGTCCGCCACGCCCTAGACCTCCACCTTCTCGAGGACGCTCTCGTAGAGCGCGACGATCTGCTCGCCCACGGCGTGCCAGGTGAACCCTTCCGCGCGCTGCCGCGCGCCGTGCGCGAGATGGATGCGCAGCCGATGATCGACCAGCACGCGCGCGATCGCCTCGGCGAGCGCCTGGTAATCGCCGGCTGGGACCAGCAGTCCCGATTCGCCGTCCTCGATGACCGTCTGCAGGCCGCCCACGCGCGTTCCAACCACCGGCGTGCCGCAGGCCATCGCCTCGAGCGCCACGAGCCCGAACGATTCGGTCAGCGACGGCACCGCGCACAGATCCGCGGCCGCGTAGTACAGCGCGAGCTGCTCCTGATCGCGCGAGCCGACGAAATCCACGTTGTCCTCCATCCGGTTGTCGTGGACGAGCCGGCGCAGCTCGAGGATCTTCTCGGTCTCGGGCGCGTCTTCGCCGGGATCGAGCGCGCCGCCGACCACGAGGAGGCAGACCTCCGAGCGCAGCTCCGGCCGGCGGAAGAACAGGAGCCCGAGCGACTTGAGCAGGACGTCGATGCCCTTGATCTGCTCGATGCGGCCGACGAACAGGATGATCCGCTCGCACTGGTCGCGGTGCGTCGCCTCGCGCGCGTCGGCCTGGCGGATCGGATGGAAGACCACCGGGTCCACGCCGCACGGGATGATCCGCATGCGGGCGTCGTCCGCGTCGTAGAGATCGCGCAGCTCCGTCGCCTCGATCTCGCTGGCGGCCACGACCGCCGCCGAGGTGCGGACGGCCGCGCGCTCGATGTCGATGCGCAGGTCGCTCTCGCCGTCGATGTCCTCGTCCATCACCTCGCGCTTCACGAGACCGAGCGTGTGGAACATCTGGATCACCGGCACGTGCCACCTGGCGCTCAGCCGGCGCGCGACGTCCGCGGACAGCCAGTAGTGCGCGTGGATGAGGTCGTAGCGCAGACCCTCGGACGCGACGTGCTCCTCGAGGCGGGCGGTGAACTCCTCGAGCCGGTCGTAGACCTGCATCTTCGGCAGGTAGCCGATCGGGCCGGACTCGATGTGGATCACGCGCGCGTTCGGGCCGAGGCTCTGGATGCGCGGGTCGCCGGGCTCGCGCCAGCGCGTGAACACGTCGACCTCGATCCCACGCGCACCGAGGTCGCGTGCGAGCTCTCGGACGTAGACGTTCGCGCCGCCCGAGTCGCGGCCGCCGAGCTTCGCGAGCGGGCACGCGTGCACGGACAGCATCGCGATCCTCACGCGGGCACCCGGTCGGCGAGCAGCTCCGCGAGGTAGCGGTCACGCGCGCCGAGGTCGTACTTGTACGGCTCGTCGCCGCGCAGCAGGTCGTAGACGTTCATGCCCTCGGCGATCGCGTCGCGGATCGCCCACGCGTGGCTGGCGATGCCGATCGACAGCGAGGAGAGCCCCGGGTCGTACGCCGCGTTGTAGAGCGCGAGCGTCTGCCGGTACGCGAAGCCGAAGAGGATCGCGACATCGGTACCGTCGACGTGCAGCGCGCCAAGGCGCAGACGGCCGAGCGGCGCGAGCGCCTCGGCGACGTCGCGGAAGAATCGCTCGACCGGGGGTGTCATGAAGTCGGCCTTGCGGCCGTGGGACAGGCGGTGCAGCTCGAAGAAGCGATCGAGCACCGCCGGCCGCTCGGCGTCGCTCACCGTGCGATACGACGCGGTCGCGGTCGTCTCGAGCCTGCGCAGCTTGCGCCGCAGCTCGTGCCGCTCCTTCTTTCCGAGGGACTGCACGTACGTCTCGAAATCGGCCGGCAAAGGCAGCGACGGCGACGTCACGAGCCGCCGCTGCGTCACGGCGTACCCCGCGCGCGTGAGCTCGGTCGCCACCGCGGGAAGGGTCGGGGAGTCCTCGAAGACGAACGAGAGGCGAACGCATGGTGGACGCTCGCGCGCGAGCCAGCGCCCGAGCGCGCCTGCCGCCGCGGCCTCGGTCCCGGGCGCCGCGACCACATCCTGGAGATCCGTCAGCTCGCCCCCTGCGAAGCGAATGGCCCCGTCGGGATCCCGTGCCAGCGCGGCGATGCCACGGACCGGGTCTCCGATCGCGAGCGTGATGGATGTGCCCGCATCGTGTGCGCGCGCGACCGAGAGCCACTCCGGCGTGAGGAAGATGCTCGGCTCGCTCCGTTGGTCGGCGAGCGCGCTCCACGCACCCGTGAGGGCCGCTGGGTCGCGCTCGATACAGGCTGCGTCGGGCCCGAGCGCGAGCGACGTCACTGTCATCAGTCTAGGTGTCAGAATCGCGTGATGCCCGCCGCTATTCCGCGGGTCTTGATCGCGCCGCAATCGTTCAAGGGGAGCCTCGATGCCGTCGCGGTCGCCGGCGCGATCGCGCGCGGTCTTCGTCGCGTCTGGCCGAACGCGGTCTGCGATGAGCTGCCTCTCGCTGACGGAGGCGAGGGCACCGTGCGCGCGCTCGTCCGCGCGACGAAGGGGAAGCTGCGGCGCACGCTCGTTCACGATCCGCTCGGCCGCGAGATCGAGGCGGAGTGGGGGATCCTCGGTGACGGCACGACCGCCGTCGTCGAGATGGCCGCCGCGAGCGGGCTGCCGTTGCTCCTGCCGAGCGAGCGCGATCCACGGATCACGTCGACGCGCGGCACCGGCGAGCTCATCCTCGCGGCGGCGGTGAGCGGTGCGCATCGGATCGTGATCGGCATCGGCGGCAGCGCCACGAATGACGGCGGAGCGGGCATGGCGCGCGCGCTCGGCTATCGATTCCTCGATGCCGCCGGCGACGAGCTTCCCGAAGGAGGGGCCGCCCTCGCTCGTCTCCATCGCATCGACGGCCAGACCGATACGCGCCTCATCCGTCCGGCCATCGAGGTCGCCTGCGATGTCCGCAATCCGCTTCTCGGTCCCGAGGGCGCGTCGGCCGTCTATGGGCCGCAGAAAGGTGCGACGCCCGAGATGGTCGCGGAGCTCGACAGGGCGCTCGAGCGCTACGCCGGCGTGGTCGAGCGCTTCGTTGGTCGCAACGTGCGCGACGTCCCTGGCGCGGGCGCGGCGGGTGGGCTCGGGGCGGGACTCATCGCGTTCCTGGATGCGCATCTTCGATCCGGCGCGGAGCTCGTCCTCGAAGCGACCGGATTCGACGAACGGCTCGCGCACGCCGACCTCGTCATCACCGGCGAAGGGCGTCTGGATCAGCAGAGCGCGTACGGCAAGCTCACGCAGGCGGTGACGAAGCGCGCCGCCGCGAAGGGCAGGCCCGTCATCGCGATCGTCGGCGGGACCGGCGAGGGGCACGAGGCGCTCTTCGAACAGGGACTCACCGCGATCGAGCCGACGAGCGACGGACCGATGTCCCTTGGCGATGCCATGGCGCACGCGGACGCGCTCATCCAAGCGGCGGCGGAGCGCGTCGCGCGCATCGTGCAGGTTGGCCGCCAACTCGGTTAGCGTTGACGCGATGAAAGAACCCTCTGCCACCGAGCGTGCCTCGAGCCTCGACCTGGTCCGCATCACCGAAGCTGCCGCCATCGCGGCCGCGCATCTCATGGGTCACGGCGACAATCGCGCCGCGGACAAGGCGGCCGTCGAAGCCATGCGCTCGACCATGGACGAGGTCGCGTTCAACGGGACGATCGTCATCGGCGAGGGCGAGCGCGACGAAGCGCCGATGCTCTACATCGGCGAGAAGGTCGGCCGCGGCGTCGGGCCCGAAGTCCACATCGCCGTCGATCCGCTCGAGGGCACGAACCTCGTCGCGCAGGGCCGCGCCAACGCCACCGCCGTCATGGCCGTCTCCGAGCCGGGCGGGCTGCTCCACGCGCCGGACACGTACATGGAGAAGCTCGTCGTCGGCGCGCCCGCGAAGGGCAAGGTCGACCTCGACCGCCCGGTCGCCGAGAACCTCAAGATCATCGCGGACTCGCTCGGCGGACGCGATGTGCGCGACCTGACCGTCATCATCCTGGCGCGGCCGCGACACGAGAAGCTCATCAACGACGTGCGCGCCGCCGGCGCGCGCATCAAGCTGATCGACGACGGCGATCTCACCGCCGCCATCTCCGTCGCCGTCGCCGGCACAGCCGTCCACGCGGTCATGGGCACCGGCGGCGCGCCCGAGGGTGTGCTCGCCGCCGCCGCGCTCCGCTGCCTCGGCGCCGAGATCCTCGGCCGGCTCCGTTTCCGCAACGACGGCGAACGCGAGCGCGCGCGCAAGATGGGCGTCATCGACGAGACGCGGGTCTACCGCACCGAGGACCTCGCGAGCGGCAAGGACATCCGCTTCATCGCCACCGGTGTGACCGACGGGGAGCTGCTCCAGGGCGTCCGCTTCTTCGCCCACGGCATCCGGACGCACTCGATCCTGGCCGACTCGATCCTGGGCAAGCTGCGCTTCATCGACACCCAGCACTTCGAGGATCCGGCCAAGCCGCCCATCATCCGGCTCTAGCACTTATTTATTGACAGGCGCCGAGGGCCGTCCTAACGTGCCGCCGTGCCTCAGCAGACGCGCACCAGGCGGCCCATTCCCGACTCCACGACCGTCAAAGAGCTCGGTGCGCGCATCCGCAGGGCGCGCACAGAGGCAGGGCTGAGCCAGGGCGCGCTCGCGGCCCCCAACTTCACGCGCGCCTATGTGAGTGCGATCGAGCTGGGGAAGATCCGGCCCTCCATGAAGGCGCTCGAGTACCTCGCGAACCGACTGGGGAAGCCGACATCGTTCTTCCTGTCGGACGAGGCCGAGGAGTCAGAGCGGAAGCAGCGGGAATTCGCGATCGCTGAGCTTTCCAGTCGTTTGACGCGCGCACGCGCGGCGGAGGCTCTCTCGAGTGCTGAAGAGCTGCTTGCGGCGGCCAAGTCCCATCGCGAGATAGCGACCCTGAGGATGTACCGAGCGACCGCGCTGAACTTCCTCCAGAGGGGCCGTGAAGCGCTGCCTGATCTCGAAGCGTCCGAGCGTCTTGCGAAGCAATTGGGTGACGAGCGACTTTCCGCGCAAGTGAACTATCAGCGAGCCATCGGATACCGACTCGTCGGCGATCCACTCAGGGCCAAGCACCTACTCGAGGAGCATCTAGCGAAGGTGGAAGCTGCACCGGTGATCGACGCCCTCATGCGAATGAAGCTCTTGAAGGATCTCGGCGCTATCGCGTACGACCTTGGACAGCACGAAGCCGCGAGTGCTTATTACTTTTCGGCGCTCGAATGGTCGAAGGACGTGAGCGATATGGCCGCCCTAGCGACGATCTATCAGGGCTTGGCGCTGTCCTATCGAGCTCGCGGTGATCTGGATGCCGCAACCACGTATCTCCAAAGAGCAATCGGAGCGAGTGAGGCCGCCAACGATCTGACGCAGATAGCCATGCTCTACAACGCCATGGCGTTGTTTGCCGCGGAGCGTGGGCACCTGCAATCGGCGCGTACGTACTCAGACAAAGCGATCGAGCTCGCACGCGTCACTGGTCCAGCGGCCTTCGTGCCCCACTACGTGACTACGAAGGCCGAGTGCGCCGCGAAGGCCGGGATGTGGCAAGACGCTGCGGGGTTTGCGGCGCAGGCGCTCGCTCTGGCGACGGAACACCAGAACGTGCGCGCTGCCGCCGCTGCCCGATTGGTCCTGTCTGACGCTGCGAGCCATCTCGGCCAAGTCGACGAAGGCGTTCGCCATCTAAAGGAGGCTGCGACGGCCTATGAGGAATTGAATGCGTTTGCTGAGCTCGGGGAAGTGTTCCAGCGTCTAAGCCGACTGGCTGAGACACGCGGCCAGTCTGACGAAGCCCGCCATTACCTCATCAAGGCGTACGAAGCAACGCGAAAGCCCAGTGGGCTCATGGAAAGGAAATGATGCGGTACCTCATGCTCGTCCTCGCCCTCATCGTCGCGCTACAAGTCGCCACGCCTACCCTCGTCACAGAGGTTGACTCGTGGGGAGGGGACCCGCCAACGGCCGGCTAGCCGCCTCCGACCTGCCGCTCCGTAGCGGCGAGCACGTTCCGCAACAGGAGCGCGGTCGTCACCGTGCCGAGCCCACCAGGAACAGGGCTCAGTGCGTCGGCGACCGCGCTCACGCTCTCGACATCGACATCCCCAACGATCCCATTCGGCGTCACATTGATGCCCGCATCGATCACGACGACGCCCTTCGACACCATGTCACCGCGCAGGAAGCCCGCGCGACCGGTGGCGATGATGATCACCTGCGCGTCACGCGTGTGCCGCGCGAGATCGACCGTCTTGCTGTGCGCGATCGTGACGGTCGCGTCCTTGAGCAGGAGGAGATTCGCGGCAGGGCGCCCGATCACGGTGCTCCGGCCAACGATCAACGCGCGCGTGCCGCGCAGCGGCACCTCGTAGAACTTCAGAAGCTCCAGCGACGCCTCGGCGGTCGACGGCACGAAACGCGGACGGCCGTCGGCCAGGAAGCCGACGTTGAACGGATGCATGCCCTCGACGTCCTTCGCGACGGGGATGTGGTCGACGATGTGTCCCTCGTCGAGCTTGCCCGGTAACGGCGTGAGCAAGAGGACGCCGTGCACGCTCACATCGGCGCCGGCCCGCTCGAGTGCAGCGATGAGCTCGCTCTCGGTGGTGTCCCGCGCGAGCGCGGCCTCGACGACATGCACGCCCAGCGCTTGACCCGCCTTCGCGAGCCGCCCCGCGTAGGCGTTCCCCGCCGGATCGGCGCCGACGGACACGATGCGCAGGGTGGGCTGTGTGCCACGCGCTTTGAGCGCCTCGCTACGCGCCGCGAGATCGGCCGTGATGCGCTCCGCGAGCGGTCGCCCGTGAAGGAGTCTCGTCATCAGCGCGCGATCCGTGACTCGACGAAGTCCAGGATGCGCTTGCGCTGCTCCTCCGATCCATCGAGGGCGCGGTCGAGGTCCTCGGAAAGCGACTTGATCTGTGCCGCGTCGCTGATGGAGGCGAGATTGGTCATCACGTTGAGTGCCGCGCCGCGCAGCGCGGCCTCCGCCATGAGGGCCGCCACGCCGATGTCGCTGACGGTCATCGGGCTCGCGGTCTTGAGGCCACGCTCACAGGCGTCGAGCAGACGGCGCGCGGCCTTGGCGACCTCGAGCGGCACCCGCGACGCGCCCGTCAGACCGGCCTGGAGCCGTTCCTTGCGTGCCGCTTTCTCGGCATCGGTCGACTTTGGGAGCCTCATCGCCTCGCTCACACGGCGGAACGCGGCGCTATCGTCGTCGACGAGGCGCAGGAAATAGGCGCGGAGGTCGTCGAGCTCCGCGATGAACTCGGTATCACTTCCGCTCCCATCCTTCTTCTTCGCGGCGATGCGACCGACCATGGCCGCGAGCGCCGCGCCGAGCGCGCCGGCGTAGGCCGCCGCGCTTCCACCGCCGGGGACGGCGCTACCCGATGCGAGCTCATCGCTGAACGCGCGCAGGCTGAGGTCGACGAATCGATCGGTCATGGGCGCGGTTGAGTGTACGGTGCTAGCATCGACGCAATTCACGCGCGATCCGTCATCGAGAGCGGCTGAGGGAACGGCCCGTCGAAGCCGCGGCAACCAGCGGAGTCCCGCTTCGGTGCCAATTCCGGCCCTGAGTCAGGGAAAGATGAGAGAGCAGAGGTCTTGTTCCGGTTGAGCACATTCCCGTCATTGGTCCGGTCCGGCGCGTTCGTCGTGACGGCCGAGATCAATCCCCCGAAGAGCGCAGACGGCGACGTCGTGACACGACGCGCGAGCGCGCTCCGTGGCTGCGTCGATGCCGCGAACGTGACCGACAGCAACCGCGCGGTGGCCGCGATGTCGTCCATCCCGGCGGCGCTGCTCGTGCGCGATGCCGGCGTCACGCCGATCGTGCAGATGACGGGCCGGGATCGGAATCGCATCGCGCTCCAGGGAGACCTCCTCGGCGCGGCCGCTCTCGGGCTCGACACGTTCCTGTGCATGAGCGGCGACGATCCGAGGGTGGGCAATCACCCGGATGCCGTCCACGTGAAGGATCTCGACGGCATCGGGCTGCTGAAGATGGCCAGCGGAATGCGCGACCGTGGCGTCTTCCTGTCCGGAGACGCGATCACCAAGCCGCCGCAGCTGTTCCTCGGCGGCACGGCCTCGCCATTCGGGGAGCCGACGAGCCGAGACGTGGATCGCACGATCGAGAAGCTCGAGGCCGGCGCTGATTTCCTGCAGACGCAACCGGTGTTCGACATCGTCACATTCAGCGCCTGGCTCAGCGAGGTGCGCAAGCGCGCGAAGGACCCGGCCATCCTCGCGGGCGTGCTCGTCCTGCGCTCCGCGGATCAGGCGAAACGTCTCGCGAAGGTGCCCGGCGTCACGATCCCCGACGCGACGGTCGAGCGGATGCGTGGCGCGCGGGACGCGGAGCAGGAAGGGATCGCCATCGCGGTCGAGCTCGTCCAGGAGCTCCGCGCGTTGCCGGGCGTGCACGGGGTGCACATCTACGCGATCGAATGGCCAGAGGCGGTGGGCCTCGTCGTCCAGCGAAGCGGATTGAGGGAGAAGTCATGAAGACCACGGTCATCGGCGCCTATCCGAAGATCTCCGATGAGACGGGCGGCCAGGCGCTGCGCAACGCGCTCCACCGTCACGATCGCGGCGAGATCGACGACGGCGAGCTCGCGACGGTCCAGGACGGGGCGACACGTGCGGCGATCGCTGAGATCGAGGGCACCGGTATCGACATCCTCAACGATGGGCAGATCCGCTGGGACGACCTGTTCGCGCCCTTCGCGAAGGCCTGGGGCGGCGTCTCGCGCGGCCCGCTCGAGCGCTACTACGACAACAACACGTACTTCCGGCAGCCGCTCATCGAGGGGAAGATCACGACCGACGGCAAGACGCTGGTGCGCGACTTCGCGTTCGCGCGCGGCCAGACGACGCACGAGCTGAAGGCCGCCATCTGCGGACCGCTCACCTTCGCCACGCTCGCGATCGACAAGCACTACCGCACGCTCGAGGATCGCGTCGCCGCCGTCGCCGATGCGCTCGCGGCGGAGATCACCGGGCTCGGCGCCGCGGGCGCGACCTTGATCGACGTGGAGGAGCCCGCGCTCGTCGCCCAGCCGCAGCACATCGAGCTCGCGCGCGCGGCATTCCAGCGCCTCGCGGCAGCCGGTGTACCGCTCGCGTTGCAGACGTACTTCTTCCCGGCCGATCGCGTCCTCGAACTCCTTGCATCGTTCCCGGTCGCGCAGATCGGTCTGGATATCCGCAGCCGGGACACGACCGTGCTGCGCCGGCTCGACGTGTTCGGCGAGAAGACGATCGTGCTCGGCATCGTCGAGGCCCGGAACACGCGTCTGGAGACGCGCGACGAGCTGACGAAGCTCGCGGAGGAGGCGCTGAAGCTCGTGAAGCCGGATCGCCTCTGGCTCGCGCCGACGACGAGCCTCGAGTTCCTTCCGCACGACGTGGCCGTCAAGAAGCTGGCCGTGCTCGCCGAAGCGGCGCGCGTCGCGGGAGGTGTGGTCGCATGACAGAGGTGGGTGGTTCTCGGGGGGCACAGCACCCCGGTGGTGGTGTCCTGTTGACCACGACGGTCGGCTCCTTCGGGAAGCCGGAATATCTACAGAAGGCCCGCAACGCGTTCGCGCGCGGGAAGCTCGGCAAGACGGAGCTCGAGGAGCTCGAGCGCAAGGCGACGACGGAGTGGATCCGTGTCCAGGAGGACCTTGACCTCGACATCCTCGTGGACGGCGAGATGTATCGCGGCGACATGGTCGCGCACTTCGCCGAGCTGCTCGACGGGTACACCGTGGGCGGGCTGGTGCGCGCGTACGGCAATCGCTACTACCACAAGCCCATCATCTCTGGGAAGGTCGCGCGACCGAAGCCGATGACGGTCGACTGGTTCACCTTCGCGCAATCGCTTACCGATCGTCCCGTGAAGGGGATGCTGACCGGCCCGTACACGATGCTCGACTGGTCCTACCTCGAGTCGTACCCGACGCGTCGCGACGCGGCGCTCGCGCTGGCCGAGGCGATCCGTCTCGAGGCCGAGGATCTCGATCGCGCCGGCGCGAAGTACATCCAGATCGACGAGCCCGCGATCCACGCGCGTCCGGAGGAGCTGGACATCGCGATCGAGGCGATGGGCATCGTCACGCAAAATCTGAAAGCGAAGACCATCTCGCACATCTGCTACGGCGACTTCGCTGCGATCTATCCCAAAGTCCTCGATCTGCCCGTCGATCAGCTCGACCTCGCGATGGTGAACTACGAATACAAGTACCTCGACCTCTTCGATCGGGATCCGTTCACGAAGGAGATGGCGATCGGCATCGTGGACGTCCACAAGCACGCGCTCGAGTCGGTCGAGGAGGCCGCCGAGGGCATCCGCAAGGGGCTCAAGTACGTACCGGCCGACAAGCTCTTGCCGCACCCCGACTGCGGCCTCAAGACGCGTCCGGTCGAGGAATCGATCGCGAAGTGCCGCATCGTCGTCGAGGCGACGAAGGTCGTACGGCAGGAGCTCGCGAAGGCGAGCCGGTGACCACGCAGCTCGAGGAGTCCACCGATCTCCTGCAGCACCTCATCCGCAACCAGTGCGTGAACGACGGCACGCCCGATTCCGGAC
Organism: Chloroflexota bacterium; assembly: GCA_016194865.1. Lineage (GTDB taxonomy): Bacteria > Chloroflexota > Limnocylindria > P2-11E > P2-11E > JACQAT01. Next base: position 218,664 of record JACQAT010000001.1, read on the forward strand.
GCGAGAGCCGCAGCGCTGACCTCCTGACCTCGTACCTGACAGGGCCGGGCGTCGAGATCGAGCGCTACGAGCCGCATCCCGGACGAGCGAGCCTCGTCGTGCGGATCGAGGGGTCGGACCCGAAGGCGCCGAGCCTGCACCTCTGCGGTCACACGGACGTCGTGCCGGTGAACGAGGCTGGCTGGCAGCACGATCCGTTCGGCGGCGAGCTCATCGACGGCACGGTGTGGGGCCGCGGTGCGGTCGACATGCTGAACGTCACCGCGACCATGGCGACGGCGATCAAGCGGCTCATCACGTCGGGGTTCCGGCCGAAAGGCACCATCATCTACACGGCGGTGGCCGATGAGGAGGCGCTCGGCACGTGGGGCGCCGAGTGGCTCGTGAACAACAAATGGGACCTAGTGAAGTCCGATTACATGGTCACGGAGTTCGGCGGCGCGCGGTTCGGGCTCACGAAGGGCGACGGCGCCAAGCTCCCCGTGATGGTGGGGGAGAAGGGCTCGCAGTGGACGAAGCTGCGCGTGAAGGGAACGCCCGGCCACGGATCGATGCCGTTCCGTGCCGACAACGCGGCCGTGAAGGCGGGCGAGGTGCTCGCGCGCATCGGTCGATATCGCGCACCGACGCGCCTCCAGGACACCTGGTATCAGTTCATCGGCGGGCTGGATCTTCCGCCACTTCAGCGCTTTCTGCTCACCCACGTGTCGACGCTGCAGCCGGCGCTCGATCGCGCGCCGATCGGCATCGGGCGCTTCTTCTACGCCACGACGCATACCACGCTCTCGCCGAACATCGTGCATTCGGGTGTGAAGATCAACGTCATCCCCGACACCGCGATGGTCGAGGTGGACATCCGCACACTGCCCGGCGATCACGGTGCGGGCGTGCGCGCGATGCTGCGCGACGCGATCGGCGACCTCTGGTCGTCGTGCGAGATCATCTCGGAGGGCGACAACACGCCGACCGAGTCCCCGCTCGACACGCCGCTCTGGGACGCGCTCGCGAAGATCTCCGCCGATCTCGTCCCCGGCTCGAAGACCGTGCCAATGCTCCTCATGGGCGCGACCGACGCGCGTTTCTTCCGCCGCAAGGGTGTGACCGCGTACGGCTACGGCCTGATGAGCGAGCGCATCCCCTTCGACGACTTCGCGGGAATGTTCCACGGCAACGACGAGCGCGTCGACCAGGAGTCGCTGCGCCTCTGCGGTGAGCTGTGGGAGCGCCTCGCGCGGGAGTTCTGCGGTTAGGATCTACGCCCCGTAGCGGTTGACCATTCGCGACGCGACGGCCGTGTGCTCGGAGCTACGCTCCGTAGAGGTCGAGCACCTCGCGACGGAACGGAACGTTCGCCTTCGAGCGGAGGCGCTCGAACTCGTCGAGATCCCACGGGCCCACGAAGGTCACCGCGACGCCCGTCTTGCCCGCGCGGCCGGTGCGGCCGACGCGGTGCGTGAACGTCTCGGCATCTTCGGGAAGGTCGTAGTTCACCACGTGACTGATGTCCTCGATGTGCAGCCCGCGCGCGGCGACGTTCGTCGCGACGAGGATCGGCAGCTTGCCGTCGCGGAACGCATCGAGCGTCCGCTCGCGCTCGCGCTGCGACAGGTCGCCGTGGATCGCGTCGACGGTGTGGCCGCGACGCTTGAGTGACTCGACGAGCTTGTCCACGCCGCGCTTGGTGTGGCGGAAGATCAGCACCTGGTCGATCTCGTACTTCTTCAGCAGCTCCTCGAGCGCCTTGACCTTGTCCTCCTCGAGGACCTCGATGTAGATCTGTTCGATCGTCTCGAGGTTGCGCTGCTCGGGCTCGATCGCGACCTGTTCGGGATCCTTCGTGAAGCTGAACGCGAGATCCTTGACCTCGCGGCCGAGCGTCGCGCTGAACAGCGCGGTCTGGCGGTTCGTCGGGCACCTGCGCAGCAGACGCCGGACCTCGGGCGCGAAACCCATGTCGAGGAGGCGGTCGGCCTCGTCGAGGATGACGATGCGCAGATCCTTGGTGTCGAGCGTGCCGCGCTCGATGTGATCGAGCAGGCGGCCCGGCGTGCCCACGATGATCGCGACGCCGCGTTGCAGCGCACGCTCCTGCGGGGTGTACGAGACGCCGCCGTAGATGGCGACCTCGTGCGCCTTGCGGTACTTGCCGAGCGCGCCGAACTCCCGGGTGACCTGCACGCAGAGCTCGCGCGTCGGCACGATGATCAGCGCCTGCGGGCGCTTCAGTCCTGGATCGACCAGCTCGAGGATCGGGATGGCGAACGCCGCGGTCTTGCCGGTGCCGGTCTGCGCCTGCGCGAGCAGATCCCTGCCGCGCAACATGATGGGGATCGCCTGGACCTGGATCGGTGTGGGGGCCATGTAGCCCAGATCTGAGATGGCTCGGGCGACATCCTTGTGGATGTCCAGATCCCCGAACCGGCCACGTCCCGTGGCCGTCGCTTCAGCTATCGCCAAGTCAACTCCCTATGCGTTCGCGGGTATGAAAAAGGCCTGACCAACCGGTCAGGCCCGCCCAAAGCCCGATGCCGTGTTCGATTACGGCGAAAGTGTATCAGACCTCGCCGCGTCGCTGACGGAGCTCATCGAGGATCTGCTGCGTCGACGATGTGCCGAGCCTGTTGGCTCCGGCTTCGATCATCGCGAGCGCGTCATCCAGCGTGCGGATGCCGCCGGATGCCTTGACGCCCACCTTCGGGCCCACGATCTGACGCAGCAGGCGCACGTCCTCGACCGTCGCGCCCTCGGGACCGAAGCCGGTCGAGGTCTTCACGAAGTCGGCCTCCGCGGCGACCGCGATCTGCGCGGCGATCGCCTTCTGCGCGTCGTCGAGGTACGCGGTCTCGAGGATCACCTTCACCAACGCGTTGCTCGCGTGTCCCACGCCGACGACCGACGCGATCTCCTTCTCGATCGTCGCGTAGTCCTTCTCGATGAGCGCGCCGATGTTGATGACCATGTCCAGCTCGGTCGCGCCGTCCTTGAGCGCGCCGAGCGCCGTCGACACCTTCACCTCGGGAGACTGGCCGCCGTGCGGGAACCCGATCACCGTCGAGGTCCCGACCCCCGAATCCTTGAGCAGCCGCGCGCAGTCCGGCACGTAGAAGGGCTTCACGCACACCGTGGCGATGTGCTCCCGCCGCGCGATCATGCACGCGTCGACGACGTCCCGTTCGGTCTGCGTCGGCTTGAGCACGGCGTGATCGATGATCGACGCGAGCTCGCGAACGGTCGGGAGGTTCATCTCGGTGGGCCCGCCAGCCGCAGCGCCGTATCGACCAGCGCGTCGATCGTGATGAGCGCGCTGTCGTGGGCGACGGTCATCTTCGCCGCGCCCTCCGCGATCTCCGTGAACGTCGCGATCATCGTGCCGAGCGTCTCCATGTCCCTCGCGCGCAGCCCGAAGACGGCCTCTGCGTACTCCGGGATGACGTTGTTCGCGGTGCCGCCCTGGTACGCGAGCTCGGGATCGGCATTGATCGCGCGCGACAGGACGATCAGGTCGTCCCGCAGCCCGGCGTCGATCGGCACAGGTCCAGTATCCGCCCTCTATCCTCAATGGATGCCGGGCTCGATCCTCGTCGCGCGTGTCCTCGGGATCGATATCCGCATCCACCTCTCATGGTTCCTGATCTTCGCGCTGATCCTGTTCACCCTGGCCGACCAGGTCCTCCCGGAGCTGCGGCCGAACTGGTCCGATCAGAAGACGGTCATCGTCGCCGCGGTCACCGCGCTCCTGTTCTTCATCTCGGTCCTCGCGCACGAGCTCTCGCACGCGGTCGTCGCGCGCCGCTTCAAGATGGATGTCTCGTCGATCACGCTCTTCCTGCTCGGCGGAGTGGCCAATTTGAGGAAGGAGCCACCGAGCGCGAAGGCCGAGTTCCTCATGGCAGGCGCGGGACCGCTGATGAGCTTCGTCATCGGGATCATCGGTCTTGGCATCTCGTTCATCGTCACCGACCGGCTCGCGTTCTCACCGGCGCTCGATCCGGTCGGCGTCGTCGCCAGCTACCTCGGCATCATCAACATCAGCCTCGGGGTGTTCAACCTCATCCCTGGATTCCCGCTCGACGGCGGACGCGTGCTGCGCTCGATCGTGTGGGGCATCCGCAAGGATCGCCACGTCGCGACGCGGATCGCCGCGCGTGGCGGTCAGGTGGTCGCGGGCCTGCTCTTCCTCGTCGGCGTGTATCGCGCGATCGAGCTGCACGACACCTTCGGCGGCGTGTGGTCCGGGATGATCGCCTACTTCCTGTACAACGCCGCGAGCTCGTCGATCCAGCAGGAGCGGATGACGGAGGCGCTCAGCGGCGCGACGGTGCGCTCGCTGCTCCATGGCGAGCCGCCCACGGCATCGTCCGGGATGACCGTCGGCCGCTTGGTGCGCGAGGTGATGCTGCCGAACGCGCTCCGCGCGGTGCCGATCATGCGCGGTGATCGCCTCGTCGGTCTGGTGACCGTCGCCGACCTTCACAAGATCGATCAGACGAAGTGGGAGTGGACGTCGGTCGACGAGGCCATGACCGGCATCGACCAGCTGGCGATGGTCGCGCCCGACGACACGCTGGTGAGCACGCTGGAGCGCTTCCAGACCTCGCCCACGCCGGTCCTGCTGGTGCTCGAGGGCTCGCGGCTCGTCGGGATCCTCGATCGCGAGGCGATCGTTGGCTATTTGCGGATGCGGGAGTCGCTCGGCCTACGCTGAGCGCTGTCGATTCCGCGTCCCCCGTCCGTCGTATAGGTAAAGCGGCCGCAAAGGCCGTGTTCCAGAAGGAGCCACGAATGCCCAAGTACTTCCTCGCCCTCTACGCCCCCGAGCCAACGAGCCCGCCGCCCGCCGAGATGATCAAGCAGATCTCGGACATGTTCGAGGCGTACACGCAGAGCCTCAGGAAGATCGGCGCCTACGTCGAGGGCGACGGCTTCCAGGGCAGCAACACGGCGCAGACGGTGCGCGCCAAGGACGGCAAGCCGACGACCGCCAGGGGCACCGCGACCCCGGGCGCGAAGGAGCAGCTGCAGGGCTTCTACACGATCCAGGCGAAGGACGACAAGCACGCCGCCGAGCTCGCGTCGGGCTGCCCGACCGTGCAGCTCGGGACCGTCGAGGTCCGCCCGATCATCGTCTACTGACCCCGAGCACCGAGGTCGAAGGGCGTGGGCGCATGGAGCTCACGCCCTTTGTGCTCTCTAGTGACCGCCCTCACCGCTGCCGCCGCCGAGGAGCTCGACCGCGTGCGCGAGCACCGGGATCAGCACCTCGAGCGACTCGCGCGCCGCCTTCGGCGAGCCCGGCAGGTTCACCACGAGGGCACCGCCCAGCGCGCCCGCGACGCCGCGCGAGAGCATGCCGTGCGGTGTCTTCGTGAGCGAATGCGCGCGCAGTGCCTCGGCGATCCCGGGCACCTCGCGATCGATCACGCGCCGCGTCGCCTCCGGTGTGAGGTCGTTCGGCGAGAGGCCGGTCCCGCCGGAGGTGAGCACGACGTTCGCGCCCGCGCGCGTCGCGGCGATGATCGCCGTGGCGACGCGCTCCACGTCGTCGGGCACGAGATCGGCGTGCACCACCTCGATAGCGGCGCCTTCGAGCGCCGCGCGCATCGCCGGTCCCGACTCGTCCTTCCGTTGCCCCGCGTAGCCCTTCGTGCTGACGGTGATGATCCCGGCGCGCAGGGCGCTCACTCGCGTTTGAGGTCGCCGCTGCGGCCGCCGGACTTTTCTGTAAGTCGAACATCAGTCAGCCGCGCGCCGCGTTCGACCGCCTTCAGCATGTCGTAGAGGGTGAGCCCCGCGACCGCGACCGCGGTGAGCGCCTCCATCTCGACGCCGGTCTTGCCTGTCGTCGCGGCCGTTGCCTCGATCGCGATGCCGTCGTCTCCGACGACGAGCTCGACGGCGACGTGCGTGAGCGGCAGCGGATGCGCGAGCGGGATGATCTCGCTCGTCTTCTTCGCGGCCATGATCCCTGCGAGCCGTGCCGCCGCGAGCACGTCGCCCTTCGGCGTCTTGCCGTCGCGCACCAGCGCGACCGTGGCCGGCGAGAGCATCAGCTTCCCGCGCGCGACCGCGCGGCGGTCGGTCTCCGGCTTCGCGCCGACGTCCACCATGCGCGCGTTGCCCTTCTCATCGAGATGGCTGAGCTCGCTCACGATCTCGGCTCGGGATGCTCGGTGAGGATCACCTCGACCGTCTCGCCCGCCTGGTACGTGTCGCGGCCCTCAGGGAGATCGATGAGGCAGTTCGCGAGCGACATCGAGCGAAGGATGCTCGATCCCTGCGGGCCCGTCGTCTTCACGGTCCCGGTCTCGGCGTCGTAGATGCCCCGCGCGAAGAACCGAAGGTGCTTCGGCTTCTTCTGTGTGTCCAGGAGCTTCGCCTTCGCGCGCGGCCGCTCGACGTTCGTCCGGCCCGACATTCGCAGCAGCGCGGGCCGCACGAAGAGCTCGAAGGTGAGGAGCGACGACACCGGATTCCCAGGCAGGCCGAAGATCGGGATCGAACGGTCGCCGTCCCGTACTGCGCCGAACGCGAGGGGCCGGCCGGGCCGGATCGCGATCGCCCAGAACTCGATCGAGCCGAGCTCGCTCATCACCGGCTTCACGTGGTCGTGGTCCCCGACCGACACGCCGCCGCTCGTCACGATCACGTCCGCGCGCGACGTCGCGTCGCGGAGCGCGCGGCGCAGGTCATCGGTGGTGTCGGGCACGATGCCGCCCACGACCGGCTCGCAGCCCGCCGCGCGGACCGCCGACGCGAGCGAATAGCGGTTGGCGTCGCGGATCTGCCCCGGACCGATGTTCGCGTCGAGCTCGACCACCTCGTCGCCCGTGGACAGCACCGCGACGCGCGGCCTGCCGACGATGGAAACGCGCGAACGGCCCATCGTCGCGAGCACGCCGATCTCCGCCGCGCGGAGGACCGTGCCCTCGCGCAGCACGACCTCGCCGCTACGGAGATCCTCGCCGGCCTGGCGCACCGAGAGGCCCGCGGGGGTCGCGACGGTGATCGTCACCGTGTCCATGCGGTTGTCGGTGTCCTCGACCCGCACGACCGTGTCCGCGCCGTCGGGCATCGGCGCACCGGTCATCACGCGCATCGCCTCGCCACCACCGACCGCGCGTGTGGGCGCCGAGCCAGCAGCGACGTTGCCGATCACGGTCAGGCGCGCGGGCGCCGTTGCGACGTCGGAGCCGCGGACCGCATAGCCGTCCATCGCGGAGTTGCGGAATGGCGGCACGTCCTGCGGCGCCCGCACATCGCTCGCGAGCACGGCGCCGAGCGAGTCGAGCAGCGCGACCTCGCGAGCGGGCAGCGGCGCGACCGCGCCGAGGATGCGCGAGAGCGCCTCGGCGACCGTCTGATCCTTCGTCGAGGCCTTCGCGGAGGTGGCGCTGATGGTCGCCATTTGGAGTTGAGTCTAGGCCGCGCGATGGCGGGGAAGCAGATGCGGCGTCGTCGCCTTGAATGAGGCGACGACGTGCTGATCGACGGCGAGCTCGAGCTCGCGGATGGACTGCCGAGTGACGTGCGCGACGAGCGGGAAGCCGCAGTCAAGCACCAGGCGCACGCGGCGGCCGATGGGCTCGATGGCCACGATGCGCGCGGGGAACGTGTTGCGCGGGCTGGCCTGCGTCGGGTCCGGCTCGGCGCGCGAGATGACGATGTCGTCGGGCCGTATGCAAAGCAGCGGGAAGTCGTCTCCCTGCGGGGGTTGCTCCGTGACCACGACACGGTGCTCCGCGATCGTGAGCGTGGTGAGCTCGTCGGTCTCCTCGATCACACGCGCCGGTAGGACGTTCTCGACGCCGACGAACGCCGCGATCTCCGGATCGGCCGGCATCGCGAACACCGTCTCGGCCTCGGACACCTGACGGAGCTCGCCCGCGATCACCACCGCGATCCGGTCTGCGAGCGCGAGCGCCTCGTCGCGGTCGTGGGTCACGATCACGCTCGTCATCTTCCGCGCGCTGAGGACGTGCGCGAGGTCCGCGGTGAGGGCCTCGCGCGATGGCGCATCGAGCGCGCTGAACGGCTCGTCGAGGAACAGGATGTCGGGATCGACCGCGAGTGCCCGCGCGATGCTCACGCGCTGCGCTTCTCCTCCGGAGAGCGCGGTGGCACGACGGTCCGCGAGGGCACCGACGCCGAGCCGCGCGAGCTCGTCATCGGCCCGCTGGCGCCGCACGGAGCGGTCCACGCCGCGCAGCTCCAGACCGAGCGCGGCATTGTCGCGCACGGTGCGATCCAAGAGCAGCGGCTTCTGGAAGACGACGGCGATGCGGCGGCGGTACGCCGTGGGATCGATCGGCGCGCCGCGATAGCTGAGCTCGCCGCTCGCCGGCAGCAGCGAGGCGAGCGCGAGCAGGAGCGACGACTTGCCCGCGCCATTGGGACCGAGCACGGCGAGCGTCTCGCCTTCCTGGAGCGCGAGGCTCGGCACGTGCGCGACCCGGCGCTGGCCGCGCGTGACAACGAGGTCGCGTGCCTCGAGCACGTTCACTGCGGCCGCCGGCGCTGCTGCGCCCACGTGGTGAGCGCGGTGATCGCGAAGATCAGCGCGAGGAGGATGAACGCGAGGGCGAACGCGCTGCCGAACTCGCCCTTGCTCGTCTCGAGCGTGATCGCCGTCGTGAGGATCCGCGTGTCGCCCTTGACGTTGCAGCCGACCATGAGCGACGCGCCGATCTCGCTGATCACCGCGCCGAACCCCGCGATCGCGGCGCTGAGGATCAGCAGCCGCGATTCGCGGACGAAGATCCAGATCGCTTGCCAGCGTGTCGCGCCGAGCGCGCTCAGCTGCACCCCAAGCATCGGGTCGACGCTCTGCACGGCGACCGCTGTGAGGCCGATCACCGTCGGCGCGGCGAGGATGTACTGCGCCAGCACCATCGCCGGTCGCGTGCAGTACCAATCGAGGTCGCCGAGCGGCCCGCTGCGCCACACCAGCACGGCGACGAACAGGCCGACGACCACAGGCGGGAGTCCCATGCCGGTATTCACCAGCGACAGCAGCAGCGAGCGCCCGCGGAAGCGTCCGAGGCCGAGCAGCGCGCCGAGCGGGATGCCACTGACGATGCTGAGCAGCGTCGCCGAGCCGGTGATCACCAGCGACGCCGCCGCGGCATCGACGACGCCGGGGTCGGCTCGGGCCAGCAGTCGCACGGCCTCGACGAGACCGTTCCAGATGAGCTCCATGCGCGCCTACTGTGCGGCAGCCCTCGCGCGACCGGCTAGAGGCTCGTCGGGGCTCCTGTCACAGCTCGCGGATCGCGAGACCGGGGACACGGGCGAAGGCCTTTCGGTCGAGGGTCGCCAGCTGCCACCCGAGCGTCATGGCGGTCGCGGCGATCTCGAGATCGTGCCGTCCGATCTGCTCTCCGCGGCTCGCGAGGTCGGCAGCAAGCACCGCGTGCGTTCGCGCTACGTGGAGGTCAAATGGCATGACCCCGACGCTCGAGAGCAGCGCCTCCACCTGCGCCGCACGGATCGACCGCGTATGCCGATCTCCGCGGAGGGGGCCTTGCAGCAGCTCGGATGCCGTGATCGCCGCCATCGCGACCTCCTCGCCTTCCGGTAAGGCAGTGATGTTTCGCTCTACTTCGATGAGGAACGACGTGTCGAGTAGCGTTCCCATGCGCTTTCGCGATCCTCCTTGCCGGCCTCGCGGCGGATACGTCGAAGGTCTGAGGCGAACTTGGGATCTGCCGACGGCGCGTTCTTCATCCGTTCCATGAGCTCGCCCCATGTCGTCCGACGACCCCATGGCTGCGTCGGAACAAGGGTCGCGACGATACGGCCGCGACGCTCGATGCTGTAGTCACGGCCGTGGTGCTCGACCTCGTCGAGCATCTCCGAGAACCGGCGCGATGCTTCTGTCGCGCTGATCAGCTTTGTGGGCACGTGCGCTGCACAATATCAGATTATCTGATTACGCTCATGCGGGGGTCATCTGCTTGCCGTCTGCCGCCAGCGCGTCCTCCGCGGTGCGCAGGAGCTGCGCGCTCGTCGCGATCGACGGCGACCAGGTCGCGCCGCCCGCGCGGATGCGCCAGCGCGCGCCGCCGAACGCGCGGACGGTGGAGGTCATGGTGCGCATGAGCTCGTCGAGGCGCGCCCGGACGAGGATCGTGAGCGCCTCGCCGCGCGCGGGGTCGCCGTGCAGCGGCGCGATGACCGCGACGCCCGCCTCGCCGTAGCGGAACGCGCTGGCGTCGCCGCCGAAGAGCGTCGTCGCGCCGCCGAGCGTCGCGCGGATCGCGCGGTGCAGCATCGCGCGGCGCGTCGCCTCGGCGCCGTGATCGAGATCGATCGCGCCGAGCGACACCGCGAACGGCCGGCCACCGTCGCGCGCGTCACCGGCGCGCTCCCGCAGCGTGGCGATGAGCACGCGGTCGAGATACGCGTCGGCTACGGCGACGTGCTCGATCGGCCGTGGCGCCTCGGCCATCTCGCTGATCCGCGGCCCATCCGACGGTGGCCGCTCCAGCTGGTCGATGAGCCGCGCGACCGTCGGCAGCACCGCCGACCAGCGCTCCCGCTCCGCGATCCGCTCCAGCGCGCCGAGGGGCGTGAGCACGACCGCGCCGTGCATCGCCGGCGCGAGGTGGCCGCCCTCGAGCAGCGACTGCAGCGCGCGTCCGAACGCGCCGCTGGCGAACGGCAGCTTCTCGGTGCTGATGCGCGCGAGCAGCGCCGCCGGGCGCGCCGGCCCGGCCGCGAGCGCGTCGAGGATGAAGAGGCGGAAGAACGCGGTCGCGAGGCCAGTCGAGACGAGCCGATTCACCTGAGACCTCCCGCTACGGGAGTGCTATCGGCTACCCCTTGAGCGTGTGGACCGTCGCCATCTCCTCGAAGAGCGCGAGCGCGTTCGCGAGCCGCATCTCCTCCGGCGTCTTGCACCGCGCGTGGAGCAGTCGCGGGCTGCACACGAGGACGGCGAGCGCCTGCGCGCGCGACAGCGCGACGTTGAGCCGGTTGCGCGAGAACAGGAACGTCATGCCGCGTGGCGCCTCCTCGATCGTCGACGTGGCCATCGAGTAGATCGCGACCGCTGCCTCCTGCCCCTGGAACTTGTCCACCGTGCCGACCCGCGCGCCGGGCGGCAGCGCCTTCGTGAGCAGCTCGACCTGCGCGTTGAACGGCGCGACGATCACGACGTCGCCGATGCGCAGCGGCCGGGTCGGCTTGTCGATGTCCGTCCAGGGCGTCCCGAGGAGCTCGGAGACCAGCCGGCACACCGCGTCCGCCTCCTCCTCGCTCGACACGCGGCTGTCCGCGTGCTCCACGGGCACGATCCACATCCCGGTGCCCGCGTCGAGGGTCCGCCTGTCGCAGTCGGGCTGCGACGCGAGCCGCCCCTCGTAGAACGCGGCCGAGATGAAGCCCGAAATGTCGCTGCGCATGCGGAACGTCTTCTCGAGGAACAGCCCGCGGTCCGGAGGCATCGTCTCCTCGTCGCCGAGGACGTGCGCCAGCGCGGAGACCTCGACGCCCGGCGGATGCGAGCCGTGGCCCGGGTGGGAGAGCTGGTTCGGGTCGCCGAGCAGCACGATGCTCTTCGCCGCGCCGCTGACCGCGAGCGTGTTCGCCAGCGAGAACTGGCCGGCCTCGTCGACGAACAGCACATCGACCGAGTCGTGCAGCCCCTCGCGGGCGAACAGCCACGCCGTGCCCGCGACGAGCTGATGCGCGCCGAAGCTCCACGCGGACTCGACCTTCGCGGAATCGAGCGCCTCGACGCGCGGGTGTCCGAGCGCGTCGTTCGGATCCGAGACAGCCTGCAGGCCGCGCAGCGTGGCGACGCCCTCCTGCTCCGCACGATCGCAGACCGCCTGGAGCAGATTGCAGATGACCTTGTGGCTCTGCGCGGTGATCCCCACGCGCTTGCCCGCCTTGATCAGCTCGACCGCCATCGCGGCGCCGATCCACGTCTTCCCGGAGCCGGGTGGGCCCTGGACCGGGAGGCAGCCGTGATCGAGCGCGCCGATCACGCTCTGCCAGCCGTCACGCAGCGTGACCCCGTCACGCAGGCGCGGCGGGAGGCCGAGCAGCAGATCGCGCCCCGCCCGCCAGTCGCCGGGCGCATCGATGCCATTCGCGACGACCCACTGCCCGAGCCGTCGCAACGCGGCGCGCTGGGTCTCGTCGTTGATCGGTCCGGGTGGGATGAGCGATGCCAGGGGGTTCTTGTCGACGGTCGGCCCGCGCTTGAGGCGCAGGCGCCCCGCGGCCTTGTCGATCGATACGACCTCGCCCGCGTCCTTGCGCGTCCACGGGTCGTGGGCCTGTCGCCCCTCGTCGATGCGGTGCTCCTGCGCGGGGTCGAACGCGTACTCGCGAATGAGCGAGCGCTTCTCCGGCACCGGCGTCCCGACCTCGGTGAGCCGCGAGATCGCGTGCGCGTCCTCGAACAGCTCGAGCTCGCTCATGTCGCAGTGGTCGAAGTACTCCCACCAGTCGCTCTTCGCCTCGCGGCGGTGATAGCCGAGCAGATGGCCGAGCAGCCAGCACGCGCGCTGGTCCGGATCGCGCGTGAGGGTCTCCGCGAGGGAGAGCGTCTCCGGCGTCTCCTCCACCTTCGGCGTGGGCGTGGCGACCATCGGACGCTCGATCGCGCCGTACTTCGCGATCGCCTCGTCGCGCCGCTGCTCGAGCCAATCGCGCAGACGCAGCGTCGAGACGCAGTCGTCGCGGTTGTACGCCTCGATGTCGTCGAGGATCGACTGCTCCCGCGTGTCGAGCCAGCGCTCGTACGCGACGATGCTGCCGCCGGCGTCGCGGATCGCGCCGCCGCGCTTTGGCATGTACAGCGGCTCGAGCGCCTTGATCGAGTAGCTCTCCTGCGACACGGCGATGCCCTGCTGCACGACGCGGTAGAGATCGACGAGCACGTCCTGGCGCAGCAGGTCGTCGACCTCGTCCTCGCGCGTCGCGTGCGTGCCCATGAGCGACTTGAGCGCGATCTCCTCGTACGGCGCGTAGTGGTAGATGTGCAGGTCCGGGTGCGCCTTGCGGCGCGCGCACACGAAGTCGACGAACTCCTGGAACGCGGCCTTCTCCTGCACGCGATCGTGCGCCCAGAAGGACCTGAACTGCTCGACGCCGGCGTCGTCGAGCCAGGCGACGCCGAAGAGGTACTGCAGCCCGCCGTCCTCGACGAGCGGGTCGCCCTCCATGTCGAAGAACAGGTCGCCCGCGCTCTTCACCGGAAGCCGCGCGAGCCCGCGATTTGGCTCGGGCTTCAGCAGCTCGTACGTCACGACGTTCGTCTTGCGCTGCTCGAGCTGCAGGCGCGCCTGGCGTTCCAGCTTGGCGAGCGTCGGGTCGCCGATGCCCTTCACGTGCTCGAGCGTCGACGCCGCCAGCGCCGCGAGCGTTGTCACATGCTCGGTGCCGAGCTTGCGCGTCTGCTCGCGCGTGAGGCCGGCGACGAGGCTCAGGTGATCGTCGCGGCGGCGCTGCGCGACGCAGACGTCGATCCAGCGGCACACCTCGCAGTGCGCGACGGGGTCCGGGTAGGTGGGGATCGCGCCCGCGCGCGCGACCTCCTCGAACCGCCGCTTCGCCGAGCGGTAGTACGCGCTGTAGTCGCGCAGCCGGTACTTGGGCTCGGCGAGGTCGCCGAGCACCACGCGCACCCACTCCGGCGCGACGCCCTGCGCTCGCGTGAGCTGATCGGAGTAGGCGCACGTCTGGAGCAGCGCCGACGCCTTGACGTGCCGCGCGAGCTTGGTGTCCGCGACCTCGTAGCTGAACGTACCGAGCGCGCTCGGTGCCTCGACGCGGATGAGGAAGTCCGCGTACCCGAGCCACGTCCCGTCGAAGAACGCGCCCTGATAGACCACGTCCGCCCCCGACCGCATCGCCTCGAGCGTCCGTTCGTGCGCGTCGCGCAGCCGCGCGGTCGTGGTGAGCTCGTCGCGATCGAGCGCGATCTCGACGACGCGCTTCCCATCGGCGATCAGCCGATCGCGATAGCGCCGCTCGTGCTCGATGCCGCGCTTCGTGAGCACGTCGAGCTCGGGATCCGCGCGATCCGGCCTCCCGGTCTCGCCGTGGAGCGCGCGCAGCTCCTGCTGGAGGAGGTGCTCGCAGGCGAGGTAGCCAGTGAGGTCGGACGCGCTGTAGATGACGGTCCCGTCCGCGAGCTGCATGAGGAGGAGGCTACTGGTCGGGGGCTTCGTGCTCCTCGGCGTAGATATCCGCAAGCTCGCGATCGTGCTCGACGCTGATATCGCTCCGGCCCGGGGTGCGACATGACGCACTGGTCACTCCTGGGACCTGGAACGACGACGATCCTCTAACGAGCTGGCGGTCGGAGTCGCCGATGTCGCTGCAGCTACCCGCGTTCCCCCGGCCACCGCAGCATGAACGTCCCCAGCAGCGCCGCGCCGGGGATGAGCGCGACCACCGCCCACGCGGCACCGAAGCCGAGGCGCTCGATCGCGGCGCCCATGATCGGCGCGCCGAGCACCGCGCCGACCGTGCCGCCGATCCCGGTGAGCGTCTGCGCGCTCGCGGGCGCGCGCGGGAGCAGCGCCGACGCGGTGCTGAACACGGCCGCGTAGGGCAGCGACACGCCGATCCCGACGAGGAGCAGCCCAACGAGCGCCGCGGCGAACGGCCGGCCGGGGAGCGCGAGCAGCGCGAGACCGGCGAGGTTCGAGAGCTGCGCGATCCGCATGAGCGCGATCGGCCCGATGTGCGCGCGCGACAGGAGATACCCGCCCGCCGAGCGCATGAACGGCGCGGTCAGCAGCAGGATCGATCCGAGCAGGCCCGCGGCCACGAGCGGGAGATCGAACTCGCGCAGGAGGAACACCGCGGCCCACGTGCCCGCGGCCACCGACAGCCCGAAGCCCGCCGCGTGCTCGACGAAGCACCACCACGAGTTGCCGTCGCGCAGCGCCGCCAGCGGCGACGAGCGCACCGTCGCCGACGGGACGGCGGGTGACAGCCACATCCACAACATCACGACGACGAGCAAAGTGAGGCTGGACCACAGGAACGCGCCACGCCAGCCGCCGAGCGCGAGCGCGAGCGGCGGCATGAGCTGCAGGCCCAGCGCGCTGCCGAGCGGATAGCCCGCGCCGTAGAGCCCCTGGCCGAACTGCGAACGCTCCTCCCCGTACAGGCCCGCGATGTAGCGGAAGCCGGCGATGAAGGCGATACCGCTCCCGATCCCCGAGATCGCCTTCGCCGCGAGCAGCAGCTCGAAGGTCGGCGCGAACGCGAACAAGAGGTTGCCGAGGACCGACAGCGCGAAGCCGATGGTGTTGATGCGCTTCGGGCCGAGCACGTCGCTGACCGCGCCCGCGGCGAACATCGAGGGGATCGTCGCGATGAAGAGCGCCGCGGGCAGGAGGCCGAGCTGCGCGTCGCTGAGACGCAGCTCATCGCGCAGCAGGGGCGCGAGCGACGCCTGGTCGGTGTATGTGAAGCCGATGACGATCGCGGTCACCGCCGCCCACAGCACGCCACGCGTGCGCTCGTTCACGGCACTGAGGATGCGCCCGCTCAGGACAGGACGCCGCGGGTGCGCTCGCTCAGGGCAGGCGGTTGAACCAGGCGATCGACAGCGCTCCCGCGACCATCGAGAACAGCGCGGCCAGCGCGGTGAAGGCGAACGTGATCTCGGTCTTCTCCGTCTTCAGCACGAGCTGCGTCGTGAGGTTCTCGTAGACCTTGCGCAGGTCGGTCTCGTTGGTCGCGAGGTAGTACTCGGCGTCGGTCGACTTCGCGATCTCCTTGAGCGTCGGCTCGTCGAGCGAGGTACGGATCTGGCGGCCGTCCAGCGAGACCACGCCGCCCTGCACGCTGCCGAGGCCGATCGTGTAGACGCGCAC
>JACQAT010000014.1 GCA_016194865.1 Chloroflexota bacterium
GCACGAAGTCCTCGGCTTCGCGCGCGTGGCGGCGGCGCGGGTCCTGGACGGCGGCGATTCGATCGAGGTGCTTGCCGTCCACGGCCTGCCCGCCGAGACCTGCGGATGGCGCCAGCTGTCCCCCGCGCTCGGGCCCATCTTCCAGGCCGTCACGTCGAAGGCGCCCGTGCTGTGCGGGGCACGGACCGACGGTGGGCGGGGCATCGCCGTCGGCGACGAGCCGGCGTTTCCGCGCGGCGCATACCTCGCGGTGCCGCTGATCGTCGGCGATCGCGTGATCGGTGTGACCGCCGCTGACGTCGGTGGCGGCGACGCGCCGCTCGAGCCGCGCGTGATCGAGCCGTTCATGTTGCTGTGCCAGCAGCTCGCCGCCGGGGTCCGCGAGGCACGCCTCTACGCCGGCGCGGTCGCGCGCGAGCGCGAGGCGTGCGCCGTCCGCGACGTCGCCGCCGCGGTGGCGCGCGCCACCGCCGACGTCGAGATGTTCGAGCCCGCCGTCGCCCGCGCCGCGGACGTCCTCGGCGTGGATGCCGCGTTCGTCCACGTGATGGATGCCGGGACGGGACAGCTGACGCTGGCGGTCCACTGCGATCTGCCCGACGAGACCGAGGCGGCGCTGGCGACCGTCTCGCTCGGCGCCGGCCCCATCGGGCGGGCGGCGGCCACGGGCGAAGCCGAAGCCGTCGAGAGCGTGACCGAGCCCGCCCACGGCCTGGCGTCGATGCTCGTCGTTCCGATCGGCAGTCGCGCCCAGGTGCTGGGAACCCTGACGGTCGCGTCGCGCGTGCCGCGCAGCTTCACGCTGTGGGAGATCCAGCTCCTCGGCGCAATCACGCACCAGCTCCATGTCGGGTTGACGAACTTGCGGCTGGTCGAGGACCTCAAGGTCCACGTGGAGCGCCTCGAAGCGAAGAACGCCGAGCTCGACAGCTTCGTCTACAGCGTCTCGCACGATCTCCGGTCGCCGCTCACCACGATCCAGGGCATGGCCACAGTGCTGCGCGAGGACCACGGCGCCGTGCTGGGTGAGGAGGGACAGCACTTCCTCCGCCGCATCGAAGTCAATATCGCGCAGATGGGCCGGTTGATCGCCGACGTGCTGGCGCTGGCGCGGATCGGTCGCGAGGCCCGTGCGCCGGAAATGGTCGAGCTCGACAGCCTCGTGGACGAGATCATCACGGAGCTCCGCGGACCAGTCGACGCGCGCGGAGTGATCATCCGCCGCGCCGGGCTCGGCGCCGTGGCCGGCGTGCGAAGTCAGGTACGGCAGGTGTTCGTGAACCTCATCGGCAACGCCATCAAATACCTGGGCGCCGCGCCCGCGCCGATTGTGGAGATCTCCCGTCGCGAGGCCGGCGGCGTGGCCGAATTCGTCGTCGCGGACAACGGCATCGGCATCGATCCC
>JACQAT010000015.1 GCA_016194865.1 Chloroflexota bacterium
GGCTCACCGCGATCTGGATGGGCAACTCCGATAACTCGGAGATGCAGGGCATCAGCTCGGCCTTGGGCCCAGGCGTGCTGTGGCGCGACTACATGAAGACGGTCGTCGGCGGCCTGCCGCCGGACGGCTTCCCGCGTCCCGACGGGATCGTCGATGCGGTCGTCTGCATCAACCCCTCGCTCACGGGCGGCCAGGGCTCGGGCAAGCTGCCCGGCGCCGGATGCCCCGGCAGCTGGCGGAAGACGGAGCACTTCAAGGCCGGCACCCAGCCCACGAACAGTGGCGACTTCTTCGGGCCGGGTGGCTGCATCAATCTCCGCGCGCCGTTCTCGGACTGGCAGAAGGACTACGTCGCGTGGGCACGCTCATACACGGGCTACGGCCGCTTCTCGTGGAGCTTCTGCGGGATCGCGCCTCCGTCCCCGACGCCGTGCCCGAGCGGCGCGACCTGCACGCCGGCGCCCTGTCCGGCCGACACGACGTGCACGCCATCGCCGTCGCCGAGCGGATCGGGAACACCGACCCCGCAGCCGTCGATCACCCCGCAGCCGACGCCACCGCCGCGACCGACGCCGCCGCCACCGACGAGGAAACCATGAGGGGCCGCGCCTAGACTCGACGAGGTGCAGGCCGCGTCCGTCGATCGCTCGTTCTACGCGCCGGTCGAAGCGGAGCTCGACGAGCTTCGCCGCCGTTTGGCGACGGTCGGCGACGGCGGGCACCCGACGTTCCAGGCCGCGGTGCGCCACCTCTTCGGGTCGTCGGGAAAGCTGCTGCGGCCGACGCTGGTCTTCCTCTCCGCGCGCTTCGGCCCGACGGACGATCGCGAGACCGTCATCAACCTCGCGCAGTCGCTCGAGCTCGTGCATACCGCATCGCTCGTGCACGACGACATCGTCGATCGCGCGGAGCTGCGACGGAACGTCCCGACCGTCAACGCGACCTGGAACGACGACGTCGCGCTGATCGTCGGGGACTACCTGTTCGCCAAGGCGTACGCATTGGCCGCCGTGCTTCCCAAGCCGGAGGTCATCGCGATGGTCGCGCAGACCGTCTTCGCGCTGTGCGACGGAGAGCTCGGCGAGGTCACGGCGGCGCCCCAGCTCCCCAGCGAGGCCGCGTATTTCGAGCGCATCGAGCTGAAGACCGCGTCCCTCTACGCGGCGTGCTGCCAGGGCAGCGCGCTCCTCGCCGACGCGGAGCCCGAGCACGTCGCCGCGCTCGGCGCGTACGGGACCAACCTCGGGCTCGCGTTCCAGATCACCGACGACGTCCTCGACCTGGTGGGCGACGAGACGGAGTTCGGCAAGGCCGTCGGCCAGGATCTCGCGGAGGGGATGGCCACGCTGCCGATGATCTACGCCGCCTCGAACGGCGATCGCGATCTCGCCGCGCGCATCGTCGCGCCCGGGAAGAGCGACGATGAGGTGCGCGAGCTGCTGCGCACGATCCGCGCGTCCGGTGGCGTCGAGCGGGCGCGCGCGAAGGCGCTCGAGCTGCATGACGCCGCGACGCGTGCGTTGACCGGCTTGCCCGCGCGTCCCGAGCGGGACGCGCTCCGCGATCTCGCGGACTTCGTGGTGAGCCGGGTCCGCTAGGTCTCGGGTGCGTGCGGCGGTCCGCCGCTCGCGCGATCCGCGCCGCCGCGCCGTCCACGCCTGCGTCGCTTCCGCCTCGGCTGACCCGGTGCGCCGCCCTGCTGCGGGATGGGCGTCGGCCGCTCGGGCCGCGGGACCTCGTCGCTGTACGCCCCGACCCCGCGGGTGTGCGCCCCGACGCGATCGAAGGTCACGCCGAGCTCCTGGGCGGTGAACGTCGCGCGGCTGCCGTCGAGCATGCCGACGACGACCGCCTCCTTCGTCATGGACACGCCCTGGGTCTGGGCGCAGCCGCCGGTGCCGCACGAGCCGCTGACGCATGACGGGATGTGGAAGGTGTCGCCGAGCTTCGGCAGCTTGCCCTTCACCTCCTGGTACGTCTCGAGCTCGTAGATGAGGCAGCACTTGAGGCGGCCGCAGACGCCGGTGAGCTTGCTCTGGTTGAGCGGGAGGTCCTGCTCTTTGGCCATGCGGATCGAGATGTTCGAGAACTTGTCGAGCCAGCTCGAGCAGCAGAGCTCGCGCCCGCACGTGCCGACGCCGGTCATGACCTTCGTCTCGTCGCGCGCCGCGAGCTTGCGCAGCTCGATGCGCGTCCCGAAGTGCGCGGAGAGATCGCTGGACCACTGCGAGAGATCCGGGCGCCCCTCGCTCGAATAGAAGATCGTCAGGCTGCCGCCGTCGAACTGCCAATCCGCGCCGAGGATCTTGATCGGCAGGCGTCGCGTGCGCGCGAGATCCGCCGCCGCGGCCGACGTGTCCGCCTCCATCCGCTTGCGCTTCTGCATCTCGAACTTATCGCTGGCGGTCGCGCGGCGGACGATGCGGCCGAGCGGCAGGTCGACCTGCACCAGCGGCGAGTCGCTCGGCAGCAGCTGCACGCGGGCGGCGTCCTGGCCGAGGTCGGTCTCCACGATGACCCACTCATTGACCTGGAAGGCGGCGAGCTCGCCCGGATCGAAGAAGTACATGCGCCCGGCGGTCACGAACCGCGCGCCGACGACCGTGTGTGCGGTGGCGGTCACGACGCGGCCTTCGGTCCGGCGTAGGTGGTCACAGCACCGCTGCGCGGTGCCGCGACCGTCCTGCTACTTCGCCCGCGGCTGCGTAGTAGGGGAGCTTGAGGGCGAACAGCTCGAGCAGCGCGCGCGCGTTCGCGCTCCACTCGGTCACGTCACGCGCGAGGCGCACCGTGAGCGAGGCGGTATCCACGAGCTCGCGCGATCCCACGGCGCCCGCGATGCGCCTGACGTCCTCGGCGCGCTCCGGCCGCATCGCGCGATCGGTCACCTGCTGCGACACGAGCGCCGCATCGCGCAGGAGCTCGCTCCACTCGACCATCCGCCGCTCGATCTCGAGCATCCGCCTGCGCGTGTCCGGGTCGTCGGCGAGATCCGCGGCCCACGCGAAGCGATCGGTGAGGCCGCTCTCCATGAGCTTGAAGAGCTCGTTCTCGAGCGCCTTTCGCTCGCTGCGCGCCGTCTCCTCGCTGGCGAGCGTGATCGCGAGCCCCGGCCGGCCCGCGCCGGCGGCCGCATGCTTCTCGGCGCCCTTGCCGAAGCGCTTCGCGAGCGCGGCGGCGATCTCCGCGGTCGGCACGAGCCGGAACGGGAGCGCCTGGATGCGGGAGCGCACGGTGTGGAGCAGCCGCTCGGGGCTCGGCGTGAGCAATAGGAGCATCGCGTGCCGCGGCGGCTCTTCGAGGGTCTTGAGCAGCGCGACCTCCGCGTGCTCGCCCAGATCCGCGGCGTCGTCGACGCTGGCGACCCGCCACCGTCCTTCGAGCGGCCGCAGCGAGAGGTCGGCCTGCATCGCGCGCACCTGCTCGATGGAGATGTCGCGCTTCGGCTCGATGCGGCTCACGACGAGCACGTCCGGATGCGCGCCACGCTCGATCAGCTGGCAGCTGCGGCACCGGCCGCATCCCCCCGGGACCGCCGGCTCGGTCGCGCAGTTCAGTGTCTGCGCGAGCCGGACCGCGACGGTCCGCTTGCCGATCGAGCGAGGGCCGCTGAGTCCGTACGCGTGGGCGACGTCGCCACGGAGTGCCCGTTCCCCGAGGGTCTCGAGGAGGCGCCGCTGCCCGATGACGTCACGCATCGAGAAGGCGAGTCTAGACGGCTGGCCGCACCGCGCGGATGTAGGCGCTGGCGATGGCGCCGTCGACTCCCTCGAGCTTCACCTCGTGGTCGATCTCGATGCTGATGTCCCGGAATCCCGCGGCGCGCAGGTGGCCGTCGTACTCGTCGATCGGGATCGTGCCGGCCACGCACCCGGCCCACGCGTCGAGCTGGCTCTTGACCGCGGCCGGGAGCTCCTCGATCGCGACCATGTCCGAGACCGCGATCCGTCCGCCGGGACGGAGCACGCGGAACGCCTCGCGAAGGACGCTGCGCTTGTCGGAGCTCAGATTGATGACGCAGTTCGAGATGACGACGTCGACCGCCGCGTCGGGCAGCGGGATCGCTTCGATCGTCCCCTTCAGGAAGGTGGCGTTCGCGACACCGGAGCGCTCCTGATTGCGCTTCGCGACCGCGAGCATCTCGTCGGTCATGTCGACGCCGTAGGCGTGGCCACCGGGCGCGACGCGCTTGGCGGACGCGAGCACGTCGAGGCCCGCGCCGCTGCCGAGGTCGAGGACGCGCTCGCCCGGCTGGAGCGCCGCGAGCACCGTCGGGACTCCGCAGCCAAGGCTCTCGCCGGCGTTGAGGCCGATCCCAGCGACATCCGGGTCGGTCGTGGCGTCGCCGCCGCAGCAGTCCGACGCGCAGCAGCTCATGGAAGCGCCGGTCATCTCCAGCGCCTTGCCCGCGTATCGCGCGCGAACCGCCTCGGTAATGGTGTCGGTCTCGGTTGTCGAGTCAGCCATCTCGTCCTCCGGACTTCCTTCGTACCCATAGACGGGCGTCGATGGGACACTAGCGCGACCCATCGACGGATGTCAATACGTCTGTTACGCTCTTCGCATGGCCGCCGTCGAGCTCCCCGAGCGCACCCGCGGCACCTGCTGCGTCCCGAAACGGCGCGTGCGCGCGGAGAAGATCGCCGACCTCGCCGAGGTCCTGAAGGCGCTCGCCGACCCGACGCGGCTCGAGATGGTCACCATCCTCCGGGCCGCGAAGGATCCGGTCTGCATCTGCGATTTCACCGCGACCTTCGACCTGCAGCAGCCCACGGTGTCGCATCACATGGCAAAGCTCCGTGCGGCCGGGATCGTGGAGAGCACGAAGCGCGGCATCTGGTCCTTCTACAGCCTGCGAACGGACCTTCCCGCGTCCGTCAGGCGCGTGATCGACGCGCTCTCGTGATCGCCGTCTCGTAGGCCCGCTCGGTCCGCTCCGCGACCGCGGGCCAGGTCCAGCGCTCGAGCGTCCGTTCCCGTCCCGCCGCCGCCATCGCGCGCGCCCGCGCCGGATCGGCCAACAGCTCGAGGATCGCGCGCGCGATCGCGGCGGGCTCGTTCGCGCAGTGCAGCCCATCGATGCCGTCGCGCACGACCTCGCGCAGCGGCGGGATGTCGCCCGCGATGACCGGACAGCCGGCGAGCCATGCCTCGAGATAGGTGAACCCGAACGTCTCGTGGTCCGACGGCATCGCGAATACCGTCGCGCGCGCGTATGCCTGCGCCTTCTCGCTCTCGCTCACGACGCCGGGCTCGCTCCACCGAGCGTCGCTCAATGGCGCGGGCCCGAGGAACCGTCGCTGGCCGATGACGACGAACCGGGCGTCCGGCCTTTCGCGCCAGATCAGCGGAGCCGCGCAGCGCAGCGCGTCGTAGCCCTTGTAGCGCTCCTTCCGTCCGACGAAGAGCACCGTCGCCGGCTCGCGCGCGACGGCGGGCGGCGCTGCGGGCATGATGCCGATGCCGGTCACGTGCGTCCGCGTCACGCCGGCTGTCGCGTACCAGCCCGCTTCGCTCTCCGTCAGCGCGAGCACCGCGTCGTCGCGCCGGTAACGGGCGATGTCGCCCGAGCCCGCTCCGCTGAACGGCTGCCCGGGATGCACCAGGGGCGTCTCCACGAAGGCCGCGCCCGCCGCACGCGTGGCGCGCTCGAGCGGTCCGACCCACTCCCGGGCGATCGAGTGCACGACGTCCGCACCGCGAAAGAACGGAGCGAAGCGCTCCGCGGAGATGAGCGCCGTCGGCAGCAGCCCGTCGGCAGCGGCGAACGGCGTCGCGAGGAAGGTCGCCCGAGCACCCGCGATGTCCGTCTGAAGATCTCCCGGGCCGACCGGGATGCCGGGCCTCGGCCAGGCCGGCTTCAGCGCGACGAGTGACACATCGTGACCGCGCGCGGCGAGCGCCGCCGCGAGCGCGCGGGCGAGCGCCTCGGATCCGCCGACGGTGGAGAGCAGCTTCTTCGCGATGATGACGCGCATCGGGCCAAGCTACGCCAGGACCCGGTCCACCTCGTCGGGCGCCGGCGCGAGGGCCCCCTCGTAGACGGCCTCGACGCGATCGATGACCTGCTCCCAATCCCATCGCTCGCGTATGCGCGCGAAGCCGGTCTCGCCCATGCGCTTCGCCCGTTGCGGGTCGGCCAGCAGCCCGGTGATCGCGCCGGCGACGTCCTGGGGGCGCTGCTGCACGAGGATGCCGCCCTCGCCCTGCCCGATGACCTCGCGGAGCGGGGCGATATCGCAGCCGATCACCGGCTTCTGGTAGAGCCACGCTTCGAGGTAGCCGAGGCCGAAGGTCTCGTGCCGCGATGGCATGGCGAAGATCTGGCAGGCGTCCAGCGCGGATGCCTTGATCTCCGCGGACGCGCCCTCGATCTGGACGATCCGCTCGTCGCTGTAGCGCGCGAAGTCATCAAAGAACGTGGAGTAAAACCCTTGGATACCGATGAAGACGAAGCGTGCCTCGGGGTACCGGTCCCACACGCGCTCGGCCGCGTCCAGCAGATGGATGTAGCCCTTGTAGCGCTCCTTGCGTCCGATGTAGAGAACGATCGGGGCGTTCTCCGGGATGCGATAGGCGTGCCGGAAGGCGCTGCCGTCGCCGGCGCGTGTCGCGTTCGGGCCCATGCCCGTGACCATCACGCGCGACGGCTCGATCGTGTTGCGGATGTACCAATGGCGTTCCCATTCGGTCATGGTCGTGATCGCCGCGGCGCGGCGGTAGCGCGCGATGTCGGACGGGGCGTCGCCGCCGTGGAACTGGCCGGGGTGGGCGAGCGGCGTCAGCACGAGCGGGATGTCGAGCTCCGCGGCGACCGCCAGCGACGAGTCGAGGTACTCGCGTCCGATGTTGTGGATGAGCTGGCGGTCATTGGCGAAGCGCTCGAGCACGTCACCGCGCATGAGGTCGACCAGCGTGGTCGCGTCGGCGGCCATGCCGAGCAGACCGCCACGCGGCTTCACCTGCACGACCTCCACGCCGCGGTCGACGAAGACGCGGCGGTCGTCGAAGACGCGCGGCGAGAAATCGTCGACCCGGTAGCGGAGCGACTCGTGATCCGGTGGCCACGCGCAGACGACGCGCACGTCGTGACCACGTTCGGCCAGGCGCGTCGCGAAGTGATAGCAGAGGCTCTCCGACCCACCGAGCGGCGAATAGCCGCGCTTGGTGAAGAGGATCCTCATCGCCGACCGCTACGACGCAAGGTGAGTGCCAGCTATGAAGCGGCGGCCGCCGAGTCGTCGACCCCCAGGAACTTGAACCACTTGCGCTCGCCGCCACGGATGTACGAGGAGAACAGATAGCTCGGCGTGGCCGGTGGTCGGAACGGTTGACGGAGGAGCTTCATGCTCGACTCGGAGACGGTGCGCCCGCCCTTGCGATGGTTGCAGCCCTTGCATGCCGCGACGACGTTCTCCCAGGTGTGTTGGCCGCCCCGGTGACGGGGCGTCACATGGTCCAGCGTCAGGTCATGACCACGACGCCCGCAGTACTGGCAGGTGTGGTCATCCCGGACGAGGACCTCCTTGCGCGTCATCTTGACCACCGGACGCGGCCGCTTGATGTGGTAGGCGAGCCGGATGACCGAGGGCGAGGCGAACGACGTGCGCTCGCTCGTGACGATGCCGCCGTTGTTCTCGACGACGACGGCCTTCTCCTTGGAAAGGAGCACGACCGCACGACGGACGTTGCAGACGTTGAGCGGCTGGTAGTCCAGATTCAGCACGAGAACGTTGGCATCGACGACGCTCATGTGCCTCCGATTCTAGGCGGAAGCGGTACGATTGCCGTACAGATGGCCTCTTCCAACGGACACACCCCCCGCGGCGTCACCGGGACCTGGACGGTCAAGGCCGGCCATGCCCAGATGCTCCGCGGCGGCGTGATCATGGACGTCGTCACGGCCGAGCACGCCCGGATCGCCGAGGAATCCCGCGCCTGAGCGGTCATGGCGCTCGAGCGCGTGCCCTCCGACATCCGCAAGGAGGGCGGCGTCGCGCGCATGAGCGACCCCGGGCTGATCGACGAGATCATGGCCGCCGTCACCATCCCGGTGATGGCCAAGGCCCGCATCGGGCACTTCGTCGAGGCGCAGGTCCTCCAGGCGCTCGGCGTCGATTACATCGACGAGAGCGAGGTGCTCACGCCGGCCGACGAGGCTTTCCACATCGACAAGAAGCCGTTCGAGGTGCCCTTTGTGTGCGGCGCGCGCGAGCTCGGTGAGGCCCTGCGGCGCATCAGCGAGGGCGCCGCGATGATCCGCAGCAAGGGCGAGGCGGGCACCGGCAACATCGTCGAGGCCGTGCGTCACATCCGCGCCATCACGGCGGGGATCCGCGAGCTCGCGACGCTCGACGAGGGCGGCCTCGCCGCGAAGGCGCAGGAGTACCGCGTCGACGTCGCGCTGGTGAAGTCGGTCGCCAAGGAGCAGAAGCTGCCGGTCGTGCTGTTCTGCGCCGGTGGCATCGCGACCCCCGCGGACGCGGCGCTGATGATGCAGCTCGGCGCCGAGGGCAACTTCGTCGGCAGCGGCATCTTCAAGGCGTCCGAGGATCCGAAGGACCAGCTCAAGCGCGCCAAGGCGATCGTCGAAGCGACGACGCACTACACCGACGCCAAGCTCATCGCCGAGGTCTCGCGCGGCCTCGGCGCCGCGATGCGCGGCCTGACCCTGGAGGCGATCCCGGCCGGCGAGCGCCTCGCCGTCCGTGGCTGGTAGCTGACCGCAGGCAGCAAGCGCCCGCGTCGGCCCGGCGTCCTCGCGCTGCAGGGCGACTTCCGCGAGCACCTCGAGCGCTTCCGCGAGCTCGGCGCCGAGCCCGTCGACGTCCGCCGCCCGGCGCAGCTCGACCTCGTCGATGCCCTCGTGATCCCCGGTGGCGAGAGCACGACCATCGGCAAGCTCGCCGCGCACTACGGGATCATCGAGAAGCTCCGGGAGCGCAGCGCCGCGGGCATGCCGGTGTGGGGGACCTGCGGCGGCGCGATCTTCATCGCTCGCGACGTGCCGCTCCACCCGCATCCGCTCGCGGAGCTGATGGACCTCACCGTCGAGCGCAACGCGTTCGGCCGTCAGGTCGATTCGTTCGAGGCCGATCTCGACGTCCCGGCACTCGGCGCGCGGCCGTTCCACGCCATCTTCATCCGCGCGCCGCGCATCGCGCGCGTCGGGCCCGATGTCGAGGTCCTCGCGACGCTCGATGACGGCTCGATCGTCGCGGCGAAGCAGGGCCGGCTCCTCGCCACCGCGTTCCACCCCGAGCTCACTGGCGATCCGCGCTTCCACGAGCTGTTCCTCGGTTTCGGAGCGGGATAGTGGCGGTGCGCGCGGCGCTGCCCACCGATCTCCGGCGTGCGGTCGCCTTCTTCGATCAGGCGCTCGCGCATCCCGACTCGATCGTGGGCTCGGTCCTGCCCGCGCCGCTCGTCGCCGGCGCGGTCGCCGGCTGGACCACGCTCATTCCGAGCGTGATCGGGCTGCGCAGCCGGGTGCGCCTCTATCTGGAGGAGCACCGCGACCGCCTTCGCGCGGCGGCCCTCGTCTACTCCGGAAGTCGCCCGGAATGGGTCGTCCTGATGCTCGCGGGGCTGCCGGACCCCGAGGGGCACGACGCGGCATTCCGCCTGCTCTCCTTCGTGTCCATGCGGGCGGCACATCACGGGCAGCTGCGCCTGTTCGGCGCGGTGCCCGATGAGAGCCGGGCTCGGGAGACCTTCTTCCAGGCCGGGTTCTATTCGTACACGCGTGAGACCTGGTACTTCGCGCCGCAGGCGGCGCTCCCCGAGCCCGACCGCGCGGTCGAGGGCCACGTCGCGCGCGGGCGTGACGCGCACGACATGTTCCGCTTCTACGTGATGACCACGCCGCACTCGGTCCAGCGCGCCGAGCAGCTCACCGTCGAGGACTTCGACGTGGGCCGGCGTGCCGGCGCGTTCGATCCGCCTCACCTCATTGGCGGGAACCCGCTCGCGATGAAGCGGCAGGCCACGATGCTCGTCACGGACAACGGCCGGCCGCGGGCCTTCGCGGTCAGCTTCCGCGGGACCGAGCGCCACCCCCACGTGTGCAAGGTCCGCATCGCCGAGGGTGACGTCGATCTCGCGCGCCAGCTCATCCGCGGCGCCACGATCGACCTGCCCCTGGGACGCCCGGTCACCGCGCCCGTGCGCTCGTACGAGGATCACGTCGCGCGGGCGCTCCTCGCGGAGGGATTCGGCGAGGCGTCCACCTCTATGCTGTTCGTGAAAGAGCTCGCGGTCAGGATCGAAGAGCCGGCCCTGGCGCCGGCGGCGGTGAGATGACGACCGAACGGCTGGCGACCGACGACCTCGGCGCGCTGTTGCGCGCCCTTCCCCCTGACCTCATGCAGCGTGTCCTCGCGCTCGAGGGGCTCGATGGCCTGCTCGAGATCGTCATGGACCTCGGCCGTCCGCCAGAGGCGCGCTTCGCGGGCCGCGAGGAGATCCTCGCGCAGCGCGAGGTCACCGCGGAGGATCTCGCCTACGCGATCTCGCGCATCGGCCAGTTCGGCGGGGACAACCGCGCCGGGATCGAGCGCACGCTCCACCGCATCAGCGCCTTGCGCAATCGCGCGGGCAAGGTCGTCGGGCTCACGCTGCGCGTCGGACGCGCCGTGTACGGGACGATGGAGATCATCCGCGACGTCGTCGAGGCCGGCCGCAGCATCCTGTTGCTGGGGCGCCCCGGAGTGGGAAAGACGACGCTCCTGCGTGAGGTCGCGCGCGTCCTCGCCGACGATCTCGGGAAGCGCGTCGTCATCGTCGACACGTCGAACGAGATCGCGGGCGACGGCGACATCCCGCACCCGGGCATCGGTCGCGCGCGCCGCATGCAGGTCGCGACACCGGCGTTGCAGCACTCGGTGATGATCGAGGCGGTCGAGAACCACATGCCGGAAGTGGTCGTCATCGACGAGATCGGCACCGAGCAGGAGGCGGGCGCGGCACGCACGATCGCCGAGCGCGGCGTGCAGCTCGTCGCGACCGCGCACGGCAACACGCTCGAGAACCTGATGCTCAACCCGACGCTCGCGGATCTCGTCGGCGGCATCCAGACCGTGACGCTCGGCGACGAGGAGGCGCGCCGCCGCGGTACGCAGAAGTCCGTCCTCGAGCGCAAGGGCCCGCCGACGTTCCAGGTTCTCGTCGAGATCCAGGCATACCAGCGCGTCGCGCTGTACCACGACGTCGCGGCCACGGTGGATGCGATCCTGCTCGGGCTGCCGGTCGCGCCCGAGACGCGAGCGCGCGACGAGAGCGGTCAGGTGCAGGTCACCACGGGCGCTCCGACGAAGGAGCCGGCGAAGGCGCTCGAGCGCCGCAGCACGCCGCGCATCCCCGACGCGCGCACCCGCGAGACCGTCAAGGTCTACCCGTTCGGCCTGTCCTGGAGCCGCCTCGAGGACGCCGCGCGCGGCCTTGGCCTCTCGATCGCCATCGTGCGCGAGCCCGAGGACGCCGACGTCGTCCTCACGCTGAAGAACTACTACCGCCGCAAGACGCCGCGGCTGCGCAATGCCGAGTCCGCCGGCGTGCCGGTCTACGTGGCGCGCAGCAACTCCTCGTCCCAGATCGCGAGCGCGCTCAACAGCGTGTTCGAGATGCGGCGTGGCCCGGAGGAGGACGCGCTCGCCGAGGCGCGCGAGGCGATCGACGACGTCGTCGGCGGCGAGCAGCAGGACGTCGAGCTCCAGCCGCAGAACGCCCACGTGCGGAAGATGCAGCACGAGCTCGCCGAGCGGGCGAGCCTGACCTCGCGCAGCACCGGCCACGAGCCCTACCGCCGCGTCCAGATCTCCCGTTGACGCGCGGCCTCTTCATCACCTTCGAGGGCGGCGAGGCGTCGGGCAAGTCCGTCCAGGCGCAGGCGCTGATCGCCTGGCTCCGCGCCCGTGACCGCACCGCGCTGCTGGTCCACGAGCCGGGCTCGACGCCGCTCGGCGAGCGTGTGCGCGACATCGTGCTGCACGCGAAGGACGTCCCGTTGACCCCGCAGGCGCAGGCGCTGCTGTTCAGCACCGCGCGCGCGCAGCTCGTGCACGACGTCATCGCGCCCGCGCTCGCCGCGGGGACGGCCGTCGTCGCGGACCGCTTCTATCACTCGACCCTCGTGTATCAGGGGTACGTGCAGGACGCCGACCCGCGTGGCTTGCGCGCGATCACCGACTTCGCGGTGGGCGAGACGCGGCCCGATCGCACGTTCGTGCTCGACGTGCCGGTCGCGACCGCGCTCGAGCGGCGCGCGCATGAGACGGGACGGCCGTGGGACCGCTTCGAAGCGGGGAAGGTGGACTTCCACGAGAAGGTGCGCGAGGGGTACCTCGCCCTCGCGAGGGAGGATCCGGGTCACCTCATCGTCGTGAACGGGGACCGCGATCAGCTCGCCATCGAGGCGGACATCCGGCGGTCGATGGAAGAGCTCCTCGGCGTACCATCCCGCCCGTGAAGCTCGTCTTCGCGATCGTCCACTCGGAGGACGCGAGCTCGCTCGTCGACGCGCTCACCGACAAGGAGTACCGCGTCACCCGGCTTCATTCGACGGGCGGATTCCTCAAGCAGAGCAACGCTTCCGTCGTCGTCGGTGTCGAGGAGGCTCAGGTCGAGGACGTGCTCTCGGTCATCCGCGAGACGTGCCACGCGCGCAGCCAGTACATCAACCCGATGCCTCCGATCATGGAGCCGGGCGAGTTCTACATGCCCTACCCCGTGGAGGTCACCTTCGGCGGCGCGACGGTCTTCGTGCTCGACGTCGCCCGCTACGAACGGATCTAGCTAGAACAAGCTCCCCGTCGCCACCCGGATGACGATCGGTCCGAGCACGATCACGAAGATCGGCACGAGGATGAAGCCGGCGGTCGGCAGCAGCATCGTGATCGGCGCGCGCAGCGCCGCCTCCTGCAGAAGCGCCCGGCCGTGCACTCCGTCGGTGGTGATGCCGTCCATACCTCGGTAAGCTCGCGCCTGACGCCGGGCCAGGCCTCGCGAACGAACGCATCCCTGAGCTTCGCGGGCAGTCCATCGAACGAAACCGGCGCCCACAGGTCGAGGGCGCCGGAGGCCTCAGGCGACCGATCGGATACTGGCTTCATTACGGACGCTCGAGCAGCCAAGAGTTTTCCCTTCTCGCAGTTCAAGTTGGCTGTTCCACGCCGCTCAGGGTAGCCAACCGGTATCGGTCCGTTGATCTGACGCGCGGCCCCTTAAGTCCGGCCTCCCTCCAGCCGATTCAGCGATCAGATAGCTCTCGCTGAAGGGAGGGTGATTTAGATATGCGTCGGATCGTGATGGCGCTCGCTGCTCTCGCTGCGCTTGTTCTCGGCGGCGGGGCTGGCGCGTCGGGCTTCTAACTTAGAACTCTTTCGCAGCCTCTAGAGGCGCATGAAAAGCGCGCAGAACGAGGGCCTCCGGGCCCTCGTTCTGTTTGTCCGCCTCGGCGGTCACGCACCCCTATCCTCGCGCCGTGACGGTATCCGCGATCCCTCGCGAGCTTCGCCCCCTCGTGATCGGCGTGATCGTCGTTGGCGCGGGGGTGCTCGTGCGAGTCTCTTCCCCGGCCCCGGCCTCCCTCGACTGGTCGCACTTCATCTTGTGGACGCTGATCACGCTGACGGCGGCGGCTTTCCCGGTACGCCTGGAAGGCGGCGTGATCATGCACACGACGACCGCGTCCATCGTCGCGGCGACTTTCGATTCGTCGCTGCCGCAACCGTTCGGTGCGTGCTGGGTCGCCCTCATCGGGACTCTGGAGCTACGCGACATCCGAAGAGAGCTGCCTTGGTACGGGACGCTCTACAACCGCTTCAGCTATGTCCTCTCGGCGTTTGCCGCGTGGCTCGCGCTTGAGGCGACCCGGGACGCGATTGGGGGCAGCCCCTTCGCATCGGCTGTCGCGATCATTTCCGTCGGCCTCACGTTCGGTGTGGTCAACCTTCTGCTGGCCGTGTCGGTGGCGAGCATCCGGACGCACACCCCGATGGCCCGGGTGTGGGCGGTCAGCATCGGGAACGTGCTGCCAGGCCTCATCGCACTCGTCCCACTGGGCTGGCTCATGGCACAGGTCGCGGATCGGGTCGGCATCTGGGCGGCGCTCCTGTTCATGGCGCCATTGCTCCTCGCGCGCTACTCGTTCACGAAATACGCGGAGACCCGGAGCCTCTTCTTCGGCACCGTGAGCGCGCTGTCGCAGGCCATCGACGCGAAGGACGGCTTCACCCGCGGTCACGCGGACCGCGTCTCGCGCATCGCGGGGGCGATCGCGCGTCAGATGTCGCTGTCCGAGCGTGTCATCGAGCAGATCGAGCTCGCCGGACTTCTCCATGACATCGGCAAGATCGGCGTCGAGGATCGCGTGCTCATGAAGCCGATGCGCCTCGATCCCGACGAGACCGAGCTCATGCGCCGCCATCCGATCTACGGCGCCGCCATCCTCGAGCCGTCGGCCGCGCTGCGTCCGCTCGTCCCCTACGTCCTGCACCACCATGAGAACTTCAATGGCACCGGATATCCCGAGGGCCTCGCCGGTGAGTCCATCCCGCTCGGCTCGCGGATCATCATCGTCGCCGACGCGTACGAGGCGATGACGTCCGACCGCATCTACCGCAAGGCGATCGGCCACGACCGCGCGATGGACGAGCTGAGCAGGTACAAGGGCATGCAGTTCGATCCCAGGGTCGTGCGCGCCCTCGAGCAGCTCATCGCCAAGCAGGGCGCGCAGGCCTTCGAGGTCAGCGACCTGCCCCCGATCAACTACGAGACGCTCGCCGAGCTCCGCAAGCGCCTCGCGCGTGACCCGGTCACGCGCGACGCACATGCTGGTTAGCGGAGTCGCCCTCGGACTGTTCGCGGGAGTCGCCTTCGGTGGCGACATTCGCCGTCTGGCGCGCCTCGAGCTGCGCTGGACTCCCGTCCTCTTCGGCGCGCTGGCGATCCGGCTCGTGGGGCTCTTCGTTCCGTTCTCGCTCTGGCTCTATGTCGCCGCGCTGCTCGCGACGGCCGCCGCCGCCGCGCTCAACCGGCACCTCCCTGGCGCGCTCCTCATCGCGGCAGGCTCGCTGCTCAATGCCGTCGTCGTCGTCCTGAACGGCGGAATGCCCATCGACCCGCGCGCCGCGGAGGCGGCGTCGCTCACGTATCCGACTGATGGCTTACATGTCCCCCTGGGCGCTCGCGCGCTGCTGCCATTCCTGACCGACGTCATCCCGGTGCCGATCGTTCGTGGCGTGTACAGCGTGGGCGATGTGCTGATCGCGATCGGCGGCTTCTGGCTTCCGTTCGCCTGGCTGCGCCGAACGTGAGCGCCCAGGCCGGGGCGCTCGCCACGCTTCGCTCGCCGACCTTCGCCACGTTCTGGCTCGCGCAGGCGATCAGCCGCTTCGGCGACCCGATCACGCTCATCGCGCTCGCCGCCGCGAGCTTCCGGCTCACGGGCTCGGCGTTCGTGACGAGCCTCGCCGTGCTCGTCGCGACCGTGCCGCAGGCGACCTTCGGCTTCTTCGGCGGCGCGATCGCGGATGCGCTCGGCCATCGCCGCGCGATGGTCGCGTGCGACCTGCTTCGCGCGGGGTTGATCGCGCTCGTGCCGACCGCGCTCGACCCCGATCTTCCGCTCGCGCTCCCCTATGGACTTGTCGTGGCCGCCGCCGTCTGCGCCGCCGTCTTCAATCCGGCGCGCCTCGCGCTCGTGCCGGCGATCACGCCGCCGGAGCGCCTCGCCGCGAGCAACGCGGTCGTCTTCGCGACGGATCGGACGGTCGAGATCCTCGGCGCGCTCGCCGCCGGGCTGCTCGTGGCCGTCGTCGGTGACAACGCGTTCTACGTCGATGCGCTCACCTTCGCGATCTCGGCCCTGCTGCTCACACGGCTCTCGGTCCGCGAGAGCGCACCGCGACCGCTGTCATTCACGCGCACCTGGCGCGACGCGATGGCCGGCATCGATTTCATCCGACGCTCGACCGTGCTCTCGACGAATACGGCGTTCTCGCTGCTCGCGCAGCTCTCGATGCCCGTCTTCAATGGGCTCACGCCGGTGCTCGTGTTCCGGCGGTTCGCGGATCTCGATGCCGACATCGGCGCGGCGCAATTTGGCGAAGCGGAAGCGGCGTTCGCGGTCGGCGCGGTGGCGGGAGGCCTGTTGCTACCGCGTCTGCTCGGCCGTGTGCGCAAGGGGCGTCTCGTGATCGGCGGGCTCGCGCTGTTCGGTCTGGCCCTCGTGCTCGTCGCGTGGTCGCCGACTTTCGAGCTCTTCCTCGCGCTGCTCATCGTCGCCGGCATCCTCAACGTGGTGTTCTTCGTGCCGAACGTGACGATCGCCCAGGAGGTCACCCCGCCGGCGCTGCGCGGGCGGGTCTTTGGGGCCCGGCTCAGCCTGCTGAGCCTCTCCTGGCTGCCTGTGATCATGTTCGGAGGCGCCCTTGCTGACCGCTTTCCGGTGTCCCTGCTGATCGGCGCGGCCGGCGCCTTCACCCTT
Organism: Chloroflexota bacterium; assembly: GCA_016194865.1. Lineage (GTDB taxonomy): Bacteria > Chloroflexota > Limnocylindria > P2-11E > P2-11E > JACQAT01. The sequence goes on from JACQAT010000015.1 coordinate 16,487, forward strand.
GTGATCGCGCTGGCGGCCACGCAGATCTCGGCTATCAGTGAGGTCGAATAGCCAACCCTCGACTTGACATGTACGCTCGGCGTCACACAATCTCGTCCGCCGAGGCCACACGTGGGGAGTCCGGGACCGCACAGGGCGAATTCTGAGAAGGAACCGTACAAAGACAGATGGCGCAGAAGACGATCCTCGTCGCCGACGACGATGCCTCGATCCGTTCGCTGCTGAAGCAGCTGCTGACCGATGAGGGCTTCAGCGTGCTCGAAGCGTCCACCGGGGCAGAGGTCGTCGAGAAGGTCAAGGAATCAAGCCCTGAGCTGGTGATCATGGATATCCGGATGCCGGAGCTCGACGGCATCGAGGCGCTCTCACGCCTCAAGGGGGGCTCGCCGCAGACCGCGGTGCTGATCATGACCGCGTTCGGCAGCTCGAACCTCGCGATCCGCGCGATGGAGCTCGGCGCCTTCGACTACATCACCAAGCCGTTCGAGCTGGACAAGATCTCGCTCACGGTGAAGCGCGTGCTCGAGTACCAGGACCTCACGCAGGAGGTCGAGGTGCTGCGCGACGAGATCTCCTCGCTCGTGCAGACCGAGCGCATCGTCGGCAACTCGCCCGCGATGCAGGAGGTCTACAAGACCATCGGCAAGGTCGCGAAGGCCGACGCCACGGTGCTCATCACGGGCGAGAGCGGCACCGGCAAGGAGCTCGTCGCCGAGGCGCTCCACTACAACTCGAACCGCCGCAGCGGGCCGATGGTGAAGGTGTCGTGCGCCGCGCTCCCGGAGACGCTGCTCGAGGCGGAGCTCTTCGGTCACGAGAAGGGCTCGTTCACCGGCGCGATGACGCAGCGCCGCGGCCGCTTCGAGATGGCCGACAAGGGCACGATCTTCCTCGACGAGATCGCCGAGATGACCGTGTCCACGCAGACCAAGCTGCTGCGCGTGCTCCAGGACCGGAAGATCGAGCGCATCGGCTCGAACCTGCCGATCAAGGTCGACATCCGCATCGTCTGCGCGACGAACAAGGATCTCCAGAAGCAGGTCGAGCAGAACAAGTTCCGCGACGACCTCTACTACCGGCTCAACGTCATCAACGTCCACATGCCGCCGCTCCGCGAGCGCAAGGAGGACGTCCCCTCGCTCGTCGAGCACTTCCTCGCGAAGCACCGCTACAGCGCGACCGCGCAGCCCGCCGCCATCAGCGAGGAGGCGTTGCGCCGCCTCATGGAATACGACTTCCCCGGCAACGTGCGCGAGCTCGAGAACATCGTCGAGCGCGCGGTGGTCCTCTCGCGGGGCCAGATCATCACGAGCCGTGAGCTGCCGTTCGGCGATCACGACGGCGGCGAGGGCGCGGAGGACGGCACCGAGGAGCCGGCGGGCGATCGCAGCTTCTTCAAGAAGTCGGTCGCGCAGTTCGAGAAGGACCTGATCATGAAGGCGCTGCGTGACGCCAATGGGAACCGCTCGAAGGCCGCCGAGATGCTCGGCATCTACCGCCGGCTGCTGTACGCGAAGATCAAGGAGTACGGGCTCGAGGGCTACCCCCCCAAGGGGCGGTAGGAGCCGATAGGAATGGGGCGGTAGGGCATGGCGACGCGGAAGGCGGCCGCTACGGGCGCGGTCGTCCGGCTCATCGACGCGACGGGATCATCGGCCGCGGGCTGGAAGTCAGCGGTCGCGGACGCCGTGAAGGGCGTCGCGAAGGACGCCCCGGACCCGATCGGCGTCGAGGTGGTCCGCCAGTGGGCAGACCTCAAGGCGGGGAAGATCGCCACCTATCGTGTGGCCGTCCGTGTCGCCTACCGGCAGCGCCTTTCATCAAGAACGCTTTCCTGATCCGAAATCGGCCGCCCTGGCCGACCGTCACAGAATGGGCCACCTGTAACGTTCCTTGACACGCGGGCGGCCCCTCGACACAATCGCCCCCTCACCGCGCCAAGCCAGGGGGAGCACAGGAAGTGGCCGAGCAGGAAGGGCGGGACATCCTCGCCCGGGTCCTCGTCGCGAACGATGGAGAGGTGATCTCGCGGCTGCGGCTTTCGGCCGCGGAGGCCGCGCGCGTCTGCAACGTGACCCCCCGGCAGCTCATCTACTGGACGAAAAAGGGCCTCGTGAAGCCCTCGACCGAGGACGAGCACGACTACGACGTGTTCGCCATGGAGAAGGTCATCCGGATCCGCCAGGCGCTCGAGAAGGGCTACTCGCTCGAGAAGGCCGCGGCGGTCGTCCAGCGCGACCTCGCGGCGCTCTCGGCCGAGGTCGCCCGCCTCGAGGCGATGGCACCCCAGGAGCTCGAGCATGAGCTTCGCCGCCGTCTCGAGCGGCTGGAGGAGCAGGTCGCCGCGCTGCGCAGCTCGCTCCCGGCATCGCTGAACATCGCCCGGCTGCGCAGGGCGGTCGTCGAGCTCGGCCGGCTCGAGAACCAGGGGATGCTCCAGGCCCAGAGCGGCGGCGAGAGCACGAAGACCGCCGTCCTGCGGATCGGGCGTGCGGTCGAGGAGCTCGAGCACCTCCTGCGCGAGGTCCAGCCCGCCTCGGTCTAGCGTGCGCTGATGCGCACGACGCTCGCGGTCCTCGCCGCGCGTTTGACCCGCGCACTCCTCGTTGCCGGCGGTCGTGGCGCGACCGCGCTCCCCGGCGTCGTCGGCCTCGCGATCGACCCCGCGCTCGTGACGCGCCTCTCGCGCTCGCTCCGTCGCGGCGTCGCGTGCGTCACCGGCACGAATGGCAAGACGACCACGACGCGGATGCTGTCCGACATCGTCCGCGCGGCCGGCTGGACGCCCGTCCACAACCGCAGCGGCTCGAACCTCGAGCGCGGGCTCGCCGCGGCCCTGGTGAGCGCGCGCGGGGACGTGGGCCTGTTCGAGCTCGATGAGGCATCGGTCCCACGCGTGCTCGCGCGCGTCGCGCCGCGCGTGCTCGTCGTGACGAACCTGTTCCGCGATCAGCTCGACCGCTACTTCGAGATCGACGCGCTGCAGAAGCGCATCGGGAGCGCGATCGCCGCGCTGCCAAGCGGTACGACGCTCGTGCTCAACGCCGACGATCCGCTCGTCGCGCACCTGGGCGACAGCCACAGCGGCAAGATGTTCTTCTTCGGCGTCGACGACCCGCGCGTCGGCGGCACGACCGCGCAGGCGATCAGCGACGCGACCCGCTGCCCGCGCTGCCGCTCGCCGCTGCGCTACACGCGGGTCGTGCTCGCGCACATCGGCGACTGGCGCTGCCCGTCGTGCGGCTTCGCGCGGCCGGCGCGCGACATCGCCGCGAGCGAGGTCGCGCTCGGTCCGGACGGGAGCACGCTGCGCGTGAGCGCGATCACCGAGCCGGTGCTCGTGCCGCTCCCCGGCCTGTACAACGCGTACAACGCGCTCGCCGCGCTGGCCGGCGCGCGCGCTCTCGACATCCCCCTCGCCGACGCCGCGGCGGCGCTCGCGTCGTTCAAGCCCGCGTTCGGACGGCTCGAGCGTGTCCCGGCGGAGGGCCGGACGCTGCGGCTCGTCCTCGTGAAGAACCCCGCCGGCTTCAACGCGGCCATCGGGGCACTGACGGAGACGGGCCGCCATCCGCGCCTGCTCGCGGCGCTCAGCGACCTCGACGCCGACGGGCGTGACGTGTCCTGGATCTGGGACGCCGATTTCGAGACGCTCGCGCAGGCGACGACGCACGCGGTCGTCACGGGGCTGCGCGCGCGAGACCTCGCGCTGCGCTTCAAGTACGCCGGTCTTGAGCTCACGCGCCTCGAGGTGGTCGAGAGCTGGCGCGGCGCGCTCGAGCGCGCGATCGCGCTCACGCCTGTCGGTGAGGAGCTCGCCGTGATCGCGACCTACACCGCGATGCTCGCGCTGCGGCGCGCGCTCGCGCAGGCCGGCCACGTCGCGCCGTTCTGGGAGGATTGAGGGGATGGACCTGCGCATCGCGCACCTCTACCCCGACCTCATGAGCATCTACGGCGACCGTGGCAACGTGATCGCGCTCGAGCAGCGCGCGCGCTGGCGCGGCATCGCCGTGGAGACACGCGCATACACCGCCGGCGACGCCTTCGACGCGGACTGGCCGGACCTGTGGTTCTTCGGCGGCGGCCAGGACCAGGGGCAGGACGTCGTCGGCGCCGATCTCCAGGGCCCGAACGGCGGCGCGGTGCGCCGCTCGATCGCGGGCGGCGCGGCCGCGCTGACGATCTGCGGCGGCTACCAGCTCTTCGGCCACGAGTACGTGCCCGAGAGCGCGCCGGCGATCCCCGGCCTCGGCGTCATCGACGTGACCACGCGGGCGGGGAAGACGCGCTTCGTCGGGAATTTGGTCGCCGACGCCGAGGGCGGCACGCTCGTCGGCTTCGAGAACCACAGCGGCTACACCTACCTCGGCGCGAAGGCGAAGCCGCTCGCGCGCGTGCGCATCGGCCACGGCAACAACGGCGAGGACGGCACCGAGGGCGCGATCCAGGGTCACCTCATCGGCTGCTACGTGCATGGCTCGCTCTTGCCGAAGAATTCATGGCTCGCCGATCTCCTCACGACCTGGGCGCTCGAGCGCCGCCACGGACACCTGGCCCTCACGCCGCTCGACGATGCCGTCGAGACGCGCGCGCGCGACGCCGCGATCGAGGTGGCGAAGGCGCGGCCCTGATGGCCGGCTAGTACCGCGGTCCATACCGGAGGTCCGCTGGGTCGGGACCGCGGCGCGCGTTGAGATGGCCCGCGATGCCTCGGCACGGTCTGTCATGGGCTTCCTGGCTGCTCGGTCTCGTGGTCCTCGTGTCATTCGCGCCCCTCGTCGCGCTCGCGGGCGACGACACGCCGCGCTCGACGATCTCGCGTCCGGTCCCGAATGCTCCGAAGCGGGAGCTCATCCTTCTCGTTGGCGGCCTCGATTCGTACGCGAGCGACTCCGCGTGGGATCCCGTGATCGCCCGCTTCTCCGGCGACCCGCGCTACGAGGTCCGCCGCTTCGGCGCGCTCGAGGAGCATCCGTACCGGACCAACGGCTCGGTCGAGGCGAATGCGCGGGAGCTGGTCTCGGAGATCCGCGACCTCTCGCCGCGATACAGCGCGATCCACATGATCAGTCACTCGATGGGCGGGCCGGTGGTCGACCGCGCGTTCGCGAACGGGCTGTCGCGCTCCGATGGCGTACGCACGTACGTCGCGCTGTCCGCTCCGCACAGCGGATCCACGAGCGCCAGGGTCGCGGAGGCGCTCGTCGTCGCGTCCGGCGATGCGCGGCCCGAGGTCCACGCGCTGTGGTCGTGGGCGCACGATCCGCACAGCGACGCCGTGCGCGAGCTCGCCCATCTGAAGGCTGCGGAGCCGCCGAACGGTGTCACGCGTCTCGATCTGCGACTCGCGACCGATGCGGTCGTGCTCCACGACGACGCCCGAGCGCCCGGCGTCGACTCCCGGACCCTGCTGCCGCGCCGCGCCGGCGAGGTGATCGAGGGGCACGGCACGATCCTCAGCGATCCGCGCGCGCTCGACCTGGCGAAGCGGACGATCGCGACCGGTGTGCCGCCGAAGGACGACCGTGGGCTGCTGTTGACGGTCGCGGCGCGCGTCGTCGACGCGCTCGTCGCGCAATACGCGCTCGCGATGTGCCTCTGCCTGGCGGTGCTGACCCTGTACTGCGCTCGTTCCCTTCGCCCCTGGCGTCCGCTGCTGCGCCGTTGAGCGAGCGCGGCCAGGCGCTCATCGAATTCGCCCTCGTCCTGCCGCTGCTGCTCGTGCTCGCGCTCGGCATCGTCGAGCTGACTGAGATCGGCATCGCGCGACTGACGCTCGAGCACGCGGCAGCGGAGGCGGCGCGCACCGGAGCGCTCACGAACGACGATCTGCTGATCCGCGAGACGGTCAGCGGTGCGACCTCGCCGCTCGATCCCGCGGCCGTCGCCGTCACGATCGTGCCCCCGGCGGACGCGCCTGGTCGCTCCGGCGACCCGCGCGGCACGCTCGTGCGCGTCGATCTCGGCTACGACGTCGCGATCCCGCTGGCGTTCGCCGGCCTGCCGCGCGTACACGTTCGAGGGAGCGCCGCGAGACGGATCGAGTGGACGCCATGAAAGACCGGCGCGGCGAGCGCGGTCAGGCGCTGGTGGTGAGCGTCCTCCTGATCGGGGTCGGCGCGGTCGCCGTGGCCGGCTTGCTGGAGACGCAGAGCCGGCTCCTCGCGCGCGTCCGCCTGGATCGCGCCGGCGAGGCCGCCGCGCAGGCAGCGGGCGCGGTGGCCGCCGACGAGCAGCTCGCGTTCGTGCGCGGCCGCGCCAAGCCGCCCCTGCCGGACGAGGAGCAGGCCTTCGCGCGCTCCGTGACGGTGCGCGAGCACGCGCTCACGAGCGCGCAGGAGCTGGCGCGCGCGAACGATGCGCCACCGCCTGACTCCATGGAGGTGCGCGACACGGGCCGGGAGCTCGTCGTGGAGGTCGCGCTCGGAGGGCGCTCGCATCGCGTGGCCGTCCCGAAGGTACCGTGCTGCCCTCGCTGACCACACGAGCCCGGCTCGACCGCGGCCGGCGCGCGCTGCTCGTCTCCGGCGGGCTTCTCCTCGTCCTCGCGCTGGTGACCGCACGTGTCGGTGCCACCGGGGCACCGCCTGATCGCCCGGCGCTCGCCGAGCGGCTCGCGCCATCGACCTGGGCCATCGCGGTGCCCACGGCATGGTTCGCGGCTCCGCTCGCCGGGCTGCGGGCGGGGGATCGCGTCGACGTGCTCGCGATCAAGCCCGGCGAACGCGCGGTCGGCTCGGCCATCGCGTTCGATCTCGAGGTCATGAGCGCCGACGATCGTCTCGTCGTCCTCGGCGCGGGCGCGACCGACGTGACCGCGCTGGCCGTCGCACGCGCGAGCGGTCAGCTGATCGTCCCCCTGCTGCGTTCCGCCAAATGATGCACGTTCGCTTCTCCCAATGACCCGGGTGGCCTTGTGCGGCGGTCCCGAGCTCGCGCGAGCCGCGTCGATCCTCGACCTTACCGTGGGAGAGCCTTCGCCCGACCTCGTCTTCGTCGATCTGCGCGATCCGAGCGCGCTCGCGTCCGCGGCCCTGATCCCGCTCTCCGTTCCCCGCATCGTCATCGCCGGGGACGGCCAGCGCGAGCTGGTCAGCGCGCTTGGGATCGCCGCCGAGCGCGTCGCGGGAGACGCGGAGGCGTCCTCCCTTGGACCGCTCGTGCGCGCGCTCATTCCGGAACGCGTGCGCCCCGCGACGCGCACCGTCGTCATCACCGGGATCCGCGGCGGTACCGGCCGCACGTTGCTCGCGACCAATCTCGCCGCGCGGATCGCTCGTCGCCTGCCCGTGTGGCTGGTCGACGCGACGGGCAGCGGCGCGTGCGGCTGGTGGCTGCGCGTCGAGCCGCACTCATGGAGCGAGCTCGACAGCCTGGGCGCGGAGCTTTCCGCCGAGCAGCTCATGCTCGTCGCGGCGGCGCCGCTGCCCGACCTTCGCGTCGTCGGTGGCGGTCCACGTGCGCCGCGCGGCGCGACGGTGGGCGCGGTGCTGGATGCGATCGGCACGCTGGGTGAGGTCGCGATCGTTGACGCGCCCCCGCTCGCGGAACCCTTGAGCCGCACGCTCTGCGCGCGCGCGGACCGCGTCCTGCTCGTGAGCTACGACGACCCCGCCTCGACCTCCCTGTTGAACGCCGAGGGCCCGGATCCGTCGTGGTGGCTCATCGCCTCGCAGTCCCGCGCCGCGCGCATCGCGGGCGTGTCGCCGTTCCGCGCGCTGCCGCGCGACGAGCGCGCGGTCGAGCTCGCGATCGGCGCGCGCGATCTCGCCGGCGGCTCCCTCGGTCGCGCGTACGACGATCTCGCCGAGCTGCTGTCGATCGACGCGTCGTGAACGTCAGGACCCGCGTCGAGCGCGCGGTCATCGAGCGCCTCCGCGAGACGCCCGACGGACGCCCGAGGCGGGAGCAGCTCGGGCCGGCGCTGCGCGACGCGCTCACCAGCGAGCGGATCGTCGTTCCGGCCATCGAGCTCCGCGCCCTGGAGGGCTGGCTCGACGACCGGCTCTTCGGCCTTGGTGAGCTGGCGCCGCTGCTTCGCGACGATCGCGTGAGCGAGGTCATGGTCAACGGCACGCGTGGCGTGTGGATCGAGCGGGACGGCCGCCTCGAGCCGACAGCGATCCGTTTCGTCGATCCCGACGAGATCCTCGTGCTGGCGGAGCGCCTCGTCGCGCCGCTCGGCCGTCGGATCGACCTCGCGAATCCAATGGTCGATGCGCGGTTGCCGGATGGCTCGCGGGTCCACGCCGTCATCCCGCCGATCTCGCTGTTCGGTCCGGTGCTCACCATTCGCCGCTTCGCCGCGCGGCCGCTGACGCCCGACGATCTCGTGCGTAACGGCACGTGTACGGCCGAGATGGCGGCGTTCCTCACCGACGCGGTCCGGCAGCGCCGCAGCATCCTCGTGTCCGGCGGCACCTCGAGCGGGAAGACGACCACGCTGAACGCGCTCGCGTTCGCCATCGGGCCCGATGAGCGGATCGTGACGATCGAGGATTCCGCCGAGCTCCGCCTGCCGCAGGCGAATCTCGTGGCGCTCGAGACGCGGCCACCGAGCGTCGAGGGCCTCGGCGCGGTCGACGTCCGCACGCTGCTCCGCAACGCGCTGCGCATGCGGCCGGATCGAATCATCGTCGGCGAGGTCCGCGGCGGCGAGACGCTCGACATGCTGCAGGCCATGAATACCGGGCATCGCGGCTCCCTCACGACCGCGCACGCGAACGGCCCGTACCACGCGCTCCTTCGCCTGGAGACGATGGCGCTCATGGCGGGTGTCGATCTTCCGCTGGCCGCGGTGAGGGAGCAGATCCGGCGTGGCATCGATCTCGTGGTGCACCAGGAGCGCGACGGCGACGGCCGCCGTCGCATCACGCACGTCGCGGAGATCGACCCCGAGGGATCCGCGGACTATCAGCTTCGCGAGCGCGTCCTCTGACGACCGCGCTGCTCGCGATCGCGATCGTTCTCATCGCGCTCGGCGTCTCCGCGCCGTATCTGCCACGAGCGATGGCGCACGTACGTGAGGTCCGCGACGGGCAGGCGCGGCGCGCGGCGTTCCCCGCGCTCGTCGACGCGATCGGCAGCGCGCTCGGAAGCGGGCTCTCGCTCGAGCTCGCCTTCGCCGAGGTCGCGCCGGCCCTACCAGTGCCGCTCGATCAGGGCGCGCGGCGCGTGGCGGGCGCACTCCGCCTTGGGCTGTCGCTCTCCGAGGCGCTGCGTGGCCTCGACGCCTGCACCTCGAGTGAGGACGTCGCGCCGTTCGCCGTCGTCCTGACGTCATTCACGCGCAGTGGAGGTCGCGTCGGTCGGAGCCTCGCACGCGTGGCCGCGTTGCTGCGCGGTCGCATCGCACTCGACGAGGAGCGCCGCGCGCTGACCGCCCAGGGGCGCGCCTCGGCGCTGGTCCTCGTCGCCCTCGCGCCGCTCGGCGCGACGTTCTTCGCGCTCGCGATGCCCGACTACCTGTCGCTGCTGTTCCTCCGCGTTCCCGTCCTCGCGCTCGTCGCGATCGTGCTCGAGATCGGTGGCGCGCTATGGCTCGCGCGGATCGTTCGGGTCCGCACGCAGGTCGACGAGCTGGCGTCGCTCATCGATGCCGTCGTCGTCGGGCTCGATGCCGGCCTCACCTTCGAGCAGTCGCTGGCGGCGCTCGTCGCGCGAGCGCCTCGCCTGCGCGGCCTTCCGGCGGCGCGCCGGCTGCTGGCCGATCTCCGCTTGGGTCGCGGCCCGCGCACGGCATTCTCCGGGTTCGCCGCGCAGGGCCCGGACGAAGCGCGCATCGCCGGACTCGTGGAAGCCGCGTCGCGCCTCGGCGCTCCGCTGGCCGATCTGCTCGTCGTGCAGGCCGACGCGCTGCGCGCGACGGAGCGGCGCAACGCCGAGACGCGGGCTCGCCGCCTGCCCATCTTGATGCTGTTCCCGCTGACGTTCTGTGTATTGCCCGCTCTGCTGATCGTTTTTCTCGGCCCGCCACTGCTCTCGTTGCTGAATTGACGAATGGGCTAATCTGTGTGTATGCGTCTGCACATAGCGCTGGAGGACCGGCTCGTCGCACAGCTGGATCGCCGTATCGGACGACGCCAGCGCAGTGCGTTCATCGCGGAGCTCGTCCGACGAGCCCTCGAGGATCGGCGGCGGTGGGACGACATCCTGAGCTCCCTCGGCGCGGTCGCGGACACCGGGCATCCGTGGGACGCCGATCCATCGGCCTGGGTACACGGTCAGCGTCGGTCCGACACGCGTCGCGCGGGGTAGCGCGGGTGCCCGCGCTCTTGCTCGATACGACGGTGCTCATCGATGTCCTTCGCGGGCGTCCGGCGGCCGATCAGCTGCGGGCGCTCGTAAGGGACGAACCCCCGTACGTCTGCGCGATCAATGTCGAAGAGCTGTGGCGCGGCGCGCGACCGAATGACGCATCCGCCGTGCGGCGCCTCCTCCGCGGCATGCGCGTCGTACCACTCGGCGTTGAAGAAGGCGAGATCGCCGGGACATGGCGGCACGACTTTGCCTCGAGGGGCGTGACCCTCAGCCAGGCCGACTGCCTCGTAGCCGCTGCCGCTGCGAGCGTCGGAGCGCGTCTCGCGACTGGGAACCCAAAGGACTATCCGATGTCCGGGGTCGTCGTCGAGCATTGGCCGGTGGGTCGCTGACGCGCCTTTGGCTCGCGCTCGCCGCGGCGTACAACGTCGCGCTCGGCGCGTGGATCGTGGTCTGGCCGAACGCGTTCTTCGAGCTGATGTCCCTCGCCCCGCCGCGCTATCCCGGCATCTGGCAGTGCCTCGGCATGGTGCTCGGGCTGTACGGCCTGCTCTACGCGTACGCCTCTCTGCATCCCGATCGCGCGAGGCCGATCGTCGTTGTCGGTCTGCTTGGGAAGGTGCTCGGCCCGATCGGCTGGATCGTGACCGTCTCGACCGGAGAGCTGCCGGTGCGCACGTTCCCGCTCATCGTGTTCGACGACCTCGTCTGGTGGGTGCCCTTCGGCCTGATCCTGATCGACGGCAGCGCGATCGCGCGCCTCATCCGTGACCGCGCGCCCTCCATCTGTGGCGCGCTGAACCTCATCGGCGTGATCGGGCTGGTGCTCTTCCTCCAGCCCGGAGTCGATCCCGCGCGTGACCTGGCAGCGCGCGCCGCCTATATCGGCGAGCACCTGGGCGCGTGGCGTAGTGGCTGGCTGATCTGGATGGCGGCCGCGCTGTCGCTGCTCGGCCTCATCGCCTGGTGGAGCGCGCGGCTGCGGCCGGGACGCCTCGTGGCCGTCGCGCTCGCCCTCGCGATCGCCGGCGTCGCGGTCGACATCGCGACCGACTCGCTCTACGTGAGCTGGCTCCCGGAGCGCGCCGAGCTGATGCCGGCGCTCTCCGTCGTCAGCGCCACGATCGCGAACGGCCTCTACACCGTCGCAGGCGCGCTGCTCACGCTGCGGACGACCTCGCTCGCGGGTTGGATGCTCATCTGGACCTGGGGCGTGTGGTCCGCGGGCGCGCTCCTCGCGCTCGGCGGGATGCTGGCGAGCGGTCCGCTCACGGTGGCCGGCACGGTGTTGCTGTTCGCGCTGTTCTGCCCGTGGTGCTTCGTGGTGGCACCGCGCCTGCGATGACTCGCGTGCTCGTGCTCGGCGCAGGCGGCTTCTTCGGCGGACTGATCCTGCGCGAGCTTCGCGCGATGGGGCACGCCGGCATCGTCATCGGCCGCGACCCGCGATCCCAGCTGCGCCTGGACGCCAACGACCGCGCGGCGCTCGTCGCGACGCTGCGGCGCGGCGACCTCGTCCTCGACGCCGCCGGGACGTTCGCCACGCGGACCAGCGCGCTCGTCGAGGCCGCGATCGAGACCGGCGCGGATGTGATCGACATAGCCGATGACCTCGGCTACGCCGAACGCGTGCGCGCGCTCGAGCCGCGCATCGCCTCGGCCGCCATCCGCGTGCTGAACGGCTCAAGCGCGGTCTCGGCGGTCGCCGCGGCGCTCGTTCGCCGCAGCGGCATCACCGAACCACTGCGGGTGAGCGCGCTGCTCGCCCCGGCCTCGGCGGAGACCGCCAGCGACGCGACGATCCACGCGGTCCTCGGTGGCCTCGGGTCCCACATCCGTGTCTGGCGGTCGGGCACGTGGTGGACCGCGCGGTGCTGGCGGGAGGCGCGGCGGTTCGGACCGCTGGGCCGCGGACACCTCGTGGAGTCGGCGCTCTCGCTCTCGCTGCCCGCGATCTGGCCCGGTCTGCGGGCCGCCGAGCTGTGGGTCGACCCGAACGTCCCGCTCGGATCCTCGCTCCTCGCGCTCGCGGCGCGCGCACGGCCCCTCGCGTCGCTGGTGCGGGCGAGCGCGCCCGCGGCGAAGCGCGTCGCGCGGCTGCTCGGCTCGCATCGAGGCCGCTTCGCCGTCGAGATCGAGGAGGCCGGCGGTCGCACCGTCCGCTACGAGCTGTCAGGGCCGGGCAGCCATCTCGTCGCTGTCACGCCCGCGTTGCTTGCCGCGCGCGAGATCCTCGCGGGCCGCTTCCCGGAGCGCGGGCTGATCGCCGCCGACCGCCAGCTCCCCGGCGACTGGCTCGAGTGGCTCGGCGCGCGTGACATCGCGCTCCGCGCGACCTAGGTAGCATCGCCCGCGTATCGGAGGTACGTCGGTGGACTCATCGCTGCTGGTCGTCATCTTCCTCGTGCTCCACGTGCTCGGCGCGATCGCCGGGTTCGGGCCCGTGTTCGCGTTCGGGATCCTCGGACCCATGGCCGGCAGGGCCGGCCCGAACGGCGGAGCCGCATTGCTCGAGGCGACCATCGCGATCGAGAAGCGGGCCGTGATCCCCGCCGCCATCGCGCAGCCGATCACCGGTCTGATCCTGATCTTCATCACGTCCTACAACGTGAATTTCTTCAGCCACTACTGGCTCTGGATCTCGATCCTGCTCTACGCGATCGCCTTCTACCTCGCGATCTTCGTCCAGGCGCCGACGGTCGAGCGCATGTGCACCTCGCGAAGTCGGGACCGCCGACGCCCGAGATGGCGACCCTCGCGAAGCGGTCCCAGACCCTGGGTCCGATCACGACCGCCCTGCTCGTCGTGATCATCGTGCTGATGGTGGCGAAGCCGGGCGGTTGAGCGATCGTCAGGCGATCGGCAGAACGGTCGAGCCGGATGGGGCGGCGACCCGACCAGGATGGAAGAGCGAAGCGAGCAGCTCGACGCCGTCGACCACGCGTGGGCCCGGACGGCTGAAGTACGCATTCCCGTCGACCGCGTAGGCGCGTCTCGCGCGGACGGCCGCGAGATCGTCCCAGCCGGGCCGCGCTCGAAGTGCGACTGAGTCCTCGACCGCGCGTGAGGCATCGAAGCCGCAGGGCATCGCGATGAGGATCTCGGGCGCCGCCCGAAGGACGTCGTCCCAGGAGACCTCCACCGATCGCTTCCCTGGTGATGCGAGGACGTCCACGCCGCCGGCGATGCGGACCTGCTCCGGTACCCAGTGGCCGGCGTTGAACAAGGGATCCAGCCATTCGAGGCACGCGACGCGTGGGCGCTCGAGGCCACGGACGGCGTCCGCGACACGTTCAAGCCGCGCGCGCAGCGAACGAAGCAGCTCGTCCGTCTCGAGGCGCGCGCCCAGGGAATCGCCCACGCGGGCGATGTCCGCGAGCACGCCCTCGAGCGAGTCGCCGTCGAGGGGGACCACGGGAACGCCTCCGGGGAGCTGTCCCACCGTGACCGCGCAGACAGCGCAGATCGTTTGGCCGAGCAGCAGATCCGGCTTCGCGGCCGCGAGCGCGCCGGCGTCGAGATGGAACGTGCTGCCGCCCTGCGCGGCGGCTTCGCGGACGAGGCGGTCGATCTCGGCGATGGAGCTTCCCTCAGGGATCGTCGAGCTCGTGATGCGCGGCAGGTCGAGCGCGCTCGCCGGGTGATCCGAGTCGTGGGTCGCGGCCACGAGATCGTCGCCGCGCCCGAGCGCGTAGACGATCTCGGTGGCCGCCGGCACGAGCGACACGATGCGCACGAGCCGACCAGCGCTTGCTGCTAGGCCCTGACCACGTAGGTGTTGGCCATCTTGTCGTGCCAACCCTGCTTGTTCGCGTCGAACGCGACCCAGATGACGCCGATGAAGAGGACGAAGCACGAGATCAGCAGGCCGATGTAGCGCACGAGCGCCCCGACCAGGTCCAGCTGGGTGCCGTCGGTCTTCACGACGCGGATCTTGAGGACCCTCATGCCGAGGGTCTGGCCGTTGCCGTACGAGGACCAGAAGTAGAGGTAGTACGCGAGGCCGATGAGCAGATTGAGACCGCTGCCACGGTAGGGGTCGCCTCCGAAGAGGATCCCGCCGACGATCGAGTTGATGATCGCGAGCAGGATGCCGTCGATGAAGATCGCCGCGAAGCGCGCCCAGAATCCGACCTTGTCCGTGGTGGGGAATGTCGTAGCGACCGCTGCCATATGTGCCCTCCTCCGTTCGCGCGGAAGCATAGGCTTGCTGCGTGAACGCGCTTCACATCGTCGAGAACGCGCTGCTCGTCGCATTCGTCGTCACGGTGATGGTCACCGACTGGCGCTGGCGGCGGATCCCGAATCTCGTGACCTACCCGGCGATGGTCGCCGGGCTGGCGCTTGGCGCCATGGAGGGCCTCGGCGCGCCCTTCCAGAGCGGGTTCCTCGACCACCTCACCGGTCTCGCGCTCGCGTTCATCGTCTCCTATCCGTTCTACGCGGGTGGGGGGATGAAGGCGGGCGACGCGAAGCTCCTCATGAGCGTGGGCGCGCTGCGGGGCGCCCTGTTCCTGCTGCCGGCGGCGTTCTACGGCGCGCTCATCGGCGGCGTGGTCGCGCTGATCTTCCTCGTGGCGCGCCGCCTCGCGCCGGTGCGTCCGGGTGAGGGACCGCGCACGATGCGCGGTCTGCTGCACACCTGGATCCCGTACGGTGTCGCGCTCGGCGCGGGTGCCCTCGTCGCGCTGCTGGTCGAGCTCACCGCGCCGTGACCAGCGTCACGAAACGCGACGATTGACTGATAGCGCGCCATATACTCGGCCAGCCGAATGCCTGATCCAGAGAAGATCCGCATCCTCATCGTCGACGACATCGCCGACACGCGAGAGAACCTTGCCAAGCTGATCGGGTTCGAGCCCGATCTCGAGATCGCGGGGATGGCATCCGGCGGTCAGATGGCCATCGACCTCGCGAAACGCGAACGGCCGAACGTCATCCTCATGGATATCAACATGCCGGACATGGATGGCATCACGGCGACCGAGATCATCGCGAACACCGTCCCCGAATCGCCGATCATCATGATGAGCATCCAGGGCGAACAGGACTACCTGCGCCGCTCGATGCTCGCGGGCGCGCGCGAGTTCCTGGTCAAGCCGATCTCCACGGACGAGCTCGTCAACGCGATCCGTCACGTCCACGAGCTCGAGAAGGTCAAGCGCGCGCGCTACACGCAGCCCGCGCCGGTGCAGTCAGCGGGCGGTGGCGGCACGGTCATGAGTCTGCTCTCACGCGAGAAGGGGAAGATCATCTCGTTCTTCTCGCCGAAGGGTGGTGTCGGTCGCACGACGATCGCGACGAACCTCGCGGTCGCGCTGCATCAAGCGACCGGCAAGCCCGTCGTGCTCGTCGACGGCAGCCTTCCGTTCGGCGACGTCGCGGTGATCCTCAACATGAGTCCCAAGGCGAAGACCATCGCGGACCTTGTCGGCTCGTTCGACAACGCCGACGCCGAAGTGCTGGAGACGGTGCTCGTCTCGCATTCGACGGGCATCAAGGTGCTGCTCGCGCCACCGACGCCGGAAGCGGCCGAGCTCATCACCGGCGCGAATATGAAGCACGTCCTCGAGGTGCTGCGCGAGAGCTACGCGTACGTGATCGTCGACACGTGGCCGTCGTTCCTCGAGGTCGTCCTGACGATGCTGGACGTCGCGGACGTGATCATCACGCTCATGACGCTCGAGATCACGAGCCTCAAGAACGTGCGCGTCTTCATGGAGATCACGGAGAAGCTCGGGTACGACGAGAAGGTGCAGCTGGTCGCGAACCGCAATGACAGCTCCGGCGGCATCAAGCCGTCTGACGTCGAGGCCAGCCTCGGCCGCAAGATCCCGCACACGATCGTGTCGGACGGGCGGACCCTGGTGCTCGCGGTGAACCGTGGCGTGCCGTTCGTGATCAGTCACCGCGACAGCCAGGTGTCGAAGGACATCTTCACCCTGGCGGCCAGGCTCTCCGGCGACGAGGAGCAGGCCGCCAACGCGGCCCCCGCGAAGCCCGCCCAGAAGCAAGGGCTTCGTCTCTTCGGCGGGGCGCGCTGACCCCGTTCTGACCCATCCGAGCGGCGCCCGTGGGTCGTATGCTCGACCTGGGAGCAGGCGCCTGCCGCACCACATAACAGGGGCCAGAAGGCGGGGTTAGAAGAGCGATGTCGCTGCTCAAGCGGATCGAAGGATCCCGTCCACAGAACACGCCGCCTGGCGCCGCGCCCGTCGCCCCGCCCCCCACGGAGGGCGGCCAGCAGCCACCACCGCCACCGCCGCAGGGCCCGCTCTCGCAGACCGCGACGCCCGTCCGCGACGCCATGCGCGACGTCCGGAGCGCGCTGCAGACCAAGATCATCAACAACCTCGACCCGCGCATCGATCTCACGGACGTGAAGGCGGTGCGCGCCAGCATCGAGGAGATGTTCAATCGCTTCCTCGAAGACGAGGCCGTCGTCATCACGCGCGTCGAGCGCCAGCGGATGCTCGATGGGATCCTCGACGAGATCCTCGGCTTCGGTCCGATCCAGCCGTTGCTCGGCGACGACACCGTCACCGAGGTGATGGTCAACGGCCCGTATCGCGTGTACGTCGAGCGCAAGGGCAAGCTGCAGCTGTCGGACGTCACGTTCCTGAATGACGAGCACGTCATGCGCGTGATCGAGCGGATCATCGCGCCGATCGGTCGCCGCGTCGACGAATCGAAGCCCTACGAGGACGCGCGTCTGCCGGACGGCTCGCGCGTGAACATCATCATCCCGCCGCTCGCGCTCAACGGCCCCGTGGTCACGATCCGAAAGTTCCCGAAGTACCGGATCCAGGTCGCGGACTACGTGAAGTTCGGCACCGCGACCGAAGAGATGATGGAGTTCATGCGGGCGTGCGTCGAAGCGCGGCTCAACATGTTCATCTCGGGCGGTACGGGGTCCGGCAAGACCACGCTGCTCAACATCCTCTCGAGCTTCATCCCCGAGGATGAGCGGATCATCACGATCGAGGACGCCGCGGAGCTGCGGCTCGTCCAGGACCACGTGGTCCGGCTCGAGTCGCGCGCGGCCAACATCGAGGGCAAGGGCGCGGTCACGATCATGGATCTCGTCAAGAACTCGCTCCGTATGCGCCCGGAGCGCATCGTCGTCGGTGAGATCCGCGGCGGCGAGGCGCTCTCGATGCTCCAGGCGATGAACACCGGCCACGATGGCTCGCTGTCCACGGGTCACGCGAACGCGCCCCGCGACATGCTCTCGCGTCTCGAGACGATGTGCCTCATGGCCGGCGTCGACCTTCCGGCGCGCGCCATCAAGGAGCAGATCGCGAGCGCCCTCGACGTGATCGTCCAGATCTCCCGACTCAAAGATGGATCGCGCAAGATCACGCACATCACCGAGGTCCAGGGCATGGAGGGCGACGCGATCGTTCTCCAGGACGTGTTCATCTTCGAGCAGACCGCGTTCATCGACGGAAAGGTCGTCGGCAAGCTCCGCCCGACCGGCATCCGTCCGAAGTTCAGCGAGAAGTTCGAGGCCGCCGGCATCCGCCTCCCACAGGGCGTGTTCGGCGACATGTCGGGGATCTCGCTCCGCTAGGCGGATCCATGGAGCAATACGTGTTGCCCGGAGCGCTCGGGCTCGGCATCCTGCTCATCTTCTGGGGCTGGTCCGCGCATCTGGGCGGCAACGAGTCGGTCGAGGCGCGCATGGCGCGCTACGCCGGCGGCGTCGAGGTGCAGAAGAAGGAGCAGACCAAGAAGAAGAAGAAGAAGAAGAGCGAAAAGAGCGCGCGCAAAGAGGTCGACCCCTTCGCGACGCTGTCAGGCGATGTCGAGGACAAGCGTCGCACGGTCAAGATCCAGCGCGATCTCGCGCGCGCGAACCTCAAGCTCCATGTGGCGGAGTACTACTACATCCGCTTCGGCGCGGCGATCGGCCTTGGACTGCTCTTGGGCGTGCTTCGCGATCCGCTCTCCGGCTTCTTCGGCGTGATCATCGGCTACATGCTGCCGCGCATCTGGGTCGGACGGCGGATCTCCGGACGTCTCGGCGCCTTCAACAAGCAGCTCCCCGACACGATCGTGCTGCTCTCGAACTCGCTGCGCGCGGGATCGAGCTTCCTCCAATCCATCGAGCTCGTCTCGCGCGAGGGAGCTCCCCCGATCAGCGAGGAGATGGGCCGCGTGGTCCGCGAGGTCAACCTTGGGCTGGGGATGGAGGAGGCGCTCAGCAACCTCGTCCGCCGGATCAAGAGCGAGGACCTCGACCTCATGGTGACCGCGATCAGCATCCAGCAGCAGGTCGGTGGCAATCTCGCCGAGATCCTCGACACGATCGCCTTCACCATCCGCGAGCGCGTGCGCATCAAGGGTGAGATCAGCACGCTCACCGCGCAGGGACGCATGTCCGGGTACCTCGTCGCGCTGCTGCCCGTCGGTCTGGCGTTCGTCCTCAACCTGATCAACCCGGCGTTCATGCAGCCGCTCTTCACGCAAACGATCGGGAGGATCCTCGTCGGCGTCGGCCTCGTCTTCATGGTGATCGGCTTCTTCGCGATCCAGAAGATCACGAACATCAAGGTGTAGGAGGCACGGTGGAGGCACTCGGGTTCTCGCTCCTCGCGTTCCTCGCCGTGCTGCTGATCGTCGGCTCGTTCGTGATCGGCAGCCAGCTGGATCCGGTGCAGGCGCGCCTGCAGCAGATCGCGGTGCGGCCGCGCTCGCTCGAGGAGCTCGAGCTCCAGCGCCCGCTGTCGGAGCGCCTGTTCAAGCCGATCATCAACGGCTTCTCCCGGCTCGTCGGTCGCTTCTACCCGGCGAATACGGTCGATTCGCTTCGACTCAAGCTCAAGCGGGCCGGCATGGAGTCCACGAGCGTCGAGTTCTTCCTCGGCGTCAAGGGCTTCGCCGCGATCGTGGGGCTGTTCGCCGGCTCCGCGCTCCTCAACCTCATGACGAGCGACACGACGCCGACGATCTTCGGCGCGATCGGCGGTCTGATCGTCGGCTTCATGGCGCCGGACTTCGTGATCGGCAGCCGGGCCGGCGGCCGCAACACGAAGGTGCTGGAAGCGCTGCCGGACGCGCTCGACCTGCTGACCATCTCCGTCGAGGCCGGCCTCGGCTTCGACGCGGCGATCGTGAAGGTCACGGAGAAGCTGAAGGGGCCGCTGTCAGATGAGTTCAAGCGCGCGGCCCAGGAGCAGCGCGTCGGCAAGTCGCGTCAGGAGACCTTGCGCGGCATCGGCGAGCGCGTCGACGTGAAGGAGCTCCAGAACTTCATCTCGGCCATCATCCAGGCCGACCAGCTCGGCGTGTCGATGTCGAAGGTGCTGCGCATCCAGTCGGAGCAGCTGCGCGGCGCGCGCCGCCAGCGCGCCGAGGAGAAGGCGGCGCGTGCCCCCATCCTCATCATGCTGCCGACCATCGGCTGCATCTTCCCGTCGCTGTTCATCGTGATCCTCGCGCCCGCGGCGCTCAGCGCGATGGCCTCCTGCAGCGGCGGCGTCTGAGAGCGCGGAACGCCACGCGGGGGACGATCCTCGCGAGCGAGTGCCGCGTCGCCGACAGCTTCCTCTCGCGCGGTCTGGGTCTGATCCCGCGTTCGTCCCTGCGTGACGGTGAGGGCCTGCTCATCACGCGGACGTCGACCATCACGATGTTCTTCATGCGCTTCGCCATCGACGCGGTGTTCCTCACGAAGGACGGTCATGTCACGCGGATCGCTCCCCGGCTCCGGCCATGGTCGCCCGTCGCCGGTGCCCGCGGGGCCGCATCGGTGCTCGAGCTGCCGCCCGGTACGGCCGCGCGGACGGCGACGCAAGTGGGGGACGACATCACTCTCGAAGCCTAGTGTCGCGTCCCGGCAGTCATGCGCATCTCCATCGGCCCGGCACCGCCGATGCCCGCGTCGCCTTCGTCCGCGCGCTCGGTCATGCACCTGCGGGTGCACTCCCTCGCGTGCTCCTCGGCTCCTTGGCCTCGGCGGCCCGGGCCGCGGATCTGCGCACGCCTGCCGGGACGCGACACTCGTGACCCTGCTCGGCGTGACCCGCGACCTGCTCATCCCGGCGCGGTGCGCCGGCTGTCGGGCACCCGGCGCCTGGCTCTGCACGCGCTGCCGCGACGAATGCGAGCCCGCGGTCGTGCGCCCGGCCCCGGGTCTCGTCGTGCGTGGGGCCGGCGCGTACGGAGGGGCGCTGCGCGACGCGATCCACCGCTTCAAGTACGGAGCGGAGCCCGGGCTCGCGCACGAGCTCGGCGGGCTGCTGGCGGACCAGGTGGCGCGCGATCTCGCGACCGGCGCGGTCATCGACGCGCTCGTGCCTGTACCGCTGCACCCCGGCAAGCGTCTGGCGCGCGGCTACGACCAGGCCGCAATGCTCGCCGAGGTCGCCAGTGTGACGACGGGCGTCGCGTTCCGGCCCGCACTCCATCGGATCGCGAGCGGCCCCGCGCAGGTCGAGCTCGGACGTGAGGCGCGTGCCGGCAACGTGCGCGGGGCGTTCGTGAGCGAGGCCGCATCGCTGCGCGGGCTCCGTGTGGCGCTCGTCGACGATGTCGCGACCACGTGCGCCACGCTGCTCGCCTGTGCCCGCGCCTGTCGTGTCGCGGGCGCACGCGCGGTCCGCGCCTACGTGCTCGCGCTGGACGAATAGCCCGTACTGTCCTGCCCGTGCGCTGGCTCGTCCGCGGCCTGCTCCTCCTCTCGCTCGCGTTCGCGAACCTCAACGACATCTGGTCGCCGGACGTCGTCCCGAACGCGCTCTTCGCCTGGACCGTGCTGCGGCAGGGCAACGTCGACTACGACGAGTTCACCGGTCCGAGCGGCTCCGGGCTCCTCGATCGCGAGGCGTACTTCTTCCGCGCCTGCGGCCGCAGCACGGCGACGGAGCAGCCGAAGGCCGTGCGCAGCGTCGGCGGACCGCCGGCCGCGGGTCCGAACGATCACGTGTGCTCCGTGTTCCCGCCCGGCATGGCCATCGTGGCGTTGCCGTTCTTCGCGCCGGTGGTGCTGAGCGGCGCCTCCCCGGTCGACGTTGCGTTGCTCGTTCGCGTCGGACACCTGGTCGCCGCGGTCGTCGAGACCATCGCGGCGCTCCTGCTGTGGTCCGTGTTCCGTCGTTTCACCACCGCCCGCTGGTCGCTCGCGCTCGTGCTGCTGTACGTGCTCGCGACGAGCGTGCGCACCGTGGCCGCGCAGGCGCTATGGCAGCACGCCGGCGTCCATCTCGCGCTCGCGGTCGCGCTCTGGCTCGTGCTCGAGGAGCGCCTGATCTCGTTGCGGCGCGAGCTGCTCGCCGGCCTCGCGCTTGGCCTCGGCGGCGTCGTCCGTCAGACCACCGTCATCGCATCCGCGGGTCTCGTGCTGGGCCGACCCCGGGCGTCGCTGGCGGTCGCCGCCGGCACCGTCGTCGGCCTGCTGCCGCTCCTGGCCTACGACGCGATCGCGTTCGGCGATGCGCTGGAGCATGGCTACGGCACGAAGCCGTTCGACACACCGCTCTGGACCGGGCTGTACGGCCTGCTGCTGTCGCCCAGCCGCGGCATGCTCGTCTACATGCCGTACCTCGTCGCCGCGCTCGTCGCCCTCGTGCTCGCGTGGCGCCGCGCGGGCCACGTCGCGCGGCGGCTGCGCGGGCTGTCGCTCGCGTGGCTCGCGACGCTGCTGCTGTACGCGACGTACGCGGAGTGGTGGGGTGGGCGCGTCTTCGGAGCGCGCTTCCTCGACGACCTCGCGCCGGTGCTGTTCGCCGCGCTCGCGTGGGGGATCGGATCCGGCTTGCTCGCGCGACCCCCATCCCGCGCGCTGTTCTGGATCGGCGCCGCATGGTCGCTCCTGCTCTTCCAGGTCGCCGCGTTCGTCTACGACCAGCGCTGGGACACGGAGCCCGTGAACGTGAACTTCGCGCCCGCGCGGCTGCTCGATTGGGCCGACCCGCAGTGGCTGTCCGTCCTGGGCGACGTCCCGCGCTACGGCGCGCGCGTCGTGGCGGCGGCCGCGCTCACGCTGCTCATCGTGGCGCTCCTGATCCGCATCGAGACGAAGACAGTGAGACCATCGACCTAGTGTCACCAGTGACGACCGCGTTCGTGATGTTCTTCGGAAGAGGCGGCGGCTCCGAGGTCGAAGAGCGGCTCGATGCCGTGCGCATCGCGATCGGCTCGAGCGTGCTGAAGCGCGCCGCGCGTGCCGGCTTCACACCGCTCGTCGCGGTGACGGCGGACGCGAGCGCGACGCAGGCCTTCCGCGACAGCGGCGCCACGACCGTCACGCCCGAGCGCGGGACGTTCCACTTCGGGACCGAGCTCAAGCGCGTCGCCGGGCGGTTCGGCGTCGAGCGGATGTGCGCCATGGGCGCGGGCGCGGGCGCGCTGCTCACCGAGGACGACCTGCTGGGCATCCGGCGCGATCTCGAGGGCAGCGAGGCGCTCGTGCTCTCGAACAACTACTACAGCGCGGACCTCGTCGCGTTCACGCCCGCGAGCGCGCTCGACGCGATCGCGCTGCCCGCGACCGACAACCCGCTTCCGCGCCTGCTCCACCAGCAGGGCGGACTGCCGACGCGCCAGCTCACGCGCTCTGCGGCGACGCTGCTCGACGTCGACACGCCCGCCGACGCGACCGTGCTGGTGCGCCATCCCAGCTGCCCCGGTGATCTGCGCGGCATCCCGACGTGGGAGGCCGAGCTCGGCGCGCGGATCGACGCGCTCATGCGTCTGGTGACGACCCCCGACAAGGAGCTGCTCGTCGCGGGCCGCGTCGGCGCGCCGGTGTGGACCTTCCTCGAGACGCAGACGGCCTGTCGTGTACGGATGCTTGCCGAGGAGCGCGGCATGCAGGCCGCCGGCCGCGACGCGAGAGGCGAGGCTCGCACCGCGCTCGGCTTCCTCTACGCGGAGGTCGGACCGGAGCGGTTCTTCGAGCGCATGGGCGAGCTCGGCGATGGGATGCTCTTCGACTCGCGCGTCCTGTTCGCGCATCTCGGGTGGCATCCCGGTCCCGCGGATCGCTTCGCCTCGGATCTGTTCTCACATGAGACGATCGCTCACGCCGACGTGCGCGCGTTCACGAAGAGCGCGGCGACCGCAGGCATCCCGCTGCTGCTCGGCGGCCAGACGCTCGTCTCCGGCGTGCTCTGGACGATGGTCGAGGCCGCGTGGGTGGGTCACCCATAGCCGAGCTGCGCCTCTTCGACCACCACATCCACACGCGGGTCTCGGACGGCACCGTCTCGCTCGCGGATCGCGCGAAGACGGTCGCGGTCCGGCCGCACGGCGTCTCCGATCACTACCCCTTTCGTGACCACCTGCGCGGCGATGACGACGTGCTGCGCTACATCGACGACGCGGCGAAGCTTGGCCTGCGCGTCGGCCTGGAGTACGACCTGGGCATCGCACCGCCGCTCCTGCCGAGCACGAAGCGCGCGCTGCACTACCTCATCGGCTCGGTGCACCAGGTCGAGCGGGACGGGAAGCGGATCGGCTACGACGTCGCGGGCGCGTTCCTGAAGGGACGGACCGGTCCGGTGTACTCAGAGCGTGACCGGTTCGGCGACCCGGACACGGCGCGCCACATCCTCGAGCGCCACCTCGACCTTGTGCGCGAGGGGATCGAGGAGATCGGGATCGACATCGTCGGCCATCCGACGTTCACGCCCCTCGCCGCGCTCGGCGACCCGGAGGCCGCGTATCCCGTGGACTGGCAGGAGCGCTTCATCGAGCTGTGTGTCCGGTCGGATGTCGCGATCGAGGTGAACGAGGCCTATGGCGTGCCGCACCGCGCGTTCCTCATTCGTGCCCGCGAGCGCGGCGCCCGCTTCTCGGTGGGGTCCGACACGCACTTCGAGCTCAAGCCGCTGGATCGGACGGCGCGGATGATCGACGAGGCGGGGCTGTCGCACGATCGCTTCCTCGACGGCCGTCGCGTGCGGAGCTTCGCCTAGCTCGGACCTAGCTCGGGACGCGATCCTCGGCAAGCAGCTCGTACACCAGCGCGATGATGGCGAGCAGCAGCAACAGGTGGAGGGCGTTGCCGCCGAAATTGATCGCCAGGCCCATGAACCACACGGCCACCGCGACCCAGCCGATCGTCCAACGAAGCCGATGGGCGGCGCTCACGCTCATGGGGCCCTCATGAGAGCGAGACTACCGCCGGTATACTTCGTGTGCAGGGACCGCTCTGCGAAACACGCGCAGGGGAGTAGCCGTGTTCCGGGGTCTTTCCGTCTACACCGGCAACGCTCACCCACGATTCGCGGCCGATATCTGCCGTCAGCTCGAGATCCCGCTCGGGCAGGCCGACGTGTTCAAATTCGCGAACGACGAGATCTTCGTGAAGATCAACGAGAACGCGCGCGAGCACGACGTGTTCGTCGTCCAGTCGCTCTGCGGGCCGTCGGTGAGCGACGCGATCATGGAGCTCCTCATCATGCTCGACGCGTTCAAGCGCGCGTCCGCCGGACGGATCACCGCCGTCATGCCGCAGTTCGCCTACGGCCGGAGCGACAAGAAGGACCAGCCCCGCGTGCCGATCACCGCGCGGCTTCTGGCCGACATCATCGGCGTGGCCGGCGCCGACCGGTTCCTCACGATGGACATGCACCAGATGCAGATCCAGGGCTTCTTCAGCATCCCCGGCGACGAGCTGTCCGCGCGGACGCTGCTGGTCGAGTACTTCCGGCCGATCGTCGCCAAGGATCCCGATGACACGTTCCTCGTCGTGCCCGACCTCGGCTACGCGAACGCGGGACGCAAGATCGCGGAGGCGCTCGAGATCCCGCTCATCTTCATGCAGAAGACCCACCGCGACAACAGCGGCAAGAGCGAGATCGTCGGCGTCATCGGCGAGATCGACCGTCATCGCGCGATCGTGATCGACGACGAGATCGACCGCGGGACGACCGTCCTCAACACCGTGGGCATCCTTCAGGAGCGCGGCGTCCACGAGATCTACGCGGGCTGCACGCACGCGACGCTCTCGGGCGACGCGGCCGAGCGCCTGTGCGAGAGCGGGATCCGCGAGCTGGTCACGACGGACACCGTGCCGCTTCGCCCCTCCGCATTGCGCCAGGAGAAGATCCGCGTCCTCACCGTCGCGCCGCTGTTCGCCGAGGCCATCAAGCGCATCCACGACGGCGAGTCCGTCGGCGCGCTGTTCAACCCGCCGAGCGTGCAGCTGCCGCTTCAAGTCTCGTGACTCGAGCGAGGAGCAGTTCATAGCCAGCGTGCTCAGCCGGCTCCTCAGCTTCGGCGACTCGAACGAGGGCGAGCTCAAGCGGCTGCGGAAGATCGTCGCGCTCGTGAACGAGCGGCGCGATGCCACCGCGGCGCTGAGCGACGATGAGCTGCGAGGGCGCACGGCGTACTTCCGCGAGCGCCTGGCCAACGGCGAGACGCTCGACGACATCCTGCCCGAGGTCTTCGCCGCGGTCCGCGAGGCCGGCACGCGCACGCTCAAGCAGACGCACTTCGACGTCCAGCTCCTGGGCGGCATCGCCCTCCACAAGGGCCACATCGCCGAGATGCGGACCGGTGAGGGGAAGACCCTCGTCGCGTCGCTCGCGCTGTACCTGAACGCGCTCGAGGGCCGTGGCGCCCACCTGGTGACGACGAACGACTACCTCGCGAAGACCGGCGCCGGCTGGATGGGCCCGATCTACGACGCGCTCGGCATGAGCGTCGCCTACGTCGCGCACGAGAAGTCCGCCGTGTACGACCCCGCGATCACGCTCGACGAGCTGGACCCGCGGCACCAGCACTGGCGCACCGTCGACCGGCGCGGCGCCTACCTCGCCGACATCACCTACGGGCAGAACAGCGAGTTCGGCTTCGACTACCTGCGCGACAACATGGTCATGGAGCTCGCCGAGAAGGTGCAGCGCGAGCTGCACTACGCGATCGTCGACGAGGCGGACTCGATCCTCATCGATGAGGCGCGGACACCGCTCATCATCAGCTCGGCCGCCGAGGATTCGTCGGAGCTCTACCACACGTTCGCGCGAGTGGCCGCGCGGCTGCAGCCCGACGTCGACTACGAGCTGCAGGAGAAGCACCACGCCGTCTCGCTCACCGAGGCCGGCGTCGCGAAGGCGGAGCAGCTGCTCGGTCGCCGCAACCTCTACGAGGGCGACGTCACCGCGATCCACCACCTCGACAACGCGGTGAAGGCGCGCGCGCTGTACCACAAGGACAAGGAGTACATCGTCAGTCCCGCCGGCGAGGTCGTGATCATCGACGAGTTCACCGGCCGGCAGATGCCCGGCCGGCGCTGGAGCGACGGTCTGCACCAGGCGGTCGAGGCGAAGGAAGGCGTGAAGATCCAGCGCGAGACGCGCACCTTCGCCACGATCACGATCCAGAATTACTTCCGCATGTATCACAAGCTCGCCGGCATGACGGGCACCGCGGCGACCGAGGCCGAGGAGCTGTTCAAGGTCTACAAGCTCGACGTGACGCAGATCCCCACGAACAAGCCGATGATCCGCAGGGATGACCCGGACCTCGTGTACAAGACCGAGCAGGGCAAGTGGGACGCGGTCGTTCGCGAGGTCAAGGAGCGCAACGCGAAGGGCCAGCCCGTGCTGATCGGCACCACCTCGGTCGAGAAGAGCCAGCAGCTCTCCGAGGAGCTCAAGCGCAACTGCCTGAAGCACGAGGTCCTCAACGCCAAGAACCACGACCGCGAGGCGCTCGTGATCTCGCAGGCGGGCCAGAAGGGCGCGATCACCCTCTCCACGAACATGGCCGGTCGCGGCGTCGACATCCTGCTCGCTCCGGGCGTCCCCGATCTCGGCGGCCTGCACGTCATCGGCACCGAGCGTCACGAGGCGCGCCGCATCGACAACCAGCTGCGCGGCCGCGCGGGCCGCCAGGGCGACCCCGGATCGACGCGCTTCTACACCTCGCTCGAGGACGACCTCATCAGGATCTTCGCCTCCGAGCGCGTCGCCGGGCTCATGGGACGCCTCGGGTTCGACGACTCGGCGCCGATCGAATCGGGCATGGTCACCGGCGCGATCACGCAGGCGCAGATCAAGGTCGAGACCCGCAACTTCGACATCCGCAAGCGCGCGCTCGAGTTCGACGACGTCCTCAACAACCAGCGCAACGTCATCTACGGGCAGCGCAAGACGATCCTCGACAAGGGCGACGTCAAGGAGACGATCCTCGACTTCCTCCACGACGAGGTCGCCGTGCTCGTGGACGAGCACGCCTCGTCGCCCGATCCGGACGACTGGGACAAGGAGGCGCTGCTCCTGGCGCTCCGCGCGGTCCTCGGCCTCGGCGCCGAGCTCACGGCGGAGGCGCTGGCCGTGGACTCGCAGGCCGAGCTGACCGAGAAGGTCGAGACGCTCGTCGATGAGACCTATGAGGCGCGCGAAGCGGCATTCGGCCCGGAGCTCATGCGCGCCGTCGAGCGCTGGGTGCTGCTGCGCACGATCGACACGCATTGGACCGAGCACCTCACCGCGATGGAGGAGCTGCGCGAGGGCATCTACCTGCGCGGCTACGGCCAGCAGGACCCGCTCGTCGCCTACAAGGGCGAGGCGCATCGCTTCTTCGACGAGATGACCGCGCGCATCGCGACGGGCGTCGCGCAGACGATCCTGCGCGTCAGCGTGAAGACGGCGGAGCAGGCCGAGCAGGATGAGGCGCAGAGGACCGCCGCGACCCCGGTGGGGACCACGACGACCACCTCGGCCGCGACGACGGCACGCTCGAGCGGCTCGGGCTCGCGCACGGCGACGGCCATCGCGCCCGCGAAGATCGGTCGCAACGACCCCTGCTACTGCGGCAGCGGCAAGAAGTACAAGAAATGTCATGGGCGATAGCGTGATCACCATCGGCCTCGATCCGAACATCCACCTCGGGCCGTTGACGCTCGCGTGGCACGGCATCTTCACCGCCGTGGGCATCTTCTTCGGCGTGTGGCTGCCGGTGCGCCTGCTGCACGATCGCGTGCCGGAGGACCGCATCTATCACGTGGCGACGTGGGGCGTGGTCGCCGGGATCATCGGCGCGCGCCTCTTCCACGTGATCGATCGCTGGGACTTCTACGCGACGCATCCCGAGCTCATCCCCGCGATCTGGACCGGCGGCATCGCCGTGTGGGGCTCCGTGTTCGGTGGTCTGCTCGGCGGCTTCATCGCGGCCAGGCGGGTCGGATTCCCGATCGGCGGGGGCGCCGACGCCGCGGCGCCGGGCATCGCACTCGGCTTCGCCATCGGACGGATCGGCGACATCATCAATGGCGAGCATCACTCGATCGCCTGCAGCGGGCTGCCATGGTGCGTCGGCTACTCGTTCCCCGCGGAGGATGGCGGCCTCGGCCAGATCGGCCCCGTGCATCCCGCGGTCGCGTACGAGCTCATCTACGACGCCGCGCTCGTGGGCCTATCGCTGTTGCTGCGCCGCTTCTTCGCCGGCCGTGTCCCGGAGGGCCGGATCTTCTGGATCTGGACGATCCTCTACGGATTCGGGCGGTTCCTCATCTCGTTCCTGCGCATCGACGATCCCGCGCCCCTCCTCAACCTGAGGCAGGACCAGATCATCGGCCTCATCGCGATGATCGCCGGCGTCGTGATGCTCGCGTACATTTCATCGCGCTCGCGCGCGACACGCGTGCGGCTGCCCGCGTAGTCGGCCACGCCGGCTGTGATCGACATCCCGTTCGACCCGAACCTGAGCATCGGCGGGATGCGGCTCGCATGGCATTCGATCTTCTCGTTCCTCGCGCTGCTCGTCGGCAGTCGGGTCAGCTTCCGTCTCGCGCGATGGCTCGTCCGCGACGACCGGATCTATCTCTTTGCCCTGGCGGTGATCGCCGGCGGCCTCGCGAGCGCGCGGCTCGCGCACGTCGCGGACAACTGGGCCCAGTACGCCGGGCGGCCACTCGAGATCGCGGCGTTCTGGAACGGTGGCATCGCGGTCACCGGCGCGCCCATCGGCTCCGCGCTCGCGGGGCTGGCCGCCGCCCGCGCGCTGCGGCTGCCGGTCGGCTTCATGTTCGACATCGCGACACTGGGGATCGTCGTCGGCGAGGCGATCGGCCGGATCGGCGACATCATCAACGGCGAGCATCACGCGGTCGCCTGCTCCGGCCTTCCCTGGTGCGTGCGCTACACCCATCCCGCCACGCTGGGGCAGCCCGATCCGGTCCATCCCGTCGTCGTCTACGACGCGCTCATCGACGTGGCGCTGTTCGTCGTGCTGCTGCGCGTCTGGTATCGCGTCCGGGGCGCCCGCCGGAGGCGCGCATCTTCTGGCTGTACCTCTGCCTGTACGGCGCGTTCCGCTTCCTGACCTCGTTCCTGCGCGCCGACCCGGTCGTGCTGGCGGGCCTGCAGGAGGCGCAGCTCCTCGGTCTCGCGTACGTCGTCATCGGCGCGCCGGTGCTGTGGTGGTTGTGGCGGCAGGACGCCCGGCGTCCTACTACACTGTCGTAGTAATGAAGTACGCGATCACCGGCGCGAACGGCTTCGTCGGGAGAGCGCTCGTCGCGCTGCTCGTCCAGGACACGCCCGCGGGCGATGTGCGCGCCATCGTCAGGGACGAGGCGCGCGCGCGCGCCGAGCTCCCGCAGGCGGGCCTCGACCTTCGCGTCGCCGACATCACACGGCCTGACACGCTGCGCGGCGCGTTCGACGCGACCGATGTCGTCGTGCACACGGTCGCGATCCCGACGGAGCGCCACGGCTCGTTCGAGGACGTGAACGCGCGCGGCACCGAGGCCGTCGTGGCGGAGGCCGAGCGCGCCGGTGCCCGGCGCATCGTCCACGTGAGCGCGATCGGCGCCGATCCCGCGAGTCCCTATCCATTCCTAAAGAGCAAGGGCCGCGGTGAAGTCGCCGTCCGCGGCTCGCGCATCGCGCACGTCGTGCTGCGCCCGTCGATCCTGTTCGGCGAGGGCGACGACTTCTTCCCGCGGCTCGGCTTCACCCTGATGTTCCCGGTGGTGCCGGTGCCCGGTGACGGGAAGGCACGGTTCCAGCCGCTCCACGTCGGCGACCTCGCGCTCGCGATCCGCCGCGCGTCGCGGGACGAACATCTCGGCGGTGTGCACGAGCTCGGCGGACCGACGATCGCGACGTACGACGACCTGCTCGAGGAGACGATGCGTGGCTACGGCAGGCATCGGCCGACCCTGCACCTGCCCGTCGTCCTGATGAAGCCGCCGGCCCTGTTCATGGGCCTGCTGATGGCCGATCCACCGGTCAGCGTGCCCCAGCTCGACCTCCTGGCGGTCGACAACACGCCGCATCCCAACGCCATAGAGCAGGTGTTCCAAGTGACCCCGCGGCCTTTCGACCTCGGATATCTGAGAAAACTGCGCTACAAAACGGGGCAGAAACCCGCCTGAGACCCTTCCCTCGGGGCCGCCTGCCGGGTATATTTCGTACGAAAACCGCTACAGCTCTGGCTGAGAGCCCAGGACCGAAAGGTCCGAGCTCTACAGCTCTGGCTGAGAGCGCAGGGCCGAGGGGCCCGAGCAATACAAGAACATCCCATGGGGAGCGCCTGTGTGGTCGCCGCGAGCCTTACGCGGCTGCCGAGTGGGCTAGAGAGGAACACCCTTCCAATGAAGGAATGGATCGTCTGCGAGGACAACTGCCTGAAGTGCAGCTATGGCGCCACCCTCGATTGCGACGGTGACTGCCCGCGCTGCCCGCGGAACACCTACTGCCCCTGTGTCACGTTCGTGAGCTTCGCCGCGGGCAAGCTCTCCCCGGTCGTCGCTCCGGTCACCACCTCGTTCGAGCGCCCGCGCAGCAAGCGCTAACGCGGCCTTGTGACCGACCTCGCCGCTCTCGCGGCCGTGCGCGAGCGCATCGACCTGATGACGGTGTTCCTTTGACCTGCCATCTCTCTCTCAAGAGGTCGCGCGTCTAGAAGACGACGCATCGCGACCCGACCTCTGGAATGACCGATCGCGCGCCCAGGCGGTGCTCAAGCGCCTCAACCTGGTGCAGACGCGCCTCCGCCGCTGGCAGGAATTCCAAACGCGCGCCAACGACCTGAGCGAGCTGGCGCCGCTGACCGACAACGATCCGGCGATGAGCGCCGAGTTCGACAGCGAGCTGAGCAAGCTCGCGGAAGAGGTGCGCGTCGCCGCGCTCGAGGCGCAGCTCTCCGGCCCGTACGACGAGCGGTCCGCGGTGCTCGCGATCTCGGCCGGCGTCGGTGGCACCGATGCCGCGGATTGGGCCCAGATGCTCCTGCGCATGTATCTGCGCTGGGCCGAGCGCCATGGATTCAAGGCGGAGGTGCTCGAGTCGACACCCGGCGAGGAGGCCGGACTCAAGAGCGTGACCGTCTCGATCGAGGGTGACTATGCCTATGGCTACCTCCGGACAGAGCGCGGCACGCACCGGCTGGTGCGGATCTCGCCGTTCGACTTCCAGCGACGACGCCAGACCTCCTTCGCGCTCGTCGACCCGACCCCGCAGGTCGAGACCGAGACCGAGGTCGACATCAAGCCCGACGAGCTGCGCATCGACACGTACCGCGCGACCGGCGCGGGCGGTCAGAACGTCAACAAGACCGAGACCGCCGTGCGGATCACCCACCTGCCGACCGGTCTCGTCGCGTCCTCACAGAACGAGCGTTCGCAGCTCCAGAACCGGGATATCGCCATGCGCATCCTCCGCGCCCGGCTGCTCGAGCTGAAGATCCGCGAGCAGGAGGCCGAGCAGGCCAAGGAGCGGGGGATCATGCGCGCGGCCGATTGGGGCAGCCAGATCCGCTCGTATGTGCTGCATCCCTACACGATGGTCAAAGATCACCACACCCCTCATGGACGACATGCGTCGCGAAGCGGGCAAGCGGGCGGCGGACATGCTCGGCGACGGTCGGGCGAAGGCACGCCACGCGACGGGCGGTCATGACGGCGGCGCGCTCTTCTCCATGTTCGCCCTCGGGATCCTCGTCGGCGCGTTCGCCGGCGCCGCGGTCGCGCTGTTGATGACGCCCATGTCCGGCAACGAGGCGCGCAAGAAGCTCAGCGAGCGCGTCGACAGCATGCGAGGCGGAGAGCCGACCGGGGCCGCGTGGGAGACCACGAGCCCAGGCAACGGCACGCCGGCCGCGCCGCGTACGTACTCGCCGACCTCTCTCAGCTAACCCGCGCTCGGCGGCAGGACTCCACCCTCGCGCGCGAGACGCGGGATCCCGGCCGTCTCGACATCGACGTCACCCGGACGCCGGTAGCCCGCGTCCGTCGCGGCGACGTCCAATTCGACGGTCGCCACGTCCTCCGCGACCAGGCGCACCTTCGAGTGCGAGCTGAACGTGCCGATCGCCTTGAGGTAGCCGTGGCAGCGATCGCATACGTCAACTCTGACTTCTGGCGAACGACCGCCCTTCGGATCCGCAGGCTCCGGCTCTTCGAGACGTAGCGTTCCCAGGCTGCGGTGGTCGTCGTTGCCGCAATACGGGCAGAGCAGCACGAGCCACGACCAACCGACGCCGCAGCGCACGCATCGCAGGACACGTCGCTTCTCCGCGCCCACGAGCTCCGCGAGCGCGGGCCACGCGCCGCACACCGGGCAGTAGCCGCGCTCCCAGCGATCGATGTCGGTCAGCACGCTGAGCTGGTCGACCGCCTGCCACAACGCGGGCTGGATGGCGAGCTGGAGCAGCTGCGCGAACGCCGTGGCGTCGAGGTCGAGCTTGAATGCCTCCTGCTCGATGGGCGTCGCGTCGCCGTGAAGGCGGGGCTCCGCCCCGCCGGGAACGTGGAGGCGGGGCTCGGCCCCGCCGTGATAAGAGAGCGCCGCGGTCAGCACGCGCGAGAGGTCGATCGGCGCGTGCGCGAGCCGCGTGGCGGTGTCGTGGGCCGCGCTGCCGAGCTCCGTCGTCTCGGCGAGGTTCGCGGCGACGCGCTTCAGCTCGTCGGCGACCTCCGCCGAATCGAGCGAGATGCTGGCCGCGCTCGTCAGCGGCACGCCGTCCGCGATCGCTGTGGCGGCATCCGCGGCGCTCAGCGCGATCGCGACATCGGGGGCGGGGCGCTCGCTCAGCGATCCCAGCCGCTCATCGTGGAATGCCGCGATGGGACCGAGGCCCGCGTCCTGACTGGCGAGCTCTCGCCAGCGGGCGCGGGCCTCGTCGATCTCGAGCTGGGTCGGCAGTGAGGGTCGCTAGCTCGCGGCGTATGCGATCGCGGAGAAGAACATCGCGTAGCGGAAGGCGAGGACGCCGACGAGCACCAGCGCCCCGATGAGGGTGAGCCGTTCCGGCCCGGGCATCATGCGTGGGCGCCCGACGACGACCAGTGGCACCAGGATCGCGAGCCCGACGGCGCCGATCCAGAAGGCCGGTCCGACGAGCATGCTCAGCGTGAGCGCCGCCAGCGATCCGTCGTTGGCGGCGGCGAGCCCCGCCAGGAAGAGCACGAGCAGCACCGCGGAGATCGCGGCGAACCAGAACAGTCCGGTCCGGACCGCGAGGGCGGTCTCCAGTGCCTTCGCCCGTCCCGCGACGATGGCGGCGACCGCCATGCCGGAGAGCTCGCTGAAGGCCACGAAGAGCGCGCCCATGAGGAACGTATCGCCCCAGACACCCTGGTTGGTGACGTTGATGAGCACGCCGCTGTACGCACTGGTCGTGATCGCGAGGAGCTCGCCGATCGCGAGCCACACCTTGTTGCCCTCGAGCATGCCGACGAGCGGCACGTTCCAGCCGCGCGTGCGGCGCAGCGAGTCGAGGAACGCGATCAGCGCGAAGCCGGCGAAGATCGTGATGACGTAGCCGCCGGAGCTCATCGGCGAATTCGTGTTGAGCATGAACGGTGACGGGCCGCGCTCGACCGCGCCAGGGCTGCGGAAGATCAGGTTGAGGAAGCGCTCCGGCTGTCCCAGGTCGATGATGAGCAGGATCGGCACGATGAGCATGAGCGGGAAGGGGATGAGACCGAGCCGATCCGCGACGACGCGGTCACGGGCGTCGCCCGCGAAGTGCATGAGCCCCATGACCGAGTACGTGCCGGCCGCGACGCCGGCGATGAACAGCGCGATCGTGATGGGCCACTCCCATTCGGGCTGAAGGACGTAGGGGGTGATCGGCATCTCGTCCTCCTCCTATTCCGCTGCCGGCATGCCGGCGATGCGCCGGCGCCGGAAGGCCGCGAGCCCGGTGACGCCGAGGACCGCGGCCGAGATGAGCGCGACGCCGGCCGACGGCGCGAAGTTGCGCTGCGGCAGGCCCGGAGACGTCGGCAGCTTGTAGACCTCGGGCTTGTCCAAGAGAAGGTAAAAAACGTTGAGACCGCCGAGGACCTCCACGTCCCTGACCGCGGCGCCCTTGTTGGGGCCGGCGTTGATCGATCCGCTGTTGCCGAGGTCCCACCCATATACGTATGCGGAGCTCTGGCCGGCCGCGTGGAGCGACTTGACCCGGTCCGACGCCATCTTCTTCAGGTCGTCGACGTTGCCGAACGTGATCGACGAGGTGGGGCAGGCCTTCGCGCAGGCGGTGGTGTCCGACTGTTCGAGCCGGTCCTGGCAGAGGATGCATTTGTTGACGCGGCCCGTGCTCTTGTTGTGCTCGATCACGCCGAAGGGGCACGCGCCGACGCAGTAGCGGCAGCCGATGCAGACGTCCTGGTGGATGTCGACCGACCCGAACTGCGTGCGGTAGAGCGCGCCGGTCGGGCAGACCTCGAGGCAGCCGGCCTGCTCGCAGTGCTTGCAGGAGTCCGACATCATCAGCCAGCGCGCGTCGCTGCGGTCGGCGGTCTTCGGGTCCGGCCCGATCTGCTCGATGAACTTCACGTGCCGCCAGTTCGTCGCGGAGAGGTGCCCGGTGTTGTCGTAGGAGTCTCCGGTGAACGCGGTGTGGTTCCGCACCGCGGCCTCGTTCTCCATGGGAAGCTCGTTCCATTGCTTGCACGCGACCTGGCAGGCCTTGCAGCCCGTGCAGATCGAGGTGTCGACGAACATGCCCTTGGCATTGGCGGTCATGGTCGTGCACCAGCTTTCGCCGAGCGGCCTTTTTCGACGCGGCAGGTGTAGGCCTTGCCCTCGTGGATGGAAACGTTGGGGTCTCCGACGAGCGAGGTGACGTTGTTCGCGATGTCGCCCGTCGCGATGCCCTGGTAGCCCCAGTGCCACGGCATGCCGACCTGGTGGACCGTCTTGCCGTCGATGAGGAACGGCCGCAGGCGCTTGGTGACGAGCGCGCGGGCCTCGGCCTCGCCGCGCTCGCTGATGACGCGGACCCAGTCGCCGTTGACGATGCCCTTTTCCTTCGCGAACTCCGGTGACATCTCGACGAAGAGGTCGGGCATGAGCTCCGCGAGCCACGGCAGCCAGCGCGTCATCACGCCGGAGAGGTGGTGCTCGGTCAGGCGGTAGGTGGTGATGACCGTCGGGAACTGCTGGCCCTTGTACTCGTTGTACTTGTTCCCTTCGACCTCCCAGATCTTCGCCACCGGGTTGCGCTCCTGCTTGTACAGCAGGTTCGCGACGGGCGACTCCCACGGCTCGTAGTGCGTGGGCAGCGGTCCCTCCACCGTCCCCTCGTAGGCGAAGAGCCAGCCCTTCCCGTCCTTCTTGAGGATGAACGGCGAGGCGCCGTCGTGGAACGCGAGGCCGACGCCTACCGGATTCGCCGCCGCGGTCGGCGCCTTCGTGGCGGTGAAGTCGACACTCTCGCCCGAGTCGTTCTTCCAGACCTTGGCCACATCGTCCCAGTAGCTGTACTTCTTGCGGTCCGACCACGGCTTCCCGAGAGGGTCGGCCGAGGCGCGGTTGTACAGCTGGTGGCGGTTCGACGGCCAGGCCCAGCCCCAGTTCGGGCTGACCCAGCCGTCATTCTTGCCGGGGGTCATGCGCGCGCGGTTCACGAGCTGACCCGCGACGGTCTGGATCATGCCGGTGTAGATCCACGCACCTGCTGCCGTGGTGCCGTCGTCCTTGAGCAGTACGAAGCTGGCGAGCGGCGCCTTCGTCTTGACGTCGTAGCCGTTGATCTCGGTGAAGATCTTGTACGCGGACGGCTCGTCCTTGGCCTTCCACTCGGCGACCTCGGCCGGGTCGGGCGCGTAGTTGAGGTTCATCTTCTGGATGCCGAGGTCGCGCTTGTTGGTCGAGCTCGCGTACCGCTTCTGCAGGCGGCGACCGAGGTCGTACCAGAAGTACAGGTCGCTGCGCGCGTCGCCCGGCGGGTCCGCGGCCTTGTCGTGCCACTGGACGGTCCGTTGGGTCTGCGTCATCGAGCCGTCCTTCTCGGCGATGTGCGCGGCCGGGAGGAAGAAGACCTCCGTCTTCACGTCGCCCGGCTTCGATCCGGCGACGTCCTTCCAGAACGCGGCCGACTCCGTCTCGTAGAAGTCGAGCACGACGAGCCATTCGAGATTGCGCATCGCCTTTCGCTGGAATTGCGAGTTGAGGCTCGTCGCGGGGTTCTGGCCCGTGAGGATCATCCCCTTGATCTTGCCCTCGCTCATCTCGACGAACACCGGCATGTGGCTGTGGTCGCCGGTGATCTTCGGCAGCGTGTCGTAGAGGTAGTCGTTGTCGGCCGTCGCGCTGTCTCCGAAGAAGGCCTTGAGCTGGCTGACGACGTAGGCGGGCGTGTTCGACCAGAACGACGTCGGCTGCGACTCGGTGAGGATGTACTGCAGCAGGTTGTCGTGCGTCTTCCCTGCGTCGGGGACGTTCAGGTAGCCGGGGTAGATGTTGTAGAGGCTGGCGATGTCCGTCGAGCCCTGGATGGTCGCGTGACCGCGCAGCGCCATGATCCCGCCGCCCGGGCGTCCGATGTTGCCGAGGAGGAGCTGAACGATGCCGGCCGCCCGGATGAGCTGGACGCCGGTGGTGTGCTGCGTCCAACCGACCGCGTAGACGAACGCACCCGTCTTGTCCTTGCCCGAGTTCGCGATGAGCGCGTCCGCGACCTTGATGAAGAGCTCCTTCGGGGTGCCGCAGATCTTCTCGACCATCTCGGGCGTGTAGCGCGCGTAGTGCCGCTTCAGGATCTGGAAGACGGTGTTCCTGTCCTGGAGCGTCTTGTCCTGCGTCGGCTGGCCAGGCAGGCGGTTCGCCAGCAATGCGGCGAAGTCGGCGCCCTTGACCGTTCCCACCGCCGGGGGCGGCGGCTCGGGCACGCGTGCGGGCGCGGCAGTGGTCTGATACTGCCAGGTCGCGCGGTCGTAGGCGCGGGTCTGTGGGTTGTAGCCGGAGAAGAACCCGTCCTGACCCGGGTCGTCAGTGTCCTTGAATCCGCCGTTGATCAATGTGGCGGCGTTCGTGAAGTTGACGACGTAGTCCGAGAAGTACTTGTTGTTCGACAGGATGTAGTTCACGAGCCCGCCGAGGAACGCGATGTCCGTGCCCGAGCGCATCGGCACGTAGAGGTCGCACATCGCGCTCGTGCGCGTGAACCGCGGGTCGACGTGGATGAGCGTCGCGCCGCGCGCCTTCGCCTTCATCGGCCACTTGAAGCCGACCGGGTGGCACTCGGCCATGTTCGAGCCCATGAACACGATGACGTCGCTGTGCTGCAGGTCCATCTGGAACGTCGTGCTGCCGCCGCGACCGAAGCTGACCCCCAGACCGGGGACCGTCGCGGAGTGTCATATCCGGGCTTGGTTCTCGATCCGGACGACACCCATCATCCGGTTGACCTTCATGATCAGGTAGTTCTCTTCGTTGTCGTTCGTCGCGCCGCCGAGGGCGAAGATGCCGGTCGTCTGGTTGATGACCTTGCCCGCCGCGTTCTTCTCGACGAACGTGGCGTCGCGCGTCTTCGCGTACAGCTCGGTGATGCGGTCCATCGCCTTCTCGCGCGTCCAGGTCTCCTTGTCCCAGTCGGTCGCGCTGGGCGAGCGATGCATGACCTTGGTGACGCGCAGCGGGTTGACCGCGAGCTGGAACGTCGCGGCGCCCTTCGGGCAGAGGCTGCCCGTGGAGATGGGGCTGTCGGGGTTGCCCTCGATGTTCACGAGCTCGGTCGTGCCGGTCTGCGAGTTCTTCTTCGCCGAGACCAACGTGCCGCAGCCGACCGCGCAGTACGGGCAGATCGATGCGGTCTGCTTGGTGCCCTCGAGCTTGCGCCGCGCGGCGCCCTGGCTGGCGAACGCGAGGTTGAAGCCCAGACCGCCGAGGCCGGCTGCCGCGACCCCCGCCGAGCCGATGCCCGACAGCTTCAGGAACTCGCGACGTGAGGTGACCGTCACCGCATTCCTCCCTCTCCACGACAGGACCTGCTGTGTTGCGGGCGAGGATACGCGCGCCGATTTCAATGTGAGGCGTGGATGTTCCGCGCTTCGAGAAGGAGCGAATCCCGAGCGTTGAGGTCGGGATTGTCCAGGACGCGCTCGAACAGCTCGCGGATGATCCGGCCGACCTCCGTACCGGGCTCCAGGCCAAGCTCGCGCATCACGTCGTTGCCGTCGATCTCCAGGTCGCGCGGCGAGAAGGCCGTGGCGCGCTGGATCTCCTCCTCGACCCGCTGCCAGAGGTCCTCGAGCGCGTACAACCGCGGCGAGCGGATGCCGGATCCGATGTTGTCCGCCCGCCGCAGGGCGAAGAGCGCCGGAATGTTCTCGAGGCCGATCTTGCGGATGAAGCGCCGGACCGCGCTGCCGCTCCAGTCCTCCTGGTACCAGAACATGTGGTTCCGGATCAGGTGCGTCACCTGCGCGATGAGGTCCTTCGAGAACTTCCAGCGCCGGAGGATGAGGCGCGTCTTGTGCTCGCCGACGAACTCGTGCTGGTGGAAGTGACCGTCGGCGAAGGTGTCGGGCTTTCCCACGTCGTGGAAGAGGCCCGCCAGCCGTAGGACGAGATCGTCGCGCGGCGTCGCGTCGACCGTGACAAGCGAGTGCTCGAACACGTCCTGGGCGACGGCCTTGTCCTGCGGGATCGTCCTGCAGATCTCGAGCTCCGGGCAGATCACCGCGAGCAGGCCCAGGTCCGAGAGCAGGCGAAACCCGATCGAGGGACGCTCCGCACCGAGGATCTTCACGAGCTCCTGCTGGATGCGCTCCCCCGACAGCTCCGCGGCCAGCGCGGACTTGCGCGTGATCGCCTCGGCCGTCCGCGGCTCGATCGAGAAGCCGAGCAGCGTCGCGAACCGCACCGCGCGCAGCATGCGCAGCGCGTCCTCCGCGAAGCGCTCGTCCGGGTCCCCGACCGCGCGCACGACCTTGTTCGCGAGGTCGCGCTTGCCACCGTACGGATCGACGAGCTCGCCCTCGCTGCCGTTCAGCGGTCGCCAGGCCATCGCGTTCATCGTGAAGTCGCGCCGCGACAGATCGGCCTCGAGCGACTCGGTGAAGGCGACGTGCTCGGGCCGGCGGTGATCGGCGTAGTCGGCCTCGAGGCGGTACGTCGTCACCTCGATCTCGCGCTCGTCCGCGCGCACGACCACCGTGCCGAAGCGGTTCGTGTACAGCGAGCTGCGAAAGAGCTGCTGGACCTCCTTGGGCTTCGCGTCCGTGGCGACGTCCCAGTCCTCTGGCTCGACGCCGCGCAGCGCGTCACGCACGCAGCCGCCCACGACGTAGGCCTCGTGGCCCGCGCTCTGGAGCTTCGCGACGACCGCGTTGACGTCGGCCGGGATCTCGAGGCGCACGCGCGAAGTCTAGTTAGCGGTCACCGTGAAGCGGGCGGCTGCGCTCGACCCGGTCGGCGTCGTCGCGGTGATCTCCCACGTGCCCGGATCGACGAAGTAGGTGTGCTGGTAGACGGTGCGTCCATCGGGACGCACGACGTCGATGAAGCGCAGGTCGAGGGTCTCGCCGGTCGCGACGTTCCTCCGCGAGAAGCTCGCGTACGGGCCGCCCAGGCCGACGAACGTGCAGCGGACGATCGTGCGGATCGGCGCGGGCGACGGCGCGCAGGTGGAGACGGTCACCGACGGGTCCGGCGTCGGCGGATTGAAGGGCGGACGCGTGACGCGGCCGAGCGGATCCGAGCCGTTCGGCGGCAGCGGGATCTGGACCGCGAGCTTGTCGCCGTTGTCGCGCGTCGCGAGCACGATCCATTCCGGCGACGCGCCGCTCGGGATGCGAAAGTCCGTGCGCGCCTCGCCCGCGCTGTTCGCCACGAGCGTCGCGGGCTGGAGGTTCACGCCCAGCGGGGAGATCGCGACCTTCACCGTCTCGTTCGCCTTGTGGCCGACGACCACGATCGTGAACGGCGCGTCGCGATCCGGATCGCTCGGCACGAAGCGGATGTCGAAGTGATCGGCGCGCACGCTGTCGCTCGAGCCGTCGCCATATTCGACGCAGATCTGCCGTGCCTGGCTCACGCGCCCGACGAGGATGTTCGAGGTCTCTTCTCGTATGCACTGTTTGGTCTGCTCGCGCAGCACGAACGGCGTGCCGGCGACGAACACCGCGACCACGAGGAGCGCGAACCCGCCGAGTGCCTGCCGTGAACCGAGCTTCGAGAGGAGATCCGGCGTGCGCGCGCGCAGCGCGCGCCGGATGAGGATGACGCCGGGGATGACGAGCGCGACGGCGGCGATGATCGCGACGGCGAGCACGAGGTCCACGCCGTCGAGGCTATCCCTCTCCGAGGTAGGCCTTCCGCACCATCTCGTTGCTCGCCAGCGCCTTCGCGGAGTCGGCGAGCACGATGGACCCGGTCTGCAGCACGTAGCCGCGGTGCGCGACAGACAGCGCGACGAGCGCGTTCTGCTCGACCAGGAGCACCGTCGTTCCCTGCGTGTTGATGTCGCGGATGATCTTGAAGATGAGCTCGACGAGGATCGGCGCGAGCCCCATCGAAGGCTCGTCGAGGAGCAGGATGCGTGGCTTCGCCATCAGCGCGCGGCCGATCGCGAGCATCTGCTGCTCGCCGCCCGACAGCGTCCCGCCCTTCTGGTCCACGCGCTCCTTGAGGCGGGGGAAGAGCTCGAAGACACGATCGAAGTCGGCCGTGAGGTCCGTCTCGGTGCGCCCGTAGGCGCCCATCTCGAGGTTCTCGCGTACGGTCAGCCGGCCGAAGATGCGCCTGCCCTCAGGCGATTGCGCGACACCGAGCGCCGTGATCTCGTGCGCGGGCTTGCCCGAGATGTCCTTGCCCTCGAGGGTCACCGTCCCCGAGCGCGGACGCAGCAGCCCCGAGATCGTGCGCAGCGTCGTCGATTTCCCGGCGCCGTTGCTGCCGATGAGCGTGACGATCTCGCCCTTGTCGACCGTGAGCGAGATCCCCTTCAGCGCCTGGATGCTGCCGTAGTAGGTGCTGACGTCGTGCAGCTCGAGGAGCGCCATCAGCCGGCCGCCGGCTCCGACGTTCCCGCCGCTCCGCGGCCGAGGTACGCCTCGATGACCGCGGGGTCGCGCTGTACCTGGTGCGGCGTGCCCTCGGCGAGCTTGGCGCCATGGTTGAGCACGGTCACGCGCTCGCTGATCCCCATGACCACGCTCATGTCGTGCTCGATGAGCAGCACGGTGAGCTTGAGCTCGTCGCGCAGCCGGCGGATGAAGCGCGTGAGCGCCGCGGTCTCCTGCGGGTTCATGCCCGCCGTGGGCTCATCGAGCAGGAGCAGCTGCGGGTCGGTCGCGATCGCGCGCGCGATCTCGAGCCGGCGCTGGTCGCCGTAGGGGAGATTCTTCGCGAACTCCTCGGCCGACGCGGTCAGACCGACGTAGTCGAGGAGCTCGCGCGAGCGCGCTTCGGCCGCCTTCTCCTCGGCCCGCTCACGCCTGGTGTGCAGCCACGCCTCGAACGGGGAGGCCTTCATGCGCGCGTGACGTCCGACCATCACGTTCTCGAGCGCGGTCATGTTCGCGAACAGCCGGATGTTCTGGAAGGTCCGCGCGATCCCAAGGGCCACGATCTGGTCCGAGCGCTTGCCGCCGATCGGGATCCCCCTGAAGGTGAGGGTGCCTCCCGTCGGTGTATAGAGCCCCGCGATGATGTTGAAGAAGGTCGTCTTCCCCGCGCCGTTCGGGCCGATCAGGCTGACGATCGAGCCCTGCGGGATCGTGAAGTCCACCTTGTCGACCGCGACGAGGCCGCCGAAGCGCTTCGTCACCTGCTCCGCGACGAGGATGTCGGGCACTAGGTACGCCCCTTGTCGTAGAGGGTCTCGTGTGCCTGGTGCTCTTCGACGATGCTGTCGTCCCCCGCATGCAGCTCGGCCTTGCGCCGCCGGCTGGGGAAGAGGCCCTCGGGCCGCACGTTCATGAGCACGACGAGCGCGATCCCGAGGATCGCGAACTTGAACTGCACCACGTCGAAGGTCGACAGGGCGTTGATGCCGAGCAGGTCGCCGAGGCCGTGCACGCCGCCGCTGATCTTCTCCGCGAGCACGCGGTCGAAGCTGCCGAGGATGATGCCGCCGAGCACGACGCCCCAGATGTTCCCGATGCCGCCGAGGATGATCATGCAGAGCACGAACACCGACACCGAGAAGTCGAACTGCTCCGGCGAGATCTGCTGCAGGTAGCCCGCCCAGATGGCGCCGGCGAAGCCCGAGAACGAGGCGCCGAGCGAGAACGCGAAGAGCTTGGTCGTCACGAGGTTCACGCCCATCGACGCCGCGGCGACCTCGTCCTCACGCATCGCCATCCAGGCGCGCCCGATGCGCGCATCTCGTAAGCGGGTCGTGAGGAAGATCGAGAGCGCGGCGATCGCGATGATCAGGTAGTACCAGGGGAGCGAGTCGATGCCGAAGCGGAACTTCGCGTCGCCGAGCGCGAACTGCGGCGTCCCGATCGGCGAGATGCCGAGGATGCCGTACGTGACGTCGGGCGTGTTGCGGATGACGAGCGGCACGATCTCGCCGAACCCGAGTGTCACGATCGCGAGATAGTCGCCGCGCAACCGCAGTGTCGGCGCGCCGAGGATCACGCCGAAGATCCCGGCGACGAGCGCCGCGACGATCATCGCGGGCCAGAAGTCGAGCTCGTGGTACGGCAGCTTCGACGCCTGCGACGTGAGGAAGCCGACCGTGTACGCCCCGATCGCGAAGAACGCGGCGTACCCGAGGTCGAGCAGCCCCGCGAATCCGACGACGACGTTGAGGCCGAGCGCCAGGATGATGAACAGCGCGACGGGGATGGTCTTTCCGAGCAGGCCCAGGCCGAGCGTCTTGTCGATGAACGGGAAGGCGATGACGAAGATGAGCGCCGCGAGGTAGATCGCCAGCCGGCGCTCGCGTCCCTCGCGCTTCATCTAGACCTCCTCGCCGAGCAGACCGAGCGGGCGGAACACCAGGATGATGACCAGGACCGAGAAGACCAGGACCTGCTCCCAGCGGGCGCCGACGTACTGCACCGTGAGCGCCCCGATGAGGCCGAGCACGAACCCACCGAGCATGGCGCCGGTCACGTTGCCGATCCCGCCGAGCACGGCGGCGGTGAAGGCCTTGAGCCCGGCGCTGAAGCCGAGATTGAAGACGGTGTTCTCGTTGAAGAGCCCGTAGATGAGGCCCGCGGCGCCCGCGAGCATCCCGCCGAGGAGGAAGGTGAAGGAGAT
Organism: Chloroflexota bacterium; assembly: GCA_016194865.1. Lineage (GTDB taxonomy): Bacteria > Chloroflexota > Limnocylindria > P2-11E > P2-11E > JACQAT01. The sequence goes on from JACQAT010000015.1 coordinate 60,163, forward strand.
CACCTGGTCGACGTTGATGCCCACGAGGCCCGCCATCTCGCGGTCCTGGGCGACGGCGCGCATCGCCTTGCCGATCTTGGTGCGCCGGATGAACAGCGTCAGCCCGATCATCAACGGGACCGCGATCCCGACGACGAAGATCTCCTTGAAGTTCAGCTGCACCAGCGTCTGCATCCCGAAGACGTCCCGCAGGATGTCGAAGTCCGGGATCAGCGTCGGGAAGCCCTGCGACGACGGGCCCTTCCAGACCTGCCCGATGTTCACGAGGATGAACGACATGCCGATGGCCGAGATGAGCGGCGCGAGGCGCGGCGCGTGCCGCAGCCGCCGGTAGGCGATGCGCTCGATCGCGACGTTGAGGACGCCGCAGAACACGACCGACGCGACCAGGGCGACCACGATCGCGAGCACCGCCGGCGTCGTGGTGCTCGCGCCGAAGAGCGTGCTGAAGCCGAAGGCTCCGACGACCGTGAGCGAGACGAACGTTCCGAGCATGAACAGGTCGCCGTGCGCGAAGTTGATGAGTTCGATGATCCCGTAGACCAGCGTGTAGCCGAGCGCGATGAGCGCGATCACCGCGCCGTTCGCGATTCCGATGAAGATCGTCTGTATCAGGACTTCCGTGGCGCGCTACCTCCGGTCATCTGGAAAGGGACGGGCCCCTTGCGAGGCCCGTCCCTTTCATGTTGCTTCCTTGAACGACGCGTACCGGTGCTAGTTGAGCACCTTCGAGAAGACCCACTTGCCACCCTGGACGACGACGCCCGTGTGCGCCGTGTTCGAGGTGTCACCGTTCGCGTCGAAGCTCCACTTGCCGAGGACGCCGTCGTAGTTCGTGCCGACCTTCTTGACCGCGTCGACCATGCCCGCACGGTCGCCGTTGGTCTCCTTGATCGCCTTGAGCATGACGTTCGCGGCCTCGTACCCGTAGATCGCGTACGGCTGCGGGTCGCTGCCGTACTTGTCCTTGTACTTCTTGAGCCAGTCCGCCTGGATACCGGTGTACTTGTCGACGGAGACACCGCCGAACGTGGCGTAGACGCCCTCACCGGCGGCGCCCATCTGCTTGATCATCTCGTCGCACTGGATGCCGTCGGCGCCCATGAAGATGATCTTGGGGTCCACGGCGCGCAGGTTCTTCACCAGCACGGCCGGGTTGTTGTCGACGATGCCGCCGTAGTAGACGCCCTCGGCGCCCGCGGCCTTGATCTTGGTGACGAGCGCGTTGAAGTTGTCCGCCTTCGGAGCGCCCTCACGTCCGACGACGGTGAGGCCGGCCTTCGCGGCGTTGGCCTGGAACACGTCGGCGAGACCCTTTCCGTAGAGGTCGGTGTCGTCGACGATGAAGACCTTCTTCGCGTTGAGCGCGGCCATCCAGTTCGCGCCGACGAGACCCTGGATGTTGTCGTTCGGGATCACGCGGAAGTAGTTGCGCTTGCCGGCCCCGTAGTAGACGGAGTCCTTGCTCTTGTCGACGGTCAGGTCCGTCGCGGTGTTCGCCGGCGAGATCATGGGGATCCCGGCCTTGTTCATGATGGGGATCGAGATGCGCGCGGCGCCCGAGTTGAACGTCCCGAGGTAGCCGACGGTCTTTGAGTCCTCGGCTGCCTTGCGGCCGTTCTCGGCCTCCTGTGCCGCGTCCCACGACTGCTTCGCCGCGGTCGCGTCGTCGAGCGATTCGTACTCGACCGTGATGCTGCCGATCTTCGCGCCCGTGCCGTCCTTGCCGCCGTTCTCGTCGATCGCCATCTTGATGCCGTTGACGACGGTCAGGGTCTGCGCGCGCGAGGGACCGGTGAGCGGCAGGCTGGAATAGATCTTGACGGTCTTCGCCGCCGTCCCGCCGCCGCCTGTGGTACCCCCGGTGCCGCCCGAGCAGGCTCCAGCCACGAGGCTGAGACCGACCAGGACCGCGCCGAGGCCGAACGTACGCCTCTGCATAGGACCTCCCTTTGTTTCGATCGGGGTGTGCCAGCGGCCTCCCCCATGTAGGGCGCGAGCATAGACCAGCGCAGCGGAGGGCCGACAGTGCCGCGAAGGTCCCGAACACGCTGCTATGTTGGGTTCATGGGAGCGCGGATTGGTCTGACCATCGCCCTGGCGTGCGTGCTCGCGGGCTGTGCCGCACCGCCGCCGCCCACCCCGATCGCCCGCACCGAAGCGCCGTTCACGCTTCCCGGCGGGCGCGTCCTCTACAGCAACGCCGGTACGGATCTCTGGACGAGCGCGCCTGACAAGACCGACCGGCGGCAGCTGACCCGGGATGGCGCCGCGAGCGGCGACGGCTACGCGGGTGGGCGCTGGTCGCCGGACGGCAAGCTCGTCGCCGCGGAGCGCGTCATGGCGAAGGAGAACGGCAGCGCGCTCTGGCTGGTGAGCGTGCCGGACGGGAGCGCCGTACGCCTCACGCGGCCGGATACGTTCCTCGACGGATTCGCCTGGTCGCCCGACGGTCGCTCTCTCGCCTACGGCGAGCTCACCAGCGGTGGCACGCTCGCGGCGGGTGGATCGCTCGTCGGCGGCGTCGGCGACGTGAAGCTCTACGAGATCGCGACCAAGACGACCACGGTCGTCGGACCCGGCACGCATCCGACGTTCTCACCCGACGGGAAGCAGCTCGGCTGGGCGCATTCATCCGGCGCCATCGCGGCATACGACCTGAAGACCGCGACGACGACGTTCCTGGTGAACCTCGCCGACCTCACGCGCTACTCGACGGCGAACGCCCCGCGCGGCATGGGTCTGCTGGGCGGACCCGTGTGGTCCGCGGACTCGCAGCGCATCGCGTACGCGGCCATCGAAAGAGGTCCGATCCTCGAGGCGCTCCAGATCGTCTACGTGCAGGACGCGAAGCCGCTCGCGCCGCCGAAGCAGTGGGCCATCGGCAAGACCGGCGCGGTCCACCACGTCGCGGATCTCCGTTGGGCGCCGACCGGGTCGACGCTGGCCTATGCGATCATCAACGCCCAGCCGCACCACCACTGGATCGGCACCATCGATCCCGCGAAGGGCGAGCTCTCCCCGCTCTTCGATTCGGTGCGGCACTTCCTCGACTTCACCTGGTCGCCGGACGGCTCGCTGCTGCTGCTGCAGCTCGACGATGACGACGCGTGGGCGTTCATCGATCCCAGGAAGCCCGGCGTCGCGAAGCGGCTGGAGCCGGGTGGCTGGCGTCCCGACTGGTGCCGCTGCGCCACATGAAGCTCATCCGCGCCGCCGATCTCGCCCGCGCCTGCTCGATGAGCGAGGCGATCGACGCGGTCGCCGCGGGATTCGTCGCGCTGTCGAGCGGGACGGCGAACGTTCCGGTGCGCTCGAGCGTCCCGCTGCGGGGCGGCGGGGTCGCGCTCGCGATGCCGGCCTCGCTGGAGGGGTCGCCGTACTTCAGCGCGAAGATCGTCAGCGTCGCGCCCGGCAATCGCGCGCGCGGCCGATCGGTCATCAACGCTGCGGTCCTTCTCGGCGACAGCTCCACCGGCGAGACCCTCGCGATCCTCGACGGATCGGCGCTGACCGCGCTGCGCACCGGTGCCGGTGGCGGCGTCGCGGCGCGCGCCCTCAGCCGCGAGGACAGCGCGGTCGTCGCGCTCTTCGGCGCAGGGGCCCAGGCGCGAACGCAGCTGCTCGCGGTCGCGGCGGTCCGCCCGCTGCGCGAGGCGCGCGTGGTCGCGCGCGAGCCGGCGCATCTCGCCGCGTTCCTCGTGTGGGCCGCCGCGGAGCCGTCGCTCGCCGGGCTCGCGATCAGCGCGAGCGATCCGTCCCACGCGATCGTGGGCGCGGACATCGTGATCACCGCGACGACCAGCAGGACCCCCGTCTTCGACGGCGCGGCCCTCGCGAGCGGCGCGCACATCACGGCCGTCGGGGCGTTCCAGCCGGAGACGCGCGAGCTGGACGAGGCCGCGATGCGCGGCGCGCACGTGGTCGTCGACCAGCGCGAGGCGGCGCTCGCCGAGGCGGGCGAGCTGCGAGGGCTCACGGCGAAGGATGTCGTCGAGCTCGGCGAGGTCGTCGCCGGAACAGGCCGGGGGCGCACGTCGCGCGAGGAGCGCACGGTCTTCAAGAGCGTCGGGAACGCGATCCAGGATCTCGTTGTGGCCGCGCTTGCGTACGAGCGAGCGAGCGAGCTCGACCTGGGCGAAGACATCCGATTCCCATAGCCCACGCGTATCTTGTTGAGGATGACGATCGTCGTCGGCTTCTTCAGCGGCCACCCGCGTCGCCTCGCGGCCGCCCTGGTCGCCGTCGTTCTTGGCCTGTCGCTCGCCTGGTACCTCGGCTCGCCGCTGTTCCTCCGCACGTACACGAACGAGGCGCTCCCGTCCGCCGCGCCGGTCGTGACGGCGACCGCGTCAGCGGCCGGCGTGGGCGCGTCGATACCGAGCGCGCCCACCGCCGCCGTCGCGAAGACGCTTGGCTCGGGTCAGCTCGGCTTCGTTGACTCGATCCATAACGGCAAGGGCGAGGTGCGCATCGTCGCGCTCGGCACCCAGCGCCTCGTTCGCTTCGAGAACGTCGCGATCACGAACGCGCCGGACATCCACGTCTATCTGTCTCGTGAGACCGGCGGCAAATGGACCGAATCGACGAGCCTCTATCTCGGCGCGTTGAAGGCGACGAATGGCTCGTTCAACTACGAGATCCCTGCGGGCATGGACGTCTCCACGTATAAGAGCGTCGTGGTCTGGTGCCGCAACTTCTCGGTCCTGATCACCTGGGCTGACCTCCGCGCCACCTAGACTTCGCGCGATGCCCGCGAGGCCCGACCCCGCGAAGAAGGCTCGTGCGCGGGCCGTCGTCCGGCTCCTCGCCAAGGCGAACCCGGACTGGGGCCCGACGCTGCGCTTCAGCAACCCGCTGGAGCTCCTGGTGGCGACGATCCTCGCCGCCCAGGCCCAGGACGAACGGGTGAACGAGGTCACCATCCCGCTCTTCGCCAAGTACCGGACCCCCCGGGACTACGTCCGGGCGCCGCGGGCGGCGCTGGAGAAGGCGGTCAAGGCGACCGGCTTCTACCGTCAGAAGACGAAGGCGATCCAGGCGGCCAGCCAGGGCCTCCTGGACGAGTTCGGGGGAGAGGTGCCGGGCGACATGGAGTCGCTGACCCGGCTCCACGGCGTCGGACGCAAGACGGCGTCGATCGTCCTCGGGAACGCGTTCGGCGTCCCCTCGATCGCCGTCGATCGGCACGTCGCGCGCGTCGCGCAGCGGCTCGGCTTCACGAAGTCCGGCGACCCGGAGCGCATCGAAGAGGATCTCCGCGCGCTGCTGCCGAAGAAGGATTGGGTGAAGGCGACGTGGTCGCTCGTGCTGCACGGCCGTCGCATCTGCAGGCCGACGCCGGAGTGCCCGCGCTGCCCGGTGCTCGCGCTCTGCCCCTATCCGCGGAAGACGAAAGCGCTGCCCGCCCGCTCAGCCGCCGCGACCTCTGCCGGCCAGCCAGCCGGCCGCCGCCGCGGTGCACATATATAGGGAGTCGCTCAGCACGGTCGCGGCGGTGTCCGCCAGCAGCCCAGCAGGCGCCAAAGGCCCTGGAATCAGGCCATTCAGAAGGATCCAGACGACCGCGACGAGCGCTCCGTGAAGGAGTGGGGCCGTCCGCGCCAGGCGCCCTACGGTCGCGCCGCCGGCCGCCATGCCGAGCGAGGGGCCGAACGGCCCGATACCGAAGCTGGTAGCGACGGCGCCAACGACGATCCCGACGATCGCGCCGATCGCGACGGCGCTCCACTGGATCGGTGGTGAGGCGCGACGGTCGGCGGACACGATCGAAGTGTGGCGCAAAAAGAAACCGATCCGCTCAGGCCTCGAGCGGATCGGCGAGATCGCGAAAGGTGCCGGTACGAAAACTGAGAGCGACGACTGTCGTCGTCGAGCTACAACAGAACTACTTCTTCTTCTTGGCGGCCTTCTTGGTCGACTTCTTGGCGGCCTTCTTCTTTGCTGGCATTTCGGTGATCACCTCCTCCTGGCCACGACTTGTCGGGAATTTAGACACAGACACACGTGTGATGTCAACAGTCGAACGCAATGGAGGGCAGGACGACACGGGGCGTGACGCGACCCGAGTCGCGCTCGTTGGAGCTACCGAAGGTCGCGCAGGCGGAGGACGATGCGCTCGCGGAGGGCGCTGGGGGCGACGTCCTGGGTGCAGGAATCGCGGATCAGGTCGAGGAATCGCCGCTCGAAGACGTAGCTCCCCTCACACGGGGGGCAGTCGTCGAGGTGCCGCTTCACTTCGGCGAGCTCGCGCTCGTCCAGCTCCCGGTCCAGGTAGGGATAGAGCCGCTCGAGGCACTTGTCGCAGTCCATTCCGGCCACGAAGCCTAGTCCGCCGGCCGCGGCATGGCCCGCACCGCGGCGATCCCACGCTCGCGCGCCAGGTCGTAGAGGCGCTTCTGCAGGAACTTGCGACCCCGGTGGAGGCGGGACATCACCGTCCCGATCGGGATGTCGAGGAGCTCGGCGATCTCCTTGTACGCGAAGCCCTCGACGTCGAGGAGGACGACCGTGCGGAACTTTTCGGGCAGCTCCTCGAGCGCCGACGTCACCTCCGGCGCGACGGTGCTGTCGAGCAGCGCGGCCTCCGGGTCGGGCGAGGCGGGCGCCGTGCTCGATCCGGTCATGTGCCGGTAGAGCGAGCTCTCGTCGACGTCGTCGAGCTCCGTCGTCTCGGGTCGCGCCTGCTTCTTGCGGTACAGGTTGATGAAGGTGTTCGTGAGGATGCGGAAGAGCCACGCCTTCAGATTCGTGCCGGGCGTGAACTGATCGCGGAACCGCAGCGCGCGGATGTACGTCTCCTGCACGAGATCCTCGGCCTCCGCTTCGGAGCGGGTCATGCGCAGCGCCGTGCGGTACAGCGCGTCAAGGAACGAGAGCGCCTCGGTCTCGAAGGCATCTGCTGCGCGCTCGGCGGCCATGCATCCACAGTAGAGGGAACGTTTGCGGCTATCTGTCGCATTCCCGACACTCGCGCCATGGCCACGCTGCGCATGCGTCTGCGAACGATCGGTCGGCGGCTCGCTCGCGCCTACGGCGCGCCGCCCGAGCCGCGGCGCCTGCCGCCGCTCGACGAGCTCGTGCTCACCATCCTGTCGCAGAACACCAACGACACGAATCGCGACCGCGCCTACGCGGACCTGCGTCGCGCCATGCCGACGTGGGACGACGTGGCCGATGCGCCCGTCGGCGCGATCGCGAAGGCGATCCGCAAGGGGGGGCTCGCGCCGACGAAATCGCCGCGGATCAAGGCGGTGCTGCGCGACCTGCGCATACGAGGTATCGCGCTCAACGAGCGGGCTTTGACTGCGCTTCCCGACGAGGAGCTGTGGGAGCTGCTGATCGGGCTCACCGGCGTCGGCCCGAAGACCGCCGCCTGCGTGCTGCTGTTCTCGCTCGACCGTCCGTTCTTTCCCGTCGACACGCACGTCCATCGCGTCGCGATCCGGCTCGGCCTGGTCGCCCCGAAGGCGAACGCCGTCGTCGCGCAGCGCGAGCTCCAGGCCGCGCTGCGGCCCGACGAGATGTACGCGCTCCACATGAACCTCATCCGCCACGGCCGCCACGTCTGCGTCGCGCAGCGGCCGTTGTGCTCGCAATGCGTGCTGAGCGACCTCTGCCCGCGCGTCGGCGTGAAGGAGGCGCGCTGATGCCCGGCGAGCTCGACGGGTCCGCGGATCTCTGGGAGCGGAACGCGCGGACCGATCCGCTGTGGGCGGTGCTCGCCGCGCCGGACAAGAAGGGGCGGCGCTGGAATGCGACGGAGTTCTTCAAGACCGGGGAGCGTGACGTCGCCGAGATCCTCGGATACGTGGACGTGCGTGGCGCTCGCCCGCGGATGGGCCGCGCGCTCGACTTCGGCTGCGGCGTCGGCCGGCTCACGCAGGCGCTTGCGACGTGCTTCGAACGGGTCGAGGGCGTCGACGTGTCGCCGACCATGATCGAGCTCGCGCGCCAGTACGACCGCACCGGACGCTGCACGTTCAGCGTGAACACCGCGCCGGACCTGAAGCTGTTCGCGGACGGAGCATTCGACTTCGCGCTGTCGATCCTCGTGCTCCAGCACATCCCGTCGCCGTTCGCGATCGGCTACGTCCGCGAGCTGTGTCGCGTCGTCGGGCCCGGCGGCACGCTCTTCTTCCAGGCGCCGCATCAGCGACACGTTCCGTTACGGCAGCGGCGCGCCACGGCGCTCCGGCGCCTCGCCGCGTGGATGCTGCGACGCGAGTCCGTCGAGCTCGCCATGTATGCGCTTCCGCAGGACGAGGTGCGCGAGATCCTTCGCTCGAGCGGCCTTGACCTCATCGAGGCGCGTCCCGATGTGTGGGCCGGTGACGATTGGGAGAGCTTCACCTACCTCGCGCGCAAGCTCGTGTAGCGGCGTAACGATCCGTCTGAGACGCCGCCGTACTCGCCCGCTTCGCGGGCTCCTCGTCGGCCGAAGGTGAGGCAACTCCAGTAAACTGGAGTTGCCTCACCAGATTGGCCGACGTAGCTCAGCCGGTAGAGCAGTTGTTTCGTAAACAACCGGTCGGCAGTTCGAGTCTGCCCGTCGGCTCAGCCCGTTTCCTAGGATGACGTCACGTGACCAGCAGCTCGCTCACGATCGAGCAGGTCCTGACCCTGCTCGCGGAGGCGCCGCCACGCATCGCCGCGCTTAGCGCCGGTCTCGCACCAGCTCGATTGCATACCGCCCCCGACCACGACGGTTGGTCCGCGAACGATGTGCTTGCCCATCTCCGTGCGTGCGCTGACGTCTGGGGCGGCTGCATCGAGGCGATCATCGCCGAGGACAGGCCGACGCTACGGGCCGTCAATCCCAGGACCTGGATCAAGACGACGAACTATCCCGAGCTGGAGCTCCGGCGCTCTCTTCGCTCCTTTGCCAGGCAGCGTGCCGGTCTCTTGGCGGTCCTCAGACCGTTGCCGCGCAAGGGCTGGTCACGCACGGCGACCGTGACGGGGGCGGGGGCGGTGCTCGAGCGGACCGTGCTTTCTTACGCGCAGTGGCTGGCTCGCCATGAACGGACACACGTCAAGCAGATCGAACGCATCGTCAGCACGATGCGGACGTAGCAACGGCCAGACCACGGCGTGGCGAAGCTTCCATCTCGGCACGTACCGTATCGCCGAAGTGACGCCGGAAGAGGTCCTCAAGCGCGAGGGCATGACTCTGCCGATCCCAGGTCCTGTCCGGGGGACGTGGGCAAGGACCGTGCGAGCCGGTTCGCTTCTGTTCGTCGCGGGGAACGGACCGTTCATCGACGGGAAGATGGAGTACGCGGGGAAGCTCGGCGCGGACCTCACCGTCGACGTAGGACGGAGGGCGGCCGAGGTGACGACGCTCAACATCCTGGGCGCGTTGAAGGCAGAGCTGGGGGGGAGCTCTCGCGGGTGTCTCGGTTCGTGAGGCTCGTGGTCTTCGTAAATTCCACTCCAGATTTCACGGAGCACATCCTCGTCGCGAACGGCGCGACAGATCTCCTTGTCAAAGTGTTCGGCGATATCTGGCGGGCCGCGCTCGCTGAGGTGGGGGTGGCATCCCTTCCATTCAACGGTGCGGTCGAGATCGAAGCGGTCGTCGAGATCCATGACGACCCTGCGCGGTAAGAGCCGCTAGCCTCGCGGCGTGGGTGTTCGTCTCGCCGGACGTGTCGCGGTCATCACCGGCGGTGGCCACGGGATCGGCAAGGCGTACTGCGAGGGGCTCGCGCGCGAAGGTGCACGGGTCGTCGTTGCGGAGCTCGATGGAGACGCCGGCGAACGTGTCGCGGACGCGATCCGCGCGACGGGGGCCGATGCGCTCGCGGTCCGCACCGACGTCTCCGATCGCGCCAGCGTCGAGCACATGTGCCGTGAGGCGCTCGCGCGCTTCGAGCGGATCGACATCCTCATCAATAACGCCGCGGTGTTCGCGACCATCCCCATCTCACGGGTGCCGATCGAAGAGGTCGAGCTCGACGAATGGGATCTCGTGATGCGCGTCAACCTGCGCGGCCTGTTCCTCGCGACTCGGGCGGTCGTCCCGATCATGAAGAAGCAGTCGTACGGTCGGATCATCAACATCTCGTCGGGGACCGTGTTCGAAGGAGTCGCGACGCGCATCCACTACGTGACGTCCAAGGCTGGCGTGATCGGCTTCACGCGCACGCTCGCGAAGGAGGTCGGGGCGTACGGCATCACGGCGAACGTGATCGCGCCCGGCAGCACGCTCAGCGAGGACGATCCGAGCCCGGAGCTCGTGGCGATGCGGCAGGCGCACACGGCGAGGCGCGCGATCGGCCGCGTCCAGGTCCCCAACGATCTGGTGGGCGCCGTCCTGTTCTTCGCGTCCGATGAGGCGACGTTCGTCACCGGTCAGACGCTGATCGTCGATGGCGGCGCGGCGATGCACTAGCGCGCGATGTGAAGGAGGATCCTCATCGAGCGCTTCCACGTGAGCTTCGGCTCCACGCGCCTGACGCTCTTCCGTCACGGGACGTACGACGACACCCTCGGCCGTACCTCGCGCCGCCAACGCTGGGCGAGCACACTGACACCGTGATCGGATCCGCGAGCCCGGCCGCGAAGCCGGAGCTCTCCCGCCAGTCGCTGCGCTCGTGAAATGCCGGCGCTGCGCGTTCGAGAACCCGGAGGGCGCGAAGTTCTGTTCGGATTGCGCGGCGCCGCTGCTGTCGCAGCGCGCGGCCGAGGGCGAGCGCCGCGTGGTCACGGTGCTGTTCTGCGACGTGAAGGGCTCGACCATGCTGGCCGAGACGCTGGACCCGGAGGACTGGGGCGAGGTCATGCGCGGCGCGTTCGGCGTGCTCACGGGCGCTGTCGAGCGCTACGACGGCACGGTCGCGCGCGTGATGGGCGACGCGGTGCTCGCGTACTTCGGTGCGCCGAAGGCGCATGAGGACGACGCCGAACGTGCGGCGCTCGCCGCCCTCGCGATGCGCGCGGATGCCGCCGTCTACGCCGAGCGTATGCGCGCCGAGCGCGGGATCGCCGAGCTCGCGATCCGTATCGGCATCAACACGGGCCTCGCGGTGCTCGGCGACGGCACCGGTAGGGGCATCGAGTACACCGCGATGGGCGACGCGGTGAACGTCGCCGCGCGGCTCCAGACCGCGGCATCGCCGGGATCGATCGTCGTCGGCGACGGAACGCGCAAGCAGATCGAGGCGTTCTTCGAGCTGCGGCCGCTCGGATCGCTCGAGGTCAAGGGCCGCGCGGCGGCGGTCCCCGCGTTCGAGCTTCTTGCACGGCGCGCCGCCGCTCAGCGCGCGACGGTACCGATCGTCGGTCGCGAGCGCGAGCTCGCGGTCCTCAGGGAGGCCGTGGCCGACGTGCGCACCGGCCGGGGGCGCATCGTCGCGCTCGTCGGGGACGCCGGCGTGGGGAAGAGCCGACTGATCGACGAGGTGCGCTCGGCGTGGGCCGCCTCGGGCGGTGGTCCGTGGAGCGAGGCACGTGGTCAGTCCTATGGAGCCGGTCAGCCGTATCACCTGCTGCGCCAGCAGATCCTGAGCGCGTGCGGCGCGGCGGACGACGAGCCGGCCGTGATGGTGCGCGCGAAGGTGGAGATCGGCCTCGCAGGAGCGGACCTCGAGCCGGCCAGCGTGGCGGCGATGCTCGCGATGCTCGGCATGAGCCACGATGCGCCGCTGACCGGCGAGGCGCTCCGAAACGAGATCGCGCATGGCAACGAGGCGCTGGTGCGACGGCGCTTCCGCGACGAGGCGGGCGTGAACATCTTCGACGATGTGCATTGGAGCGACCCGACGTCGGTCGAGCTCCTGCTCAAGCTGTTCGCGCTTGCCGATGAGGTGCCGGTCCTGTTCATCGTCGCGTTCCGGCCGGATCGGCAGTCGCCGGCCTGGCGACTGCGGCAGCAGGCCGAGACCGACTTCCCGCACCTGTGGACGGAGATCGCGCTCGATCGTCTCACCGATGAAGAGAGCGATGCGCTGCTCGGCGAGCTCGTACCCGGCGCGTCGCTCCCAGAGCAGCTGCGGCGGCGGATCCTCGAGAAGGCCGAGGGCAATCCGCTGTTCCTCGAGGAGATCGTGCGCGCGCTTTCCGACGCGGGAGCGCTGGTCCGTTCGGCGGATGGCGGCTGGAGCGTCGCGGAGGGCGCGACGGAGGTGCCGGTCCCGGAAAGCGTGCATACGCTCATCGCCGCGCGCATCGACCGGCTCGACGAGCCCGCGCGGCAGACGCTCCAGGCAGCGTCGGTGATCGGTCGCACCTTCGGCTACCGCGTCCTCCAGCGCGTCGCGGAGCTGAACGGCCAGCTCGACAGGCAGCTTTCGGCGCTCCAGCGCGTCGAGCTCGTGCGTGAGGTCGGGCGCGACCCCGAGCGGCGCTTCGCGTTCCGCCACCCGCTCACGCAGGACGCCGCGTATCGGACGATCCTCCAGCGGCGCCGGCGCGATCTCCACCGCAAGGTCGGAGAGACGCTCGCGGAGCTCTACGCGGATCGGCGCGAGGAATACAGCGGTGAGATCGGCGCGCACTTCGCCGAGGCGGGCGATCCGCGCGCGATCGAGTACCTAGGACAGGCGGGCGACCGCGCGATGCGGCTCCACGCGGTCGAGGACGCGCTCGCGCACTACACGCGCGCGCTCGACCTGGCGCGGAAGGCCGACGCGGACGACGCGGCGCTCGGGCCGCTCTTCAGCGCGAAGGGTCGCGCGCACGAGCTGCGCGGTGAGTACGACCAGGCCGCGGCGGCATATGAGGAGATGGAGCGCGTCGCGCGCGAACGCGCCGATGTGCCGATGGAGCTCCAGGCGCTCGCGCGCCGGATCATCATCCACAGCGCTCCGACGAGCGTCCGCGACCTGCCGAAGGCGCAGGAGCTCCTCGAGAAGGCGCTGCCGAAGGCGCGTGAGCTCGGCGATCCCGCCACCATCGCTCGCATGGAGTGGGGTCACCTCATGGTCGCCGCGTGGTCGAACCGGCTCGACGAGGCACGCGTCGCGGGGACCGAGGCGGTCGCGCTGGCGCGTCAGGCCGGCGAGCGCGAGCTGCTCGCCTTCGTTCTGAACGACCGGAGCCGGGGCTTCATGCAGGAGGGGCGCTACGACGCCGCGTCCCTGGCTGAAGCGACGGCGTTGTTCCGCGAGCTCGGGAACCTCGCGATGCTCACGGACGCGTTGAGCACGACGGCGATGGGACGCGTCGGTGTGGGCGACTACGACGGCGCTCTTTCCGCAGCGCTCGAGGCCCGCGAGATCGCGGTGCGGATCGCCAACCCGTGGGCCCGGTCGTTCAGCGGGTTCGCGCGTGGCTACGTCCACTTCGATCGCGGCGAATGGGGCACCGCGATCGAGGTCTGGGAGGACGCGATCCTCTACGGCGCGAAGGCCGGCTTCATTGTGGTGCAGGTCGGTCCTCGCTCCGATCTCGCGACGCTGTACCGCTCGGCGGGGGCGCCGGAGAAGGCGGACGAGCACCTTCGGACGGCTCGCGAGCTCGCGGAGCGCGCGCTCCCCGATCAGCTCGGCTGGGTCATCTGCGCCGAGATCCGCGCCGCGCTCGATCGCGGCGACGTCGCGGCGGCGAAAGCCCTCGCGGACGGTGTGCTGTCCCGCTCCATGCCGCGGCTCGTGTTCATCGGCACCTTCATGGACCTGGCGCTGGTCGAGGTCGACCTCGCCGAAGAGCGGGTCGACGCGGCGATGGCGCGGGCGGCCCCGCATGCCGCCGGGGCGGAAGCGTCAAGCTGGCGGCCAGGGGCGTTCGAGACCGATTGGGATCTCGTCCTCGCGAGGGCGGAGCTCCTGCGTGGCGACCTCGACGCCGCGGACGTCGCGCTCGCGCGCGGTGTCGAGCGCGCGCGGATGCTTGGCGCGCGGCGGATCCTCTGGCCGCTCAGCCGGGTCTGGGCGGACGTTGCTGACGCTCGTGGCGACAGCGCGCTCGCGCGAAGCCGGCGGGACCAGGCGCGCGAGCAGGTCGCGGCGATCGCCGCCTCGCTCGACAGCGTCGGGCTCGCGGACACGTTCCGCGCGACCCCTGAGGTCGTCGCGACGATCGAGGGCAGACCGTGGCGCGAGGCGCCGTTGGGCAGGTGAGCGGCGACCACGACGACTTCTCGCCTGCGGAATACGCGCGCCGGGACGCGGCGGTCCACGAATTCATGGAGCGCGACGCGCTCGATGCGCTCGTCATCTACGGAAGCGGTCGCGCCGCCGATGTCGCGTACCTCTCGGGCTGGCCCGGTACCCGCGAAGCGGTGCTCGTCTACCCGCGCGAGGCCGATCCCGTCCTGCTCGTCCAGCTCTTCAATCACGTCCCGAACGCCGTGCGCCTCGCTCGTGTGCGTGATGTGCGCTGGGGCGGGCGGACCATCGGGGCGACGACGCTCGCGGCGCTGCTCGAGCGCGTTGCACGGCCCCGGCGCATCGGGCTCGTCGGCGGCCTTCCCTGGGACCACTACGAGACGCTCCGTCGAGGTCTCCCCGATGACGCGTTCACCGACGCCGCGCCGCCGCTCCGCATGCTGCGCGCGACGAAGAGCGCGGAGGAGCTCGAGCGGCTGCGGATCGCCGCGCGCTTCACCGATATCGCGATGCGCGCGCTCGAACGCGAGGTACGACCGGGGATGCGCGAGCACGAGCTCGTCGCGATCGTCGAGGGGTCGTACGCGCGCGAGGGTGGCACGCACGGCATCCACTTCATGGCCACGACCCCGATGCGAGCGCCCCTGATCGGCGTGCCGTCGCAGCTCCAGACGGCGCGGGTCATCGAGCGTGGCGACGTCCTCATCACCGAGATCAGCGCCGAGCATCACGGGTACACCGGGCAGATCCATCGCGCGTACGCGATCGGCGTGGAGCCGACGGATCAGTACCGGCGGATCCATGACGTCGCGGTCGAGACCTACGAGCGGGTGCGCGATTCGATCCGGGACGGCAGCACGGCCGCGGACGTCATCGCGGCGGCCGAGGTGGTGCACGAGCGCGGCTTCACGATCTACGACGACCTGCTCCACGGGGCGAGCCAGCTGCCGCCGATCCTGAAGACGTCTCGCACGGCGCACGGGCCGACGCCCGACTTCACCTTCCGCGAGAACATGATCGTCGTCGTCCAGCCGAACGTGGTGACCGCGGATGACGGGCGCGTGGGATTACAGGTCGGCGAGACCCTGCGCGTGACGAAGACCGGGACCGAGCGCTTGCACGACTATCCGATGCGCTTCATCGTCTGCGCGACCTGACTTGGCGGGCTGGCTCATGCTGGATCCGATCATTCGGGCGCTGTCGATCTCGTTCGCGATGACCTGGGAGATCCTCTGGGCGCTGATCCTCGGGTTCACCCTGTCGGCTGTGGTCCAGGCGGTCGTGTCGAAGTCGCAGCTGAGCCGTCTCCTGCCCGACGATTCACCGCGGTCGCTCACCGTCGCCGCGCTGCTCGGCGCCGCGAGCTCGTCCTGCTCGTACGCCGCGGTCGCGCTCGCGCGATCGCTGTTCCAGAAGGGGGCGCACTTCAGCGCGGCGATGACGTTCGAGATCGCGTCCACGAATCTCGTGATCGAGCTGGGGATCATCCTCGTGATCCTGATGGGCTGGCAGTTCGCCGCCGCTGAATTCGTAGGCGGGGCGGTCATGATCGTGCTCCTCGCGCTGCTCCTGCGCATCTTCCTCCGCGAGCGCCTGGTCGCCGAAGCGCGCGCCCAGACCGACAAGCGCCTCCGTGGATACATGGAAGGACATGCGGAGATGGACATGTCGGTGAGCGAGGGGGCGCTCGCGCAGAAGATCTTCTCCGCACGGGGCTTCACCGCGATCAGCCATCTCTTTCTCATGGACTGGGCATCGGTCATCCGCGACATCGTCCTCGGCCTGCTCATCGCTGGCGCGCTCGCCGCCTGGGTGCCGGAGTCGTTCTGGAAGGTGTTCTTCCTGACCGATCAGCCCCAGCTCGCGCTCGTCTGGGGTCCGTTGGTCGGTCCGATCGTCTCGGTGGTGAGCTTCGTGTGCTCCATCGGCAACGTGCCGCTCGCCGCGGTGCTCTGGAACAACGGCATCAGCTTCGGCGGCGTGATCAGCTTCATCTTCGCCGACCTCATCATCCTGCCGATCCTCTCGATCAAGCGGCGCTACTACGGAACGCGCATGACGGTGTTGCTGTTCGTCGTCTTCTACGTCGCGATGGCCGCGGCCGGTCTCTTCGTCGAGCTGCTTTTCGGCGCGCTCGGGCTGATCCCACACACGCGCAACGCCCTGGTCGCGGAGGCATCGCTCTCTCTCAACTACACGTCCCTCTTGAACGTCCTGTTCCTCGCGCTCGCGGGCGCGCTCCTTGTGCGGGCGTGGCGGACCGGAGGCTTCGCGATGCTCGCGATGATGGAGTGAGCGCAGGGGGTTCGATACCGCAGCCACCGGTTGCTCGCTTACTCTACCGACGTGCTCGCAGACGCACTCCGGCGTGCCGCCATCACGATGGGCTCGCCGCGGGAGTCAGGCCGAGGTGACCGCCGCCGCGTGGTCGCCATCGCAGGCATCTGTCTCCTGCTCGCGATCAACGTGGCCGCCTACCTCGCGCCGATCGATTACAGCGGGCTGACCGGGTTCGCGTATCCCGGCGCCTTCATCGTGTGCTTCCTCGCGAACGCGCTCATCGCGATCCCCATCCCGTACATCCCGCTCATCGCGCGCATCGGAGCCAGCGCCGACAGCGTCGTGCTCGTCGTGGCCTTCGCCGCGCTCGGCTCCGCGCTCGGCGAGTCCGTCGCGTTCGTCGTCGGACGCGCGGAGCAGGGCCTGGTGTCGGAGCACCGCGTCTACCGCTGGCTGCACCGGATCGCGAAGCGGAAGATCCTGTCCGGGCTCTTCATCTTCGCGTTCGCCGTTCCGCTGAATCCCGTCTTCGATGTCGCGGGTCTCGCGGCTGGCGCCGTCGGCGTGTCCTTCCGCGTGTTCTTCGTCGCGGTGTTGCTGGCGCGATCCATCCGCCTCGGGTTCATCGTGTGGGCCGGCGCGGCCTGGGGACTCGTCTGAAGATCGTCGTCAGCCCTTAGTACGGCCTTCACTTCGCGTAGTGATGGCTGCAGCGCAGGATGGTCTTCCGCCCTCGTACGAACAGCAGGCGCAGCGTGTCGGACGCGCTGGCCGACCAGACGTCGTTGATCCTGCGAGATCGTCTCGACCTACCGAGGCCGTCGCGGCGGTCGTCGCCGGGTACACTCGCCGGCAATAGGGGAGCGGTGCCGTGCCCGTTCGGGCGCGGTCCGCTCCTTTGTCGTTCACGCAGGGAGGCGAAGATGGCGGTCGAAGCGATCGAGCGGCCGACCCTGTTGCCGGGGGATCCGCTCGAGGTGGTCACGCACGTCGGGCGCGACGTGCTGGCGAACGCCGCCCACTTCGCGACCGTGCCGAAGGCCGTCTACGAGTACGTCTCGAACTCGATCGACGCGACCCCGCCGGGTCGCCCGTGCACCGTCCAGGTCACGATCGCCGCGGTCGGATCGCGGCGCCGCCTCACCGTCGCGGACGACGCCGCGGGGATGTCGCGCGAGCAGCTGCGCGCCTTCTTCACCATGCACGGCGAGAACGCGATGCGCCGCGCCGGCCGCAAGGTACGCGGCCGCTTCGGCACCGGGAAGATCGCGGCGTTCGGTCGCGCTGACCGGCTGCGCGTCGACACGGTCCAGCAGGGCATCCGCAACGTCGCCGAGCTCTCGCGCCTCGATCTCGAGGACGCGATCGCGGGGCGCCCGATCAAGGTGCGCGAGAGCGTCGTCGAGGAGCGCACGGACGCGCCGGACGGGACCGTGGTCTCCATCGAGGACCTGCACCGTGGCACCCGCGTGGACCGCGCGGAGATCGTGAAGTACCTCCAGCGTCAGCTCGGCCGGCACCTCGTGCAGCACGTCGTGCTCGTCGAGGGCGAGCGCGTCGCGTACGCCGAGCCCGAATCGCACGAGGAGCAGCGCTTCCCCGCACCGGAGGCGCTGGCCGCGCTGGCTGGGCCCGTGGAATTGATCGTGAAGGTCGCGTCGCGCCCGCTCGCCGAGGAGGAGAACGGTGTCGCGATCCTCTGCGACGGCTTCCTCAACGCCATGACGCTCGCCGGGCTCGAGGGCAAGCCCGAGGCGCAGTACCTCTTCGGCGAGCTCGAGGCCGCCGCGCTCGACGATGACGACGCGGAGATCCCCGCGTTCCTGTCGAGCCGCGACCTGACGCTGAACCCCTGGAACCCGATCGTCGCGGAGCTCCTGCCGTGGCTGCGCGCTTCGCTCGACGGCGTGCGCCGCGAGCTCGTGCGGCGCGCGAACGAGCGCAAGCGCGCGGCCGAAGAGCGCGAGTACGCGCGGCTCGGTGACGAGATCGGCGCGCTGTTGAGCGAGATGTATCGCGGCGAGCGCGCGCGGCTCGTCAGCGCGGCGCCGCGGGCGAAGGCCGAGCCGGCCGTCGAGCCCCTCGTCGAGGCGGAGCCCGAAGTGGAGACGAAGGCGCGCGCGCCGCGTCGCGATCGGGGCGTCGCGCGCGGTCCGCGTCCCCCACGGGCCGCCCAGCCGGTACCGGAGCCGCCCGTCGTCGAGGTCCCCGCGCTCGGCGGCGCGCGCACCCTCGCCGGCCTGCGCGTCGTGTTCCGTCACCTCGGCGAGTCGAGCCAGCGCGCCTTCTTCGTCGCCGACGAGCGGAGCATCGCGCTGAATCTCGATCACCCGGAAACGATCGCGTCACTCGCGAACGGCGGCTCCACCTCGCCGTTCTTCGCGCACTACTGCTATCGGACCGCGCTCGAGGAGTTCACGCTCGCGATGGTGTCCGACCTCGGCTACCCCGATGCGCCGGAGATCGCGCGCGAGATCCGCGAGCGGGCCGACAAGTACGCGCGCGCCTTCGCGCCGGCGATCCTGCGATTCGCGTTCGCGCAGGAGGAGCCGAGCTAGGTCACTCGATCGCGAAGCTGATCGCCCGCGCGACGCCACCCGCGTTCAACCGGTACTGATAGGTACCTCGCGGATAGACCTTCGTGTCGGCCGTCGTCGCGTACGAGATCGTCAGCGTGCCTGACGTCGGTACCTCGCCGCGCGCGGCCGGGAATTCGCGTCCATCGGGCAGCACCACGGTCGACGCGTACAGGCCGCCTCCCGGCAGCTCGCGGAATGTCATGGTGAAGGTCGTGCCGGCCGGTCCGCTGCGCGGATCGACCACGGCGAGCGGGACCGGCGTCGGTGCGGGTGTGGGTGCGGGCGTCGGCACCGGTGTCGGCGCCGGCGTTTCCTGTGGCGTCGCGCTCGGCGAAGGCGAGGGGCTCGGCGACTCGCTGGGCGTCGCGGTCGGCGAGCCCGCCGGCGTCGCGCTGGCGCCAACGAAGCCGGACGCGCTCGGCGGGGCGCTCGCGGGCAAGCGGG
>JACQAT010000016.1 GCA_016194865.1 Chloroflexota bacterium
GACGGCACGCGCGTCCTGGACCTCGCGGATGCCACGGGCGCCCTGTGCGGCCGCATCCTCGCCGACCTCGGCGCGGACGTCGTGAAGGTCGAGCCACCGGCAGGCGACCCGACCCGCCGCCTGCCCCCGTTCCTCGGCGACCGCGAGACCGCGGAGACCAGCGTGTGGTGGCAATCGCTGAACGCGAACAAGCGCGGCATCGCGCTCGACGTCGTCGCGGACCGCGACGCGTTCCTTCGGCTCGCGCGGGTCGCCGACGTCATCGTCGAGACCTTTGCTCCGCGGGCGCGGCCCTTCACGCGCGCGGACATCGGGCCGCACCCGGTGCTCGTCTCGATCACGCCGTACGGGCAGGACGGGCCGAGCAGTGGCGCGCCCGCATCGGACCTCGAGCTCACCGCGGCGAGCGGCTGCCTCTGGCTCGCGGGCGAGCTGGGACGCCCGCCGGTGCGCACGAGCCTGCCGCAGTCCGGATCCTGGACCGGCATGTACGCGGCGGCGGGCGCGCTGACGGCGCTGCTCGCGCGCGAGCCCGGCGGCGCCGGTCAGGACGTCGACGTCTCGGCGCAGCACTCGCTCGTCGGCGTGCACGAGCCGGCCGCGATCTTCTCCGACGTGCTCGGCGAGGAGCACGGCCGTCCCGGACCGTTCCTCCAGGGCCGCAGCCTCGTCGGCTCGCGCTTCCGGAACGTGTGGCCGTGCCGCGACGGCTACCTCGCGTACGCGATCCAGGGCGGCACGGTCGGGCGGCACACCGGACGGGAGCTCACCGAGTGGATGCGCTCGAGCGGACACGAGGCGCCGCGCCTCGCCGCGATCGACTGGGACCGCTTCGACAACCGCACGCTGCCGCAGAGCGAGGTCGACGCGCTCGAGATGGAGATCGGCGGGTTCCTCGCGACGCTCACGAAGCGTGAGTTCTACGATGGCGTCTTCGCGCGCGACATGCTCGGCTACCCGGTGTCGACCGCCGCGGATCTGCTGACCGAGGACCAGCTGCGCGCGCGCGACTTCTGGCAGCGCGTTGAGCTCGCGGATGCCGGGTCGTTCGAGATGCCGGGCGGCTTCGCGCTCTTCGACGGCGTGCGGCCACGCATCGAGCGGGACGCCCCGCGCATCGCCGAGCACCAGGACGAGGTCCTCGCCGAATGGCTGCGGTAGCGCCGCGCGCGACGACCCCGCGCACGGGCGCGCTCGCGGGCCTGCGCGTCGTGGAGCTCGGGTTCGCCGCCGCGGGGCCCTGGGTGGGAAAACATCTGGCCAACCACGGCGCGGAGGTCATCAAGGTCGAGTCCCGCGCCGCGCTCGACGCGTTCCGCACGACGTACCCGCCGTTCAAGGACAACGTCGAGGGTGTCGACCGCGCCGCCATGTTCGCGTTCTTCAACGACGGCAAGCGCGGGATCACCCTCGACCTCAAGAGCGAGCACGGCCTCTCCGTCCTGAAGAGGCTGGTCCGCCGGTCCGACGTGCTCATCGAGAGCTTCCCCGCGGGCACGCTCGCGAAGCGCGGCATCACCTACGACGCGCTGTCGCGCGACAACCCCGGCCTCGTGATGCTGTCGAGCTGCAATCAGGGCCAGACCGGGCCGCACGCGGCCCATCCCGGATACGGGAGCCAGCTCACGGCCCTCGCCGGCTTCCTGCACCTGCTGGGTGAGCCCGACCGCACCCCGGTCCTCATCTACGGGCCGTACATCGACTACATCGCCGTCGGCTACGGCGTGATCGCGCTCCTCGCGGCCCTGGCCCGCCGCAGGCGAACGAACCAGGGCTGCAACATCGATCTGTCGCAGCTCGAGGCCGGGGTCCAGTTCATGACGCCGGCGCTGCTCGAGCACCAATCGACCGGGCGGATCCCGACGCGCGTCGGCAATCGCGACCTCGTCGCGCTCCCGCATGGCGTCTACCCGTGCGCGCCGACAGGCAACAAGACCGAACGCTGGGTCGCGTTCTCCGTATGGAGCGACGACGAGTGGGCGCGCTTCACGCGCGCGACGGATCACGCGGACTGGACGCGCGGCGACCCGCAGCTGGAAGAGCGCATCTCGGACTGGACCCGCGTTCGAGACCGTGACGCCGTCGTCGCGCTGCTGCGCGAGGCGGGCCTGCGCGCGGCCCCCGTGCTGACGATGGGCGAGCTCTTCACCGACCCGCAGCTGCGTCACCGCAAGGCCTGGGTGGAGCTCGAGCATCCGGTGCTCTCGATGCACGGTCTGAGCGCGCCCTGGACGCTGTCCGCGACGCCGCAACAGCTGACGACCGCGGGCCCCCCGCTCGGAGCGGACAATGACTACGTGTACGGGGAGCTGCTCGGCATGTCCGCCGACGAGCGCGCCAGGCTCGAGGCCGCGGGGACGTTCCGCTGAGCGGGGACATCGAGCGCCGCAAGGGCGAGCACCTGACGCTCGCCGCGGGCGAGGGTGTCGAGACCGCGACGCCGGCGGGCTGGGACGACGTCCATCTGGTGCACGACGCGCTTCCGGCGGTCGACGCGAGCGCGATCGATCTCAGCGCGACGTTCCTCGGCCGCGAGCTTCGCCTCCCGCTCCTCATCTCGGGGATGACCGGCGGTCACGAGCGCGCACGCGGCGTGAACCAGGTGCTCGCGTCCGCGGCGGAGCGCAGCGGGGTGGCGTTTGGCCTCGGCAGCCAGCGCGCCGCGCTCCGCGATCGCTCGCTCATCCCGACCTACACGATCGCGCGCGACTCGGCCCCGACCTCGTTCATCATCGCGAACGTCGGCATCTCGCAGCTCGTCCCGCAGGACGGTGAGACGGCACTCTCGCTGGCCGACGTGCGCGAGATCATCGACATGGTCCGGGCCGACGCGCTCGCGGTGCATCTCAACTACCTCGAGGAGTCGGTGCAGCCCGAGGGCCAGACGCGCGCCGCCGGCGCGTTCGAAGCGCTGACCAGGATCTGCGGCGCATCACCCGTGCCGGTCGTCGCCAAGGAGACGGGCGCGGGGATCACGCGCGAGGTGGCGCAACGCCTGCGCATCGCGGGGATCCGCGCGATCGACGTGGGCGGTCTCGGCGGGACGTCCTTCGCTGCGCTCGAGGCGCGGCGGGCCGATATGCGCGGCGACGAGGCGCGCACCCGCCTTGGCGTGCGCTTCACCGAGTGGGGCGTCCCCACGGCGGTCGCGGTCGCCGGATGCGTCGTGACGGGTCTTCCGGTCATCGCCACCGGTGGCGTGCGGAGCGGGCTCGATGCCGCGAAGGCGCTCGCGCTGGGGGCCTCGATCGTCGGGGTCGCCCGCCCGCTCCTGCGTGCGGCGCTCGAGGGCGAGGCCGCGGTGCTCGCCTGGATCGATCGCTTCGCGCTCGAGCTGCGTACCGCGACCTTCCTCTCCGGACAGCGGCGGGCGCGGGACTTGCACAAGGCGGAGCGCGTCGTGACCGGCCGGACGCACGATTGGCTCGTGCAGCTGCGCTACTGAACGAGCTCTCGGCGCCGCTGGCTCGCCGGTGAGCGCACCCGCGCTCGATGTGCAGTGCGCCGGCTGTGAGCCGGCCGGCGAGCTGTGGCGGGTCCGCTGGAGGGTGCGGAACACAGGCTCGCTGGCGCTGCGGCTGCGGTCGCTGGACGCGCCGCATGGCCGCTTCCGCGCGGCCGCCGCCGATCACGAGATCGACCTCGCTCCGGACGCCACGGCGCACGTGGAGCTCGACGTGCGCGTCGACGTGAGCGAGGAGATCATCGAGAACGCCTTCCTGATGATCCGCTCGTCCTACGGCGACGAGCGCTGGCTGACCCTGGTGCGCACGCGCGTCGAGATCGCGGACGGCCGTCCGGTGCCGCGCACGACCGCCATCAGCTCGCAGCGCGAGGGGTTCTCGCGTGATACTGGCGGCCATGAACGCTGACGACGCCTACATCCTGAAGCGGATGCGCGGCTGACGCACCAACTGAAGCCGAGGCTTCGAGGAGACCACGGGTATGGTCTCAAGCGCGATCGAGATGAAGCTCGATGACCTGCTGAAGGCGCTGAAACGGATGAAGCGCCGATACAAGGACGACCCCGACTACGCGAAGGCGCGCGCGATCTTCCCGAAGGACTGGCCGATGTGAGGCGATCGCTGGATGTGACGGATCGCTAGCGGGGGAGCTTCACCTCGGGCGTCCGCAGCGCGATCGGCGCCTTGCCCGGCCAGTACGCCCGCTCCCCGGTCATCGCCTGGACGTGGCCGTCCCACTCGAAGTTGAACGCGTTGAGACCGAGCTTCACGGCGGCGCGGACCCTGTCCCTGGTCACCTCGTCCACCGCGTACTTCCGCAGCGCGTCGATCTGACGGTCACCGTGCCCGGTGTCCTGCTCGGCGTGCAGCTCGTAGGTCTCGGCCGCGCGCCTGGAGAACCCGTAGTGGCCGGTCAGCTCCCTGTACACGCGGGCGGCCGCGCCGTTCGCGCCGCCGTGCATGGCTTCGACGAAGCTGAGGAGCGCGATGCCCTCCAGGGCCGACCGGCGCTGACAGCCACCGACGATCATCTCGATCGCTGCCATCGTGCCGGGCGCCGGCTCCGCGCGGTCGGCCTGCTCGCGCGTGATGCCCGCCTCCTCGAGGAACTGGAGGCAGATGTCGACGTGCGTGCGCTCGCCGCCGAGCTCCTCCATGAAGTTCTCGAGGACCGTGTCCATCAGGCCGTAGTTCTTCTCGGCCACGACGTTCGTGACGATGTAGCCGAAGAAGATCGGGTTGTTGCGCACGCGCAGGTAGTGCTGGATCTCGCCCTTGATGATCTGCTCGCGCGTCCACCGGTGCTTCACGATCCCGTCGAACCAGGGGTGTTCGGTCATTGGGATCTCGCGCGCGTAGCTCCACAGCTCCTCGATGAATTCGTCGTTGTTGGCCATGGGATGAGTCTAGGCACGGCCAAGCGTGGGCCGTCTGTCTCGTGCGCTGCGTTCGGACGCTCTCTTGACCTCCTACAATCGCGTAGTAGGCTGAGCCGATGATCCCGTCCGCTCGCGGCGCGGGGTACCGGCGGTTCTACCTCTACTCGGCGCTGTCCATCGCGGTGCTCGCCGCGGCGATCGCCTGCGGCGCCCTGCTGACGGTGGCGCTTCGCGGCGCCGGTCTCGGTCCCGCGCCGACGGCCGAGGACGTGAGCCGCGCGCTGTCGCTCGCGATCGCGATCCTCGTGTTCGCATTGCCGGTCGGCGGCGCGCATCTCGTGCTCATCGCGCGCGGGTTGCGCGACCCGGTGGAGCGCGCGAGCGACGCACGGCATGGGTACCTCGCGTTCTGGATGCTCGCGTCGTTCTTCGCCGCGCTCCTGGCGGGCACGATCGCCATCTCCATGCGGCTCGGCTTCGCGGGCACGCGCACGCCGGAGCCGGACCTCGCCCCTTTTGTCGCGGCCGTCCTCGTCGCGGGGGTCATCGGCGCCGTCGGCTTCCTGTGGGCCCGTGCGACGCCGCCGGCGACGCATCGCCGGCAGGGCGCGGCGTCACGGCTGGCGATGCTCCTCGCGATGGCGTTCGCCGCGTCCGCGACGATCGGATTCGCGACCGGCGCCGCGCAGCTCGCGCGGGCCGGGTTCCGCGGGGGATCGTTCGATGGCGCGCGTCCCTTCTTCGAGGCGCAGGTCCGCTCCGGTGCCGCCTCGCTCGCCTACGCGCTCGTCCTCTGGGCGGTCGCCGTGCGCTGGCAGTGGCGCTGGCGTGAGGACCGCGAGCGTGCGCTCATCGAGGTCGCGCTGTACAGCGCGGGCATCGCGTTCGTGCTCACCGGGCTGGCGCTCGAGGGCAGGGGGCTGGCCCAGATCGTCGTGGATGATGCCGGCGTCCCCGCGCTGACCGACGCGTGGCCATGGCTCGCGCTCGGCGTGCTCCTCGGACTTCCGCACTTCGTGCTGATGAGCGCGGACCGCGGCCGCAACGGCCACCCGCCGGTCGTCGTCGACCGCCTGAGCTGGGCGGCGCCGTCGCTCGCCGGCCTCGGGCTGACCATCGCCGGCCTGTCGATCGGCTGGGCCGAGCTCACGGAGCATCTGTTCTTCGCCGGGCCGCGCGCGACGACCGCGGAGATCGCGCTGCCGCTCTCGCTGCTCTTGTTCGGCATCGCGACGTACCTCCCGGCCTGGCGGTCGTTCATGCGGCTCGCGGCCGATCCGGAGAGCGCGATCCGCCGCTTCTACCTGTTCAGCGTCGTCTGTCTCGCGCTCCTCGCGACCGTCATCCTCGGCGCGCTCGCGCTCTACCAGCTGATCACCGGCGCGTTCGGCACCGGTACGGCAAACAGCGTCCGCGACGGCGTGAGCCTCGTCGTGCCCGCGTGCCTCGCGGCGGCTGCCTTCGCCTGGCATCTCACGCTGCTGCTGCGTGACCAGCGCGCCGCACGAGCTGTGGCTGAGCCGGAGACGGCACCGGATCCGCTCCTCGCGACGCTCGAAGCGGTGCGGTCGCGCGAGCTCTCCGTCGCCGACGCCGCGGCGCGCATTCGCGCCCAGGGGGGACCGAGATGATCCGGACGCACATGAGTGATCAAGGATTGGGCCGGCGCCGCCTCCTGCGCGGGGTGTTCCTCGGCGGCGTCGCGCTGGGTGCCGCGGAGCTCGTCGGAGCGGTGGCGCCGTACCTTCGAGTCACGCGCGTCGCCGGGCTGGGCACCACGGTATCGGTGGGCACCCGCGCGGAGATCCTCGCCGCCTTCGCCGCGAACGACGACCGGCCCATCCTCAACTACGCGGGTCGCTTCTTTCTGCTCCACGCGCCGGGCGGCATCGTCGCCGCGTACCGCAAATGCACGCACCTCGGCTGCTCGGTCCCGTTCAACGCAGCCGAGGACCAATTCCATTGCGTGTGCCATCAGTCGCGCTACGACAAGCGCACCGCGGTCGTGCTCGGCGGTCCCGCGCCGCGCCCGCTCGACCTCTTCCACGTCCGTGAGGAGGCCGGCGTGCTGCTCGTCGACACCAACCCGCTCGGCGCGATCGTGCGGGCCGACAACGTGTGGGACACGAGCGTCCTCGAGGTGCGCGCCTAGGCCCTCTGCTCTAGCCTCATGCGGGCGAGGGGACCAGTGGGGGGATGCAGCCGATGACCACCGAGATCACCGAGACCGAAGAGAAGCTCCGCGCCGTCAACACGTACGCGGAGTTCCAGAAGCGCGAAGCGATCCCGGTCCTGCGCGGCTTCGCGACCGACGACCTGAACGCTGTCGACCTCGGTGACTGGCAGCGTGTCGGTGGGCGCGGGACCTATATCGATCTCGAGGGGACGGGTGGAACGAACGGCGCGTACGTCTGCGAGATCGCGCCGGGCAAGAGCCTCGAGCCGGAGCGGCACCTCTACGAGGAAACGATCTACGTGCTCTCCGGCACGGGCTCGACGTCCGTCTGGTACGAGGGCCGCGAGCCCGTGTCCTTCGAGTGGGGCCCGGGCAGCCTCTTCGCCATCCCGCTGAACGCGTGGCACCGGCACCACAACACGGCCGGCGCTCGCGCCGCGCGGTTCCTGGCCGTGACGAGCGCACCGCTGGTCATGAACCTGTTCCACGATGCCGACTTCGTGTTCAGCAGCGCAGCCGTCTTTCCCGACCGCTTCTCCGGGCAGTCGGACTACTTCGAGGCGAAGGGCACGCTCTACAACGGCCGCGTGCTCGAGACGAACTTCATCCCCGACGCGCGCTCGTTCGAGCTGTACCGCAACGCGGCGCGCGGCACGGGGAAGGGCTGCCGGTTCGAGCTGTCCTACAACACGACCCACGCGCACGTCGCGGAGTTCCCCGTGGGTACCTACAAGAAGGCGCACTTCCACGGCCCGGGTGCCCACGTCATCCTGCTCCAGGGCCAGGGGTTCTCGCTGCTCTGGCCGCAGCGCGGCGAGCAGCAGCGGTTCGACTGGAAGGCCGGCAGCATGTTCGTCCCGCCGCACGGCTGGTTCCATCAGCACTTCAACACCGGCGCCGAGCCGGCCCGCTACCTCGCGCTCCGTTGGGGCAGCGCGAAGTACGACCTGGGCGGGGCGCTGGGCTGGACCACGGGACACAGCTACGACGTGCCCGGAGCGCAGATCGAGTACGCGGACGAGGATCCCGTGATCCACCGCATGTACGAGGCCGAGCTGAAGACGTCCGGCGCGACGTGTCGCATGAAGACCGTGATCCCGGCGTGCTCCGGCGTCCATGGCGAGGGCGCGATCGATCCCCGCGCCGCCGCGTGAGCGTTCGGGCTCAGGACGATGGCCGCGGAGCTCACGCGCACGCTCACGAGCACGATCACGATGATGACCGCGAGCATGCCGGTGCCGGCGAGCCGATCGCGCTCGAGGACGATCCGGATCTCATCGTCGTGCGCAGCGTCGGGATCGATATCGGGTCGTCGACGTCGCACCTCATCTTCTCGCGGATCGTGCTCCAGCGGCAGGGAGCGCGACTGTCGAGCGCCTTCGTCGTCGTCGACCGGGAGATCCTCCATCGCTCTCCCATCCTGCTGACGCCGTACTCCGACGCCCGGACGATCGACACGCGCGCTCTCGGGGACTTCGTCGAGCGGAGCTACGCGGAGGCAGGTCTCGCCCCCACGGACGTGGACACGGGGGCGCTCATCGTGACCGGGAACGCGGCGCTCAAGGACAACGCCGAGCGCATCGCGCGCGCGATCGCCTCGGATGCCGGCCGCTTCGTCTGCGCCACCGCGGGCCCGCACCTGGAGTCCCGTCTCGCGGCGCACGGCTCCGGCGCGGTCGATCGATCGCGGAGCGGGCGGACCGTGGTGAACGTGGACATCGGTGGGGGGACCACGAAGCTCGCGATCGCGCGCGACGGGCGGGTCCTGGAGACCGCGGCGCTCGCGGTGGGCGCGCGCGTGGTCGCGGTGGACGCGGAGGGCCGGGTCACGCGTCTCGAGCCGGGTGCCCAAGCCGCGGGCCGCGCGGCGCGGATGCGCCTCGAGCTCGGATCCGCAGTGTCGCCGGCGGACCGCGAGGCGCTGGCGGCCGTGCTCTGCGACGCGCTCGTGTCCGTCCTCGCGACGCGGCGGTTCGCCGGGCTGGCGCTCGGGCTGCTCGTGACGGAGGCGATCGAGCTTCCCGAGCGCATCGAC
>JACQAT010000017.1 GCA_016194865.1 Chloroflexota bacterium
GACGGGACGCTCGCGCTCGGTCGATCGCGCGGCCTGAGCAACGTGATCGAACGCGCGCCAGCGAGCGTCCAGCTCGGGCGCGGCACGCTGCTCCTCATCGAGACGCGCGCCAGCTGATGCCGCTGACCGCGCGCGACCGCGCGATCGCGATCGCGCTCGCCACGATCGCCTGCATCGCATACGTGGCGGCCGGCTGGGATCTGCCGACCGTGTACGACTATCAGGGCCGCCTGGCCGACGCGCTGGTCCACGGCCGCTGGTGGCTCGTCGAGGACCCAGCCTGGCTCAACGAGCTGCTGTCGTGCGGCGACGGGCGCTTCTGCGTCGCCTACCCACCGCTCCCCGCCGTGCTCGCGATCCCAGTGCTGTTCGCGGGGACGGCCCAGTCGCAGTCGCTCGTGGCGCAGCTGTGCGGTGGACTGTCGAGCGGGGTCCTCTACCTTGCCTGTCGCGTACTTGGCGCACCGCGCGCCATCGCTCTCTCGGGCGCGGTGCTGTCGGCGTTCGGCACGACGCTGCTGTTCTCCAGCGCCGACGGCCGCGCCTGGTTCGTCGCGCATTCGGTGGCGATGCTCTTCACCTCGCTGGCGATGCTCCTCGCCGCGCGCGGCGGGCCCGGCTGGGGTGTCGGCGCGGCGGTCGGCCTCGCGGCGCTCGCGCGCCTCCCCGTCGCCGCCGCGTTCCCGGCACTGGCGCTGCTGCTCGCGCGCCGCGCGGACATTCCCTACACCCGCGCGCTCCGTGGCATCGTGCTCGGTGGCGCGTCGCTCGCGCTCGTGTACGTCGCCTACGACCTCATGCGCTGGGGGACGATCTTCGACAGTGGCTACACGCGGCTCGCGGAGGGCGACATCTTCTTCAACTTCGGCGTGTTCTCCCCGCTGTACATCCCGCGTCACGTCGTCGCGATCTTCCTCGAGCCGCCGGAGATCGTGCCCGGGTCGCCGACCTTCCTGCGCTTCCACACCGTCGGCATGAGCCTGTTCCTCGCGACGCCCGCGTTCCTGTGGGTCTTCGCGGGACTGCGCCTGGTCCGGCGCGATCCGGCGATCCTCGCGCTCGCGCTGGCGAGCGCGCTCGCACTGCTCCCTGACGTGCTGCACGGGACCGTGGGCTTCGCGCAGTTCGGCTACCGCTTCAGCATCGATGCCCAGCCATTCCTGGTAGGCCTCGCGATCTCCGGCGACGCGAAGCGTGGCGGGCCGTGGCGCAGATGGCCATCTATCGGGTTCACCGGCGCGATCGTGGCAGGCGTCATCATCAACATCTACGCGACCATCGCGATCATGCGGCTCGGACTCTGGGAGTGACGCCGCGCGGCGCCGACCGTCATGCCTGGCTCGCGATCGCGCTCGTCGCGCTGCTCGGGACGCTGCTCCGCGTGGGCTACGTCGGAACACCCGGCTTCCCGACCGATGTCGCGACCTTCTCGGCCTGGGCGCAGCGTCTCGCGGAGATCGGGCCCGCGCGGTTCTACGAGCCGGGCTACTTCAGCGACTACCCGCCGGGCTTCCTCTACGTCCTCTGGGTCCTCGGCGTCCTGTTCCAGGGCGAGCCGCTGCGGCTCGCGATCAAGGCCATCACGATCCCCTTCGACCTCGGCATCGCGGCGCTCGTCGCGGCGTATCTCTGGAAGCGCAGCGGCCGCCGCTCCAGCGTCATCGCGTGCGCGCTCTGGCTGCTCGGACCCGGCGTGATCTTCGCGGGGACGTTCTGGGGCCAGGTCGATGCCGTCGGCACGCTGCCATTCCTCGCGTCGCTGCTCGCCGCCGGGAGGAAACGCTGGCTCCTCGCGGGAACGCTCGCGGCGGTCTCCGCCATGGTGAAGCCGCAATTCGGCCTCGCGCTCGTCGTCGTCGGCGCCGCCGCGCTGCTGACGTACGTCCGCACCAACGAGTGGCGACCGATCGCGCGCGTCGTGCTCAGCAGCGTCGGGACGGTCCTCGCCCTCGGGCTGCCGTTCCGCAGCGGGGCGCTCGAGCTCATCGGGATCGTGCGCGGCGCGTCCGAGACCTATCCGTTCACCTCGCTGTTCGCGTTCAACATCTGGTCGATCGTCGGCGACTTCTGGAAGCCCGACGACGCCTTCTTCGCGATCGGCGCGCTGCTCCTGGCGCTGGGGATCATCGCGTCCTGCGTACCGCTGTGGTGGCGGCGCGACACGTCGGCGCTTCTCGTCGCGGGGGCGTTCACCGTGTTCGCGTTCTACTTCCTGCCGACACGCGCGCACGAGCGCTACCTCTATCCCGCGCTCGCGCTGCTCCTGCCGTTCGCCGCGACGCGCGCGCGCATCCTCGTGCCGTACCTCGTGCTGTCGCTCTCGTTCTTCGTCACGCTCGTGTACGTGTTCACGCAGTACCAGCTCGTGAGCGCGCCGGGCTACTTCGACGCGCTCATGGGCTCACGCGGCGGCCAGATCGCGCTCGCCCTGGTGATGATGGGCGGTGCGATCGCCATCGCGATCCTGCTGCTGCGCGGCGAGGCGAGCATGACGCCGACGCTCCCCACGGTGCCGCGCGTGGCGCTGCCCGCGTCGCTCGCGAGCGGCGGTCCGCCGCGACGCCGCGACTACGTGCTGGCGCTCCTGGTCGCGCTCGCCGTGCTCGCGACGCGCGGCTACCGGCTCGATCAGCCGCGCGACATGTACTTCGACGAGGTCTATCACGCGCGCACCGCGTTCGAGCTGCTGGCCCAGCGCGAGCCGTACGAGTGGACGCACCCGCACCTGGCGAAGGAGCTCATGGCCCTCGGCATCATCGCCTTCGCGGACGACCGCGTCGTCGGCCACGAGGTCCCGCCGCCGGACGTCACCGCGTTCGCGGTGTCCAACGACGGCGTGCGGGTGTATGGCGACCGGCAGGGACGCATCCTGGTCGCCGACCGAGGCGGTGCCCCGCGCGTGCTATTCACGGGTCCTCTCCCCGCGCTCGCGCTCGGCGTCGAGGAGGACACCGTCTACGGTGCGAATGAGGAGGAGGTCTTCGCCATCTCCCTGGCAGACGCATCCCATCGCTCGTCCCACGCGCTGCCGACATCGCGCGACGTGACGGCGTTCGCGGTGCTCAGCGGTGGTCGCGTCGTGATCGGCACATCCACGCTCACGGCCATCTATCCCGCGGTGACGTCGGATCCGGTCCGCGTCGCGATCCCCTCGATCGGCGTCGCCAGCAAGCCCGACGGGAGCGAGCTCTATCTGCTCGAGCCGGGTGGCTCGGTGCGCGTGGTCGATCCCGTCGGCGGCATCGACTCGCGCAGCTACGCGAGCACCGGGCCGGCAAGGGCGATCGCGTACGCGCTCGGCCCGAATCGACTGTTCCTGGCCCGCACGAATGAGCCGCTGCTCGACGTCATCGACCTCGAGGGCGGCCATCGCGAGCAGGTGCCTCTCGCGAATGACCGCACCGGCGCGTTCGCGAGCGGCGCGACCGCGCTGGCGGTCGTCCCGCGCACGCAGTTCCTCTACGCGCTCGCCGACGGACGGTTGGTGATCGCGGAGACGCACGGGGCGTCGCCATACGTCGCGCTTCCGACCGGCGCGACGCGCATCGGCGTCGACGGCACCGGAGACACGATCGTGCTGCCGGGGCCTGCCGCCGCCGACATCGTGGAGACCGGGCGCCACGCGCTCGCATGGCGGCTCCCGGGCGTCGTGTTCGGGGCGCTCCTCGCGTTCGTCCTCGTGCTGCTCACGCGCCGGCTGTTCCGTGGCGCGGCGCTTCCCGCCGTCGTCGGCGGCCTCGTGCTGCTGGACGGCTCGATGTTCGCGCAGCCGCGCATCGGCATGAACGACGTCTACGTCGCGGCGTTCCTTGTCGCGGCCTGGTACTTCGTCGTCGCGGCGCATCGGCCGCGCCGGTCGGCCGAGGTCGATCTGCTTGCCGCCGGCGTGCTCTTCGGCCTCGCGCTCGCGACGAAGTGGGTCGCCGCCTACGCGATCGCCGCGCTCGCGCTCGCGGTCATGGGGATCACCGCGCTCGCGTGGGCGCGTGAGGAGCCCGGTCGCGGCGGGCCGCTCGATCTCTTCAAGGGGCGGGGCCTGAACGCGCTGCTGCTCGTCGGCTGCTTCGGCGCGATCCCCGGCCTGCTCTACCTCGCGTCGTACCTGCACTGGTTCGGCGGGCCGACCGCGCCGTACGGATGGGATCTCGTGGAGCTCACGAAGCAGATGTACTGGTACCACTCCGGCCTGACGTCACCGCATCCCGCGGGCTCGCCGTGGTGGACCTGGCCGCTCGATCTGAAGCCCGTGTACTGGTACTACGCGCAGAGCGCCGACGGCGGCGCCGCGGTGATCTACGACGCCGGCAACGTCGTCCTGTTCTGGGGCGCGTTCGTCGCGACCGGCTGGGCGACGGTGGCGGCGCTGCGCGCGCGCTCGATCTCCCTGGGCTTCGTGATCTTCGCGCTGTTCGCGCAGCTGCTCGCGTGGATCTTCGTGAGCCGCGTCGTCTTCTTCTACCACTTCTTCACGGCGCTGCCGTTCTACCTGATGGCCCTCGCGTGCGCGCTGGTCGTCCTGTGGGAGGGCGGGCGCCGCACGGTCGTCGCCGGATACGTGGCGCTCGCGGTCGCCGCGTTCCTGTTCTTCTACCCGTTCGTGTCGGGCGTGCCGATCCCGGCCGCCGAGGCGGGGATCTTCTTCATCCTGCCGACGTGGCAGTACGGGTGCCAGTTCTACCCGACGTTCACCTGCGCGATCGGCCCCGCATCCGACATCGCGCTCGGCTCCCTCGTGACGCGCCTTGGCCTCCCTCTCGTCCTCGCGGCGATATCGATCGCGCTCTGGCGCGTACCGCCGACGCGGATCAGGGAATGGATCGCGGCGCGGAGGTCGTGAGGACGAGCACGGCGCCGAGGATCCCGAGCACGACGGCCGCGATGAGGACGACGAGCGGCGCGTAGCCGCGGTCGGGAACGCGATAGACGACGACGGTCACGTTGTCCTCGCCGCCGCGCTCGTTCGCGAGCGCCACGAGCCGCGCGGTCGCGCGGGCGGGGTCGTCGTCGGCCGCGCGCGCCGCGATCTCCGCATCGGTCACGTGGCGCGTCAGGCCATCGCTGCACAGCACGACGCGGTCGTGAGCACGGAGCGTCTCGACGAACACGTCGGGCTGCACACCGCCGGGGTCGCCGAGGAATCTCGTGATCGAGCCCGGCTGCGCGCCGCTGTGATCGGTGGTGAGCTGGCGGATGATCGCCGCGCGCACGAGGTAGGCGCGGCTGTCACCGAGGCTCGCGACGGCGAGGTCCCGCTTCCTGACCGCGGCCAGCACCAGCGTCGTCGCGGACCCGTGGGCGGCATCGACGACGGCGCTGTTGGCGTGCGCGACCGCGGTCGTCAGCGCGCCGCGCGCTCCCTCGGCCGGGACCGCGGTGAAGAACCGGTCGGCGACGCCGTCCACGGCCGCCGCGCTCGCGACCTCGCCGCCTGCCAGACCCCCGACCCCATCGGCGACGCAGAGCAGCGTGACGCCTGCCCTCTCGCGGATGAGCCAGCGGTCCTCGTTGTTGGCGCGCACCCGGCCCGCGTCGCTCGCTCCGGCGGCCACCGGGCCGCTCACCGATCGGACCGCGCGCAGTTCTGACCGGGGACGTAGAATACCATCGCCCGCTGTCCCCTCGCGACCGGCGCGCCCGGGGCGGGATCCTGCCTGGCCACGTCGCACGGGGCTCCCGGGCCGGTCGCGACATCCCATGCGACGCCTGCGAATCCCGCGGCCAGCAGCTCCTTGACCGCCCGATCCAGCTTGTGGCCGACGACGTTCGGTGTCGTGGCCACGGCCGGTGACCCGCTGGCCGGGGGCCGCGCGGACGCCGTGCTCGGTGACGTCGTCGCGTTCGCGAAGAGCGCTCCGACGAGCAGCAGCACCAGCAACACGGCGAGCAACGCGATCACGCTGTCGATCGATGGGCCTCGACGCTTCGGTCGCGGGAGCGGGCGGACCGCGGACGCCGCCGCGAGCGGCATCGTGGCGTCGCCCGGCTCGGCCGCGCCCAGGAGCGCATCCGCGAACGCGCCGGCGCTCACGTAGCGCTTGTCCGGATCCCGCGCGAGGGCCTTCGTCACCGCCGCGTCGACCTCGGGCGCGATGCCGATCCGGACCGCTCGCAGCGTTGGCGGCGCCTCATCGAGCCGGAGCCGCAGGATCTCGTCGGTGTCGAGCCCCGGGTGGACCTGCTGCCCCGACAGCAGCTCGTACGCGATGAGGCCGAGACCGTAGATGTCGCTGCGCGCGGTCGCCGGCTCGCCCGCGATGCGCTCGGGCGCGATGTAGCGCGCGGTGCCCATGAGCTCGCGCTCCCTTGGGTCACGTGCGGCGCGAGCGATACCGAAGTCCGTGAGCTTCGCCGTGCCGTTGTCGTCGACGATGACGTTCGCCGGCTTCACATCGCAGTGGATCACGCCGCTGCCGTGCGCGGCGTCGAGCGCGCTCGCGACCTGCGCCACGATGCGGGCCGCCTCGTGCGGGGGGAGGGGACCGCGTTCCGCGATGAGCTCACGCAGCGTTCGTCCGTGGATGTACTCCATGACGATGTAGGCGTCGGCGCCGTCCTGCCCCTCGTCGTACACCGCGACGACGTTCGCGTGCGAGACGGACGCCGCCCTGCGCGCCTCGTCGGTGAATCGCTCGCGGAAGGCCTCGTCCGCTCCGGCGCCGAGGAGCTTCACGGCGACGTCGCGGTCCAGTCTTTCGTCCCGCGCTCGCCAGATCTCGCCGGCGCCGCCCTGATCGAGCCTCTCCGTCAGACGGTAGCGACCTCCCAGCAGGCGGTCGCGGCCGGTAACACGGTCAGGCTGCTGGCTCATTCCTGGCCTCGCGGCAAGAGCGATGCCGCCGCTACGAGAGCGCCACCAGGGCCGCGAGCGCGTCCTCGTACACGTGATCGCTGGCGACGATGGTGAGCTCCTCCCCGAGCAGGTCGCCGACACGGGGTGCGGAGAGCGGCATCACGCGCTCGGTCACGAGCGATCCGTCGATGATCACGCTCGTCGTGACGTGCGCGTTCCCTGCCGCGCGTTTCACGACGAACTCGGCCAGCTTTCCATCACGCGTCGCCTGGATGCGCAGACCCGAGAGATCGCCCTCCTCGAGGCCGCGCTCGAAGCGCGGACGCACGCGCACCGGGATCCGCGTCCCGTCGCCTCGTGTCATCGAGAACAGCATGCCGCCCGCTTCGGATGGCGCGAGCGACTGGGCCGCGAGCCAGCCGAGACGCGACGCGAGCCAGCCCACCAGGAGCAGCGCCTGCGACGGGTGGACCTCGCGGCCGTCGGCATCGACGGTGAAGCCGACGCGCACTCCGGTGATCGAGTCGAGATACGGGCGCCACGCCGGG
Source organism: Chloroflexota bacterium (assembly GCA_016194865.1). Taxonomy (GTDB): domain Bacteria; phylum Chloroflexota; class Limnocylindria; order P2-11E; family P2-11E; genus JACQAT01. Next base: position 7,339 of record JACQAT010000017.1, read on the forward strand.
ACGTCGAAGAACGCCGACACCAGGTCGCGCCACGGCGTGAGCCGGGTCCAGTTGAAGTCCGTGACACCGTAGCGCCCCGACCCGCGCGCGCACACCTCGCGCACGCGCTTCAGCGACAGCTCGGGACGCGCGAAGTCGGCGGAATCGATGATGAAGCGGTCGGCAAGCTCGAGCATGGCGTCGAAATGCGGCGCGTCGAACGGTGGCGTGTCGGTCCACCACAGGAAGACCGGGAGATCGGGCAGCAGCAGCGGGATGACCGCGCTCGCGAGGCGGGCGCCGGCGTCGCCGGGCGCGCGCACGAGGATCTGCTCGCACGACACCTGCTCACGGCCGTCCGCGCGCGGCAGGTCGCAGTGCATCGCGAGCCGGTCGGTCGCGGTGCTCCCGGGCCGGTCCACCCACACCACGATCGCACGCGATGGGTGCCGCTGCGAGAGGTCGGCGATGGTCCGCGCGGCGCGTTTCGCGTGGACCTCGCGTGTCGCGAAGACGACGAGGTTCAGGACGGACGCCCGTGCGACGGTGTGGCCCTGCTCGCTCGCGTGCGCGCTCCGTGCCCGGCGCAGCCTCGCCAGCTCGCGCTCGAGCGCGCTCACGCCGCTCGCCGGCGCGCCCCAGATAACGTTATCTACGACCAATCCCCGCTCCTCGCGCCTCCCGCTCGTCCAGTCTGACGGCGGGCCCCTAGGGCTGTCGCCACGTCCGTCCGTCGCGCGCGATGAGGAGATCGGCCTCGGTCGGTCCCCAGGAGCCGCTGGCATACGTCGGCAGGTCGATCTGGCCCGCGCGCCAGGCATCGATGATCGGATCGACCAGACGCCACTGCTGCTCGACCTCGTCGCGGCGGGTGAAGAGCGTCGCGTCGCCGCGGAGCGCGTCGAGGATCAGCGTCTCGTACGCGTCCGGGGCGTCGACCATGAACGAGGCGCCGTAGACGAAGTCCATGTTCACCGAGCGGATGCGGATCCCCTGCACCGGCACCTTCGCGCCGAACTTGAGCGAGATGCCCTCGTCGGGCTGGATGCGCAGCACCAGCGTGTTCGGCTCGAGACCGGCAGCACTCTCGCGGCTGAAGACCTGGTGCGGCGCGCTGCGGAACTGGATCGCGATCTCCGTCGAGCGCTTCGGCATCCGCTTGCCGGTGCGGAGGTAGAAGGGCGTGCCCTCCCAGCGCCAGTTGTCGATGAACAGCCGCATCGCGACGTACGTCTCGGTCGTGCTGTTCGGGGCGACGTCGTCCTCCTCGCGGTAGCCACGCACCGCCATCCCCTCGATGAATCCCGGGGCGTACTGACCGCGGACGGTCGTGTTGGGCACGTCGTCGGTGGCGATGGGGCGGATCGCCCGCAGCACCTTGACCTTCTCGTCGCGGACCGCGTTCGCGTCGAACGCGATCGGCGGCTCCATCGCCACGAGCGCCATCAGCTGGAGCAGGTGGTTCTGCACGACGTCGCGGCTCGCGCCCGCGTGGTCGTAGTACCCGGCACGCTCCTCGACCCCGAGCGTCTCGGCCACCGTGATCTGGACGTGGTCGACGTACTGGCGCGTCCAGAGCGGCTCGAAGATCGCGTTGGCGAAGCGCAGGACGAGGATGTTCTGGACGGTCTCCTTGCCGAGGTAGTGGTCGATGCGAAAGACCTGATCCTCGCGGAAGACCTCATGTAGCTTCTCGCTGAGGTCGACCGCGCTCGCCAGGTCGTTGCCGAACGGCTTCTCCACGACGACGCGCGACCAGCCGTTCGTCCTGGCGAGGCCGTGCGCGCCGATGCCATGCACGATCGGCCCGTACGCGCTCGGCGGGGTGGCCAGATAGAAGAGCCGGTTGCCGGGCATGCCGAGCTCGCCCTCGAGCCTGTTCAGCGTGTCTCCGAGAACACCGTAGCCGCCGGACGTTCCCGTCGAGACGTAGTGCACGTGATCCGCGAACGACCGCCACACCTCTTCGTTGATCGGCTTCGTCCGGCTGAACTCGCTCACCGCCTTGTGCAGCTCGTCGCGGAACAGGGCATCCGCCAGCTGCGCTCTCGCGGTCCCGACGACGAGGAATGTCGGTGGCAGGAGCCGCTGGAGCGCCAGGTTGTACAGCGCCGGCATGAGCTTGCGCGCCGAGAGGTCGCCCGATCCGCCGAAGATGACGAGGGTCGAGGGCTCGGGGATGCGGGACAGCCGCGGTCCCGCACGCAGCGGGTTGGCGGTGAGCGTCATGCCCGCTCTATTCCTTCTGCACCGCGTGGCCGCCGAATTGGTTGCGCAGCGCGGCCGCGACCTTCATCGCGTAGGAATCGTCCTGGCGCGAGCTGAAGCGCGCGAAGAGCGAATGCGCCAGCGCGGTCATGGGCACGCCGAGGTCGATCGCCTCGTGGATCGTCCAGCGGCCCTCGCCGGAATCGGCGACATAGCCCTTGATGTGCGCGAGGTCGGTCCCTTCGTCCTTGAACGCCCGCTCCGCGAGCTCGAGCAGCCACGAGCGCACGACGCTGCCCTGGTTCCAGACCCGCGACACCGTCCTCAGGTCCAGCTCGAACTCGCTCGCGTGCAGGAGCTCGAAGCCCTCGCCGTACGCCTGCATCATCCCGTACTCGATCCCGTTGTGGACCATCTTCACGAAGTGGCCGGCGCCGCTCTTCCCGAAATGCGCCCAGCCGTTCGGGGGCGCGAGCGTGTCGAGGAGCGGACGCACGCGCTCGACGGCCTCCTTGGGACCGCCGACCATCATGCAGTAGCCGACCGTGAGTCCCCAGATGCCGCCGGACACGCCGATGTCGAGATAGGGGAATCCGAGCCGCCCGTACTTCTCGGCTCGGCGCATCGAATCGCGGAAGTTCGAGTTGCCGCCGTCGACGAAGATGTCGCCCCTGGTCGCGTGCGTGGCGAGCTCCTCGAGCGTCTCGTCCGTGACGGCGCCGGACGGCACCATCGACCAGAGGACGCGAGGCGCCTTCAGCGCGGCGATCATCTCCGGGATCGAATACGCGCCGCGCGCGCCGTGGGTCTTCGCCTCGTCGACGGGGCCGGGGCTGCGGTTCGCCGCGACGACGGTGTGGCCGCCCCGGGCGAGCCGTGTGACCATGTTGCCGCCCATGCGCCCGAGCCCGTAGAGACCGATCTCCATGCCGTACCCCCCTGATCGAGCTGGAACGAGTGATGGAACGGTACGCCAGAATGCCCGCGGCGCGGTCGCGCTAAGGTGGACCCGTGACCACGACCGCCGCCGCGGCCGACCCGGCGCTCGCCACGTACGCGGACCTGGCGCGGCAGCTGCGCGCGGACAGCATCCGCAGCTCGACGGCGGCGGGATCGGGCCACCCGACCTCCTCGCTCTCGGCCGCCGACCTGATGGCGGTGCTGCTCGCGGGGCACCTGCGCCACGACTGGTCGAAGCCGAAGGATCTCGCCAACGACCACCTCATCTTCTCGAAGGGCCACGCGTCGCCGCTGTACTACGCGCTGCTGCGCGCCGCCGGCGTCGTCGACGACGCGGAGCTGCTCACCTTCCGCCGTCTGGGCAGCCGGCTCGAGGGCCACCCGACACCGGTCCTGCCCTGGACCGACGTCGCGACCGGCTCGCTCGGGCAGGGCCTGCCGATCGGCGTCGGCCTCGCGCTCGCGGCGGAGCGCGTGCTGCACGCGCCGTATCACACCTGGATCCTCGTCGGCGACAGCGAGAGCGCCGAGGGCAGCATCTGGGAGGCGTTCGACCATGCGGGCCACGAGCGGCTGGCGAGCCTCACCGCGATCCTCGACGTGAACCGTCTCGGCCAGCGCGGCCCGACCGAGCTCCAGTGGGACATGGACGCCTACGCCGCGCGCGTGAAGGCCTTCGGCTGGGACGCGATCGTCATCGACGGCCACGACCTGCGCGCGATCGACGACGCGTACGGCCGCGCGCGCGCCGCGAAGGCGCCGACCGCGATCCTGGCCAAGACCATCAAGGGAAAAGGCGTGTCGTTCCTCGAGGACAGGGAGGGCTGGCACGGCAAGGCGCTCGACAAGGACCAGGCGAAGCAGGCGCTCCAGGAGATCGGCGCCTCGCCCTCGAAGACCTTTGCCACGAAGAAGCCGGCGGCGTGGGCGCCCGCGAAGGCCGTCGCGAGGCCGGTCGAGCTCAAGACCTACACCGAAGCGCTCGCGACGCGCAAGGCGTACGGCGAGGCACTCATGAGCCTCGCCGCGCGTCCGGACGTCGTCGTCCTCGACGCCGAGGTCAGCAACTCCACGCATGCGGAGGACTTCAAGAAGGTCGCGCCCGAGCGGTTCTTCGAGATGTACATCGCCGAGCAGCAGCTGGTCGCGGCCGCGGTGGGGATGCAGGTCGTCGGCCTGCGGCCGTTCGCGTCGACGTTCGCCGCGTTCCTCACGCGCGCGTACGACTTCATCCGCATGGCCGCGATCTCGCGCGCGAGCATCCGTCTCTCCGGCTCGCACGCCGGCGTCTCGATCGGCGAGGACGGCCCGTCGCAGATGGCGCTCGAGGACCTCGCGATGATGCGCGCGGTGCACGGCAGCACGGTGCTGTACCCGTGCGACGCGAACCAGACGGCGCGACTCGTCGAGCTCATGGCCGATCAGCCGGGCATCAGCTACATCCGGACCACCCGCGAGAAGACGCCGCTCGTCTATCCCGCCGGCGCGACATTCCGGATCGGCGGCTCGGTGGTGGTGCGCGGCGGCGACGCGACCGATCGGGTCACGGTCGTTGCCGCCGGCATCACGCTGCACGAGGCGGTGAAGGCCGCCGATCTGCTCAAAGGCGCGGGAACGGGAGTGCGCGTGATCGACTGCTACTCGGTGAAGCCGATCGACACCGCGACGCTCGTCGACGCGGTCAAGGCGAACGGCCGGCTGATCGTCGTCGAGGACCATTGGGCCGAGGGCGGCATCGGCGACGCCGTGCTGAGCGCGCTCGCGGAGGCGGGCGCGCTCGGAGCGCTGGTGGGGTACCGCCACCTCGCGGTACGCAAGATGCCCGGGTCCGGAAAGCCCGCCGAGCTGCTCGACGCCGCGGGCATCTCCGCCCCGCAGATCGTCGCCGCTGTCAACGGCCTCATCTAGACCCACGGGCCCGGTGGCCTGACTATTCACATCGTGCCCGTCGAGATAGGTCTTGCTTGGTTCCCCCATGCTGCCAGCAGTTGGTCGACGTACGCCCGCTATCTCGAGGTCGCAGCATCTATTGAAGGCTGCCTGAACGATGACACCTTCGGCTTGGCATTGGTTCGCGCTGGTCAAATCAAGCCGAGGACCCGGGAAAATGTGGAGGCCTACCTTCGGAGGTACGCCGGGGCCTCTTCTGGGAATCAGCCCTGGAGGACCGTGGCAAGAATGACAAGGCGGTTCTTCGTCGAACTCGGCTGGATGGAGCCATGCGAGGAAGGCGGATATCGTCTGACTGCCGACGGTGTGACCGCGAGCCAGCTCGATGTCCCGTCTGACGCCGCTCGCGACATGTGGATCAACGCGCTGATGGAACTCAGACTGAAGTGATTGATCCCTGGCCGCGCCTGCTTCGCGCCGCGTCCGAGTTTCCGCTGGATACGACCGAAGCGGCGATTGCCGCGCTTTCGCCTTCGGCTTCGGGCGCTTTGGACGCGCTTCGCGATATACACGCCGGACGGAGAACGATCGCCTCTGTTCTACGCGACTTTGGTATTGGCAAGTCCGAAGCAGAGAACCGCGGGAAGGTCCTTGTCTATTTATCTCGCGACCTCGGTCTGTTGGTGGAGGCATCACCCGGAAGATATGTGACAACCCCGGTCGGGAGCGGCCTCAGCAACGTGGAGCGAGTACTTGCTAGGCAGTACGAGCGTCCAGCGGCGGCGCCCGTAGGTCGCTCACGTCGAATTAGGCGCTCGGGCGACATTGCCGACCACGCCAGCGCACACGGCACACGTACGGCCAATATTGATCTCGACGTTCTTAGCGAACGTACAGCAGAGCATCAGCGCGTCGTTCGAGCCTGCGCGGAAGAGTTCATCGCACAGGGTTGCGAGGTACACGAGGGCAACTTTGACCTGCTCGCGCTGTGCGGTGACGAGGATTCGGTCCTGATCGAAGCGAAGACAATTACAACCCTGTCGGAACGGACGCAGTTGAAGATGGCAGTCGGCCAGTTGTTCAGCTACGAGGTTGACGACGCGGCTGCATTGATCGGCGGTCGGCACGTTCGCAAGATGGTTGCCTTAAACGCGCAACTCTCGGCGCGTGGCATTCGAGTGCTACGTGCCCTTGGAATCGACCACCGCGTCTACTAGGCCCTCTGCATCACGGCGAATGCGTGTGTCGCCGTCCCCCCGCGGTCAGTGCGGCCGTGAGACTCCAAATGCCTCACGTCTTCATAGACGACCGCAATCTTCCGAAGCTCCTCAGGCGCAGCTGCGATGAGATGCTCGGCCATGTCATAGCCACGAACGATTCCCAAATGAAGGACGGCGACGCCGCCGGGACGAAGGAGAGAGACCACGACGCCCGCGATGCTCGCTAGCGTCGAATCGCGGTTGCGGCTGTGCTCATAAAAGTCGGCTTTCGCACTCTCCTGTCTCTTGTAGTTCCATCCGGCGAACCAGAGCCGGATCCGGTTTTGCCGGACGAAGTCTGTCGAGCCTAGGAATGGTGGGCTCGTAATCACCGCATCGCACGCTGGCACAAGCGTTGAAAGCTGCTCGGCCGCGACTGTCTCGACACTGCCTCTGACAAATGTTGCCGGCAACGGATCGAGGTGCCGTCTCAACTTCGCTTCGAGGTGTCGCAGCACGGGCTTGTAGGTCGCGTCCCCTTTCGGGGGTATCGGGATGATGTTGTGCGATCGCCGGCTCAATGCGTATGGGCGGTTGCCATGCATCAGATGCAGCATCGCTGCAGTGACGGTGTCTGCCGCCGGTAATTGACGCTCGCGTGCCATGCGAAGAAAGTTTCTGACCGCACGGATCTCTTCGAATGTCCTTTCGTGATAGAAGGTCGCGACCTCAGGCTCGTCATCTTCGTCGGATTCGTGCTGCGATGCCATGAAGTCGCGTAACTCTGAAAGCAGGTCAGCCACTTCAAGTGAGGACGCTGGCCTCACCTTGGCCGACGTGACGATTGTGGCGACGGGACTCAGGTCGCCGGCGTAGCTGTGACGTCCCCGTAGTGCCGCTTCGAGTGGGATTGTTCCGATTCCGCAAAACGGGTCGACCACGGTATCGCCGGGCCTTGTGAAGAGAGATACCAGGGTGCTTGCGATCGCGGGTTTAAGCCGACTCGGATACGAACAAAGCCGGTGCAGCGAGTGTCCCCAATTACGCGCGTTATACGGCGGATTGTGAAATGACAGCTGCGCGAGGCCCGCGACAGCCTGCGCCCGATCGACGACGCCACCTTCGGAAAGCCAACTTAGCGCCGTGACTACGTGAGTTTCCGGAAATTCAAGATGTACTGATGATGCACGTTTGGAACATACGCAGCTGGGTAACCGTATGGAAATAGACGCTTGGCATTCTGCGTAAGGATAGTGATTCCCTGAAGGCTCAGACCGCTGTCTCGCTCGAGTTCTTTTGTAAGGTCAGCGTGGAAATCGTAGTAGGTGCCTCCATGTCTGAAGTCGCTGACGATTATCGACATGTAGCGTTTCGGCTCCAGGAGTCCTGCGGCTGAGAGCAATAGACCGCGCAACTCCGACAGGAATGTTGCGTAGTCAGGGATATTGCCGAAGTCGCGGACGTCGCTTCCGTAGTTTGTCTTTAGCCCCTTGTCCACGCGCTCCTGTTTGGTCTTGTGGTCCGCCTTCTTGTTGAGGATCCCCCAATACGGCGGGCTAGTCACGACGTAAGCGAAGGATTCAGGGGGGAGACGTTTGAGGACTCGGCGGGCGTCACCCGTGATCAGGCGCTGCCCATGACGTGGTCCGATTTCCTTCGTCAGTCGCTCTTTGCCGAGCTTGCTCCACTCCTCGCTGAGCTCAATGCCCACTCCCGTACGGCCGGTGACCGCACAAGCCTTGAGAGTGCTTGCAACGCCGACAAAGGGATCAAGCACCGCCTCGCCCGCACGAGTGAAGAAGCTGATCAGCTTTGCGACGTCAGAAAACGAGAATGGGGCAGGGTGGAGCTTCTCGTAGTAAGCCTCTTCATGGTCCTTGCCCAACCCGCGCTGCGACCAGACCGACTTGCTCAGCGGCAGCCACTCCCGGCCCTCCAGGTCGTTCAGTCGCTTGCGGACCCTGACCGGGGTCGTAATCCTTAGTGCCATCAGATGCTAATAAGATTACCTTTTGATATGATGAAAAGCAAGCCTATGCCAGGACGAAAAGTGGGTCCGCGAGGACTCCTTAGCCGCAATGTGAGCGTCAAGCTCAGTCCAGAGCAGGACGAGGAGCTGGCCGTGGCGAAGCTGCTATACGAGAAGAGCTCCGGAGAGATTGTTCGGATCGCCCTTGACGAATTCCTTGAGCGCGAGCGCCCAAAGATCAAGCCCCTGCTGCGTGGCCTTCGGACGGCTCGCTCGAACGTCGCTGCCGCCCGTGTAGACGCGTGATTCGCGCCTGACCCGGGGCGGTCGGGTCGCAGTGGCTCCCGGGTAGCATGAGGGTCGCGCAGCCGTCTGAAGGGGAGTGACCGTGGATCCCATCGTGATCGTGCTCATCGTCATCGCCGCCATCGCGGTGTTCCTGATCGCGGGCTTCAACCGTCTCGTCACGCTCCGCCAGCGGGTGAAGGAAGCGTGGTCGGACATCGACGTCCAGCTCAAGCGCCGCCACGACCTGATCCCGAACCTCGTGGAGACCGTCAAGGGCTACGCCGCGCACGAGTCCGCGACCTTCCAGGCGGTCACGAACGCTCGCGCCGCCGCGGTCGCCGCCGGTGCGTCAGCGTCACCGCAGGAGCGGGCGCAGGCGGAGAACATGCTCACCGGCACGCTGCGCTCCCTGTTCGCCGTCGCGGAGAACTATCCGCAGCTGCAGGCCATCCAGGAGTTCAAGGATCTTTCTGAGAACTTGACGGCTACCGAAGACAAGATCGCGTTCGCGCGCCGCTTCTACAACGGCAACGTGCGCGATTACAACACCGCGCTCATGACGTTCCCCACGAACCTCTACGCGAGCCTGCTCGGCTTCAAGCCGGAGCAGTTCTTCGAGCTCGCCGACCCGACGGAGCGTGAGGTCCCGCAGGTCAAGTTCACGACCCCGTAATGAGCTCGGCCCCGCTCACCCCTCGCGTCAACATCTACGACGCGGCCGCCGCGAACCGCGTGCGGACCGTGGTGCTCATCGTGGTGTTCGTCGGGCTCGTCACGGCGCTCGTGTACTTCGCCGGCGAGTACTTCGCGCCGGGAGGCGGCATCGCGCTGCTGCCGTTCGCGCTTGTCTTCTCCGTCGGCTCGTCGCTGGTGTCGTACTTCGCGGGCGACAAGCTGGTCCTCGCGCAGAGCCAGGCCCGCGAGGTCGCCGACGACGAGGAGCGCGAGCTGCACAACGTGGTCGAGACGCTCGCGCTCGGCATGGGCATCCCCACGCCCAAGCTCTACATCATCGACGACTCCGCGCCGAACGCGTTCGCGACGGGCCGCGATCCGAAGCACGCGTCGGTCGCGGTGACGCGCGGGCTCCTCGACAAGATGGACCGCACCGAGCTCGAAGGCGTCATCGCCCACGAGCTCTCGCACGTCGGCAACCGCGACATCCGCGTGATGCTGCTCGTCACGGTGCTCGTGGGCACCGTGGTGCTTCTGTCCGACTGGGTGACGCGCTCCATGTTCTGGGGCGGCGGTCGTCGCGATCGGGACCGCGATGGTGGCGGTGGCGGCATCATCGCGCTGATCGCGATCGTGCTCGCGATCCTGATGCCGATCTTCGCGACGCTGATCCAGCTCGCCGTATCCCGCCAGCGCGAGTACCTCGCGGACGCCTCCGGCGCATTGCTCACGCGATACCCTCCCGGTCTCGCGAGCGCGCTCCGCAAGATCGCCGCCGACACCGAGAAGCTCGAGGTCGCGAACAAGGCGACCGCGTCGCTGTACATCGCGAACCCGCTCAAGGACCACAACGCGTTCCTCGACGGGCTCTTCGACACCCACCCGCCGATCGAAGAGCGCATCAAGCGCCTCGAAGCCATGTGACATGCGGGCCACCCTCATGGCGAGCGCGGCCGCGGTGCTCCTCGTCGCGGGCGCCGTGCTCGCCGGGCTCATCGGCGCGCGCCTGACCGCCGTGCCCACGCCCTCGCCGATCCGGAGCGCCGCCCCGACGTCGACGCCCGCGCCGGCCTTCGCGACCCCCATCGACACCGCGGACCTGGTCTTCCAGCAGCCGCTGTCGGCGGGATGTGCGACGGCGGAAGCGGTCTACGTGTTCTCGGACGGCGGCGGCATCGGGCGCTTCGACGGCCAGCGCTGGACGCTCATCGACCCCACGCTGCGCACGATCGGCGCCGCCGCGTGCTCGCGGGATCGCGCCGTGGCGGTCGGCCTCGCGGGTCGGGCGATCACCATCGACGACGGCCCGCGGTCCGTCCGCATCGACACCGTGACGTTCGAGGACCTCCTCGGCATCGGCACCGGACCCGACGCGACGGTCCTCGCCGTCGGCACGCGCGGCACGGTGCTGCGGACCGACGCCGCGTGGCAGCCGTACGCGCGGGGGATCGAGGACGATCTGCAGGCGGTCGCGGTCGCGGGGCCGACCACCGCGTGGGCCGTGGGTCCGAGGGGCGTCACCTACCGGCTCGACGGCACCGGCTGGCATCTCGTGCCGAGCGGCGTCACGACGGGGCTGCGCGCGGTCGCGCTCGCGGGCGAGGACGTCGTCGCGGCGGGCGATGGCGGCGTCGTGCTCTCGCTGGTGAACGGGGCGTGGAAGCGCGTCGACGTCGGCACGAACGCCACGCTGCGGTCCATCGTGCGCATCGGGCGGACGTTCGTCGCGATCGTCGGCGACGGCGGCACCGTCATCCGGCTCTCGGAGACCGGTACGACGCGCCTCGACCTCGGCACGAAGTGCGATCTTCGCGCGGTCTTCGCGCGAGCGAGCGAGTACTGGATCGTCGGCTCCAGCGGCGGTCGCGCGGGCGTGTGGCGCGTCGCCGGTGACAAACTGGAGAAATGGGGCGCGTGTTGAGCGGTCCGCCGCTGGCCGGCATCCGCGTCATCGAGATCGGCAACTACATGGCCGGTCCGTTCTGCGGCATGCATCTCGCCGATCTCGGCGCCGAGGTGATCAAGGTCGAGAACCCGAAGGGTGGGGACCTCACGCGCCAGCTGCAGCCGTTCCAGGCGGGCGAGAGCGGCAGCTTCCTGCGCCTGAATCGCGGCAAGCGCAGCCTCGCGCTCGATCTGAAGCGCCCGCGCGGCGCCGACATCTTCCGGCGCCTGAGCGCGCGAGCCGACGTCGTCCTCGAGAACCTGCGACCCGGCACGATGGCCGACCTCGGCCTCTCGTCGCGGTCCCTCATGGACGCGAACGAGCGCCTGGTCTACGTCGCGGTGAGCGGCTGGGGGCAGAGCGGGCCGTACGCCGACCGTCCCGCGCTCGACCTCATCGTGCAGGCGGAGAGCGGTCTCATGTCGGTCACCGGTGAGAAGGACGGCGCCCCGGTGAAGGTCGGCGTCTCGATCGCGGACCTCTCGAGCGCGCTGTACGCGACGGTCGGCACGCTGGCCGCGCTTCGCGCGCGCGACGCGGACGGCAGGGGACAGCTGGTCGACATCTCGATGTTCGAGTCAGCGGTCTCTCTCGCCGTCTGGGAGTCGGGTCAGTTCTTCACCGACGGCGCGGTCGCGCGCGCGAACGGCTCCGCGCACAACTTCATCGCGCCGTATCAGGCGGTGCGCAGCTCGGACGGGCACTTCGTGATCGGTCCGACCTCGGCACCCAACTGGACGGCATTTCTCCGCGTGCTGGGGCTCGAGGAGCTCGCGGGCGATCCGCGCTTCACCGACGGGCCGACCCGCAAACACAACGTCGACGCGCTCATCCCGCTGATCGAAGCGGTCACCGTGACGAACACCACCGCGCATTGGCTCGCGGGCCTGCGCGAGGCGGGCGTGCCATGCGCGACCGTCCGCGACTACGGGAGCGTGCTCGAGGATCCGCACCTGTCCGAGCGCGGCTTCCTCACCGACATCGCGCATCCGACGCTCGGGTCGGTGCGTGCCACGGGCTCGGCGATCGGTCTCACGCGCACGCCACCGGTGGTCGGGCCGGCGGGTCCCGCGCTGGGCGCGGATTCGCGCGACGTGCTGCGGGAGCTCGGCTGCGCTCCCGGCGACATCGCGGCGCTCATCGAAGAGGGGACGGTGCTGGCCACATGAGCGAAGACCTTCGCTACGAGGTGCGCGACGGCATCGCCTGGCTCACCTTCCACCGCCCGCAGGCGCGGAACGCGTTGACCTTCGCGATGTACGACGAGCTGCGGGATCGCGCGCTGGCGGTCAACGACGACGCGGCGATCAAGGCCGTCGTGCTCACGGGGAGTGGGGGCGCCTTCGTCGCGGGCACCGACATCGCGCAGTTCCGGATGTTCAAGAGCGAGCAGGATCCGATCGCGTACGAGCGGCGCATGGACGAGACCTGCGGCGCGCTCGAGGCGGTCCGCGTGCCGACGATCGCCGCGATCGGCGGCGCGACGACGGGCGGCGGGCTGGCGATCGCCGCCGCGTGCGACCTGCGGATCGCCTCGACGAGCGCCGCCTTCGGCATGCCGATCGCGCGCACGCTGGGCAACGCGCTCTCGATGGCGAACCTCGCGCGCCTTTCCGATCTCATCGGCGCCGGACGGGTCAAGGACCTCATGTTCACCACGCGGATCGTCGGCGCGGACGAGGCGAAGGCGATCGGGCTGGTCAGCGAGATCACCGCGGACGATGCGCTCGAAGCGCGCGCGCAGGAGCTCGCGACGATGGTCGCCGGCTTCGCGCCGCGCACCCTCTGGGCGACCAAGGAGGCGCTCCGGCGGCTCCGCGCGCGCGACCTGCCGGATGGGACCGATCTGCTGCTGCACGCCTACCTGAGCGACGACTTCAAGGAGGGCATCGAGGCCTTCCTCGCGAAGCGCCCCCCGAGGTGGACCGGCAGCTGACGCGAATGCATGCATATCTGCATGCGTTAACATCGGGCGATGAAGCGCAAGACCTACGACGTCCAGGTGCGCGGCGTGCCTGCTGCGCTGCGCGACGGGCTGAAGCGCCGCGCGGCGGGCAAGGGCGTGTCGATGAGTCGGTACGTGATCAGGGTGCTGACCGACGACATCGAGCGCCCCACGCTCGAGGAATGGATCGAGGAGACCGGAAAGCTGCCTCGCGTCGAGGGCATTTCCGGAGCAGAGCTCATTCGCGAGATCCGCCGTGAGGCCGAGGAGGGCCTGGAGGACTGATCGTCCTCGACGCATCGGCGGCCGTGGAGCGACTGCTGCGCACACCAGCGGGCGAGGAAGTCGTTCGTCTCCTTGTCGGTCAGCGGGTCGTCGTGCCCGCGTTGTTCGACGCCGAGGTCTTCGCCGCGGTGCGCCGCGCGCTACGACGGGGCATCGTGACCCCGGAGCGCGCTCGCTCGATGCTCCTCTGGACGGCTCGTCTGGTCGCCGAGCGGCGGATCATGACCGATCTGCTCGCGGAAGCATTCGCGCTCCGAGATCGCTTCGGGCCACACGACGTGTTCTACGTCTGCGTCGCGATGCGGCATCGGGCGACCCTCGTCACCAGCGACCAGGGTCTCTCTCGCGCGGCGGCCGCCTACGTCGAGGTCGCGCTGGTCGCTTAGGCCATCAGTGCGTGCGGAGGCGGGGATCGAGCGCGTCGCGCAGCGAATCGCCGAACAGGTTGAAGCCGAAGACGGCCAGGCTGATGGCGACCCCCGGCGCGATCGCGAGCCACGGCGCGCGCTCGAGGAACTGCATCCCGGCGCCGCGGAGCATCAGCCCCCAGGCCGGCTCCGGCTCGTTCACGCCGAGACCGAGGAATGACAGCGACGCCTCGAGCAGGATCGCCTGACCGAGGAACGCGGTCGCCATGATGATGAACGGGGCGAAGACGTTCGGGACGATGTGCCGGAGCATGATCCGGCCGGAGCCGGTCCCGATCGACCGCGCCGCCTCGATGTACGGCATGGCGACGATCGAGAGCGCGCTCGAGCGCACCACGCGCGCGACGCGCGGGATGATCGGGATCGTGATCGCGATGATCACGTTCGAGAGCTTGCCCTCGCCCCCGCCGAGCGCCGCGACGACGGCGATGGCCAGGACGATGAGCGGGAACGAGAGCAGCACGTCCATGCCGCGCTGGATGAGCTGATCGGTGCGCCCGCCGAGGAACGCCCCGACCACGCCGAGGAGCAGGCCGATCGTCGAGCCAACGAGCGATGCGCTGAACCCCACGAGCAGCGCGGTGCGCGAGCCGTAGATGAGCCGCGAGAAGACGTCGCGGCCGAACGGATCCGTGCCGACGAGGTGCGTGCCGCTCGGCGGCAGGAGCAGGTCGGCGAAGCTCGCCTGGACCGGGTCGTAGGGAACGATGAGCGGCGCGAAGACGGCGCTGAAGATCATCACGAGGATCAGCAGCGCGCCGAACGCCCCGAGCGGGCGCTGCCGGATGAAGTCGGTCACCGCGCGGCGGGTGCGCGGCCAGCCGGTGTTCTCCTCGTAGCGAAGCCGGGCGAGCTCCTCGCTCTCCGCATCGATCGCGCTCACGCTAGGAGTAGCGGACCCGCGGGTCGAAGACGACGTACAGCATGTCGACCGTGAAGTTGATGAACACGAAGACCGCGGCCATCAGCAGCACGAGCGCCTGGATCAGCGTGTAGTCGCGGTGCGCGACGGCATCGACGAGCAGCTTGCCGAGGCCGTTGAGGTTGAACACCTGCTCGGTCACGACGAGGCCGCCGATGAGGAACGCGAACTCCAGGCTGATGACGGTGACAACCGGGAGCAGCGAGTTGCGCAGCGCGTGTCTGACGACCACGCGGCGCTCGAGGACGCCCTTCGCTCGTGCCGTGCGGATGTAGTCCTCGCCCAGCACCTCGAGGACCGACGAGCGCGTCATGCGCATCGCGACCGCGGCGTAGCGATAGCCGACCGCGATCGCCGGCCAGATGAGCTGCGCGAGATTGGCGACCGGGTCGTCCCAGAATGCTGTGAACAGCAGCGGCGGCGCCCAGTGGAAGAGCGTCAGCAGCACGAGGATCATCAGGATGCCGATCCAGAAGGACGGCATCGCGAGGCCGCCGATGCTGAAGATACGGATCGCGTAGTCGATCCAGGTGTCCTGGTGGGTCGCGGCCAGCACGCCGAGCGGGACGGCCAGCGCGACCGCGAGCAGAGTCGCGAGGACCGCGAGCTCGAGCGAGAGGCCCAGTCGGATGCGGACCTCGTCCATCACCGGATGGTCGGTCCACAGCGACTTGCCGAAGTCGAGACGCACGACGTCGCTCATCCAGTCCGCGAACTGGGCGGGGATCGGCCTGTCGAGCCCGAGCTGATGCCGCTCGTTCTGGATGACCTCGGGCGGGACCGACCCGCCCGAGCCCGCGTAGCGCAGCTCGACGATGTCGCCCGGCACGAGGCGCATGACGACGAAGGTCAGGATCGCCACGCCGAGGAGGGTCGGGATCATGAGCAGGAGGCGCCCCACCACGTAGCGCTGCACGCACGCGAGGGTAAACGAGGAAGGCCCCCTCTCGGGGGCCTTCTCGTTCAGCGCAATCGGTGCGTCAGTTCGCGAGCCACACGCTCACGAGGTCCTGGTTCGTGTAATGGTTCGAGCCGACCTTCCAGCCCCGCACTTTGCTCAGGTACGGGATGATCCGGAACCACCACGGGGCGGGGTACTGGTACGCCATCTCGTCCATCGCGTAGCGCTCGATGGCCCAGACGGCGGCCTTGCGCTTCTCCGGGTCGGTCTCGCGCGCCTGCGCGTCGATCATGCCGTCGAGCTTCGCGTCGTCGTAGCCGGCACGGTTGAGACCCTTGCCGAGCTTGCTCGCGGAGTAGAACTTCGCGAGCTGCAGGTCCGGCTCGTCGAGGAAGTCGCAGTTGAAGTCGAGCCCGACGTCGAAGTTTCCGGAGGCGAGGTCCGCGAGGTACGGCGTCGTCTCCTTGACGTCGTGAGTCACGTTGATGCCGACGGCCTTCCACTCGTTGATGAGCGCGACCGCGATGGGCTCGTAGGGAGTCGAGAGGTTGCGGTTCAGGAGCTTGAAGGTGAGGTTCTCCTGGCCGGCCGCCTTGAGGAGCGAGCGGGCCTGGTCCTTCGAGGCCTTGCCGTCCTTGCTGAACCCGGCGATCTTCACCAGGTCCGCGTCGGACTGCGCGAAGGGTCCCTTCGGGCGCATGAGGCCGCCGACGTCCTTGACGATCGTGATCTTCGACAGCGCGTCGCCGATCGTCCAGCGGTCGATCGCGAGCGTCAGCGCGCGGCGCACCCGCGGGTCGTCGAACGGCTTGCGCTTCGCGTTCGGGACGATGTAGTTCACGCAGATCCACGGCGCTTCCTGGATCGCGAGGTCGTTCGGGAGCGAGCGCGACAGGTCGTCGCGCTGCTGCGGGGTGAAGCCGCGGAACTCGATGGCGGCCTGCTTGCTCTTGATCGCGTTGACCTCGGCGGTGGAGTCGGCGATGAAGACGGCCTTGTAGCCGTCGAGGTACGGGCGGTCCTTGAGGAAGTAGTCCGGATTCTTCTTGCCCTCCCAGACCGAGCCCTTCGTGTAGCTCACGAACGTGAAGGGGCCCGTGCCGTCGACGTTCTTCTCGTACCACTTGATGTCCGTCTTCAGCTTCGCCGCGCTGTAGATCCAGTTCCACGGCGACGCGAGGTTCGCCTGGAAGGAGGCCGCCGGGTACTTGAGCTTGAAGACGACCGTGCTCTTGTCGGGCGCCTGGATCCCGTCGACCGCCGCGTACGCGCCCTGGCGGGAGCTGACCACGCCCTGCGGCGGGAAGATGATCTTGTTGTAGGTCGCGAGCACGTCCTCGGAGGTCATGAGCGCGCCGTCGTGGAACTTCACGTCGGTGCGAAGCTTGATCGTCCAGGTCTGCTTGTCGGCCGAGATCTCCGGCATCGCCGCGGCGACGTCAGGGACGATCTTCGTCAGATCGGCCGGATCGAACCGGTACAGCGTGCTGTAGTGCGGCGCGGCCGGGTGAAGGAGCGCGAAGCTCGTCTCCCGGTGGGCGTCGAACGACGGCGGCTCCGCGTTGACGACGAAGGTGAGCGTGCCGCCCGGCTTGGGCTGCTCGCCTCCGGCCACCGACGCCGCCGGTGTCTTGGCGCTCTGCTGTTGCTGCGTACACGCCGACAGGACCACCGCGAGGACGAGTCCGAAGACCACGCCGCGTGAGCGCATTTCCACCCTCCCGACCTTCGTGCGGACCGCGGTCTGACCGCGCTGACCGGCGGTCACTATACGCTCGGCTTCCTCCGCTGGATGACCTCCTGGTAGAGGTCCACGAGCCGCTCGGTGACGTGCGTCCAGTCGTATTCGACGGCCTTCCGCGAGCCGGCGCTGCCCAGGCGCTCGCGCATCGCCGGGTCGGCGTAGAGCCGCTCAAGGGCGGCGGTGATCGCGTCCGGGTCCTTCGGCTCGACCAGCAGCCCGGTCACGTTCCGCTGCACGACCTTCTTGTAGCCGTGGATGTCGCTCGCGATCACCGGGAGGCCCGCCGCCATGGCCTCGAGCAGCACGATCCCGAACGATTCCTGGCCGGTGGAGGGCGCCACGAAGACGTCGGCGGTGCGATAGAAGCGCGCCTTGTCCGCCTCCGAGACGCGGCCGGCGAATAGCACGTCGCCGACGCCATTTTGCTTGACGAAACGCCGCAGCTCGCCGAGCTGCGGGCCCGAGCTCGCGAGGATCAGGCGGACGTCCGGGTGCCGTAGTGATTCGCGATCGGCCGCCCCAGCCAGTACGAGAACGAGAATCCGCCGAACGCGTGGAACGTCGCGACCTGCGGGCACTTCGCGCGATCGAGGATCTGCGCGGAGAGCAGCGGCACCAGCGGCTCGTGGTGATGGATGATGTCGAACCTCTCTCGATCGAGGATGCGGCTCACCAGGTACTCGAGGCGCACCGAGAGCGTGATGCGCCCGATGCTGCCGTTGAACGGGATGGCGATGGCCTGGCCGATCGGGATGACGTCCTGGGCAGGCGGGTCGTCGCCCCACGGCGCGGTGATGATCCGCACCTCGTGTCCGAGCCGTCGCAGCTCCTCGTACGTCTCGCGGATGTACGAGTTCGCGCCGCCCGGCCGCGGATACGCGTAGGGACTGACGATGCCGATCTTCATCGCGCCTTCTTCTCGCCGCCGCGGATCGACCGGCCGATGCGCTTGATCGGGTCGCGCACCATCGAGCGCCACTGCTGCGTCGCGACGCCTTCGAGATGCTCGCCGAGCGTCCAGGTGCGACCCGCCGCCACGGTCAGGCGCGCGAGGATCGCGGCGCGCAGCTCGTCCGGCGTCGTTCCATCGAACTCGGTCCAGGCCGTCCCGACCAACGCGGCGTGATGCGCGTCGCTGGACCCGGTCTCGGCGACACGCAGCACGTGGGCGTTGAGGGCGCGCGCACGCGCCGCGCGCACCCGCCCCGCGTATGACGGATTGCGCAGCTCGATCCCATCGACGAACCCTGAGCCGTCACCCGACGCGGCGAGCGTGCGCAGCGTCGCCTCGCCGACCGAGAAGGTCAGATAGGACAGCGGGTGGGGGACGATCGCGAGGCCGCCCTGTTCATGGATCGCCGAGATCGTCTCGGCGATCGGCCTGAGCATCTGGAGCTCGTCCTCCACGAAGAGCGCCAGCAGGTGGCCCTGGCGGGTGGTGACCTCGACGCCCGTCACGACCTGCACCGCGCTGCCATGCCGCGCGGCGAGGTCGCGCAGCAGGAACGCGCCGCGGATGTCGTCGTGATCCGTGAGAGCGATGACGTCCATGCCCGTGCGCTCCGCGCCGGCGAGGATCTCGTCGACGGACGCGAGCCCATCGCCGAGGTCGGAGTGGAGCTGGAGGTCGGCCTTCCCCATCAGCGCTCCCAGAGCTCCTCGAACACCGACCACTCCTCCGGCGCTCGCCGGATGTGCGGCTCGAGGCGCTCGGCGAAGCGCCGGACGCCCTCGCGGACGTCGCGATCGTGGTCGCCGGTCGACACGAGCTCGAGCGGCGCCTCGAACTCGGCGACGTCGCGGCCGCGCTCGTGGTGCGCGAACGCCGGCACGACGTACGCGCCGCTGCGGAGCGCGAGCGAAACGTGCGCGGACGGCAGCAGCGTCTCGCGGCCGAAGAGCTCGACCCGCGCGCCGATGCCCGTCACCGCGCGGTCGGCGAGGATGCCCAGCACGCCACCGCGCCTCAGGATGCGCCCGATCGACAATGCGGCGCCGGTCTCGACGAAGCGCAGACCCATCGCGCGTCGTGCCCTGTTCACCGCTCGGCTCACCTCGGAGGTCTCCTTCTCGATCGGCATCGTCACTCCGACGCCGCGCGAGATGAACACCTGGCCGCAGACGGAGACCGGCCCCAGGTGCGCGCTCGCCATCACCACGCCCTTGCCGGTCGCGTACGCGTTCGCGAAGTGCTCCCACCCGCGCACCTCGATCGTCCTGCGCACCTCCTCCGTCGTGAGCCGGGCGATGCGGAAGATCCCCAGGTAGTGGCGCACCTGCGCGACGAAGGCCCGCCGCACGAGCGCGTCGCGGTCGGTCCGCTCGGGCACGACCACCTCGAGGTTGCGGCGCACCGCCCGGCGCGCACCTGGCGAGAGGAGGTAGGCGATCGTCCCGGCAACGATGCTGATCGGCACATCGACCGCGCGAGGGAGCCACGGGACGAGCCGCTCCACGGCGCGTACGAGCAGCTTCGCGAGCATCTCAGGCGGTCGGGCTGGCGACCGCGGGCCACATCGGCCGGAAGATGTACCACTGGTCGGGCCAGTCCCGCACGAACTTCTCGAGCGCGGTGGCGATCGACTGCGTCGCGCGCTCGATGTCGTGCGCCGACTCCTGCGTCCGCTCGACGACGATGGGCGGGAGCGCGATCCCGGTGAAGGTGTTGTCCTGCCGGCGGACGACGGCCGCGACCACGATCGGAGCGCCCGACACGCGCGCGAGCGCGGCGGCGACGGTGGGGAAGCGGGTGCGGAGCCCGAAGAACTGGGCGTCGACGTGGTCGAACGCGCCCGCGCGGGGGCCGAGATCCATCATCAGCCCGACCATCTCCTCGCGTCGCAGCGCGCCGAGCGCCTTCTTCGCGGCGCCGGACGGCGAGTGGATCGTGATGCCCTTGTGCGCGCGGTTGCCGATCAGCAGATCCATCAGCCGCTGGTTGCCGATGTCGTCGGCGATGACGTTGAGCGGGATCTCGTCCGCGACCCGTGCGCCGCCGAGCTCGAAGTTCCCGAAGTGGATCGAGACGAAGATGAGCCCCCTGCCGTGGGCCATCGCGGCGCGGAGGTTCTGCCAGCCGTCGATCGTCACCGTTCGCCGGAGCTCGTCGAGCCCGATGGCCGGGAACCGCATGATCTCCGTCAGGTACTTCGCGAAGTTGCGGAAGCTCCGGCGCGCGACCCGTGCGACCTCCACGTTGGCCGCGGGCAGCGAGAGCACGACCGCGAAGTTCGCCTTCGCGATGTGGCGCTTCTCGGTCCAGAGCAGGTACGCCAGCTCGCCGCCGCCGACGGCCAGCCAGTACGTCACGCGCCGCGGCAGGCGCTGGACCGCGGCCGCCGAGATCCGCCATACCCAGTAGGCGAGGCCGTGCAGGAGCGAGCGCGGCACGCGGCCCTACTTTCCGCCGAGGGTCGCGCTGTTCCTGCCCGCGATGTAGTCCTCCACACCGGCGTGCGCGAGGTCGTCGGGGATCTGCTTCGGCGGTGACTTCATGAAGTACGCCGACGGCGCCACGACGGTCCCGCCGAGGCCGCGGTCGAGCGCGAGCTTGCAGCAGCGGATCGCGTCGATCACGACGCCGGCGCTGTTCGGTGAATCCCAGACCTCGAGCTTGACCTCGGCATTGAGCGGCACGTCCCCGAAAGTCGTGCCCTCCATGCGGATGTAGCACCACTTGCGGTCAAGAAGCCAGGGCACGTAGTCGGATGGACCGACGTGCACGTTCTTCGGGTCCATCTCGTAGTCGAGCATGCTCGTGACCGCGTTCGTCTTGCTGATCTTCTTCGACTCGAGCCGCTCGCGCTCCAACATGTTGAGGAAGTCCGTGTTGCCGCCGAAGTTGAGCTGGTAGGTGCGGTCGAGGCGTACGCCACGGTCCATGAAGAGCCGCGTGAGCACGCGGTGGGTGATCGTCGCGCCGACCTGCGACTTGATGTCGTCGCCGATGACCGGCAGGCCCTTCGCCGCGAATCGCTTCTGCCAGTACGGCTCGCGCCCGATGAAGACGGGCACGCAGTTGATGAACGCGCAGCCGGCCTCGAGGATCTGCTCGACGTACCACTTGGTCGCCTCTTCGCTGCCGACCGGCAGATACGAGACGACGACGTCGACCTTGCGGTCCCTGAGGGTCGCGACGATGTCGTCGGTCGCGCCGGGCGCCTTGTGCACGACCGTCGAGAGGTACTTGCCGATGCCGTCGTGGGTCATTCCACGGCTGACCTTCACGCCCGAGCGTGGCACGTCGGCGAAGCGGTACGTGTTGTTCGGCGCGCTGTAGATCGCATCGGAGAGATCCTTGCCGACCTTGTTGCGGTCCACGTCGAACGCGGCGACGAAGTCGACGTCGCCGATGTGGTAGCCGCCGAGCTCGACGTGCATGAGCCCCGGGATCTTGTCCTTGGCCTTCGCGTTGCGGTAGTAGTGGACGCCCTGGACGAGCGAGCTCGCGCAGTTGCCGACGCCGATGATCGCGACCCGGATGCGCCGGCGCGTCGCTCTTTTCTTCGGCGCATTGTTCGCGACCCCCTTCGCCGCCGGGGCCTTGGAAGCAGTGCGTGGCATGTCTCGTTTCTCCCTTGGTCGATCTATGCGCGCAGGGCCGCCGCGACCGCGGCGATACGCTGCAGGAACGTGATGGTCGAGAGGACCGCCACCGCCACGACCGCGGCGGTGAAGGCGAGCGGATAGCCCAGGATCGCCCAGACCCCGAGCCCGATGAGGAAGACCGTGAGCCGCGCCTCGCGCGGCGCGAGCCCGATGTTCGCGGTGAGGCCGAGCGACTCGGCCTTCGCGCGCACGTAGGGCACGAGGCTGGAGGAGATGAGTCCGATGACGCCGGCCCACAGGAGCAACGCGTCGGACGCCGCCACGCCGAGGCCGATCGTGCCGGCGGCGACCGCGCTGTCCGAGAGGCGATCGACGGTCGAGTCGAGGAACGCGCCGAGCTTCGTGCCGCCGCCCCCCGCGCGCGCGAGCGTGCCGTCGAGCGTGTCCGAGAGAGTGCCAACAAGGATCAGGATGAACGCGGCGAGCGGGCGGTCCATCGCGAGCAGCACCGACCCGGCGACGCTCAGCGCGAAGCCGGTGAACGTCACGACGTTCGGTGTCACGCCGATCGCGTGCAGCCGGCGCGCGAGCGGGGCCATCCCGACGCGCATGCCCTCGGCGACCTCCTTCGGCAGGACGCCGTGGCTCATTCGATCGTCCGATTGAGCAAGGTTCGAAAGCCGCGCTCGTGCAGTGCCGCGAACCGTTCGCGGTCGAACGAGCAGCGGACCTCGCGCCCGTTGCGCATGGTGCGCACGATGCCCGCGCGGATGAGCGGGCGCAGGTGCCACGACATCAGCGGGTGGCTGACCTTGAGCCGCCGCACGAGGTCGGAGACCGACCGCTCGCCCTCGGTCGCGAGGATCTGCACGATCCGCAGGCGGGTCGTGTCGCCGAGCGCGCGGTAGTAGGTCTTCAGGTCACGCGTGGCGCTGTGGCTGAGCATGCTCCCCTTGCCGTCGCTTCATGACGTGAAAAGAATCGCTTAAGTATCCGCGCGAAGCCTAGCACAGGCCATGTGATACTCGGCCGATGCCGTCGAAGCCCCGCTTGCCCGCTCGACCGGCCGGCGACGCCGGAAATGCATTGTTCTCAGAGCTCGGCGCGGAGGCGCCCGCTGACCTCAAAGGGCAGCCGCTCGCCGCGCGCATGCGTCCGCGCGAGCTCGACGAGTACGTCGGGCAGGCGCACCTCGTCGGACCGGGGCGGATCCTGCGCCGCGCGATCGACGCGGGGCAGCTGCCCGCGATGGTGCTGTGGGGACCGCCCGGCACCGGCAAGACCACGCTCGCGGCCATCGCGGCGCGGCGCGCGAAGGCGCGCTTCGTGCCGCTCTCCGCGGTGTCGAGCGGGGTGGTCGAGCTGCGGAAGGTCATCCAGGAGGCGCGCGCGCTGCGCTCCGCCACGGGCGAGCGCACGGTGCTGTTCATCGACGAGATCCACCGCTTCAACAAGGCGCAGCAGGATGCGGTCCTGCCGTACGTGGAGAACGGCGACGTGATCATGATCGGCGCGACCACCGAGAACCCGTCGTTCGAGGTGATCTCCGCGTTGCTCTCGCGGACGCGCGTGTTCACGCTGCAACCGCTCTCCGAGGACGACGTGCGCGTCGTGGTCCGCCGCGCCGTCGCCGACGCGCGCGGGCTCGCCGGGCGCGTGACGCTGGACGCCGACGCGGAGGACGCGCTCGTGGCGGTCAGCAACGGCGACGCGCGGGTGGCGCTGAACGCGCTCGAGCTCGCCTCGGACGCGTCGGGCGACGGCAGCGTCACGCTCGCCGCGGTGAAGGAGGCGATGCAGCGGCGCTCGCTGCTGTACGACCGCGCCGGCGACCAGCACTACGACACCATCTCCGCGTACATCAAGAGCCTTCGCGGCTCGGATCCCGATGCGTCGCTCTACTGGCTCATGCGGATGATCGATGCGGGCGAGGATCCGATCTTCATCGCGCGCCGGCTGGTGATCCTTGCCGCCGAGGACGTCGGTCTCGCCGACCCGCAGGCGCTCGTGCTGGCATCGGCGGCGCAGCAGGCGGTGCACCTGATCGGCATGCCCGAGGGATACTTCCCGCTCGCGGAGGCGACGATCTACCTCGCGCTCGCGCCGAAATCGGATTCCGTGAAGGCCGCCCGCGGGCGCCTCGACCACGACATCGAGGAGACCCGCGTCGACCCCGTTCCGCTGCACCTGCGCAACGCGGTCACAGGGCTGATGCGAGGGATGGGCTACGGCAAGGGCTACCGCTACGCGCACGACGCGCCGGGCCACTTCGACCCCGACGAGACGTTCCTGCCCGCGTCGCTCCAGGGGAGGCGGTACTACGAGCCGACGGATATCGGCGCGGAGGCCGAGCTCAAGCGCCGCGTCGAGCAGATTCGGCGAAGCGTCCAAGGAAGAGCCCGAGCTCGAACAGGAGATACATCGGGATCGCCACCAGCGTCTGATTGAACGGGTCCGGTGTCGGCGTGATGACCGCGCCGATGATGAAGACCAGCAGCACCACGTAGCGCCGCTGCTTCGCGAGCCACGCGCGCTTCACGATCCCGACGCGGATCAGCGCGTAGATCACCGCCGGCATCTCGAACACGACGCCGACACCGAGGATGAACATCGTCACGAACGAGAGGTATTCCGAGCAGCGCAGCTGGTTCTCGATCACCGATCCGCCGAAGTTGATGAGGAAGCTGAGCGCGCTCGGCAGCAGCAGGAAGTAGCAGAACGACATCCCCGCGACGAAGAGGAAGAGCACGAAGGGGCCCAGCGTGAGGACGTAGCGGCGCTCGTGCGGGTGCAGCGCCGGGTCGATGTACTTGAAGAGCTCGTAGAGGATCACCGGCATCGCGAACGCGAGCCCCGCGAAGAGCGCGACGCGGAAGAACGTCGTGAAGTTCTCGGTCGGGGAGAGCGCGATGCACTTCGTGAGGCCCGTCGGCACCAGCAGGATCGCGATGATCTTCTCGGTGAAGGCGAACGAGATGGCGGTCGTCGCCGCGACCGCGATCGCCGCGATGAAGAGGCGACTGCGAAGCTCGTCGAGGTGCTCGATGAGCGACAGCTCGCGGTCGCGCTCGTTGGTGCTCACGGGCGTCACAGTAGAATCATCGCTACGCCCCTGTATGACGACGAGGGCCCACCTCGCCCCCGTAGCTCAGTGGATAGAGCGCAGGCCTCCGAAGCCTGAAGCAGCGGTTCGAGTCCGCTCGGGGGTACTGACAGGGCCACGCATACTCAACAACATGGAACCGCGCGTGGTGCTTCGCTTGTGCGGGCTCCGCCGTCGTGGCGGCGCAGGCCGCCGGGACCGACATCGTCATGATCGCGGGCTCTCGAGGCCAGCGGGTTCATCAAGCGGCTCTTCCCCTAGGCCTCTACGGGTCGCAGCCGCGAGAGCTGGATCCAGAATCGCCCAAGCTCGTTGCTCACCAGCCACTCCTCGCCGTTCGGCGACGGGCGCACCAGCGTGCCCTCGCGCCACAGGTCGGAGTGGGCGGGCGAGTACCGCACCCGTGTGCCAGGTCTGAGCTCGAGCGCGCTTGCCATTCAGCGAACAGTAGGTGGTCACGGCACCGCTCCGCGTTGCCGCGGCCGTCCTGCTACCTCGCCTGCGGCTTCGCAGTAGGGGTGCCCGTCACCCCGTCCAACCTGCGCACGTACTCGCCGAACATCGGCTCGACGAAGTCATAGCGGCCGCGGCCGAGCCGCAGGACGAGCCCGCGCGTCCGCAGCGCTTCGAGGGCGCGCAGCACCTCCGAGCGAGGGACCGCGCCGCCGCCGGCGTCGGCGGCGTACAGCACGGCGCCGTGGGCGATCCGCTTCGCGACCTGCTGCAGGTACTTGGCGCCGCCGAGCTCCGCCCAGTGCTGCGAGAACGGCCGCTCCAGCTCGCGCAGGGCCTGCTCGTACGCGACGGCCACCAGCTCCCCGGAGCTCGTGCGCAGTCCGGCCTCGCGCATCAGGTAGTAGAGCGCGGCGCAGAGCTGCATCGTGTCCTGAGGGTGCCCGCCGGTCGCGTCCAGGATTTGATCGATGTCCGCGTCGCCGATCGCGATCTTCCGCGTGGCGAGCTTCGCGCGCAGATACACGAGCCAGTCCGCCGGATCGATGCCGAAGCGATGGCCGCCCGCGTCGGTGAGGTCGAGCGGCACGGCGAAGCGGAACAGCGCGCGTCCCTTCTGCGTGAACAGCTCCTCGATCACGCCCTCCTCCGAGCCGAGGAACGCGTAGGCGACGCCCCGCTGCGCCTGGAAGCGCGTGCGCATCACGTCGAACACGCGCGGCCCGAGACGGCCGGCCGCCTGGAACTCGTCGAGCGCGACCGCGACGCGCTTGCCCGTTCTTTGCGCGACGTGTCGCGGTAAGTCGAGCGCGCCCTCGAAGAACCGCTGCGCGTTCTTCTCACGCGCGAGCTCGAGCGCGAGCTCGACGTGCTCGTAGCGGAGCTTCACCGTCGGGCGCGCCCCCGCCGCGACCGCGCGGACCTGCGCGAACGCGCGCTCGACGCCGGTGACGTTCTCGAGCACCGCGTCCGCGAGCCGCTCGCCGAGGCCGCGGATGTCCGTCGGGCCAAGGCAATCGACGTAGGCGACCAGCGCACCCCGCCGCTTCAGGCGCCGCAGCGTCTCGAGGATGATCGAGGTCTTCCCGATCCGCCGTGGTCCTGAGACCAGGATGTGCCCGCCGTCCAGGAGACGGGCGGAGGCGGCCCGGAGATAGCCCTCGCGTCCGACGAGGTCCTCGGCGGGCACCGGGCCACCCACGGGGAAGAGGGGCGCGGGCGCGGTCTTCGCGCGGAACGGCATCGGCCGCAGCATACACAGAGTGCGGCAAATGTATGCATCGGAAGGATACAAGCACACGATGGGACAATGCGTCGGATGGGGCTCGGTCGCTGGCTCCGTGGTCTGCGCGGACGGTCGGCTGCCGCCCAGCTCGAGCTCGATCGCGCCGTCGCCGCGGTCGACCGCGAGCTGGCCGCGAACCTCGAGCTCTCGGCGATGTTCGACGCGACGCATCAGGCGTTCGTCCTCGAGAACGGGGCCTTCGCCATATACCGCGCGACGATGGAGCGCGAGATCCCGGCCGCGTTCGCCTTGACGCTCGACGTCTACCTGCGCATCCCGGACGCGGAATCGGCGATGGAGCGTCGCGGTCCGGCGAATTCGCTGCGCGACACGGACCGCGCGATCGTCGAAGGCTGGGAGGGTGACGCGCGCGAAGCCCAGCGCGCGCTCCGCGCGGCCGCCGCCGAGCGGCCGACAGCATGGGCTCGCTTGCGAGGCCGCTGACCGCGCACCCGGCACAGCCCCACCTCGGCGTGGCATAGCCCGTGCATCCCATGGCCCCCTATGGCACCGAACGGTCCCATCAGGCCCGGTCACGCCTATCGCGCGTACCGGTTCCCGCAGCGCAAGGGCGGCCGCCTGTCGAGGCGCTTCCGCGGCGCCGGGACGCGCGTCAGCACGGTCGCCGGCGCGATGTCCGGCGTGCTCATCGGCTTCGGCGTCCTTGCCGGCACGGCCGCCGCGGCGATCGTCGGCTACTTCGGCGCCGACCTGCCCGCCGCGCACACGCTGGAGACGGTGCAGATCCCGCTCTCCACCTACATCTATGACCGCAGCGGCGAGCACGTCCTGTTCCGGCTCGAGGACGAGCGCCGCATCCCGATCACCATCGACCTCGTTCCCGAGCGCATGCAGCAGGCGACCGTGTCGATCGAGGACAAGACGTTCTGGACGAACGCGGGGATCGACCCCGCGGGCATTGTCCGCGCCTTCCAGGCGAACAGCGCGCGCGGCAGCATCACGCAGGGCGGCTCGACGATCACGCAACAGCTGATCAAGACGCGCCTGCTGGGCGACGAGCCGACGTTCACGCGCAAGATCAAGGAGGCGATCCTCGCGCTCGAGGCCACCCGGACGTTCTCGAAGCAGAAGATCCTCGAGATGTACTTCAACCAGATCTACTACGGGAACCAGGCCTACGGCATCCGCGCGGCGGCGTACACGTACTTCGGCGTGTCGGACCTGAACCTCCTCACGCTGGGGCAGATCGCACTGCTCGCGGGCCTGCCGCAGGCGCCCTCGGAGTACGACCCCGTCCAGAACCCGCAGGCCGCCGCCGCGCGTCGCGCGCTGGTGCTCGACTCGATGGTCGAGAACGGCTACCTGACGCAGGCCGAGGCGGACGCCGCCAAGACCGAGGTCATCAAGGTCACGCCGGCGCAGTCGTCCCTGTACGCGCCCCACTTCACCTTCCGCGCGCGCGAGCAGATCCTCCAGGTCCTCGGCGAGAAGGCCGCGTACCGCGGCGGCTACAAGATCTACACGTCCCTCGACTGGAACATGCAGCAGCTCGCCGAGAAAGAGGTCAGGGAGCACGTCGACGGCCTCAAGGGCTCGAACGTGCACAACGCCGCGCTCATCACGATGGACCCGACGACCGGCGAGATCCTCGCGTACGTCGGCAGCAAGGACTACTACGACCGCTCGCCGCAGGTGCAGGGCGACTACGACGTCGCGGGCATCGGGTTGCGACAGCCCGGATCGACCTTCAAGCTCTTCACCTACATGACTGGCTTCCTCAAGGCGGGCATGACACCAGCGACCCAGCTCTGGGACGTCGAGTTCAACATGCCCGACGGCTCCGGGTCCTCATACCACCCGAAGGACGCGACCAAGGAGCAGCACGGGCCGACGACGATCCGCCAGGCGCTTCGCGAGTCGCTGAACCTGCCGGCGCTGCAGGTCGCGCGCACCGTCGGCGTCGAGGCGATCATGGACACGATCCAGCAGATGGGGATCAACCGCGATTGGGGCGACCGGACGCGCTACGGCATGTCGTTCGGGATCGGCGCCGGCGAGATGCGGCTCATCGACATGGCCAGCGCGTACCAGGTGATCGCGAACCGGGGCATGCGCGTCGAGCCCACGATGATCCTCAAGATCGTCGACCGCGATGGTAAGGTCGTGAAGGACTACTCGAAGCCCGAGGGACGTCAGGTCATCGATCAGCAGAACGCGTGGCTGATGACCGACATCCTCAAGGACAACACCGACCCCGTGAACGGCTCGTTCGTGTTCGGTCCGTTCACGAACATCGGCCGCCCCGCCGCGCTCAAGACCGGCACCACCGACAACCTGCAGGACGTGCTCGCGATCGGCTTCACGCCGCAGCGCCTCACCGCGATCTGGATGGGGAACGCCGACAACTCCGAGATGCGAGGCATCTCCTCGGCGCTCGGGCCCGGCGTCCTGTGGCGGGACTACATGAAGACGGTCGTCGGCGCCCTGCCGGTCGAGGACTGGCCGCGGCCCGGCGGGATCGTCGACAAGGTCGTGTGCGTGAACCCGTCGCTCACCGGCGGCAACGGATCCGGGAAGCTCCCCGGGCCGAACTGCCCC
>JACQAT010000019.1 GCA_016194865.1 Chloroflexota bacterium
ACCTGGCCGACGAGCGTGATGTTCGCCTTGTTCTGCGAGGACGTCGACGCGCCCGTGACGTTGACCGTCACGATGGTGGCGAGCACCCCGATGATCGTCGTCGTGACGAGGAGCTCCACGAGGGTGAAGCCCTTCTCGCGCCTGAGCGCTTGGAAACGTTTCCTCATGTTGGTTGCGATCTCTCCCTCAAACATTTAATTGCGACATGCCTTGAGCGCGAACGTGATGGCCGAGCCGACGACGCACTTGAACGTCGCGGCCGTGTTGTTGAGCCGGAAGTTGTCGCTGAACGAATTCGTGGTGGAGGCGAAGTCGATGATCAGGTCGCTCGCGTTGACGAGGACGCCGCCGGCCGTGCCGCTGACGCCGAAGTAGTTCGTCGAGTCCGCCGAGCCGACCGTCCCCGTGGTGGGCACACCGGTGGCTAAATGTCGTAGCGGTAGCAACTACGCATTTGAACGTGCCGGAGCTGTTGTTCAGGCGGAAATTGCTGCTGAACGAGAGCGAGGAGGACGTGAAGTCGATCAGGAAGTCGCTGGTGGTCACGAACGGACCGATCGCCCATGAGCTTGGCCCATGGGCCTTCGTGAACGTGGCGGTAAACGTGGTAGACGTGACCGCCGTGACCGTGACGGTCTCCTGGGCCGTGCTGGTGTCGACAAGCAGGTTCGTGCCGACGGCGATGCCGGTCATGCTGGCGGGCGTCACCACAACCGAGCCGGGCGCGACCGTCGTGGTCGATGTCGTGCTGGCAGCGATGCCGCCGTTGCCGTTCGCGGCGAAGTACGCGGCGTCCACGACCGCGTTGCCGCTGGTCGGCGCGCCGGTCGCCGATGGGTTCTGCGCGGAGAAGGAGTCGAGGCCCGCCTGTACGGAGTTGAAGAGCGCCTGGTTCGACTTGGTCTGCGCGGTCGTCGACGCTCCGCTCACGCCCACCGTGACGACGGCGGACAGCACGCCGATGATCGTCGTGGTGACGAGGAGCTCGACGAGCGTGAAGCCCGCCTCGCCCCCGAGGCGCTGAACGCGCTTGAACATTCGCTTGAACACTCTGTCCTTCTTCGACCTCCTGGGCGCTATTTGGCTCGCGGGCGGTGACTGGATCTCGTGGTCATGTCTTTGTCTTTGGCGCAGCTCTATGCGATCACCCCCTGCCCACGTCAGCGGATCGCGCCCGTGAGCGCGTAGATCGCGGAGACGAGCGAGATCGTCACGAAGCCGATGACGCCGCCGACGCTGAGAAGGAGCGCGGGCTCCAGCAGCTGCACGGCGCCTTGGAGCTTGAACTCCAGCTCGTTCTCGTAGAAGGCGGCGGCTTCGCCGAGGAATCGCTCGAGCGCGCCGGTCTCCTCGCCCACCCTGATCATCTGGATCACGGTCGGCGGGAACACGCCCGTGTCGCCGAGCGGCCCCGCGAAGCCTTCGCCGGCGAGCATCCGAGCCTTCACCGGCCGCAGGCGGCGCGCGGTGACGCGGTTCGCCACCGAGCCGAGGACGACGTCGAGCGAGCGATTGATGGGAACACCGGACTCGATCATGGTGCTGAGCGTCCGGCAGAAGCGCGCCACCGCCGCGTAGCGCGACAGCGTTCCGATCACGGGGAGCTTGAGCACCATCGTGTCGCGCGCGTAGCGTCCGCGCTCGAAGCGCTGGGACACGACCACGAGCAGGATGAGCGCGCCGAGCCCGGCGAGCAGCTGCACCTGATTGGCGGTCGTGAACTGCGCGAAGCTCAGGAGGAGCCTCGTCGTGAACGGCAGCTCGGCGTGGAACTCGGCGAACAGGACCGAGAAGCGCGGCAGGACGAATCCGATGAGCACCCCGACGCTCACGGCGGCCATCAGAAGGACGAGCACCGGGTACATGAGCGCCGAGCTGAACTGGCGCCGCGTCTTGTCCTCGCGGCTGAGCTGGATGTCGAGGCGCCGAAGGACCACGTCGAGGGTCCCCGTCAGCTCCGCCGCGCGCACGAGGTTCAGATAGAGGGGCGAGAAGACCGCCCCATGCCGCGCCATGGCCTCCGAGACGCTCGAGCCCTTGCGGAGCTGATCCTGGAGATCCGCGAGGACCGCGCGCATCTTTCGCGACCGCGCCTCCTCGTACAGCACGGCGATCGCCTGCGTCAGCGGCACGCCGGCGCCAACGAACGTCGCGAGCTGCCGGGAGAAGACGGCGAGATCCTGCTTCTTGACGCCGAAGAACATCGGCAGGAGGTCATAGAGCTGGATCGCACGCAGCTGCGCGAGCGCGCGAGCCGGCAACGAGGGCCGGTCGAGGCGTTCTCCCGTGCCAGGATGTGGGAGGACAGCGACGTCGGCCAGCGGCAGGATGAAGCGGGAGGGTGCCCGGCGCGCCATCTACGCGGCCCGGCCCGCGCTACGGGGTCGTTGCGATCTCTTTTCCAAGGTGTCGCAACTGTCGTGGCGAGCGGTCAGCCGAAGAATACGGTCGCAGAACGAAATCCCCTACGGAACTCGGACTAACCCGGTCGGGTCAGCCCAGGCGTGCCGAGCGCTAACCCGCTCCCTGCAGGATCGCGAGCACGTCGGCGGGGCTCGTGAGGCCCTCGACCACTTTTTGGAGAGCCGCATCGCGGAGGGTCACCAGACCGGCACGGAGCGCCTTCGTGCGAAGCTCCTGCGCCGAACCGCCCTCGTTGACGGCTGCTCGGATCTCGTCACCGAAGATGAGCAGCTCGAACACTCCGACGCGTCCGAGATAGCCCGTATTCGAGCAATAGTTGCAGCCCCCTGGCCCGAAGACGGTATCCGCCGACAGCTTGGCCTGACGAAGCAGCGCCGCCTCGACGATCTGGGGCCTCCGCTCGACCTTGCATCGCTCGCACAGCCTTCGGACGAGCCGCTGAGCGATGATCGCGACCGTGCTCGAGGTGATCATGAATCGAGGTACGCCGAGGTCGACGAGACGGAACACGGAGCCGACGGTGTCGATGGAGTGCAGCGAGCTCAGGACGAGGTGACCTGTGAGGGCCGAGTTCATGGCGATCTCGACGGTCTCCTGGTCGCGGATCTCCCCCACCAGGATGACGTCGGGGTCCTGGCGCAGCAGCGATCGGAGGCCGCTCGCGAACGTTCGCCCGGCCGTGGGGTTGATCGGCACCTGACTCGTGCCCTCGATGATGTATTCGACAGGGTCCTCGATCGTCATGATGTTGCGGCTCACCCGGTCGAGCTCGTTGACCGACGCGTACAGCGTCGTGGTCTTGCCCGAGCCGGTCGGCCCGACGACGAGGACCATGCCGAAGGGCGCTTTCAGCAGCTCCTGGTAGCGCTCCAGGACACCGCTTTCCATTCCGAGCTCTTCGACGTTGATGAGCGCGCGGGACTTGTCGAGCATGCGCATGACGGCCTTTTCGCCCCAGATCGTCTCGATGGTGGAGACCCGCACATCTGCCTCGCGCCCGTCCATCGTCAGCTGGATCTGGCCATCCTGGCTACGACGCTTCTCGACGATGTTCAGGTTGGCCATCACCTTGAGGCGCGAGACGATCGCGGGTCCCACGTCCTTCGGGAGCCGCGTCGCCTCGTGGAGGGTCCCGTCGATACGGAAGCGGATGGAGACATCGCGCTCCTGTGGCTCGACGTGCACGTCGGACGCCCGGTCGCGCAGCGCCTGGGTGAAGATCAGGTTCACGATCTGGACGACCGGAGCGTTCTCGTCGACCCCCACGAGCAGCGGGGCGACGAATTGCGGCGATGGCTTGTGCTCGACCTCGTACCGCTCCACGGCGGTGACCACGTCTCCGATGACGCGGTAGCGCTGCGTGATGAGCTGGTCGATGTCCTCGCGCGGCGCGAGGAACGGACGGATACCGAGGTTGGTGCGCTTCTGGAGCTCGAGGATGGTCCTCTTGTCATCCGGGAACGCCATCGCCACGACGACCATCGCTCCCTGGATGCGAAGCGGCAGGAGGTGGTGCTCGCGGGCGAATGACTCCGGCACGAGGCGCAGGGCAGCCTCTTGCGTCTCCTCCAGCCCGAGATCGATGAGCGGCGTGTCGAACTGCAGCGAAAGCGCGGCAGCGACGTCGTCCCGGCTGATGAGGCCCTCGGCCTGAAGGATCTGTCCGAGAGGCTGCCGGCTCACCTGCTGGCGCTTCAACGCCTCTTCGAGCGCGCCCGCGTCGACGAAACCCGCGTCGACGAGGATCTGGCCCAGCCGCTTGCGCGCCGTCTCGACAGCCATCAGGCGCGCGCGTTCCCCGGAAGATCCATCTCCACAGCCGAAAGAGTGCTCGGTCGGCCCATCGCGCTGCCATACGACCGGAAGAGGATTCGCGCTACTGCGGAATGAGTAGAGGCATCCGCTCGATCAGCCGAGGAGGCCCCGATCCTTCGCGACCGTGACCGCCTCGAGCTTCGAATGCGCGCCGAGCTTGCTGAAGATGTTCTGGAGATGCGTGCGCACGGTATTCGCGCTGATCGTGAGCACGTCCGCGATCGCGAGCGTGTCGCGCCCGCGGGACAGAAGCTTCAGGATCTCGATCTCGCGCTGGGTCAGCGTCTCACCCGGCTCGAGCTGGCCCCTTCGGGCGATCTCGAGCTGCTCGGGGCTGAGAACGACGGCTCCCGCGGCCACGTCATCCAGGGCGCGAATGACGTCGTCCAGCGCCCGATCCTTGGTCAGGTATCCCAGGGCGCCCGACTGGATCCCCTTCACCATGCTCGCCTCGGTCTGATCGCTCGTGAGGATGACGATCTTCGCGTTGTGGGCGACGGAGTGGAGGCGCGGGCCCAGCACGTCGGCCGAATAGCCGGGCAGGTGGAAATCGAGCAGGATGATCTCGGGCTGCTTCTCCTGCGCCATCGAGATCGCCTGAGAGCCGGTCACGGCGATCCCCACGAGGTCGTAGGCGGGGATCTCGCGGATCACGCTCCCCAACGCTTCCGCGAAGAGGAAATGGTCATCGACGATCTGGACCCTCGTGGGCATGCGATGAGGCTAGCGCAGGCCGCCCTCAGCATCCTCCCCGATCAGGGGAATACCGAAGCTGAAGACCGTGCCGCCGCCGGCGGGCCAGTCGGCCCACATCTCGCCCTGATGGTCGTTCACGATGCCGCGCGAAATGTAGAGTCCCAGCCCGGATCCCCGGGTCGCTCCCGCCGTCGAGAGGCGCGCGAACTTCTGGAACAGCCGCTCGCGCTCGGCGGGAGGGATCCCCGGACCGTGGTCGCGCACCCGTACGATCGCGCTCGCGCGATCCGGTGATACCCCCAGGCTGATCTCGATCTCGCTCCCCTCGGGCGAATACTTCGCGGCGTTACCGACGAGGTTGCGGATGACCTGGCCGATGCGCGCGTCGTCCGCCATCACGCGCACCGGAAAGTCGCTCCCGTGCAGCACGACGCGATGTGCCTCCACGTGCAGCCGTCGCACGCTCTCCGCGAGCAGCTGCGCCAGATCGGTCGGTCGGAGCACGATGCTGATCCGTCCCGACTCGAGGCTCGCCACGTCCGTGAGACCGTCGAGAAGCTCCAGCGCCGCGTGCGCCTCGGTCGCGATCCCCAGCGCCATCTCCTCGGACTGGCGCCCGACGACATCCTTGGCCACCGCTCGGGCCGCCGCGCGGATACCGAGCAAGGGGTTCCGCAGCTCGTGCGCGACGAGCGAGAGATACTCGTGACGCGCATCGATCACGCGCTGGACCTCCGCGCTCGTCTCGCGCTCGTCGGCGCCGTGACCCGTGCGCGCGGCGGCAAGGAGCTGACGGACCCGCTCCATCGTCCAGGGCAATACGATCGCGCCGCCGGCCAGGACGCCGCCGAGGAGCTCCAGGCGCACGCGATCGTCCGTGGCGGCGCCGGGAGACAGCAGCGGGGCCACCGCCGCCGCGGCCACGACCAGCCCGAGCGCGGTACCCGCCGCCCGCGGCGTGCTGAGCGCGACCGCCGCGAGCGCGATGAACCACAGGGGCGCGAGCGGCGACGCCGATCCGCCGGTCAGCTCCGTCACCCAGGCGATCCATGCCGCGATCGCGACACCCACCGCACCGAACGCCTGCCGAGGCAGGAGGTGCCAGGGGACCGCGGCCGCGGCGAGGACGGCCACGAGGGCGGCGGCGATCGGCCAGACGAGATGGTCGTCGCGCGACGCGAGCAGGTAGACGACGGCCGCGACGGTCGTGAAGCCGATGAGCAGCACGAGGATCACGCGACGGATCGTCCCATCGAGATCGAGGACCGTCCCTGGAAAGAGCCCGGGGAGAAGTGGGGGCGTTCCGCGCATCACCGTGCGACACGATACTGGTCGGACACGTCAGCGCCAGAGCACGGCGAAGGGCGAGTACGCGCCGACGAGCTCGGGCGTGAGCGCCGCGGCGGTGCCCGCGAGGGCGAGGAACGGGCCGAAGGGAAGGGCGGTGCGCGGGCCCGCGCGCCGCGCGGCGATCAGGATCACGCCCGAAACCGCCCCACCGGCGAACGCGAGCCAGAGCGCCGCGATGGCGACCGGCGGTGGCTCGGCGAGCGCGATCAGCACGGCAAGCTTCACGTCGCCCATCCCCATCCAGCCACGGAACGAGAAGAAGAAGAAGAGGGCGGCGACCGCGGACGCGGTCAGGACCTGGTCGAGGGGAACGAGGCCGAGCGAGCCCGGCCGAGCGACCGGCACGATCGCGAGGAGGGGATACGTGAAGACATTGGGGATCCGTCGCGAGCGGAGGTCGATCACGAAGATCGCTGCGTACGCGGCGACGTAGACGGCACGCACGATCGTCAGGGCGTCCACCGCCATGCCGATAGAGTAGCCAGCGAACATGATCAAGGGCGATCGCGCGTAGCAGCTCAGCCGATCGCGTACGCGCACGCCGCCGATGACTTCGACCGCTCGCTGCTGCGCCGTGCCGGCGTGTGGCTCGTGGCGCTCAAGATCGCCGGGATCATCGTGGTCTTCCATCCCCTCGCGCTGAGCGCCTTCGACCTGCCCAAGTCGCTCTTCAGCCGGGGACTCGAATGGTGGATCGGCGGTGTGCTCGTCGCGAGCCTGTTGCGCTTCGGCCCCTCGATCGTGCCGCGCACCCGTCTGCATCTCGCGGTCGGCACGCTGGTCGCCGTCAACCTGCTCTCGACGGCCTTCGCAGAGGATCGCTACACCGCGCTCTACGGCGAGTTCGGCCGCTACCTCGGACTGACCTTCCTGCTCGACATGGTCGTGCTCTACCTGGCGATCTCGATCTGCGTTCGCCGGCGGGCCGATTGGCTCGTGCTCGGAGCGGCCATCGGCCTCGCCGCGATCGCCGCGGCCGGCTACGCGGTCGTGCAGGCGATGGGTCTCGACCCGATCCCCTGGGGCGCGAACGCTCGCTCGCGTCCCTTCGGAACGCTGGGGAACCCGAACATGCTGGCCCATGTCATGGTGGCCGTCGCCGCGGCGGCGGCGGCGGTCGCGGCGTTCGCGACCCGGCCGAGCGTGCGCGTCGGCGCGGCGCTGCTGGTCGGCGCGCCGCTGATGGCCGCGGTGCTCTCCGGCACGCGCACCGGCGCCGTCGGGGTCGGCGCGGCGATCGTCGCGCTGGCCGCGCTGCGCGTGCGCCTCGGGCGCCTGCCGCTGCGCCAGGCGCTCCTCGCCGCGCTGGTCATCGCCGCCGTCGCGATGCTCGTGCTGGTCGCGACGCCCTTCGGCGCGCGGTTCGACGCCCTCTCGTACAGCGTGCGGGAGCGGCTGACGCTCTGGGACGGCGCGCTCCAGGCGGCGCGCGACCGGCCGCTGCTGGGCTGGGGACCGGACAGCTTCGGCGTCGCCTTCGCGCAGTACCGCGCGCCGACGGGAGACCTCGAGCTCCTCTCAAGCCCGTACAACCAGGCGCACGACTGGGTCCTCGAGACCGCGGCGACCACCGGCCTCGCCGGGGTGCTCGCGCTGGTCGTGCTGAACATCGCGGGCGCCCGCGCGCTGCTGCGCCGCTTCGACGAGGGCCGTGGCGCCGAGCGTGCCCCCTTCGCCGCCGCGCTGGCGGCGCTGGCGGCGTACTGGGCCAGCGGACTCATCCTGGTCTCCTCGGTCGAGGCCGATTGGATCCCCTGGGCCTGCCTCGGCGCCGCGGCGACCCAGCAGGGCGCACGAGCGACGCTCGCCGCGCGACCGCTCGTGCGGCGATCGCTCCAGCTTGCCGTGCTCGGCGTCGCGCTGGTCGGGCCGACCACCGGGATCGGCGCGCTCCGCGCGGCGCTGGAGGCCAACACCGCGATCAACCTGAGCGTCGTCAAGCCGCTCGAAGCCTTCAGTGCCGGCACCGCGGCGACCGACCAGGATCCGGGCCGGGCGTACTACTGGTGGATCCGCGGCAAGATCGTGCAGCGCATCGGCCTGTTCCGTCTCGCCGGCGACGACTACCTTCTGGCCGCCGAACGCTACCCGTCCCGCTCTGAATATTGGACGTCCGTGGCGCTCGCGCGCACCTATCAGGCGGTCGCCGGCGACAACTCGTCGGGCGGGCCGGAGGCGGCGATCGCGGCCGCGCGCCGAGCGATCGTCGCCAATCCCTACTACAGCGATCCGCACGACGCGTTGGCGGAGGTCCTCTCCACGTTCGGTGAGTTCCCCGAGGCATTGCGTGAGATCGTGCGCGCGATCGAGCTCTATCAGAGAGATGGTCGCTACGACCGCGTCGCGGAGGAGATCGCCGACGCCGATCCCGACAAGGTCGAGGCCGGAGCGCTGCTGGACCGAGCGCTGCGCGTCAAGGACACCCTGCCGCTGCGCCGCGCCGCCGCGAAGGCCGCGCTCGCCCGCGGGGACCGCGACGCGGCGCGCGCGCATGCCGCGCGCGCCGTGGAGCTCGACCCCGCGGACCAGGACGCCAGGCGCATCTTCAGCGAGACGCGATAGCGGACGGGCGCGAGCGCCGCGCTCGTACCCGCCGCTCACCCACCCTCGCCGAGCGGCCGCAGCCTGGTGACGGGCGGCCTACCATCGAGCCGTGGGCACGCGCGTCATGGTGGTCGACGACCACGACCTCGCCCGGCAGGGCCTTGTGTCGATCCTCGGCGGCGCGGAGGATGTCCAGGTCGTCGCCGAAGCGAAGACCGGGCGGGAGGCGATCGAGCTCGCACGCAGGTCTCTTCCCGACGTCGTCCTCATGGACGTGCGCATGCCGGATATGGACGGCCTCGAGGCGACGCGGCGCATCAAGGAAGAGCGGCCGCGGACCGCGGTGATCATCGTGACGATGCACGAGAGCCCCACATACCTTCGGCAGGCGGTCGACGCGGGCGCCGCCGGGTATCTCCTGAAGGACGTCAGCAAAGAGCGCCTCGTCGAAGCGGTGCGCGAGGTCGCGAGCGGTGGGTCGTTCATCGAGACACAGAAGCTCCGGGGCGTGCTGAGCCAGGTCCGCGCTGACGGCTCGGCGCCGCAGAACCTCACGAGGCGCGAGCGCGAGATCCTCTCCCACCTCGCGGAGGGGCTGTCGAATCGCGAGATCGCCGAGAAGCTCGTGCTGTCCTCGGAGACCGTGAAGAGCCACGTCGCGGCGATCCTCAGCAAGCTCGACCTCTCCGATCGCACGCAGGCGGCCGTGTACGCGGTCCGCAACGGGCTCGCGCAGCCGATGCTCTAGCCGGTCCCCTCCGAGCGCGGCTCCTCGGCCTGATCCAGCAGCATGACCGGGATGTCGTCACGGACCGGGTAGCGTCGGCCGCAGCTGAGGCATTCGAGACGATCGCCGTCGACGCGTAGCTCTCCGTGATCCTCCGCGGGGCAGCGCAGCAGCCCCAGTAGCTCCTCATCCAGCGGCATCTCGCGCACCTCCAGTCAGCTGATCAGAGCGTAGCCCGTCGCTCTCGCTCGTGACCATGAGCTCGCTGTCGGCCATCATCGAGAAGGTCGCGACGAACGCGAAGTAGTTCTGCAGCGAGCGCCAGGCGAACCACAGCGGCACGAGCGGGAACGCGAGCGAGCCCGTCGCGAGACGCTGCCAGCGCCGCCACAGGAGCAGGAGCAGCGAGGCGAGGATCCCGATCGACAGCGCGGCGTAGGCGCCGCGGTGCAGCAGGGGGATGACGCCATTGATGGCCAGGCGCACGAGACCGACGCCGTACGGCTCGAGGTCGCCGACGATCGGCGTGAGGATGCCCGAGACGAACGCCCCCGGGTCCATGAGCAGGTATGGCAGGTCCGGCACCGCGAACGTCGAGAAGACGATGACCGCGCGGCGACCGGCCTCCGCTCGCCCATCGCGCTTCCAGACGGCGAGCAGATAGAAGGGCACGAAGAACCAGGCGGGCTGCCGCGCGGCGCAGGCCAGCCCCAGCGCGACCGGCGATAGCCAGCGGGTCGGGATGTACAGGTACGCCACGGCGACGAACGCCGCCCAGAGCGGATCGACGCCGGCGAGGACGAACTGTCGCGTGATGACCACGTTGCCGACGATGGTCGCGGCGATGAGCGGCCGCCAGGGCACGCGGGCACGACGCAGCAGGAGCAGCGTCAACAGGACGATCTCAGTGAGATAGAGCACGCGGACGTCGCGTAGACCGGCGGCGATGAAGGGCGCCGGGACGAGGAACGACAGCGCGGGATAGTTGAGCGAGCGGAGCGCCTCACCGTTCTCGAGATGCGTCGCGAGCGTGGGATCGAGGCCGAACTCCGCCAGCGCTTCGCTGACATCGAGCGCGACGTAGGGATCCTTGCCCTGCAGCGCGAGCTCGGCGGAGCGATGGACGATCGCCACCACGTCGACGTGGTACGGCTTGCCAAGGATGAGCGCGGCAGCGACGAGCACGTAGGTCGCGAGCACCAGGCCGATCGCCAGCGCGTCGCGCAGGCTCGCGCGGAAGCGCACGGATGCCAGGATCGGCAACGCCACGACGATCACGAGCGCCATCAGGTCATCGGGGGCCGCGACCAGCGACGCGACGACGGTGTGGCGCTCGATCACGGTCGAGACGCACGCGACACCCAGGAGCCCGTAGCCGATGGACCGCATTCGGTCTGCGCCATCGGGTTGGACGACGATGAGGGTCGCGACCAGGAAGACAAGCGAGCCGACGCCCGCGATCGCCAGGAACGGCGGGAACCCGACGCCGAACGGATCCTGATCGAAGAAGCGCAGCGCCGGGGTCCACAGGGCGAACCCAGCGACCGCCAGGGGGCGGAAGGGCGCCCGAGTGACCACGAACGCGAGCGCCATCGCGCCGACGTAGAGCACGAGCCCGACCGCGTTCTCGCCCGGGTCGAAGGCCGCGCTCAGATACATGGCCGCCACGACGAGGAACGCGACGACGTCGGCGTGCCGGATGCGCGTCCGCGGCACGGCCAGCGCCATCAGGCCCAGGTACGCCGCGAACCCGATCGCGAGCGCGGCATCGGGCTGGGCGTCGAACGTGTGCAGCACGCTCGCGGCCGAGACGACGCCGACGCCCGTGAGGATGATGCCGGCGCGGAAGAGCGCGCCGGACCGTGGGTCCGAGCGGCGCTCTTCGCCGAGGATCACGCGCGCAAGGGTATCGTCGGCCGGCGCGCGGGCCGGTCGATCGCGAAGGTGGCGACGGCGCAGAGCTGCGTGGCGAATGCGACGCCGGTCACCACGAGCGTCGCGGTGAGCGCGTCGTGCGCGTAGGTCGAGAGCAGCGCGACCTCGACGATCAGCGCGAGGCCGAGGAGCAGGCCGATGCGCATGCGCCCGCGGCCGATGAAGTAGGCGTTCCAGATGCTCAGCAGCGCGTTGCAGAGCGCGGCGAGGCCGTAGACGGGGATCACCTCGGCGGCTCGCGGGTACTGCGGTCCGACGATGATCGCCGCGAACAACCCCGGCCGGATGATGTACGCGAGCGCCACGGCGCCGCTCGTGGCAAGCACGAAGCCGAGCGCGATCAGCAGCGGCCGGTCGGTGTCGTGACCGCGCTCGTGCGCGCGTGCCGTGCGCTCCAGCACGAGGTAGCCGACGGCGACGGGCGCGAAGAGGATGACCTTGGCCATCGTGATCGCGGCGCTGTAGTTGCCCGCGTCGTCGGCGCTCATGAGCGCGCGCGCCATGACCGCGTCGACGTTCGTGAGTCCGGCGTAGGCGAGCAGCACGAGCGCCGCGAGCAGGAAGAAGCGCGTCTCGTCGCGCGCGAGATGAGCGGCCGGTGTCGCCGCCCGCGCGCTCTTGAACAACGGACGCAGGGGGATGAGGCTGATCAACAGACCGACGAGCAGCGCGGCCGAGGCGCCCGCGAAGGCGCCATCCACCCCGGCGCCCGCGAGCACGAGCCCGGTGCCGAGCGCGAGACGCGCGCCCGCCTGGGCGACGAGATCGCCACCCAGCCATACGAAGCGGCCGAGACCCTGGAGCAGACCCATGGTGAAGGTCAGCACGATCGCCAGGAAGAGCGTGATGCCGAGCAGGACCACCGAGGCCGTTGACACCCTGATCGCCTGTGAGAGCGGCCCGGCGAACAGCGCGAGCAGCAGCGCCGGCGGCGCGCCGAAGGTGACGATGCGCACGAGCCAGCGCCGGACGAAGACGTGGAGGGCCGCGTCGTCGTCGCGCGCTCGATACTGCGCAGCCAGCTTGGCCATCGCGGTCTGGATGACCTGCGTGCCGATCGACTCGACGAGGAGGATGCCGAAGAGCTGCGTGAGGATGGCGAACTCGCCCGGCCGCAGGAACCGTGGCATCACGAACTGGTAGCCGAACGCGAGCACGTTGGCGAAGCCGGTCAGGAGGTAGAGGAGGACCGGTCCCCGCGCGCCGCGCAGGCGATCCACGCGGGGCTAGTGAGCGGCGGCGGGAACGAGCGCGGGCGCGACCGCGATGAAGTTCGCGACGAGCTCGTCGAACTCCGGCGAGGTGTAGTCCTCGATCATGCCGGTGTCCGCGAGGTGCGCGATCTCCGGATCGATCGGGATCTTCGCCAGGAGCGGCGCGTTCGAGGCGATCACGAGCTTGAGTCCCTGCGAGGGACCGAAGACCTCCATCCGACTGCCGTCGGGAGCGCTGACATAGGACATGTTCTCGACGATGCCGAGGATGTCACCGCCCAGCTGCTTCACGAGCCGCACGGCCTTCGTGACGACCATCGTGGCGAGCGCCTGCGGCGTCGTGACGAGCACCACGCCCGCGATCGGCAGCGCCTGCATCACGGTGAGCGGCGCGTCGCTCGTCCCCGGCGGAAGGTCGACGATGAGGTGGTCGAGCGTCCCCCACTCCACGTCGGAGTAGAACTGCCGGATCGCTCCGGACACCATGGGGCCGCGCCAGATGACGGCCTCCTCCTCGCCCGGGAGCAGCAGGTTCATGGACATGATCGGGATGCCGCCGCGCGACTTCGGCGGCATCAGCCGCTGCGCGCCCGCGACCGCGGGCTTTTCGCGGACGCCGAACATGCGCGGGATGGACGGGCCGGTGATGTCCCCGTCGAGGATGCCCACGGACATGCCCCTGCGCTTCAGTCCGACCGCAAGAAGCCCGGCGACGAGCGATTTCCCGACGCCGCCCTTGCCCGACATCACCGCGATGACGCTGCCGATCCCGGTCTGCGGCGCGGCCATGCCCTTCGGCGCCCCCATGCCCGCTCCGGCGCCGGCGGTCGCGTTCGCGGCCGGCAGGTTCGCGGGCAGCTTGCCGGTGTCGGCGAGCGTGTTGAGATCGCGCATCAGCTCGTTCATGTCGATGCGTCCACCGCCGTGCCCCGCGGCGCCGGCGGCGATCGTCTCGCTCTTGCTGATCGAGCACGAGGCGCAGCTGAGCCCGTAGCGCGCGAAGATCCGCGCCGCGTCGGGCCAGCGGTCGACGACCGACGCGATCGTCATGTCAACGGTGATCAATGTTGATTGCGCCAACGAGACGTCCTCCAGAACGCGCGAGATGACATCAGTCTAGCGGGCCGCACGTGCAGGACCGATGGTGTCGTTCAGATCGAGACGAGCCGCGTGACGACGAAGATCAGCACCGCACCGGCGATCGTCGCGATCATCACCAGGCTCGAGCGCTCCTTGCGATGCGCCTCGGGGAGCAGCTCGGCCGCACCGACGTAGAGGAAGAATCCGACGAACAGTCCGAGGATGGCGCCGAGCGCCGGGCCCTCGACGGTCACGGCGAACGCGACGACGGCGCCGATGACCGGCGCGAGCGCGTCGACGAACAGCCAGCGGTACGCCGTCGACCGGCGCGCGTCGTTGGCCAGGAGGACCGCGACCGTCGCGATGCCATCGCCGAAGTCGTGCAGGATCACGACGACCGCGACGATGAGGCCGAGCTCGGCGCCCGCGTGGAACGCGGCGCCGATCGCGACGCCGTCGAGGAGGCTGTGGACCGACATCCCGCCGGCGCCGAGGATCCCCACGTGCTCGTGCTTGTCGAGCGCGGCGCCGGCTTCGTGTCCGACGTGCAGGAGCGTCAGCCGCTCCAGCAGGTAGAACGCGAGGAATCCGATACCGGCGAAGAGCATCGATGTCTGCACCGAGTCGAGCTCCTTCGCGGACTCGGGCGCCAGATCGAAGAACGCGGCGCCGATCCGCACGCCGGCGCCGAGCGCGATCAGCACGCCAAGGTGCTTCGTCGCGCGCAGGGCGGCGAGGCCGCCCAGCATCGTCGACAGGAACGTCGCCAGGGCGACGAGCGCGACCGTCATGAGCGCATCGTCAATGGCAGTCCTGGCAGAGTCCCTGGATCTCCACCGCGTGCGACAGCGCCCGAAATCCGTGACCGCGCGCGACCGAGTCGAGACGCGCGTCGAGACGGCGCGCGTCGATCTCCTCCACCTTGCCGCAGGCGCGGCAGACGAGGTGGTGATGGTGCTCGGGAGCGCAGCGCGTGTAGTGGAAGCAGCGCTCGCCGCCCTCAATGCCGTGAATGCGGGAGAGGACGCCCGCGCGGACCAGAAGGTCCAGCGTCCGAAAGACCGTCGCACGGCCGATCCCGCGGCGCGCGAGGCGCGCGACGAGCTCGCGCGCGGTGACCGGCTGGCTTCGGCTGAGCACGGCGGTGATCACCGCCCGGCGTGCTGAGGTCGACCGCAGGTCGAGACGGTCGAGGACAGCGCTGGCGCTGCGGAGCGACATTTGAGACTGAGTATCAGGAAGGGAGACGGTGCCGTCAACTTCGACCCCCGGCGCGTTGAGGGGAGCCTTACTCGCGGACCAAGCGGACGGCGATCGCGGTCGTGACCGGAACGCAGCAGACCAGGCCGATGCTCGCGATGACGACGCTGAGGATCGACACCACGATCGTCTCGCTGTTGATGGTGACGAGCAATGGCGAGTTGCCGAGCGACAGCAGGACGATGAGCGGAAGAGCTCCCCCGAAGTAGGCGAGCGCGAGCGTGTTCACGAGCGAGCC
Organism: Chloroflexota bacterium; assembly: GCA_016194865.1. Classification (GTDB taxonomy): domain Bacteria; phylum Chloroflexota; class Limnocylindria; order P2-11E; family P2-11E; genus JACQAT01. The sequence continues at coordinate 15,284 of JACQAT010000019.1, forward strand.
GATGTGGTCCCTTCCGACGTTGAGCGCCGAGCCGTAGAGCGCCCGCCCGCGCAGATTCCCATCGACCGCCGCGAGCTCGAAGGTGGTCGACGCCTGCCCGACCGCCATGTCGACGAGCGCGCCGAGCGACCCGACGATGACGCCCGCCAGGACCAGGCGCGAGAGGTCGACCTTGTAGTCCGTGCCCACGGCCAGGAAGACCGCTTCCTCGCTCCCGAGGCCCGTGATGTGCCCCGCGCCGAGCGAGATCGCGGCGAGCAGCGCGACCACGGCGAGCGCGATCAGCGTGCCGGCGAGCGCCGCGGTGCTCTTGCGATTGAAGCCGTGCACGAGATACACGGTGATCACCAGGATGATCGCGGTCCCGACCAGGGTCGCGACCAGCGGATCGTCGCCGCGCTGGAGCGCCGGCACGATCGCGAGCAGGAACACCCCGACGCTCGCCGCGAGACCGCCGAGCGAGCTCAATCCCTTGAGCCGCGCGACCAGCAGCAGCGCGACAACGAGCATGGCGACGAAGGGAAGCAACGAGGGAAGCCGGACCACCTCTTCGATCGTGTAGATGCGCTCGTCCTTGTCGCCACGGCGCTGCGTCACGAGGACGCGGTCGCCCTCGCGCAGGAGGCCGTTCGCGTTGATCGGGCTGCGGCCGCCCCACCCCGTCTGCACGCGATCGCCTCGGTACAGCGACCCGTCGAGCTCGATCTCGAGCTGCTGCACGGGCCCCCCGCTCGGACCCGTCGTGCTCGTCGAGATGACCTTCGTGACGTGCGCGTCGAAGACCGTGCCGGCCCGTCCGACGCCGGGATCGGCGCAGGAGATGAGCAGGAGAGCGACGAGCGCGAGGAGGATGCGCATTCGGTCAGAGACTACGAGGGAGGCGGAGGTCAGTAGGCGGGCTCTGTCCCGAATAGGAGCTCTTGGAGATCCGGGAGGCTGGTGCCCGAGCCGGCGATGAAGAAGAACCCCACGATCAGGCTCGCGATCCCCGCAACGAGGCCGACGCCGACGTAGAGCGATCGCAGCCGCTGCGCGCCGATGAACCCGCTCGCGCTCACGACCGCGACCAGGGTGTTCGATGCGAGCAGCCCGAGCACGAACGCGGCCAGGATGACCACACCCTGGCCGCCGGTGACGCCTGCGACGCCCGCGAGGAGCAGCGCCTGCGAGCCGGTCTCGGCGCCGATGCCGTGGATGACGCCGACGCCGAACGCGGTGCGCGGACCGTATTGGGTCGAGTGCGCCGTCGGACGGTGCTCGTGGCCGTGGATTCGCGCCTGCAACGCGCCCCACGCGTTCCGGGAGACGTCGAACACGAGCATCCAGCGGCTGCGCATGCGGAACTCACCCTTGCCGCGCATGTACTGGACGACCGAGTAGAGCACCCACACGCCGAGCAGCACGAGCGTCACGCCGACGACGCGCTCGAGGATCGGGTCGACCCACCCGGGGAGGATCGCGCCGACCAGCAGCGCGAGCACGCCGAGCAGCGTCACCATCGAGGCGTGTCCGAGCGCGTACAGCGTCGCGAGCTCGATCGCGTGGCGCTGCTCGTGCGCGAACCGCGACTCGCTCAGCACGTGGAGCGGGGCCGCGGCCTGGTGCGAGTGCGCGTGAGTGGTGACGTGGTCGTGGCCTCGCGCCGCGACCGGTGCGCCGAGCGCCACGGTGCTCACGTCGGCATGGCTCGCGGTCGTCGTGCTCGTGATGTCGGTGATGGCCGCGATGTGATCCCAATCGAAGCCGTGGCGAAAGCCGAGGGCCACCATGCCGAGAAGGACGGCGAGTGAGCCGAGGTCCATGGCTGGGAAGATATCGCAACTCCCTGCAATAGCGCCTACTTGCGACCCGAGTGCAACAGCGTCACGCTGGACCGAATGAAGATCGAGGACGCGCTCCGACAGCGTGGCGGCCGGATGACCATGCAGCGCAGGCTGATCCTCGACGCGCTCGCCCGGGCTCGACATCACACGACCGCCGACGACATCCAGCGCCAGCTGCGCGCGAAGGGTTTCGAGATCGACGCGTCCACGATCTACCGGAACCTCGAGGTGCTCGAGGGACTCGGTCACGTCACGCACACGCATCTCGACGATCGGGTGACGCGCTGGCACCGCGCGGACGAGGAACGGCACGGTCACCTGGTCTGCACGGTCTGCGGGGCGGAGACGGAGGTCCCGATGGCGGCATTGCGCCCGCTCGCGCGCCGCCTGATGGAGCGCTACGGCTTCGCCGCCGACCTCGCGCACGCGGCGGTGAGCGGCATCTGCGAGCAATGCCGGGTCGTACAGTCTTCGTGATGGGACGGCTGCTCGCGGTCGCCGTCTTCGCGCTGGCGGCCGCCGGAACGACGCTCGCGGGCATGGGTCTGTTCGTCGCGCCGCACGTCGACCCTCCGGGAACGCCGCGCTACCACGACCACGTCTTCGCGGCGTATCGGTACTCCATCTATCTCCTTCGCCTGGCGCGGCCGCTGACCGATGGCGCTCGCTTCGATGTCGTCGCGCCCGCCGCGGAGCTCGCGGGAGCGCTCACGCTCGCGCTGCTCGCGATCCTCGCTCCCCGACTCCCCCGCCCGACGCGGCGCGTCCTTGCGCGGCTCGCTCTGCCCTCGCTCGCGCTGCCGCAGTGGGACGCGACGCTCGCGCTCGGACCTCCTCGGACCACGACCCTCCGCTCTTTCGCGTAGCCCGCAAAACCAACAAGGAGGGTCCTCATGTCGCGCATCCTGTCCGCGCTGGCGGCGCTCGCCGTCGTCGTGGCTTCGCTTCTCGTCACGGGCACGCCCGCGGCGGCGCACGAGCGCCGCACCGTCGGCCCGTACCAGCTGGCCGTCGGCTTCCTTGATGAGCCCCCGTTCGAGGGCGTCAAGAACAGCGTCGACTTCCGCGTGACCGATACGCGCACGAGCAAGCCGGTCGAGGGCCTCGAGAAGACCGTGAAGGTCGACATCTTCTCCGGTGGCCTCACGACGCCGCTGTCGCTCGCGCTGGAGACGCGCTTCGGAAATCCGGGCGCGTATGCCGCGTACTTCGTGCCGACGAAGGCCGGAAGCTACCGATTCGTGTTCAAGGGCAAGATCGACACGACGGACCTGAATGAAACGTTCGAATCGGGCCCTGGCCGCTTCGATGATGTCGGATCGACCGTCGCGATCCAGTATCCCCAGAAGGTCCCCACGGGCGGCGACCTCTCGACGAAGCTCGCGGACGTCCAGTCCGCGGTCGATCAGGCGCGGATCCTCGCGATCGTGGCGCTCGCGCTGAGCGTCGTCGGGCTCGGCCTCGCGGTGAGGCGCCGCGGGAAGTGATCCGGCGCGCCCTCGCGGTCCTGCTGCTCGCGCTCGCGGTCGCAGGCCTACGGGCCGGCGCCGCGGACGCGCACGCCAACTACATCCGCTCGAATCCGGCGGCGGACGCGCGTCTGGTGCGCCCGCCGACCGAAGTCCGCATCTCGTTCAGCGAGTCTCCCGATGCCAAGGGCAGCGAGATCGCGGTCTTCGACGAGAGCGGCAAGCACTACGAGACCGGCACGCTCCATCCGTCAGGAGACGAGAACGGACTGGCGATCGCTGTGGGGTCGCTCGGCGATGGCGGCTACACGGTCGCCTGGACGGCGTTGTCCGCCATCGACGGCCACACGACGAAGGGCAACTTCGTGTTCGCCGTCGGGAACGCGCCGCTGCCACGCATCCCCGACGTCGGCGACGGGTCGACCGCGCCCGCTCCGGCGGAGGTCATCGGACGGGCATTGTCGTTCGGCGGGATCGCGCTCGTGCTGGGCGTCGCCTCCTTCGGGGTGTTCATCACGCGACCGCGTGACGAACGCGCGCGAGCGGCGGAGAGACAGCTCCGCGTCGCGGGAGGCGTCGCCCTGCTCCTGGGCAGCGAGCTGATCTTCGCGGAGTCGGCGACGGTCCCGGCACGGCTGGGGGCGCTGCTCCTGCTGCGCGCGCTGTCCGGTGGCGTCGTCCTGGCCCTCCTGCGGGTACCCGAGCGGCTCCTCGGCGACGGGCCGAAGCGCGAGATCACGGTCGCCGCCGGGCTGCTCGCCGCGCTCAGCGCGACGCTGGTGTCGCACGCCGCCGCGAGCGGCGACGTGAAGCAGCTGGTGCTCGACCTCGCGCACGTCCTCGCGATCTCCGTGTGGGCGGGCGGCATCGCCGCGCTGTTCTGGACCGTGGTGCGCGACGCGACGGTCCGCGACGCGCGCGAGTCGCGCGAGCTCGGCGGGATCGTGTGGCGCTTCTCCCTCACGGCGCTCGTCGCGGTCGCGGTCGTGGTGACGACGGGCACGCTGCAGTCGCTCGACCGGCTCGTGCTGATCCAGGATCTTGTCGAGACGCCGTACGGCGTCGCGCTGCTGGCCAAGATCGTGTTGCTCCTGCTCACCCTCGCGCTCGGCGCGCTGAACCTCGTCGTCTGGGGACCGCGGCTCCAGCGCGCGCTCGCGCCGGAGCGCGCAAGGAGGGCTCTGGCACGAAGCGTCATGGCGGAGGCCGCGCTGCTCTCGCTGGTGCTCGTCGCGAGCGGGGTGCTCACCGCGCTGTACCCGCCGGCGCAGGCGAACGCGGCGGCGTACGACTCGACGCAGCACGTCGAGGGCCTTCGCCTCGAGCTGCTGCTCGCGACGACGGCCCCCGGCCGCAACCGCTACGTCCTGCGCGTCCACGAGGGACTGCGTCCCGTCGTCGGCACGCAGAAGGTGGCGTTCCGCTTCACGATGATCGAGCACGACATGGGCGAGAACGAGCTGGTCGCCGAGGAGCGCGCGCCGGGCGAGTACGTGGCGCAGGGCAGCGCGACCGCGATGTACGGGACCTGGCGGATCCAGACGATCGTGCGGCTTGTTGGCCGCGACGACATCCGCGCTGTCTTTACGGTCCCGATCACCGCGCAGCAGGGCGCGAGCACGGCGAAGGCGATCGTCGCCGGGCCCTACACGCTCCTGCTCTTCCTCGATCCGAGTCAGCCGACCGCGGGCGCGCCGTTCACCATCAACCTCGTCCTCATCGACAGCAAGGGCGACCCCGTGCCGACGAAGTCCCCCCGCGTGACGCTGCAGGGCCCGGCCGCGGCGGCGCCGGTGGACGGCAGCGAGAGCACGCCTGGGCGGTACACGTTCGCGGTCGCGGGACTCGATGCGGGTTCGTGGCAGGCGACGGTGAGCGTCGGTCCCGAGGCACAGGCGGTGTACGGTCTCGATGTTGCCCGCTGATCCGCCGCTGGTCCTCGCCCACGGCGTCACCGGCACGTGGCTCGACGAATTCGTCGAGCTCGGGCTGCCGCTGCTGATCTTCATCGGCCTCTACATCTGGTCGAACCGGAAGGAGAAGGCGAAGGAGAAGGCCCGGAAGGCGCAGGACCAGGAGTGACCTTCCCGGTCTCGCGGCAGGGCATGGAGCAGATCGCCCTGCTGCTGCTCGTGGGCGCGGCGTTCTTCGCGTTCATGAGCTGGAGGACGCGCCGCCGCGGGCTGCCCTGGCGGCGCAACGGCATCTCCGCCGGGATCCTCGGCAGTCTCGCCGCGGTGTCGCTCGTCCTCGGCTATACGGTCGCGCCGAACATCCCGACGCCGCCCGTGCCGTTGACCGCGCGCTTCGCGCAGAACCCCGTGCCGAACGACGCCGCCAACATCGACAGCGGTCGCGCGCTCTTCCAGAAGAACTGTGTCGTGTGCCACGGCGCGCGGGGCCTCGGTGACGGGCCGGCCGCGTTGAGCTTCAATCCGCGCCCTGTGAACCTCCAGCTGCACGTCCCGCAGCACGCGCCCGGCGAGGTCTTCTATTGGATCAGCGAGGGCGTTCCCGGGACGGCGATGCCCGCGTGGAAGGATCAGCTGTCGGACACGGAGCGCTGGCAGCTCGTCCGCTACCTGCAGCAGCTCGCGGCGAGCGGGCAGCCGTAGGTGGTACGCCTCTGCTCCGCAGCGGCGTACCGTCCTGCTGCTGCGCCTGCGGCTTCGCAGTAGATGTTCGACCTGACCGTCTCGATCCCCGAGCTGATCGCGCGCGCCGCGCTCATCTACCTCGCGCTGCTCGTCGCCTTCCGCGCGTTCGGCAAGCGTGAGGTCGGGCAGTTCACCCTGTACGACCTCGTCTTCGTGCTCCTGGTCGCGAACGCGGTGCAGCCCGCCGTCACAGGACCGGACAATTCCGCCCTGGGCGGCGTCGTGGTCATCCTCACGCTCGCGGTCCTCAACTTCGCCGTCTCGCGGGTGCACTTCCTCCAACACCTTCTCGTGTCGCCGCCCACCGTGCTCGTCCGCGATGGCGCGTTCCAAGAGGAGGCGATGGAGAAGGAGGGCGTCGACCAGGAGGAGGTCGAGACCGCGATGCGCGAGCACGGCGTCGACGACATGAAGCACGTGAAGCTCGCGGTCCTCGAGCCCGATGGCGACATCTCGATCGTCGAGAAGGACGGCAGCGGCGGGCGGCGCAGGCGTCGCCGGCGCTACAAGAGAAGGAGCTGACCGTGTCCGACTTCACCGAGGTCCTGGACGCGCTGGACGCCAGTCATCGCGCGAAGGCGGACGCGATCGGCGCGTAGGTGGTCACAGCACCGCCAAGCGGTGCCGCGACAGTCCTGCTACTTCGCCTGGCGGCTACGTAGTGGCTAGGCGGGCGACGACCCCGTGATGGTCGCGCGCGAGACCTTCATCGCGGGCGCGAGGCACACGATCGAGCCCATGCCGTTCGTGCTCCACCAGTCGCGCACGAGGCGCTGCGGCCCGAGCAGATCGATGCCGCTGAACAGCTCGAGCGCGCTCATCGTGTAGCGCACGTTCGCGAGCGCTCCCACGATGCGCCCGTCCTCAATGAGGAAGGTGCCGTCGCGCGTCGTGCCCGTCATGGTCGCGCGCTTCGGGTCCGGGGTGTTCGTGTAGTGGAAGCGCGTGATGAGGATGCCTCGCGTGACGGCCCCGATCAGCTGTTCACGGGTCGCGGATCCGCCCGCCATCACCAGATTCCCGGCGTGGCCGCCGCGGGCGTAGCGGTCGGGGTCCGCGGCATGACCGGTCGACCGCGTTCCCATGAGCTTCGCGCCGGTGCGGTCGTGCACGGGCCCGCGGACCACGCCGTTCTCGACCAGCGTCACCCGCTCCTTCGGCGTCCCTTCGACGTCGAAGGGGATCGCGAGCTGGCGCGGATCGAGCGCGTCGTCGTGCAACGTGAAGCGCGCACCGGTGACCGCCTCGCCGATGCGGCCCGCCATGAAGGAGCGGCCTTCGCGCACCGCCTGCCCACCGCACCCGGTCAACGACACGAAGCGGAGAATCTCGGCGACGGCATCCTCCTCGAACACGGCCTCGTAGTCGCCCGGGGCGAGCCGCGCGCGATCGTGGTCAAGCTCGCACTTCTCGCGCGCGCGCCGCGCGATGCCCGCCGGGTCCAGGCCGCGATGGTCGCGGCTCAGGTCGTCCGCATAGCCCGCGCCGCCATGCTCTCCCTGCACGAGGGCGCGCAGGTACGCGACGGTCGCCGGTGCGTACGCCGCGACGCCGTGGGTGTTCGCGATCGCGTCCTCGGTCACGTCCACCGAATGGGTGCCGGCCGCTCGCTGACCGGACGCGAGCGAGGCGCAGATCGCGGCGATGGCGCGCGCCTGGCCGGCCGGATCGAGATCGGCGGTCGCGGCATCGAACGCGTGCGGCGCGCGGTACGGCGCTGGATCGGCGAACCCGGGCCACGTCGGATTCGCGGGCTGGAGCTTCGCGAGCGCGGCCGCACGAGAGATGAGGTCGCGCAGCGCGTCCGGCGCCAGCGACCCCCCTTCGGCGGTGCCCACCGCGCCGTCGACCGCGACCCGGGCGTGCACGTCGAGCTCGTCCGATGCCGCGCTCTGATGGATGGAGGAATGCGAATAGCGCACGACGGAGGCGCGACGACGATGGACCCACAGCTCGGCCCCTTCGGCGCCCGCGCCCTTCAGCGCGCGCTGCAGGGGATCGAGCAGCGCGTCCACGCCGAGGAGCGTGGACGCCGCGGTCGTCGTCACGCGCGGACCTCGATGGGCCGGTCGCGGAAGCGCGCGTGCGCCGCCCCGTGGCCGACGCGCATGCTCTGGAGCGGCTCCCCCTTCGCGCAGGTGAGGAAGCCGTGCAGCTCCCAATCGTCGGCGGCGACGCCGTCGCAGGAGCCCCACCAGTCCTTCGTCAGCGACTGAAAGCCGACGCCACGGACGTAGCCCCCGACCTCACCGTGGCGGATCACGCGCGCCACCTGGGCCGAGAAGTGGAAGTTCTCGCGCTTGTCGTCGAGGGAATAGGACGCGGGCGATTCCAGCAGCAGCCCGTCGTCGACCTCGCCAACGAGGTCCGCGTAGCTCCGATCGCCGGGCTCGAGGCTCACGTTGACCATGCGCACGAGCGGGGAGTGCTGCCAGCCCTCCGCGCGGCTGGACCCGCCGCTCGCGACCAGCCCGAGCGCCGCGGCGGTCTCGCGGGACGTGAGGTAGCCGGTGAAGATGCCGCGCTCGATCAGCGGCGTCCGCGTGGCGGGCACGCCGTCGTCGTCCCAGCCGAAGGTCCCCATGCCGCCCGGGACCCTCGCGTCGGCGGTGATGCTCACGTGCGTCGAGCCATAGCGGAGCGTCCCGCGGTCCTTGGGCCACATGAACGACGTCCCCGCGAACGCGACCTCGTGCTCGAGGACACGATCCGACTCGGTGGGATGGCCGCAGGATTCGTGGACCATCAGCGCGAGGAAGCTCTGATCGAGGATCAGCGTGGTCGGCTTCGCGGCCGCGGCGGGCGCGTCGAGCGTGGCCTCGGCATCGTCTCGGTAGCGCGCCCCGAGCGAGACCAGATCGAGCTCCTCGACGAACTCCCACCCCGCCTGCCGCGCGCTGCGCATGTCGCCGCGGATCGCGGGGGGTACGCCGCCCTTGACCGCGACGATGTTGAGCCCGGCCGCCGACTCGACGATCTCCTGCCGCACGTCGGTCCCCTCGCTGGTCACGAGACGCTTGCGCGTGCGGTACGCCGCGATCGAACCGCGCCGCGTCGTCACGCGCGGGCCGCGCATCGCGTCGTCCGCGGCGCGCAGCAGCTCGACGCGGCGCGGGATCGGGACCGCGAACGGATCCTGCTCCAGGGGCGTGCGGTATTCGCCGCGCTGCGGCGCCTGCGGCACGAGACGCGCCGCGCGCCGTTGCACGGTCCGCGCGGCGTCCGCGAGACGCGCGGCCTGATCGAGCAGCGCGCGCAGGCCGGCCTCGTCGGCGACGCGCGCCGATGCCGCGAATCCCCACGAGCCATCGCGCAGCACGCGCAGGCCGATACCGCGATCGCCCTTGCGCTCGATGGACTCGATCTCGCCATCCTGGAGGTCGACGAGCTCCGACTCGCGCTCGACGTCCCGCACGTCGCAGTAGCTCGCGCCGCGCGCGATGGCCGCGTCGACGATCGCGGGCAAAAGCCCATCGAGCATCGCGTCAGGCTAGACTGTGGCGAAACGGCGCGCGCTCCGGCTGGAGCGCTCAGAGGAAGGCTCGCGGACATGGCGTCCCAATGGGACGCGATGGACGGGGAGACGGAACGAGCGGGTCCTCGAGCGAGTCGGGTGGATCGCGAAGCCCACATATGACGGAGAATCACCTTGCCCGACGTCGCCCTGCTCATTGACTGGGAGAACGTCTACTACACCATGCGGCAGCACACGGATGGCCCGCTGCCGTCGTCCCTCGCGATCCTGCAGGCCATCCTCAAGAAGGCCGCCGAGTTCGGCCCGGTCCGCGTGAAGCAGGCCATCTTCGGCCAGGAGGTCGCCTCGCAGGACGAGACGCTCCTCATGGCCCTCGAGTTCACCGGCATCGAGCCCATCGCGGTCGCGCAGCGCATGAGCGGGCGGCTCCTCAAGGGCCGCTCCGACGCCGTGCTCATCACGCGGACCATGAAGCTCCTCTACAAGGAGCGTCCGGAGATCCAGGTCTGGGTCATCGTGTCCGGCGACCGCGACCTGAACGCGCTCTGCAAAGCGCTGAAGGACGAGGACAAGAACGTGTATCTCGTCGCGGGCGACAAGTCGCTCGCGAACGAGCTGCGCGATTCGCCGTACCTCCGCGACGACGTGTTCCTCCTCGAGGACCTGATCCCCGAGGCGCGCTGGATCCGGAACGGGATCCTGCGGACCGACGACACGCAGGCCGGCAAGGAGGACCGCGGCGCGCCGCTCAAGCGAGCACGCGGGGGCCGCGGGCGCGGCCCCACGCCGATGCGTCCGACCAGGGCGCCGGTCGTCCCCGCCGTCGTCCCGACCGCGTCGCCGGAGTCCGAGAAGGAGCAGCGTCGCCTGGCGGTGCTGCTCTTGGATCAACTGGTGGCACTCAGACAGGACTCGATGTCGCGCACCGACTTCGTCCGCTCGGTGGTCCCGCTCTCGGAGAGCGAGGCCTCGAGCGTGCTCGAGCAGCGGCTCGACGCCGCGATCGAGCAGGGCCACGTCATCGCGACGATGCCGGCCCGCATGCGCCTGAAGGCCCGGCAGATGCTGTCGCCGAACTTCAGCTCGCCGCTCGTCGCGGAGACGTATTTCCACCTGGTCCGCGTGCTGCGACGGATCGACTCGGTCACGAGCAGGGACACGCGCCGCATCCCGGCGGTGGAGGCCGTGCTCGACCCGCTGTCCCGCGCCGACCAGCCGGGTGGCCTGGTGAAGGGCCGCACCCAGCGCCGCGTGCTCCTGGAGATGCTCTTCAACATCGCCGAGGAGCGCGGCGCGATCCAGACCGAGCAGGTCGCCCGCGACGAGCGCCAGATCACGATGTGCTGGCTGGCCGAAGGCCACCCGCTCGTGCGCTACGCGCGGCAGCCCTCCGCGGCGATCGTGCACCTGTTCAACTTCGTCGCGTCGAACCGCGCGGCGGGCGACGCGCCCGACTGGGTCAACAACGCGCTGTTCGCCGAGCTCCTCTCGCGTGTCGAGGGCGACGCGCTCGAGTCCGGCATGAAGCGCGCCGTGGAGCGCGGTGTCATGCGTCCGGAGGATCACGGCAAGAAGGCCGGCTACGTGCTGACCCGCTCCTCACGCGAGGTCCAGGCGCTCCTGGGCAAGTTCGGCGAGCTCAACGGCGTCGAAGCGCACGGTGAGCCCGCGGCGGCAGGTGACGACGCACCCGGAGCGCCGGTCGCGTCCCCCACCACGGCGCCCATACCGGCCACGGCCGACGCGGCGGCGGCCGGTGTCGTGCCGCGCAAGACGACGCGGCGCGGATCGCGCGGTGGACGAGGACGACGCGGTGGTCGTGGACGTCACCGTCCCGATGCGGCGGGCACGACGACGCCGAGCCCGGAGGCCGCGGACTGAGCGACGCTGAAGGCCGCCTGGAGATCGACTAGAGCTGCAGCGCCTTCATGCGCTCGTTCGCCTCGGCCTCGAGGTCGGAACGGGCCGCGGCGCTGCTCGTCACGATGCGCTCGAAGCTCGCGCGATCCATCACCAGGACCTCGGTATCGGTCTTTGCCTTGACGGTCGCGCTCCTCGCGGTGCCCTTGAGGAGGCCGATCTCGCCGAAGTGGTCACCGTTCTCGAGCGTCGTCACGACCGTGCCATCGTCGCGCACCGCCACGGCCTCGCCGTGCAGCACGATGAAGAAACGATCCGAGACGTCGCCCTTCTTGATGATGGTCTCGCCCGGGACGTAGCGGATCGTCCGCACGCGCTCGGTCTCTTCGGCGAGCACGCGCGGCTCGGCCTTGGGAAAGGTCTTCTCCGCGTGCTTGAGCTCCTCGATGTAGCGCTCGGCATGGAGCACGGCGGTCGTCGCGTCGCCCACGGCGGTCGTGATCTGCTTCGCGAGCTGCGCCCGCGTGTCACCGGCGGCGTACACGCCCGGGATGTTCGTCCGCATGTACTGGTCGGTGATGAGGTAGCCGTTGTCGTCATGATCGATGTGCTCCTCGAACAGGTGGCGGCCGACGGGCTTGAACCCGACGAAGATGAAGACGCCTTCCACGGGGATGCGCTCGACCTTGCCGTTACGCTCGATGTCGATCCATTTCACGTCGGCGTCGCCGCCGATCTCCTTCACGTGCGCCGGCGTGACGGTCTTGACCTTCTCCATCCCCAGCAGGCGGTCCTGCAGGATCGCCTGGGCGCGGTACTCGTTTCGCCGGTGGACGACGTGCAGCTTCTTGGCGAAGCGCGTGAGGAACAGACCCTCCTGGAACGCGGAATCGCCGCCGCCGATGACGGCGAGGTCGAGTCCCTTGAAGAAGGCGCCGTCGCACACCGCGCAGTACGACACGCCGCGCCCGTGGAACTTCTCCTCGCCGGGGACGCCGAGCTTGATGGGCTCCCCGCCGACGGTCACGATCACGGCGTAGGCGGTGTGCTCGGTCCCATCGGCCATCCGGATGATCTTCCGGTCGCCCTCGCTGCGGATCTTGTCGACGGCCTTGAGCTCGATCTTGAGGCCGAATCTCTCTGCATGCTCCGCCATCTTCTCCGCGAGCGCCCGGCCGGTGATGGACTGCTCGCCCGGCCAGTCCTCGATCAGGTCGGTGTTGAGGATCTCGCCGCCCACGCCCTTCGATTCGAAGAGGATGGCGTTCATGTTGGCGCGCGCCGCGTACAGGCCGGCGGTCAGGCCCGCCGGGCCTCCACCGATGATGACGAGGTCGAAATGTGCCATGTTCAGACTCTAGAACAGCGCGGCGCGGCGTCGTATTCGCGCCTGCGCGAGGATGGGCAGCGAATGTGACGGACGCGACGGTGGCGTACCTGGCGCTCGGCGACTCGTTCACGATCGGCACCGGAACGAGCCCGGACGTCGCGTTCCCGGCCGTGCTCGTCCGTCTGTGGCGCGATCAGGGTCGCAGCGTCGTGCTCACGAACCCGGCGATGAATGGCTACACGACGGACGACCTCATCGCGAAGGAGCTCCCGCTCGCGGCACGCGTGCGACCGGGCTTGGTGACGCTGCTCGTCGGGGCCAACGACATCGTGCGCGGCCACGACGAAGGCCGCTATCGAGACCAGCTCCGCTCGATCCACGCCGGTCTGCGCTCCCAGGGGGTGCGCGCGCACGACGTCGTCGTGCTCCCCCAGCCCTACTGGTCCGCCTCGCCGAGCGCAGCGGGATTCGGCGATCCGCGCGCGCTGGAGGAGACGATCGACCGCTTCAACCAGATCGCGCGCGACGAGGCCGAGCGCGCCGGGTCGCGCTACATCGACCTGTCGCCGCTGATGCGCACGCAGGCCGAGCAGCGGATGTTCGCGCCCGACGGCCTGCATCCGTCCGGTGAGGCACACGCGCAATGGGCGACCGCACTCGCCACGACGCTGCTCACGTCCGCGCCGTGACCGGTATCGCGGCGCCGGTGACGCCGCTGGCCTCATCCGAGCAGAGGAACAGGATCACCGACGACAGCTCGTCGGGCGTGACCCACGTCGCGGGATCCGCTTTCGGCATGTTCTTGCGGTTGGTCGGGTGGTCGATCGTCGACGGCAGCACCACATTCGCGGTGATGCCCCCAGCCTTGAGTTCCTGCGCGAGCGCCTCGGTCCAGCGCACCAGCGCGCCCTTCGCCATCGCGTAGCCCGCCACGTTGGCGCCGGCCTTCAGCGCGGACAGCGCGCCGACGCTCACGACGCGCCCGCGGCCGCGCGCGCGCATGGGCCGCAGGCAGGCCGCCGTCGCCACGATGGCGGGGCGCACGTTGGCACCCCAGAGCTCCTCGATCTTCGCCAGATCCGTCGCGGGACCGTTGCCGAACGTGCCCGCGAGGTTGACGATCGCGTCGACGCGTCCCCACGCGCGGAGCACTGTCTCGACGAACGCCTCCATCGCGCGCTGATCGTTCAGGTCAAGCTCGCGCACGAGCAGGCGCGGATCTGCCGCATCCACGGCGAGGCCGCCGAGCTCCGCACGCAGCGCCTCGCCCTTCGCGAGGTCGCGCACCGGGCACGCGACGTGCGCGCCGCTCTCGATGGCGCGCCGCACGAAGGTATGACCGAGGTTCCCGGTCGCCCCGGTGACGACGATCACGTGCCGTGAGAGATCGGGCATCACACCTAGTATTGGCCCATGAGCGTGCTCGAGCGCATCGGGTCACCGAGCGACCTGCGCGGCCTCTCGCGCTACGAGCTGCTCGAGCTCTGCAGGGAGATCCGGGCGTTCACCGTCGATGCCGTGCAGAAGACCGGCGGGCACATCAGCTCGAGCCTCGGAGCGACGGAGCTGACGGTCGCCCTGCATCGCGTCTTCTCCTCGCCCACGGACAAGCTGGTGTGGGACACCGGTCATCAGGGATACGTGCACAAGATCCTCACCGGCCGGCGCGAGCGCTTCGACAAGCTGCGGCAATTCGGCGGGATCTCGGGGTTCCTGACGCGCACGGAATCCGAGCACGACCAATTCGGGGCCGGGCACGCGGGGACCTCGGTCTCCGCGGCGCAGGGCATGGCCGTCGCGCGCGACCTCAAGGGGGAGACGCACCACGTCGTCGCGATCATCGGCGACGGCGCGCTCACCGCCGGCATGGCCTGGGAGGCGCTCAACGCGATCGGTCACATGCGCACGAGGATGATCGTCGTGCTCAACGACAACGGCATGAGCATCTCGCCGAACGTCGGAGCGGTCTCGCGGATGCTGGAGACCGTCCGCGTCGCGGCGCCCTATCGCGAGATCAAGCAGCTCGCGCGCTCGGTCATCGATCACCTGCCCGCGTCGGATCTCGCCGAGGAGGCGCGCCGCCGGCTGTTCAACAGCCTGAAGGCGCTCTTCATCCCGAACATCCTGTTCGAGCAGTTCGGGTTCACGTACTTCGGACCCGTGAACGGCCACGACCTGTTCGCGGTCGAGAGCGTCCTGCACAAAGCGCGCGACTTCCCCGACGGTCCGGTCTTCGTGCACGTCCACACGCAGAAGGGACACGGCTACGCGCCGGCCGAAGAGGACAACCAGAAGTGGCACGGCGTATCCGCGACCGGCGCGACGGCGGCGACCGCGCCGCAGTACACCGCCGTTTTCGCGAACGCCGTCCGAGAGGCCATGAACGCGGACGAGCGCGTCGTCGCGATCACCGCCGCCATGCCCGGCGGCACCGGGCTCGCGCCGCTCTTCAAGGAGTTCCCTACCCGGGTCTTCGACGTCGGGATCTGCGAGCAGCACGCGGTGACGTTCGCCGCGGGCCTCGCGACGCAGGGGATCGTGCCGATCGCCGCGATCTACTCGACCTTCCTGCAGCGCGGCTACGACCAGGTGGTGCACGACGTCGCCATCCAGGAGCTGTCCGTCGTGCTCGCGATGGATCGGGCGGGCATCGTCGGCGACGACGGCCGGACCCACCAGGGCCTGTTCGACATCGCGTACCTGCGGCCGCTGCCGGGGATCGTGCTCATGGCGCCGAAGGACGAGGCGGAGCTGCGGCAGATGGTCTGGACGGCGACGCGTCACGCGGCGGCGGGCCGTGGCCCGATCGCGCTGCGCTATCCCCGCGGCACCGGGACCGGCGTCGCGCTCGACGCGCCGCTCGCCGAGCTCCCGATCGGCGTGTCCGAGACGCTGCGCGACGGGAGCGATGTCGTGATCATCGCCTATGGCACGCTCGCTGGCCCGGCCCTCGCCGCGGCGAACGCGCTCGCCGCGATGGGGATCGAGGCGACCGTCGTGAACGCGCGCTTCGCGAAGCCGCTCGACGCGGAGCGCTTCCTGGCGCTGGCCGCGCGCATCCCCCGTGTCGTCACGATCGAGGAGCACGTCGCGAGCGGCGGGTTCGGCTCGGCCGTCGCCGAGCTGTTCGCGGAGCGTGGCGCCAGGGTCGACCTCGAGATCCTCGCGGTCCCCGACGAGTGGGTCGACCACGGCGCGCAGAAGATCTGGCGAACGCGCTTCGGCCTCGACGCGGAGGGCATCGCGGCGGCGGTGCGTCGCCGCTGGCCGCAGCTCGCGCGCGCGGCGCGGGAGTCCGCCGGCTAGGACTCCTGCCCGATCTCTCGCTTCGCGAGAGACCCGCTCAAGGCTGGTGGGCTCACTCCTCGCGGCAAAGCCGCTCGTCGTTCGCTCTCAACGCAGCGACGCCAGGTACGCGATCAGCGCGTCGAGATCGGCCGCCGACAGTCCGAGCTGAAGACCGTGGGGCATGGTGTCGGGATAGCCGCGGACCACGTAGGCGCTCGGCGACACGATCGACTGGCGCAGGTACTCCTCCGCGGTGACGCCCGGCACCCGCGCCGCGGCGACGGTCCCGATGTTGGTCAGCTCCGGGCCGAGGCGCGCACCCTCCCCCGCGATCTGATGGCAGCGCCCGCAGTCGAGCGCGCGATAGACCTGCCGGCCGCGCGCGACGGGCTCGCTGGCGGGGGCCTCGGTGCACGAGAGCAGCAGCGCGGAAGCCATGCACGCGCCGATGAGGAGCCGCATCATGCCCGCGATGGAGGCTAGCGCACGTCTGGACGATGTCAGCGTCGTGCTCGACGACCGCCCCGTGCTGCGCGGGGTCGATCTCGACGTGCGACCCGGGCTGACGGTCGTGCGCGGCGCGAACGGCTCGGGAAAGACCACGCTCCTGCGCGCGCTCGCGGGTCTGCTGCCGATCGCCTCTGGAACGAGGACGGTCTCTGGCGAGGTGCTGATCCTCGGTCACCGGCCGCAGCTGCTGCGCGGGCTCTCCGCGCGCGAGAATCTGTCCTTCTTCGCGCGCTTCCGCGGTGGCGATGCCGGCGGCGTCGGCGACGCGCTCGCGCGCTGGGGTCTCGCTGCCGACGCGGATCGGCCGGTCGAGCGCCTCTCGGCGGGCCAGCGGCGGCGCGCGGCGCTCGCGCGCATCGATCAGGAGCGCTGCGGCCTCGTGCTGTTGGACGAGCCGTTCGCCGAGCTCGACCGCGACGCGAGCGAGCTGCTCGAGAAGGCGCTCGCGCGGCTCGGCGACGACGGCCGGGCCGTCGTCGTGGCCACGCATGGACACGAATCGCTCGACGCCGCGGCCCACGTGCGGACGCTGGACGGCGGGACGCTGCGCTGAACAGCGCGACGCGGGCGCGACTGGTCGCCGGTCGCGAGCTCCGCGCTGAGCGGCGTCAGCCCGACGGGATCGTGGCGGCGGTCAGCTTCACCGCGATCCTCGTCCTCCTCGAGAGCCTGGTGGTCGGCCCGAGCCTCGCGCGCCAGCCGCAGCTCGCGAGCGCGCTGCTCTGGATCGCGGTCCTCTTCGCGGCGCTCCTTGCGGCGACGCGCTCGTTCGACCGAGAGCTCGAGGACGACGCGCTCGACGCGGTCATCGCGCTGCCCGGCGGCAAGGACGCGTTGTTCGCGGGAAAGACGCTCGCGCTCGCGCTGCTCCTCGGGATCGTCGCATTGCTGGGCACGATCCTGTCGATCGGTCTGCTGGATCTTGCCGTCGCCCTGCCCGGACACCTTCTGCTCGTCGCGGTCCTCGGCGTTGCCGCCCTCGCGCCGGTCGTCGTGCTCGTCGTCGCGCTCACCGTGCGGCTGCGCGCGCGCGCCATCCTCGTCCCGGTGCTCGCCCTGCCCATGCTCGTGCCGCAGCTGGTCGCCTCGACGCAGGGGTCGAGCGCCGCGCTGGCAGGCGACGCGACGGGCTCGCTCGGCTGGTCCGGATTGCTCTTCGCGTTCGCATTGGTGTATGCGGTACTCGGCCTTACCATCGTCCCTGCCGCCATCGAATGACCACAACGACGCTCACTCCCTCCCTCACGATGCGCGTCCGGCCCTGGCTCGCGGTCGCGAGCCTCGCCGCGGCCGGTATCGCCACGTTCATGGCGCTCGTCTGGGCGCCACCGGACGCCACGCAGGGCGACGTCTACCGCGTCATGTTCGTCCACGTGCCGAGCGCGTGGCTCGCCTACCTCGCGTTCGTGATCGTGTTCCTTGCGAGCGTCGGCTGGCTCTGGACGAAGAGCGCGTGGTTCGACAGCGTGGCCGTCGCGTCCGCCGAGATCGGCGTGATGTTCACCGGGCTCACGCTCGTCCTCGGCTCCATCTGGGCGAAGCCGACATGGGGCGTCTGGTGGACGTGGGAGCCGCGTCTGGTCACGACGGCGGTCATGTTCTCCATGTACGTCGGCTACCTGCTGCTCCGCGGCCTGTCCAGCGACTTCGGGCGACGCGCGACGCGCGCCGCGGTCCTCGGCATCATCGCGGTCGTCAACGTGCCGATCGTCCACCTGTCGGTCCTCTGGATGAACGCGCTCCATCAGCTTCCCACGGTGCTTCGACCCAGCGGCGGACCGACGCTCGATGGGCGCATGCTCGCGACGCTGCTTTCCGGCGTCGCCGCGTTCACGCTCATCTACCTGTACTGCATGGCGACGAGGGTCGAGATCGAGCAGGCCCGGCGTGCACGGGCGCTCGCGAGCGCGCGCCCGTGATCGAGAACCTCGGCTTCATCGTCGCGGCGTTCGCCATCACCTGGGGGACCCTGTTCGCCTACCTCATCTCCCTGCGTGTCCGCAGCTCGCGCTAGCGTCCTCGGAGGCCGCCGGGTCCTCGCGATCTGCGCGCTCGCGGTCGCCGTGATCGTCGGCTTCGTCGCGGTGCAGGGGCTTCAGGGCGCGACCGTCTACTACCTCACGCCGACCGAGGCGCTCTCGCGGCCGGTCACACCGGGCGCGACGGTCCGCCTGGGCGGCCAGGTGCTCACAGGCACGCTTCGCTACACACCGGGCACGCGCGACCTTCGCTTCACGATCGGGGACGGCGTCACGCAGGTGCGGGTCGTCGGCGCGGGCGCTCCACCGGGTCTGCTGCGCGAGGGCGCGGGCGCCGTCGTCGAGGGCACCTTCGCGACCGACGGGACGTTCCACGCGACACAGGTCCTCGCGAAGCACGACGAGGTCTACCAGGCGCCCTCCCCCGGCGCGACGCCGCAGCACCGGAGCTCGCCATGACACCGCTGGCATGGGCCGGCGACGCCGGCGCGGGCGCCCTGCGCGCCGCATTGCCACTGGCGCTGGCCGGGCTGGTCGCGGCCGCATATGCGGCGCGCACGCGCGACGCGCGCCTGCTGTCGAGCGCGCGCTGGTGCGCGCTCGTCGCGTTCGCGCTCGTCGTCATCGCCGACCTCGCGATGGTGGCGGCGCTCGTCACGCACGACTTCTCGCTGCGCTACGTGGCCGACAACAACGCGCGCGAGACGCCGCTGTTCTACTCGGCCATCTCGCTGTGGGCGGCGCTCGAGGGCTCGATCCTCCTATGGGCCGCGATCCTCTCGGGAGCGACCGCGTACGTGGCCTGGCGCGGGACGCGCGCGATGCCGCGGCTCGCGACGACGGCGCTCGCGGTGTGCTTCGCGATGCTCGCGTTCTTCCTCGCGCTCGTGGTGACGGCCGCCGATCCGTTCACCCGGCTCGCACAGAGCGAGATCCCGGACAACGGACGCGGCCCCAACGCGCTGCTGCAGAACCACCCGCTCATGGCCCTGCATCCGCCGCTTCTCTACCTCGGCTACGTCCTCGCGGCGGTCCCCTTCGCGTACGCGATGGCCTCGCTCATCCTGGGCGAGGCCGGCGATCGCTGGCTCGTCGCGACCCGTCGCTTCGCGCTGGTGTCCTGGGCGCTCCTCGGCGTCGGCATCGTCGCCGGCGCGTGGTGGTCGTACGCGGTGCTCGGCTGGGGCGGCTATTGGGCGTGGGACCCGGTCGAGAACGCGGCGATCATGCCGTGGCTCACGGCGACCGCGTACCTCCACTCGGTCATGGTCGAGGAGAAGCGGCGCCTGCTGCGCATGTGGAACGTCTCGCTCGTGATCGCGACCTTCGCGCTCACGATCCTCGGCACGTTCCTCACCCGCAGCGGCGTGGTCAACTCGGTCCACGCGTTCACTCAATCGGCCATCGGCCCGCTGTTCCTCGCCTACCTCACGGCGATCCTCGTCTTCGGCATCGGACTGCTGCTGTGGCGGGCGCGATCGCTGACGGACGCGGGGACGATCGGAGCGCCGCTGTCGCGCGAGGCCATCTTCCTGTTCCAGAACGTGCTCTTCGTCGCCGCCACGCTCACGGTGCTGCTCGGGACGCTCTACCCGCTCATCGCGGAGGCGCTCACGGGCGCGCAGCTCTCGATCGGCGCGCCGTACTTCGACCGCGTCGAGGTCCCGCTCGTGCTCGCCCTGCTGTTCCTCATGGGGATCGGCCCGCAGCTGCCGTGGCACGGCGCGTCGCGCGCGACCCTGGAGCGCCAGCTCACGGTCCCGCTCGTGTGTGCCGCGCTGGGCGCGTTCGTCGCGCTGCTCGCCGGCCTCGACGGGGTCGCGCCGGTGTTGACCATCGCGCTCGCGTCGTTCGTCACGGCGACGATCGGCCAGGAGGTGGCGCGTGGCGTGCGCGCCAGGCGCGCGTTGCACGGTGAACAGACGGCGACCGCCTTCGCGAACCTCTTCCTGCGCAACGGCCGCCGCTACGGCGGCTACGTCGTGCATCTCGGGATCGTCCTCGTCGCCATCGCGGTCGCGGTGAGCCAGGCAAAGACCGTCGAAGCGGAGCGGACGCTGTCACCGGGCGGCTCGCTCGTCGCCGCCGGTTACACGATCACCCTCGACACGATCCGCGACGTGAACGAGCCGCAGCGCTCGCTGACCGTCGCGGACCTCACGATCACCGGGAACGGCGCGAGCGAGCGATCGCGCCCCGCGCTGGTCCGCTACCCGAACACGCTGCAGGCGATCGGCTCGCCGGGGATCGCCGCCGGAATGCGGGACGACATCTACACGATCCTCGTCGCGTACGACGGGCGCGCGCAGACGTGGGCGACGGTCCGCGTCCGCGTGATCCCGCTCGTCTCATGGCTCTGGGTGGGCGGCGGAGTGGTCGGGCTCGGCGCGATCATCAGCGCGCTGCCGCCCGCGAAGCGACGCGCGCGGCGCGAGCTGGCGGTGCCCGTCCCTGCGGGAGCCGATCGATGGCCCGCGTGATCCGCTACGCGCCGCTCGTCCTGGTCGCCGGCGTGATCGTCGTGCTCGCCGTCGCGTTCCGGTACGACCCTCACGACGTGCGCAGCGCCGCGGTCGGCAAGCCCGCGCCCGCCTTCTCGCTGGAGGCCCTCGAGGGCGGCGGCCGCATCGACCTCGCGTCGTACCGGGGCAAGGTCGTCGTCGTGAACTTCTTCGCGTCGTGGTGCGTGCCGTGCCGGCAGGAGCACGCCGCGCTGGCCAACGCGTGGACGCGCTACGGCGGCAGCGGCGTGGTGCTCATCGGCGTGCTCTATCAGGACGACCCGAGCAGCGGCCGCGAGTTCATGCGGCGGCTCGGTGGCGGCTGGCCGACCGCCATCGATGAGGACGGCCGCGTCGCGCTGTCGTTCGGGGTCTTCGGGATCCCCGAGACGTTCTTCATCGGACCAGACGGCATCATCGCGGGCCGTCACATCGGCCCCATCGACGAAGCCACGCTCGCGACGGGGATCGACGCGCTGCGGCGCGCGTCGTTGAGCCCGCCGTGACGCGGACCCGGGTCGCGCTCCTCCTCGCCGTCATCGCGATCGCCTGCGCGCTGGCGCTCGCGGCCCGGGCGCCCGCGCCGACGAACGAAGCGCGCGCCGACCGGCTCGCCGAAGAGCTGCGCTGCCCGGTCTGCCAGGGACTTTCGGTGCGCGACTCGCCGTCTGAGACGGCGCGCCAGATGCGCGAGCTCGCGGCGCAGCGGGTCGCGGAGGGCCGCAACGACGACCAGATCCGTGACGAGTTCCGCGCTTCGTACGGCGACTGGGTGCTCCTCGCGCCGCCGCTCCTCGCGTGGAGCGGCCTCGTCTGGGTCGTTCCGTTCGCGCTCGTGGTGCTGGGCTTCGTGCTCGCGGGCGGCCTGTTGCGACGCCGTCAGGTCTCCGAGGCGGCGCCGACGGCCGCCCAGCTCGCGACGCTTCGCGAGCGCGTCGCGAACGACCCGGGCGTGTACGAGTGACCACGCTCGTCGTGTTCGCCGTCGCGCTCGCGATCGGCGGCTTCCTCGCGTTCCGGCCGCTCCTGGGAACCGCGCGGCCGTGGCCCAGCGATCCCGCCGACCAGCGCGATGACATCGAGCGGGCGGTCTCGTCGCTTCGCGATCTCGAGTTCGCGCGCGCGGCCGGCACCATCGATCCGCGCGATGCGGTGCGGCTGCGCGCGATCCTCGAGCGCGGCGCGTTCGCGACGCGACCGACACCCGCCGCAGGCGGTGCGCCGGTGCGCACGCTGATCGTCGGCGCGCTGCTCGCGGCGATCGCGGCGGTCCTCGTCGCGGCGTACCTGCCGCGCGCCGCGGGCGATCGCGCGCCGGGCACCACCATCACGGGCACGCTGCCACGTGGGGCGCCGACGACCGCCGAGCTCGAGGCGCGCGCGGCCGCGAGCCCGAACGACGTCCCGACGCTGCTCGCCCTGGCCGACGCGTATCGCGACGACCAGCGCGCGAGCGACGCAGCGAGCGTCTACCGCCGCGTGCTGGCCATCGATCGCGACAACGTCCCGGCGCTCTATGGCGTCGCGCTGATCCTCTTCCGCTCCGGTGAGCCAGAGGGCGCGCGCCTCGCGAACGACCGAGTGCTGGCGCTGCGGCCGCGCGATACCGACGCCCTGTTCCTGGGCGGTCTCATCCGCTACCAAAAGGCGGACTACAATGGAGCGGTGGAGCTGTGGAACATCTACCTCGACGTTGGTGAGTTCCACCCCGCGTTCCCGATGGTCAAGCAGCTGTACGACGACGCGAAGCGGAAGGGTAGCTGAGCGCTACGGGGCGGCCGTACGAAGTACGGGGCGGCCGTACGAAGTACGGGGCGGCCGTACGAAGTACGGGGCGGCCGTACGAAGTACGGGGCGGCCGTACGAAGTACGGGGCGGCGTACGAGGATCGAACTCGTCTAACTGGATCCACAATCCAGGGCCTTGCCACTAGGCTAACGCCGCCGCGACGCGAACCCGATGTTCGCAGCGTCATTCTAGTGCGCTAGTCGCCGCGACCCTTCTGCACGCGATCCAGGATGCCGCGGATGCGATCACGGATGCGATCGTTGTTGTCGTCGGAGTCCTTGCCCTTGTCGGCGGCCTTTTCGTTGCCCTTGCCGTTCTGCGGCGCGTCCTTCTTTGGAGCGGCCTCCTTCACGGGCGCCGCCTCTTTCACGGGCGCCGCTTCCTTCGCAGGGGCCGCCTCCTTCGCGGGCGCCGCTTCCTTCGCGGGCGCCGCTTCCTTCGCGGGCGCCGCTTCCTTCGCGGGAGCGGGAGCCTCTTTCACGGCCGACCTTCCCGCATTGTCCTTTGATGCGTTCGGGACATTGAACTCGATCGGATTCGGCAGGAACCCGCCCGCGCCGCGACCGGGGTCGCCGCCGCTGGGCGGTCGTCCCGGGCCGTTGTCCGACTTCTTCTCGCTCTGCTTCTGTTTGTCGCTCGCGGCACTCTCAGAGGCCTTCTTGGCGTCGTCGACCTTCTTCGCGGCATCGTCCGCGTCCGCGGAGATCTGCGCGGGGGTGCCGTTCGTCGTCGGCTCGGTCTTCGTCGTGTCGGCGGCCTTCTGCTCGTTCGACGTCGTCCGGCTGTTGGTATTCGCCTCCTGGTTCGAGCTGCCGGTCCTGGTGCTCGCGCTGGACGTCGTCCCGTCCTTTGTGGCGCTCGTGACCGGCGAAGCGACCTTCGCGTCCGGGAGCGCCTTCTTCTCGGAGTCGCTGACGGCGCGAAGGACCGCGGACGATGATCCGTCGCCCTTCCTGACCTCGTTGACCTCGACGCCGCTCACGGCCTTCGCCGTGTCGGCGTTGATCTTCACGGACTCGGTGACCCTGACCGCGTCCTTGCCCTTCTCCCGCACGACGGTCACGACCTCGACGGTGTCGTCCGACTTGTTGTGTTTGTCGGACACCGTCGCGACCTTGCCATCGGGGAGATCGGGCATCGTCACCACGATCTTCCCGTTCTCGGTGGAGACCTTGGCACCCGGCGTCTGGACGATGACCTTGCCATCCTTGACGCCGTTCGACCTGCCGAGCGGGTCGATCACGAGCGAGCTCGAGGAGTCGACCGTGACGGTGTGGGTGCGCTGTGGCGCGGGCGCGACCTTCGGAGGCTCCGGCGCGGTGTCCTTCCTGACCGTCGTCTGGAGGCCCTGGGTGACGAGCACCTCGGTCGTCTTCGCGCTGTCGGCGGTCGCGACGCGACCCTCCGTTGTCGTGACCGTGGTGGTCTGATCCTCGGCGACATCGATCTGGAACGCGGTGCCGCGCACCGACGCGGTGGAGACCGGGGTCTTCACGTCGTAGCGCGAGCCAGGCGTCAGCAGATGGGTGACGACATGCCACGTGCGGCCGAGGTTCTGTGTCATGAGGATGACGGTCGAGCCGTCCGGACGAGCCGAGGCATCGTCGATCGCCAGCTCGCTGGCGGGCTCGATCTCGACGGTGGAGCCTTCGAAGTAGGTGATGACGGCACGGGCGTCCGGATCGGTGCGGACGGTGTCACCCGGTGCGATGAAGTCCCCGTCCTGTGCCTCGACGAACTCGCCGCCCGCGTGTCTGATGAAGACGGTCCCGCCGACGATGGTGATCGTGGAGGAGGCGCCGAGCGCGACGTTCCCGCCGCGTGGGCCCAGGATGCCGGTGGCCGCAAGGACGAGCGAGAGGATGAAGGCCGTGGCGACGACGCCAACAGCCGGTCGCATGCGAGATCCCTGCACTAGCCCTGAGCCCCCCACCAAAAGAGTCAACGCGAGTATCGGGTCGACGGTCCGGTCGGCGGGCGACTATGTGGTCTCAAACGGGTTGCATCAGGTCAATTTGCCGACACATGTGACGCGAGACACAGGCGTTCGGACGCGTGCTCGCTCACTCCCGCGGGGGTGAGTACTCGGACAGCGCGACGAGGAACGGGCGGCTGCGGCCGGGCTGGATCGTCAGCGGCTCGCTCTGCCCTTCCCGTGCGAAGACGGGGACGCGCAGCCCATGCAACCGCTGGGTGCGTTTTTGCCACACGGACCCGTCCACCGGGCAGCGGAACGGGCCGTCGCCGAGCCGTTCCCCGTACGCGAGCAGCAGCTTCGCGCAGCAGCGCTCCACGTTGGGCTCGTGACCGTCGGCCGAGGCCAGATACGGGAACTCGGCCTCGGGCCCGCGCCGGCTGCGCAGCTGGAACTCGCGACCGTCGGCCCTGCGGTACGCGCCCTTCGCGGTCTTCGTCCACTCGGTCGCGTCCTCCGGACATGCGAACGCCTGGCCAACGGCGTAGAAGCCGCCCCAGTCGATGATCCAGTCCTCGCAGCAGTCGGCGAGGATCACGCGCTCTTCGCTCATGCGCTCATGCGACCTGACCACCAGCCGCGGGCGCTGCAAGGAGCCAGCACAGGAGTGCCTTCAGCACGTGCATCTTGTTCTCGGCCTGATCGAAGACCACGCTCCGCGGGCCATCGAGCACCTCGTCGGTGATCTCCTCGCCTCGATGGGCCGGCAGGTCGTGCATCACGACCGCGTCCGGCTTGGCCTTGGCCAAGAGCGCGGCGTTCAGCTGGAAGCCCTGGAACGCGCGACGGCGACGTTCGTACTCCTGCTCCTGACCCATGCTCGTCCACACATCGGTGTACACGACGTCCGCGTCGCGCACCGCCGCGGCCGGATCGTTGCCGATCTCGATCCGCGCCCCGCTCTCCCTGGCGGCCTGCTGCGCGAGCTCGCGGTAGCGCGCGAGCGGCTCGAAGCCGGCGGGCGACGCGATACGCAGCGTGAGGCCGGTCTTCGCCGCGCAAAGCATCAGCGAGTGCGCGACGTTGTTGCCGTCGCCGACGTACGCGGCCGTCACCTTCCTCAGATCGCCCTTGCGCTCGCGGATGGTGAAGATGTCGGCCAGCCCCTGACAGGGATGCGAGAGGTCGGAGAGCCCGTTGATCACCGGGATCGACGAGCTGCGCGCGAACTCCTCGATCGTCTCGTGCGCGTGCGTGCGCAGGACGACGACGTCGACGAGCCGGCTCACGACCCGCGCGACATCGGCGACGCTCTCCCGGCGCCCGAGGCCGACCTCCTGCGGCGAGAGGTACGAGCTGTGCCCGCCGAGCTCGACCATCGCCATATCGAAGGACAGGCGCGTGCGCAGGCTCGGCTTCTCGAAGATCTGCGCGAGCGACCGGCCGCGCAGCGGCGTCCCCGCCGACCGCCGGTCGCGTTTCATGGCCGCCGCGCGCTCGAGCAGCGCCGCGAGCTCGGCCGACTGTAAATCTGCGATCGAGATGAAGCTGCGGACGCTCATGGGCCGACCGCGCGCAGCGCGGGCCGACGCTCCGGCCGGACCAGGCGCACCAGCGCCTCGGCGACCCGCTCGCTGTCGTGGCGGATCGTGTCCTGCTTGTTCCACAGCTCGCGCGGACCCGACCACTTGTCGATGACCGGCGCGAGCTCGGGGCGCACGCCGAGCGCCCGGATGCGCTCGAGCTCCTCGGTCGTCGGATCGAGGTAGTTCAGGCCCTGCTCCGCGTAGTGATCGCGGAGGTGGAGCGGCGGCGGATCGTCGTTGATCAGCGCGACGTCCAGTCCGGTGCCGCCGAGGTAGTCGAGCACCGCCGCGACGTGCTCCGAGAGGGTCATGCCATCGGTCTGGCCGGGCTGGCGCGTCGTGTTCGCGATGTAGACGACGAGCGCGTCGCTGTGCGCGATGGCGCGCGCGACGTCGGGCACGAGAAGGCACGCGCACACGGTCGTGTACAGGCTGCCGGGTCCGAGCGTGATGAGATCGGCGCCGCGGATCGCCTCGACCGCGCCGTCCGCCGCGGCCACGTCCGGATCGCGTAGGAAGATGCGCTCGATCGGCGCCTTGCCCAGCGCGCGGACGTTGACCTCTTCCTCGACGACGGTGCCGTCGCGGAGCTTCGCGCAGATGTGCGTGTTGTAGAGCGTCACCGGCAGGACGCGGCCGCGCAGCCGCAGGAGCCGCGACGCCTCCTCGACGGCCTTCAGGAACGAGCCCTGCTGCTGGGTGAGCGCGGCGAGGAAGAGATTCCCGAAGGCCATCCCGTCCAGCTCGTCGCTCTTGTCCGTGCGGAAGCGCTGATCGAAGAGCGCGCGCAGCACGGGATCGCCCTCGGAGAGCACGACCAGGGCGTTGCGGATGTCGCCCGGCGCTGGGACGTCGAGCGCGATGCGGACCTTGCCGGTCGAGCGACCCGAGTCGGTCACGGCGATGAGGCCGGTGATGTCGTCCGTCCGAGCGCGCAGCCCCGCCATGACGGTCGGCGCGCCGAGGCCGCCGCCCACACAGACGACGCGAAGGGGTTCCATGACGGAATGGTCGCAGAAACGGCCCCGCTAATAGCCTCCGGCCCAGACGAGGTAGCCGTACGACCGCCGCGCGACGCCGTGCGCCGGGTCGCCGCTGAATCCATTGGTGGCGGTCGCGTGCGACTCGGCGTCGGCGCGGATGCGCGCGATGACCGCGTTCGGCGCGAGCCCGGCACAGGGTCCACGCTGGCCGCCCGAGCCGAAGCAGAGCGCGACCGTGCCGCTCACGTGCGGCGCCGCCATGCTCGTCCCGGAGATCGTCTGGTAGGCGCCACCCGGCCACGTCGACGTCACGCACACGCCTGGCGCGCTGATCAGGTGCTTCTGCTCGCGCTCAGTGACCGCGAAGTTGGAGAACCGCGCGTACGAGTCGGGGCGTTCGACGGGACGGCAGCCCAGTGGCCCTTCGAGAGCGCGCGGCAGGCCATCGCCATCGGTCATGGCGCTGACCGTGAGCACCTCCGGGTAGGCCGCGGGCGTCGTCGTCGCGAGATCGGTCGCGCCGTTGCCGGCCGCGACCACGAGCGTGACGCCCGCGCTCGTCACGCTGCACACCGCCTTGCGCAGCGCGTCGGTCGTCGTCGCGCAGGTCGCGTCGTCGATGGTGCCCGGTCCGCCGACGCTCAGGCTCGCCACTCGGATGCCGAGCGGCACGCCGTGCCGCGCGACCCACTCGAGACCGCAGATGAGCTGCGAGATCGTCCCCGCGCCCTGGGCGTTCAGCACCTTGACCGCGTAGACCCTCGTGCCCGGCGCGACGCCGACAACCCCCGCGCCGTCGTTCCGCGCGGCGATCGTGCCCGCGACGTGCGTGCCGTGACCGTGATCGTCGTTCGGCGGCGCGCCCCGCGCGACGCAGTTCGTGCCGGCCGCGGCGTCGAGGTCGCGATGGCCGAGGTCGATCCCGGTATCGATGACCGCGACGGCGACGTCCGCCGCCTCGTGCGCCTGCGTCGTGGTCGCCGCGCCGATCCGCCGCACGCCGCTCGGGGCGCGATCGCCGCGGGCCAGCGGGACCATGCCGCTCGCGACGACGATGCGATCGGCGCCGTGGAAGGCGACGTCAGGATCGCCCGCGACCGCCGACAGCTGGGCCGCGCTGAGCTGCGCGCTGAATCCCGAGAGCGCGCTCACATAGCGGTGGCCGGCGACGAAGCCGTGCCGCCCCTCGAGCCGCGCCGTGGCGGCCTCCGGGTCGACGCCGTCGCGGAAGACGACGACGTAGCCGGACGGCGGCAACGCGGCAGCGACCCGCTCCCGCAGTGGCCCGACCGCGATCAGGACGGCGACGAGGACGACGGCGAGCTGTGAGGCACGACGCACTTCCGTCCATATCGGCCCCAACTTGCCCAAAACTTCCGACTTGGTACGCCGCTTGCCCGCTCGGCTGGGTATGAAACGAGCGCGCGGCTACGTCCCGGTGTGGGCCATCCAGGGCGTTGTCGGCCTCGCGATCCTCTTGGTCGCCATCGGGATCTTCGGCGCGACGGTCAGCGCGGTGGTCCGCGGGCCGACCGCCTTCTTCGACGGGATCGGGCAGACGATCGCGAAGGTCATCCCCCAGTCGCAGGCGGACCTACGCAGCGACGCGCAGGTCCGCGCCGTGATCACCGCGATGCCCGAGGGCAGGCTGCGGGTCGCGACGATCGTCGAGGATCAGGATCGGGTCGTCTTCACGATCACCGCTGACCGTGGCGCGGTCCGCGCGCTGGTGAAGCCGGGGGATGAGATCCGCATCGGCCGGGACGGCAACGTCGAGGTGGTGCCCACCGGGATACCGGGAATCATCGATCGGCTCCAGGAGCAGCTCCGCAAATTGTTCGGGCGATAGTCGGCGAGGGAGGACTTCGCCCGACTGAGCGTTGGGCCCACATTCGCGCGGGGGCAGGGGCCCCCGGCGCGTAGCGCGGCGAAGCCAGCGCAGCGAATGGGGATGGAAAGGGCCGCCCTTACGGACGGCCCAGTTGACCGGGGTTCGGGAGCGCGCTCTCTAGCTGGCCTTGCGAACCGGCTGGAACGAGCGCGCCGCGACCGTCTGGCGGGCGACGAGCTCGGCGCGCCAGACCTTGCGGCCCTGCTGCGCCTCCTCGAAGCCACGGTTGTAGGCGTTGATGGCGAGGAAGCCGACGACCAGGACTCCCAACGCGACGCCTGCGATCAACCCGAATGCGAAGAGGACCATGTCGTTCGCTCCTTCATGTCCACCACCTGTTTCGCGTGGACGGTCGAGCCTCACCTAAGCAACCGCCATGCCACATGAGAAAAGAGAGAGCGGCTGCGCCCGTTCAAAGACAACAGTTCCGTGACGCTCAGGCGCCGCGGAGCTCCGGGAGCGCGAAGAGCTCGTCCAGCGAGCGGATGACGTGGTCGGGTCGCGCCTCGCCCGTCGCCGCCGACTCGGCGCCCGGCTCGGTGAGGCCGGTGAGGATGAGCACGCCGGTCGCGCCGACGCGGTGCGCGGCGACGATGTCGTAGTCGGGCGCGTCGCCGATGACCATGACCGGCCCGGACCGCGGGCCGGCGCGCTCGATCGCCTCCTGGAAGAGCCACGGCTCCGGCTTCCCGATGCAGACCGCCTCACGGCCGTTCGTCGCGATCTCGAGCGCGCGCACGATGCTGCCGGCGCCCGGCAGGAGCCGGCCCTCCACCGGATACGCGCGGTCCTTGTTCGACGCGATGAACCGGGCGCCGGCCAAGAGACAGCGCTGGGCCTCCGCGAGGGCGGCGTAGGTGAGGTGGAGGTCGAGGCCGACGACGACCGTGTCGGCGACGGGCGGCAGCTCCGCCTCCACGAGGTAGCGACGCATCGCGCCCGAGTCACCCGCGCCGTCCGCCGCGGCCTCGGGTGGGGGGTGCGAGCCCGGGATCGAGCCGCGGTCGCGCACCCTGATCCCGACCGCGCGGATCTCCTCGCGCAGGCCCTCGCCGCCGATCACCAGCACGTCGGACGGACGGGGATCCAGGCGCGCCAGGTAGCGAGCGGTCGCGTACGCGCTCGTCACGACGTGCTCGACATCGCCGCCGAGCCGGAGGTCCACGAGCCGCCGGACATACTCGTCACGCGAGGCGCTCGAGTTGTTCGTGGCGAAGAACACCTGCCACCCGGCCCTGCGCAGGCGCTCCAGCGTCTCGCGCGCGTGCGGCAGCACCTGGCTTCCGCGATAGAGCACGCCGTCCATATCAAAGATCGCTACAGGCATGTTTGGCCGAGGGAGGGCTGAGCCCGACCGAGGCCCGGGCCCCCTTTCGCGCGGGGGCAGGGGCCCCCGGCGCGTAGCGCGGCGCAGCCAGCGCAGCGAATAGGGATCAAAAGAGTCAAAGCGCAGTGCGGTAGAGCGCTTCGATGTCCCTCTGCTCGGTCGTGCGCGGGTTGACGAGGACGTTGCCCGAGAGCATCGCGTCCTTCGCCATGCTCGGGACCACGCCCTCGTCGACGCCGAGCGGGCCCAGCCGCGGGGGGATGCCGATCTCGTCGTTGAGGTCGAAGATGCGCCGCACGGCCTTCGCGTCGTCGCGGCCCACGCCGAGCGCCTCGCCGACCGCGGCGTAGCGGTCGCGCGCGGCGGTGCGGTTGAACTCCATGACGTGCGGCAGCAGCACCGCGACCGCGGTGCCGTGGGCGACGTGGCACCAGCCACCGAGGGGCAGCGCCATGGCGTGGACGTTCCCGAGCCGCGTGTTGCTGAAGGCCAGGCTGGCGGTGACGACCGCGCGCATCATCCGCTCGCGCGCGTCGATGTCCTTCCCATCCTTCACCGCGGCGGGCAGCGCGCTCGCGGCGTCGCGGATCGCCTGGAGCGCGAGCGCCTCGGTCATGGGATAGGAGCTCTTCGAGCAGAACGACTCGATCGCGTGGACGAGGGTGTCCATCCCGGTGATCGCCGTGAGGAAGGGCGGCAGGCCGACCGTGAGCTCGGGGTCCTCGAGCGCGAACAGCGCCGTCGCGTTCGGGCTGATGATCACGAGCTTCTTGTGCTGCTCCGGGTCGGCGATGACGCTGTTGATCGTGATCTCGGCGCCCGTGCCCGCGGTGGTGGGGATCGCGACCACGGGCGCCGCCGGCTTCGGGACCTTGTCCAGGCCGACGTAATCGAGGACGGTGCCGCCGTTCGTGAGCAGCACGGCGGCCATCTTCGCGGTGTCGATCGACGAGCCGCCGCCCACCGCGACGAAGGCGTCGGCGCCGACCTCCCTGGCGCGCTCGTAGCAGCGCTGGACCTCGCCCATCCCGGGATCGGGGACGACCTCGTCGTAGATCTCGTACGCGATCCGCGCGTCGCGCAGGCGCTCCTCGAGCGGCGCGACGAGGCCGGCCTTGCGCACGCCGGGATCGGTGACCAGGAGGACCTTCTTCGCGCCGAGCTGCCGGAGCGGCTCGGCGAGCGTGAGCGAGACGCCGCGGCCGAAGGAGATGCGCGTCGGGATACGGAAGACGTCGATGCGTTCGGGCACGGCGCGAGTTTAGGTCCGCGCGCCGCTACGCCTTCGGGCGGCCCTCGGTGTCGATGGCGCTGCCCGCGTCGGGCGGCGCGCCGCGCTTGACCTTCTTGCCGGTCTTGCTCGTCCGCGAGCGGTACGTGCGCCAGACCTTGCCCGCCGGCGAGTCGCCGTGCGTGCGATCCACGTAGTCGTCGACGCGCGCGAGCAGGATCGCCAGCCCGGCCGCGACGAGCATCCGCCACAGGGCGAAGAACACCAACCGAAGGCATCCCGTCAGGCAACAACCCATGTCCCGACCCTATGCGGAAGTCATGCCGGGGCGCCGGCCCGCACGATCGGCAGGGTATGGAGCGCGCGCGGCACGAGCAGCACCGAGGCGCGCGGCGGCCGGCCGATGTGCTCGTAGGCGATGTCGAGCGCCTCCTCGACGTCCACCGCGGCGCGCAGCTTCGCGAGCCGGACGACCTCCGGCGCCTCCGAGGCCGCGACGATGATCTGGCACCACTGCAGCGTCAGGGCGACCATGACCGCGCGCTGCTCCCCGCCGCTGAAGCTCCTGCGTGCGGCCTCGACCACGGCGGACGGTGACTCCGCCTGCTCGAGCGCGGCCAGGAAGCGCTGCTCGCCGAGACCCTCCCCCGCTCCCTCGCCCAGCTGCGCCGGGATGATGATCGCGCCGCCCTCGCGCACGACCGGCGTGGGCGCGAAGCGCAGGTACGTCGCGGCGCGCGACGCCTGGTACAGGTTCACGTCCTTCGGCGCGCCGACGCCCGCGATCGCGATGTCGTACTGCTTCTCGATGGGGCGCGTGTAGATCTCGGCCGCTCGCGCGGCGAGCTCGTCGAGCACGTGCGTGGGCTCTCCGGCGGCGACCGCGACGACGTGCTCGCGATCGTCGGTCACGACGTTCAGGCAGAACCGCAGGCCGGCGCGGCGCGCGATCTCGGTGACGGTCTGGTGGAAGGGATTCCCTTCGAGCTTGCCAAGCCGCACCCCGGGGTCCTCGAGGAAGCGCATGCCGTGCGTGGCGGTGATGACGGGCTCGCCGCAACATCCGATCGCGACGGTCTTGCGTCCACCCGAATAGCCCGCGTACTGATGCGGCTCGACGATGCCCGTCGCGATGACCAGGTCGGCGTCCTTCACGATCTTCTGGGTCCACCCGGGCACGTCGTAGGGCGGGATCGGCCCGAGGTCCGCCCACTTCGCGGGGTCGAGGCCGTCGGAGTCGATGACCCGCACGCGGTCGACGACCGTGTCGCCGAGCTTCTCGCGCTTCTCCGCGTCGGTCGTGGCGCGATGCAGGCCCACGCCGATCATGACCGTGATCCGCTCGTTGGGGATGCCGCCGCGGTTCAGCTCGTCGAGCAGGGGCGGCACGAGCACGTCGTCGGGGCAGGCCCGCGTCAGGTCGGTGACGGCGATGACGGCGACCGCCTCTCGCGGACCCGCGTCCGAGACCGACTTGCGCGCGAGCTCGTTGACCGACGCCGAGCCCAGGGGACGCGCGAGCGCGCGGGCGATCGTCGCGGGCATGTCGGCGACGGGCGCGACCCGCGCGGACTCGACGACGTCCACGTCGAACCAGGGCTGGATCATGAACTCGATCTCCTGGTGCCCGTACGGGACGCGTTGGAACGGCGCGCCCCCAGCCGGTGCGTTGCGCATGGCCGAAACTGTATCGGCGCCGCGCCCTACGCGCGGCGCGTCGTCAGGACACGCCGAGGAGCCGCAGGATCACCAGGATCACGACGATGACCAGCAGCGTGTGGACCCAGCTGCCGCCCCACGGCGGCGCGTCGGCCACGGCAGGCCCGCGCGCATACAGGCGCCCGCGGCCGAAGTACCCGAACAGCCAGAGCAGGAGCAGGATCACGATGATCAGCTCGATGAGTCCCATGCGATGACCTCCTCGAGCGCCCCGGCGGGCGCCTTCAGCCAATGGGTGAGCACGGCCGATGCCGTGCGGGCGACGACCAAGAAGCTTGCCAAGCTCGAGACCCTCGGCGCTTACCTGCCCGGCCTCTCGGACGAGGATCTCGGCATCGCGGCGAGGCTGTTCGCGGGCACCCCCTTCTCGCGAACGGATGAGCGTGTGCTCTCCGTCGGCTGGCGTGCCCTGTCCGACGTGTTGCTCGAGCGGTCGGGCAGGACGGAGGAGGATCTCGCGCGCGCCTACCATACCCACGCCGACATCGGCGACGGCGCCGCCGATCTCCTCGCGGGCAGCGTGCCGAGCGGACCGCCGCTCGCGCTGCGCGACGTGCGCGACGCGTTCTCCGCGATCGCCGCGGCTCGCGGCAACGCCGCGAAGCGCGAGCTGCTGCGCGCGCTGTTCGCGCGCGCCGACGCTGGCGCGGCGCGCTACCTCGCCAAGGTCATGTCGGGCGAGACCCGGATCGGCCTGCGCGAGGGGCTCCTGGAGGACGCGATCGCGCGCGCCTTCGGGCAGGACCGTGAGGCCGTCGGCCGCGCGCACATGCTCTCGGGCGACATCGGCGAGACGGCCGTGCGCGCGCGGAACGGCGCGCTCGCGGATGCGGCGATCGCGCACTTCGCGCCGATCGGCATGATGCTCGCGACGCCGGTGCTCGATCTCGGCGAGGTCGAGAAGCGCTTCCCGCCGCCGTACGTCGTCGAGGACAAGTACGACGGCGTGCGGACGCAGGTCCACAAGCATGGTGACGGCGTGGAGCTGTACTCGCGCACCTTCGATCGCGTGACCGATCGTTTCCCGGAGGTGCTCCCCGCGTTGCGCGCGATCCCCGGCGACTACGTGCTCGACGCCGAGGTGCTCGCGCTGCGCGACGGGCGTGCCATCCCGTTCAAGCGGTTCCAGCGTCGCCTCGGCCGCAAGGTCGTGAGCGACGAGCTGTCGGCCGAGCTGCCCGCGAGCCTGATCGTCTTCGACGTGATCGAACGCGACGGAGAGGTGCTGCTCGACCGACCGCTGTCGGGTCGGCTCGCAGTACTGAAGACGCTGCCGCTGACGCCGCCCCTGCTGCCCGCGCGCTCGCGCACGATCGAGCTCCGCGGCGACGAGCTCGTCCGCGCGCTCGATGAGGAGTTCGCGAGCGCGCGCGAGCGCGGCAACGAGGGCCTGATGGTGAAGGACCCCCGCTCGCCGTACCGGCCCGGGCGCCGCGGCATGGAGTGGCTGAAGGTGAAGCGCGCGCTGCGCACGCTCGACGTCGTCGTCACCGCCGTCGAATGGGGCCACGGGAAGCGGCGCGATGTGCTGTCCGACTACACCTTCGCGGTCCGCGACGGCGATCGGCACCTCAACATCGGCAAGGCCTACTCGGGTCTGACGGACCGCGAGATCGCGGAGATGACCGAGCACTTCAAGCGGCACACCGTCAAGGACTTCGGCCGGGCGCGGCTCGTGGAGCACGACACCGTGATCGAGGTCGCCTTCGATGCGATCCACGAGAGCGCACGCCACACGTCCGGCTACGCGATGCGGTTCCCACGGATCGTGCGCCTGCGACCCGACAAGCCGGTCTCGGACATCGACACGCTCGACACCGTGAGGTCCATCGCCGAAGGCTCCTAACATCGCGCTGGTGGAGCAGGCCGATCAGCTGAACGCGTTGCTCGAGCTGCAGCGCGAGCTCGCGCTCGAGGCCGACACCGACAAGGTCTTACAACGGATCACTGGTGCGGCCATTGATCTGCTCGGTGCGGAGCGCGCGACCCTCTATCTCGTCGACGAGGCGAAGAACGAGGTCTGGTCGCGGACGTTCACCGAGAGCGAGCTGCGCGAGATCCGCCTCCCGCTCGACGGCCGGAGCCTGGCCGCGGAGACGGCGCGCGACGGCCGCATCCTGCGCATCGACGACCCGTACAACGACCCCCGCTTCGACCCGAGCGTGGACGCGCGGACCGGCTACCGGACGCGCTCGATCCTCGTGCTTCCGGTCGACGCGCGCGACCGGCGGCGCCTCGGCGTTCTGCAGATCGTGAATCACCGCGACGGCGGGTTCGGCGCCCAGGACGAACGGATCGGCGCGGCGCTCGCGGCCGCGGCGGGCGTGATCCTGGAGTACCTCCAGCTGCACCGGCAGCTCGCGGAAGAGCGCCTCCGGGTCGTGCAGGTCGCGCAGGAGACCCGCCATCGGCTGGCGCGCGACCTCCACGACGGCGTCGCGCAAACGCTCGCGAACGCGGCGGTCGGTATCGAGATCGCGCAGAAGCACCTCCCGAATGACGTGGATGGCGCGCTCCAGGAGCTGGGTGCGCTGCGCGAACGGCTCGTCGAATCGCAGAAGGGCCTGCGCGACATCCTGTTCGCGCTGCGGCCGGTCGCGCTCGAGGAGGCGGGGCTCGCGGCGGCTGCGCGGGCGCTCGCCGAACGGATGGACGGGCTCAACGCCTCGCGAGTCCTGGCGCGGCGGGTCGACAGCGTGATGCGGCTCGATCCGTCCGTCGAGGCCGGCGCGTTCACCGTGCTGCGCGAGGCGGCGAACAACGCCGTGAAGACCGGTCGCGCGGCCAACGTCGCCATCGACCTCTACGAGGATGATGGCTTCGTGCACGCGCTGGTCGAGGACGACGGCACAGGATTCGACGTGGCTTCGACGCTCGCCCGCTACGCGGAGCGCGGCAGCCTCGGGCTGCTGCAGATGCGCGAGTCCGCGAGGCTGATCGGCGCGCGGCTGACGATCGATTCGAGCCCGGGTCACGGCACGCGCATCCTGCTGCGCATCCCGGCGGTGCGCGCCGGTGGCTGACCGCCGCGCGATCCGCGGCCGCCGCGCGGAGGACGCGGTCGAACGCATCGCGTTCGAGGACGCCTTCATCGCGCTGACGGATGGCGTTGTCCTGAGTGATACGACCGGCGTGATCCGCAGCGCGAATCCGGCGGCGTTCCGCCTGCTCGGAGAGAACGACCTCGTGGGCCGCGCCTTCGAGGACCTGCTGCTCGTGAACGGGGCGACGAGCGTGCAGGACGCCTCCGGCCAGCGGGTCCGGCGCGCATGGTTCCCGCGCGAGGATCGGATGGGCGTGCTCGAGATCGTCACCACCCCCCTGAGCAGCCCGGGCCCGTCCGGTCTCATCCACACGATCCGTGACGTCACCGCGCAGGCCGAGCTGCTCCGGCTCAAGGAGGACTTCCTGCTGCAGGTCGCGCACGAGCTGCGCACGCCGATCGCCGCGATGTCCGCGTCGCTCGACCTGCTGCAGCAGGACGCGCTCAGCATGCCGCGGGACGAGCTCATGGTCATGATCGGCACGCTCCGGCGCAGCGCCTTCCGCCTGGAGCATCTCGTCGAGAACCTGCTCGACGCCGGCAGCATCGAGGCGGGCACGTTCCAGGTCCGCCTGATGCCGATGAGCATCCGGCGCGCGCTCGAGGAGTCGCTCCTCTTCGTGCAGCCCCTCGCGGAAGCCAAAGGCCAAAAAATAGTGCAGCAGCTCGCGCGCGGCGCGGACCGCGTCGTCGCGGACCCGCGGCGCACGCCGCAGGTGTTCTCGAACCTCATCGGCAACGCGAGCAAGTACGCGCCGGAGGACAGCCGGATCACCGTGTCCTCCGAGCGAAGCGACGGCTTCGTGCGCGTGACCATCCAAGACGACGGGCCCGGCATCGCGCTGGAGGAGCAGTCGCGCCTCTTCCAGCGGTTCTTCCGCGCGCGCGACGTGCGCGATGCGGCGGGCGGGCTGGGCCTCGGCCTGACGATCTGTCGCGCGATCGTTCAGGCGATGGGCGGCGAGATCCATCTCGAGAGCGCGCCCGGGCAGGGCACGGCTGTACGCTTCACCATCCCTCGGGCCAGAGACCTCGCTGAGGAGGCAGGCCGGCCGTGAAGCTGCTGGTCGTCGATGATGACCGCGACCTTGTGGAGCTGCTGGACTACGCGCTGCGCCGAGAAGGCTACGAGACGTCACGGGCCTTCGACGGTGAGGCCGCGCTCGAGGCGATCGCGCGTGACCGCCCCGACCTCGTGATCCTCGACATCAACCTGCCGAAGCTCGCGGGCTTCGTCGTGCTCGAGCGTATCCGCCACATCGACGAGCACACCGCCGTGCTCCTGCTCTCGGCGCGCCAGGACGAGAGCGACGTCCTTCGCGGCCTGCAGCTCGGCGCCGACGACTACCTCACCAAGCCGTTCCGTCCGAAGGAGCTGGTCGCGCGCGTCAAGGCGATCCTGCGGCGCGCCGCGAAGACCCGTGGACGTCCGGCGCCCGCCGTCTACAGGACGGGCGACGTCGTGCTGGACGAGGCGACGCATCAGGTGCGCGCGGCGGACGTCCCGATCCACCTGTCGCCGACCGAGTTCAAGCTGCTGCGTCACTTCATGGCCAACGCGGGACGGGTGCTGACGCAGGAGGAGATCCTCGAAGGCGTGTGGGGCTACGACGCCGACGTCGGCGGCGATCTCGTGAAGCTCAACGTCTCGCGGCTGCGGCGCAAGCTCGGCGCCGACGGGAACGCCCGCGACGTCATCCAGACCGTGCCCGGTGTCGGGTACCTGTTCCGTGGCACCGAGGGTGGCGTCACGCGTGAGGAGGCGGGCCCCTCGCGCTAGTGCTGGACGGTGCTGAGCCGAAGCCTCGTCGCCTCGAGATCCAGCGCGTTGCTGTAGACGGGGTAGATCGCGAAACCTGACACCTTCGACAGCGCGTCCACGGCCGCGCTGTTCGGATGCGGCATCGCGACGGTGAGCACGTGCCCTTCCTTGCCGACGACCACCGCGTTCCATTCCGACGCGAGCCCGCGCGGGATGTTCGTCTGGAGCTCGGCCGTGGCGAGGCGCGACGGGTCGGCCAGGTACGGCGCCGGTTGCATCGCTTCGCGCGTGGTCGCGCGGTTCGTGCCGCGCGGGCCATCGGCCAACGCGTGCTCCCACACGCGCAGGCCGCCGCCGGCGTACTTCGCGCGGTACATCGCCGTGTCGGCGGCCTCGACCAGCGCGGCCGCGTCCATCGACGGCCGTGGGAACGTCGCGATGCCGATCGAGAGCGACAGCACCTCGTTGTTCTTGGCGAGCTCCTCGGGCAGCGCGATCGAAGAGAGCTTCTCGAGGATGCGGCGGCCCACGCGCGACGCCGCCTCGGTGTCCGCCTCTGGCAGCAGGATCGCGAACTCGTCACCGCCGTAGCGCGTCGGGACGTCGTACAGGCGCACGGCCTGCTTCAACGCCGAGGCGACGGATCTGAGGACCTGGTCACCGACGCGGTGGCCGTGGCGATCGTTGATCGCCTTGAAGCGGTCGACGTCGATCATGAGCAGCGCGAGCAGGTGCTCGGCACGCATCGCCCGGTTCGCCTCGGCCTCGAGGCGCTTGTCGAAGTGGCGACGGTTGAACAGCCAGGTCAGCGGATCGGTCTCCGCGAGGCGCTGCAGCGCCTCGTCCTGCTCCTTCTGCACGAGGCACGCGCCGATGTGGGCGGCGAGGACCTCCAGCGTCGAGAGGTCGGTCTCCTCGAACGGCAGACCGCCGATCGGATCCGCGACGTTGATGACCCCTCGCAGCACGTCGTCGATGAGGATGGGCACCGACATGAAGGACTCGGTCCGGTACTTGCGATCGTGCTCCGGGACCGGCCCGTCGGCGCGCTCGCGGACGAGGATCGAGCGCTTCGAGGCGGCGACGCGGCCGACGATGCCCTCGCCCTCGCGGACGCGGACCTTCCTGCGGACCGAGTCGGCGAGGCCGACGGCCCGCGCGATCACGAAGTCCGCCGAGGCGTCGTCGCGGAGCATCAACGACGTTCGCTCGCCGCGGACGAGCTCGGTCGCGACCTTGAAGATCGAATCGAGGAGATCCTCGGCTCGGATCCGCTCTACGTGTTCGATGTCCCCTACCCCCGCGGGCAGTGTCAGGGGTGGTCGCATTGATACCAAGTGCTAGGTGGTATCGGTCTCCGCTTGACGTCGCTCTATCAGCTCGGCCAAAAGGCCTCGCTGGGGCTCAGGGCTGATGGAGGTCGCGTCCCGGGATGAACCCGGGCCGCTCCTTTGCGCGCCTGGACGGCCCTAAACTGGGTCTAGAAGCTAACTGGTCTAGACGCGCCCGGCCAGCACCGGGCGGGTGGTCGGCTGGCTCGCCCCGCCGCTCCGCTCCAGGGTGACGGCGACCTGGTCGCCGGCCGCCGGGGCCTCGGTCAGCGCGACCGTGAGCACGCCGGCGCGGTCCTCGACCAGCCCCGCGGGGATGGCTCGGTCGCCCCGGACCACCCAGGCCTCCCAGGCGTGCCCCGCCGGCGCGCTCGGCAGCTCGAGGATCAGATAAGGCGCGCTCGCGCCAGGGTCGACCGGGACCACCAGCGTGCCGCGCGCGCCGGGCGCTTCACCGGTGTCGGAGAGCGCCACCAGGCGGGCGCCGACGACGGCCGCGACGGCCCGCGTGTAGGTATCCGCGTCGCGCCGGGCGCTCCCGAGACCGACCAGGGCGACGATCAGCGCGAGCGCGAGCGCGAGGGGGATCGCGAGCGGCACCGGTGCGCGCAGGCCGCCGAAGAGCGCGCCGAGCCGGCCGCGCGGCGCGCGCTCTCGCGAGACGATGCGCTCGCGCAACCGCGCGGGCGCGGGCGCGGCCGCGGTCTCGGCCAGCGCCCACGCCGCCTCCTCGAGCGCGTCGAGCTCCTCGCGGCAGGTCGCGCACGAGTCGAGATGCGCCCCCACCATGCGCTGCTCGGCGGTATCCAGGGTGCCGAGCGCGTAGGCCGCGAGGTCATCGCGCGGGTGATCGGTCATGCCTGCTCCGCCTCGCCCGCGAGCCGCTCCCTGAGCTTCGTCATGCCCAGGCGCACGCGGCTCTTCACCGTGCCGAGCGGGGTGCCGGTGCGCTCGGCGATCTCCGATTGCGACAGGCCGCCCCAGAAGGCCAGCGCCAGCACCTGGCGCTGCTCGACCGGCAACGTGCCGACGGCCGCGCGGATGCGCTCCGCGCGAAGGCTCGCGAGCACCCGATCCTCGACGCGAAGCTCCTCGAACAGCTCCGCGGCCTCGTCGATCACGGCTTCGCGCTCGGTGCGCTTGCCCCTCGTCCGGCGCCAATCGATCGCCGCGTTGCGGCCGATCGCGAGCAGCCAGGTCCGGACCGCCCCGCGCTCGGGCCGGTAGCTCCCCGCCTGCCGCCAGACCGAGTGGAACGCATCCTGGGTCACCTCCTCGGCGACCTCCGGACTGCCCAGCATCCGGTAGAGCACGCCGAACACGACCCGGCCGTACCGGTCATAGAGCTCGCCGAGCGCCTCGGCGTCGCCCGCGGCGATGCGCCCAATGAGCCCGACATCGACCAGACCTGCTGCTGCCTTGTCGCGGGATACGACATCGGGCGTGCTCACGGATGCGTGCCGAGAGTAAATGTTCGGTCGCCGTCATCCAGGCGTCCGCCGCGACCGCCTAAATGGTGCTCGCGCCCTTAAGAGGAGATCGGCATCGACCGCGCTCACGCCCGATGCGCTCATCGCGGCGACCGCGCTCGAGCGCGGACTGCAGCTGGTGACGCGGCGACGCGACTTCGACCGTGTCGCGGATCTGCGCCTACGGGATCCCGGCACCCTTCAGTCCATGAGCCGCTGAAGGAACCACTCCCCACTGCGCCCATCGACGACACGTGCGCGCACGACCGCGCCTGGCCCGAGACGGGTGCGCAGGTGCAACAGGACGGAGCTGGGGAGCACCAGCTCAGATAGAACGGATGTTTTAGAACAGCGGGCCGGCTGGGGCTGTCAATGATGTCTTTGGCGTCATTTGTGCAACCTGCGAACGCCCAAGGGGAAACTCATGAAGACGCGTAATTCCTCGCCCTCCGCGGCTCCCGGGACCTGCGCGAGCTGTGGCGACGACGCCTACATCAGGCTCAAGGACGACACGCTCGTCTGCGCCCAATGCTTCAGTGACGTCAAGACGCACGAAGCGCAAGCGAACCCGCAGGACGCCACGCAGCGGTAGTCAGACGACCGCGCGGAGCTCCCGCAGCTGGGGCGCGCGGATCGCCACGTAGACGACGACGAGCATCAGCACCGCGCCGCCCGCGAGGATCGCGACGTCGATGCCGACGATCGTCCCGACCGATCCGAGGATGAGCTGTCCGAGCGGCATGAGCCCGACCATCATCACCGTCTGCATGCTCATCACCCGCCCGCGGAGCTGATCTGGCGTCCCGGTCTGCAGCAGCGTGTTGAGCATCCCGAGGAAGATCATCATCGCGAACCCCACCAGCGCCAGCAGCGGGAGCGCGCTGAGCAGCGTGCGCTGCAACGAGAACAGCACCAGGAACAGCCCCATCAGGAACGCGCCGCCCAGCAAGAGCAGACCGCGGCGGCGCACGTTCCCGAGCGCCGCGGTCGCGATCGTGCCGAGCAGCGCGCCGACACCCGCGGCCGTGAGCATCCACGAGAGCTCGACCGCGCCGACCCGCAGCGTGTGCTCGGCGAAGGCGGGCAGCAGCTGGATGTAGCAGCGCGCGGCGAGGGCGCTGACGACCGCGACCGCGACCGTCCAGAACAGGATCACGTCGCGCCGGACGTACGCGAGGCCTTCGCGTATCGATTCGAGGACGCTCGCGTCCCGGGTCCGCACCGCGAGGGGCACCGGACGCATGAGCAGGAGGGCGACCACAACCGCGAGATATGAAAGGGAGTTGACGAGGAACAGGCTGCCGATGCCGGCCATCGTCGGCGACGTCGAGCTGCCTCCGACCGCGACCACGATGAGGCCACCGAGCACCGGCCCGATGATCTGCGGGCCGTTGAACGCGGCGGAGTTGAGGCCGATCGCGCTCACGAGGTGACGCGGGCCGACGAGGCGCGGCACCATGGCGTGCCGCGTCGGCGCGTCGAACGAGAAGATCGTCGAGTTGAGCGCGGCGAGCAGCAGGATCTCGACGATCGTGACCTGACCGCTGATCGTCCGCCACGAGAGCACCGCCGCGGTGAACAACGCGCAGAGCTGGGTGGCGAGGAGGAGCCGGCGGCGATCGGCGCGATCGGCGACCGCGCCACCGAAGAGCCCGAGCGCGAGCCCGGGCACCGCGCGCGCGAGGCCGACGAGCCCCAGGTAGAGGGCGCCGAGCTGCGGGGTGCCGTCGCGGATCGCGAGCTGCACCACGAGATAGCCCTGACCGAACATCTGCATCGTGGTGCCCGTGTTCGACACGAGCAGCCCGAACCAGAAGAGACGGAAATCGCGGTACGCGAAGGCCGCCAGGAGGCTTGTGCGGCCGGGCTCGATGACGGCCGCGTTATCGGTCTCGGGACCTTCGAGCTCCTCGGCGACCTCGAGGTCGGCCGCCTTGGCGAGCGCGGCGTCCGTCACACGGT
Source organism: Chloroflexota bacterium (assembly GCA_016194865.1). Classification (GTDB taxonomy): domain Bacteria; phylum Chloroflexota; class Limnocylindria; order P2-11E; family P2-11E; genus JACQAT01. The sequence continues at coordinate 58,183 of JACQAT010000019.1, forward strand.
GCGTCGGGGTGAAGATGGCGAGAGTGCATGGGAGTCGAACCCACCACGGAACGTTCTACGCCCCGTCAGCGGTTTTGAAGACCGAGGCCTGCACCGGCAGACGCGCACTCTCATCGGCACTTGCTGAGGAAACTGTAGCCGTCGTGGTCGCCACGTACCCGCCTGAGGTGCGGTCAGGCTGCGGTGCATTTCAAGAAATGAACCCGTCGCATCTGCCATGCTCACCGCAGGAAAGCTCGAACCCGGAGAGCAATGGCAGTGGCATTCCTGAGGCCACCGCTGAGGCTGTCGGCCGCGTACGCGAACCACCGGCGTAGCGCTGATGGACGGCGCTCGGCGGCACCGATAGGCTGCGCGCCGTGCGCGAACAGGATCCTCTCGACGTCAGTGCTTTCGGCGCCGCGTTCAAGCGGTTCGTCGACAACATGAACGCGACCGCCGCGAGGGAGACGAACCCGCTCCTCGAGCGGCTGAAGCAGTACCTCGGCGATGAGCCGGACCACGTGCCGATCGTCGCGGAGGAATTCGAGTCGTACGAGCATCCAAACGCTCAGGTCGCGCTCGAGGCTGTGCTCGCCAAGCGAGACCGAAGGTACGAGCTCGTCGGCGTCGCGGCGCAGAACAAGCGATGGGGCGCTATCACCTTCTCCGACCTGCTCAGCGGGAGCGGACCGACCGGACGCATCTCCGAAGGATCGGTCGACTACGTCAACTTCCGCCTCGAGGACGACAACGTCCTCGCCTGCGTGCAGTTCGGGCTCTACCTGGTCACCGATGGCGATGAGCGGTTCGCGATCTGGGTCGGCGGTCCGCCGCAAGCCGAGATGGGGCCGCGGACGCGCATGCGCGTCGAGATCGCGTCCCCGCGGCGCGAGGCGGCGGCGGAGCTCCTGAAGGAGATCACCGCCGCGATGAGCGAGCGCAATGTCTACCGCGGCAAGGCGATCTCCCTCGCCCCGGGTCAGTACGGCGTGCAAGCCCTGATCAAGTTCCATCGCCTCCGGAACGTGGAGCGCGACGATATCGTCTTCCCACCGGGTGTTCTCGACCGCATCGAGCGTCAGTCGGTCGAGTTCACCACGCACGCGGAGGCGCTCACCGCGGGCGGACGCTCGCTCAAACGCGGGATCCTGCTGTACGGACCACCCGGCACGGGTAAGACGCTGACGGTGATGTACCTCGCCTCGCGAATGCCGGGTCGCACGCACATCATCATGACCGGTCACGGCCTCGGCGCCGTCGGCAACGTCGGCCATTTCGCGAAGATGCTCGCGCCGACGACGGTGATCATCGAGGACGTCGATCTCATCGCGCAGGAGCGCGGGTTCCCCGGGATGCAGACGCAGCCCCTGCTCTTCGAGCTGTTGAATCAGATGGACGGCATCGCCGACGATGCGGACATCCTCTACGTCCTCACGACGAACCGTCCCGACATCCTCGAGCCCGCGCTGGCGGCGCGCCCAGGACGGATCGATCTCGCCGTGGAGCTTCCGATGCCCGACGCCGACGGGCGGCGGCGCCTGCTGCAGCTGTACGCGCGCGGCCTGCGGCTCAAAGGCGTCGATCTCGACCGCTACGTCGAGCGCACGGCCGGCGCGAGCCCCGCCTACATCAAAGAGATGCTTCGCCGCGCGGCGCTGCTCGCGGCGATCGCCGGAGCGCCGAACGTCGGCCATGAACACCTGGATTCCGCGATGACCGAGCTCGAGGCCGGTGGGGAGCTCGCGAAACGGATCGTCGGCTTTGGGACCGCGGCATATCTCCCGCCGTCACCATCGGTCGGCCCGATGCGACCCGCCGGCTTCCCCAGCGCGACCGTTGAGACGATTGAGGTCAAGCGACCCTCGTAAGGCCATGCAGCTCGACGCGGCGCCGCGATGCTCGACTCTGCGTCAATAGCGCCATGAATAGCGCCAACACGTGCGGATATCACCAGATCAGGACCCGAGTGACGAGGACCCGCCGTCCATGGCGCGAGCGACACTGTGTGCGTGCGTATCCTCGAAGTGGCGCCGCTCGTCAGTCCGATCGACGAGACCGGCGAGCAGCTCGGTGGCGCGCAGGTGCTGGTCGCGGACCTCGCGCGCGGGCTCGCGGCGCGCGGCCACGAGGTCACGCTCGCCGCAGCGAACGGATCCCGCGTCAGCGGGGTCCGCATCGCGCCGCTCGACATCGACAGCGGCGAGCTGCGTCCGGCGGCGTTGGGTGTCACGGCGGCTGAGCGGCTCGACACGGCGCTACAGGCACGTGCCTTCGCGAGGGTGCAGGCGTGGCTCGAGACGCGGCGGGATGCCTTCGATGTCGCGCACGCGCACGCCTACGACGCGCCCGCGTTCGAGCTCCTCACCGCGCCTCAGCCCGTGATCCACACGCTCCACCTGCCGCCCTACGAGGCGGGCGTCGTCCGCGCCGCGCGCGCCGCGACGGCCGCGATCACGGTGACCGTGTCGGAGGCGAACGCTCGGGCCTGGCGCGAGGCGGGCGTACCGGTGCGACACGTGATCTACAACGGTGTCGACGTCACGAGCATCCACGTCGGCGAGCGCAAAGGTCCGCACCTGTTGTGCGCGGGTCGCATCTCACCAGAAAAGGGCGTGCATCTCGCCATCGCGCTCGCCCGTCGCCTTGGGCGATCGCTGCTCATCGTCGGCGGGATCTACGACCAAGCGTATTTCGACGAGCTCGTGTCCCCGCATGCGCGCGCGATGCCAACGTGGCGGACCGGTGATGACGTCGACGGCATCGTGTGGATCGGCTCGCGACGGCGCGAAGAGGTGCATGCGCTGATGGGCGACGCGGCCGCGACGCTGATGCCGGTGCTCTGGGACGAGCCGTTCGGACTGGTCGCCGTCGAGTCGCTTGCCGCCGGGACACCGGTCGCGGGCTTCCGCCGCGGCGGTCTCGCCGAGATCGTCGACGACAGCTGCGGCGCGCTGGCCGAGCCGGACGACGAGCGCGCGCTCGAGCGGGCAACATTCAAGGCCCTGGCATGCTCGCCCGGAGCGTGCCGCCGCCGAGCGGAGCGGTTCTCACTTGATGCGATGCTGAGCGGGTACGAAGAGCTCTTCGCCGAAGTGCGGAGTGACCGGAGGGGCACACATGGCGAAGGCTGATCGGGGCCACGGCGCGGTCGAGCACACGCACCTTCCGCCCGACGACGAGGAGGTCCGCGCACCCGAGCTGGTGCAGCACCGTGAGCTGTCGAGCGAGCAGTGGGAGCGATTCGAGGGCTACGCGAAGGAGATCTTCACCGCGTTCGGCCTCAACGTCGACACCCCCGGCACGCGCGACACGCCGCGCCGCTTCGTGCGCGCGCTGTACGACGCGACCGACGGGTACGAGGGCGACCCGAAGCTCCTCACCGCCTTCCCCACCGAGTGCAAGGGCGGCAAGGGCTGCGAGATCAACCAGATCGTCGAGGGGCCGATCCCCTTCTTCGCGCTCTGCGAGCACCATGCCTTGCCGTTCTTCGGGAGCGCCTACGTCGGCTACATCGCGCACGAGCAGATCATCGGCATCTCGAAGCTGACGCGGCTCGTGCGCGTGTGGGCGCGGCGGTTCACCGTGCAGGAGCGCATGGGCGACCAGATCGCCGACACGCTCCAGAGCCTGGTCCAGGCGCATGGCGTCGCGGTGACGATCGAGGCGCATCACCTCTGCACGCAGATGCGTGGCGTGCGCGAGCTGCACCCACGCACGCGCACCGCGGTCTGGCGTGGCGAGTACGCGAACAACGGGGATCTCCGCAGCGAATTCTTCCACCTGAGCGGCTCCAAGAACGGTGCATAGCTGAGCGCCTCGCTCGAGACGCTGCTCGATGGGAGCGCGGGGGTCGCGCTCCCGCTCCTCGCGGACCTGACGGAGCGCTACGACGGCGAGCTGCGCTTCCCCGCTCCCGGAAAGGGTCCACACGTCTTCGCGAACTTCGTCAGCAGCATCGACGGGACGGTGTCGTACGCGCTACCAGGTCGCTCGCAGGCGAGCCTCATCAGCGGTGGCCATCCCGGCGATCGCTTCGTGCTCGCGCTGCTGCGCGCGGTCGCGGACGCCGTCATCGTCGGCGCGGGCACGCTGCGGAGCGAGCCCGGCGTCATCTGGTCATCAGAGTCGGTGTTCCCCGAAGCGGGCGACGCCTTCGCGCAGGTGCGCGCGCGGATGGGGCTGCCGGCGCGCGCGCTCACGGTGCTCGTGACGCGGTCGGGAAAGATCGACCTTCGCGCACCGGCATTGAGGGAGGGCGTGCCGGTCCTCATCCTCACGACAGCCGCCGGCGCGACGGCGCTCGGTGGGGTCCCGGGGCACGTCAGGGTGCGCACGATGACGCAAGGGACGGGCGCCGAGATGATCAGGGTCGCGGCGGAGGAGTCGGGTGGCCGGCTGCTCCTCACCGAAGGCGGGCCGACGCTGTTCGGCCAACTCGTCCGCGAGCGCGTCGTCGACGAGCTGTTCCTCACCGTCGCGCCGCTGCTGACCGGCCGCGCGAAAGACGCGCCGCGGCTCTCTCTCGTCGCGGAGATGGCCTTCACGCCCGAGGACGCGCCGAAAGGCAGGCTCGTGTCGGCGAAGACCGCCGACGACTACCTGTTCCTGCGCTACGCGATGGCGGCGCCCTGATCGAAGCGACGCGAGGGAACGCGACGTGCGGCCTCCGCCGAGCTCAGACCGTCCTCACTCCGTCAGGTACCAGTCGGCAGCGTTCCATGTCGCGATGTCCCAGCCATTCGCCAGGTAGCCGCGCACCTTCGAACGGAACGCGTCGAAGCGTCCGCGGTCGTACAGCCAGATCGCGATCGCGCGATCGTTCAGGATGCCGAGGATCTCGCGGTATCGCGCTGCCCGCTGGTCGCGATCGAGCGTGCGCCCCGCGTCGTCGATGAGCTGATCGACGCGTGCGTCGCAGAACCGCTCGTAATTCGCGCCGGCACCGTCGTTCGCGGCTCGCGGGATCGCGTCGCAGCGGTGCCGCTGCGCGAGGTAGCTCTGCGGATCGGGGCTGTTGACACCGAGTCCGGCCTGCGCCAGCAGCAGATCGAAGTCGCCGCGCTTGCGGATGCCGCCCGATCGCCACGATCCCGTCAGCGTCGCGGATGGCACGTTCTGGATGCGCAGCTCGACGCCGATCGCGCGCCACTCGTCCACGATGACCTGCTCGATCTGCTCGCGGAGCCGGTTGCCTGTCGTGCTGACGACGCGCAGCGACAGCCGAACGCCGTCCTTCGCGCGAACGCCGTCCGCGCCGAGCGGCCAGCCCGCGTCCGCCAGCAGCCCCTCGGCCCTCGCCGGGTCGTAGACATCCTGCGCGGTCCCGGTCGCGGCCGCCCAGCCGATCGGGATCTCGCTCGTGCCCGGCCGCGTGCGGCCGAGCAGGAGGCGCTCGACGATCCGCGCTTTCGGCGTGGCCAGCATGAGCGCGCGCCTCACAGCGACATCTCCAAGCACCGGATGGGGCCCGCTCGCGCCCGGACGCTCCAGGTTGAACGCGATCGCCTCGACCAACGGTGACGGGACGCTGGTGATCTGTATCGCCGGATCACGCTCGAGCTCCGCGGCGTCGGCCTCGCCGAGGCTGGCCGCGGCGTCGACCTCGGCAGCGCGCAGCTGCGCTTTCGCGGCCTCGACCGAGGAGACGAAGCGGAAGATCAGCCGGTCGAGCGATGGCCGGCCCGCGACGCGGTAGCGCTCGTTGCGCTCGGCGGTGACGTGATCGCCCGATACGTATTCGGTGATGCGGAACGGGCCGGTACCCAGAGGTGCCCTCGCGTACGCCGCGACGGCGGCCTCGTCCGCGCCCTCGAGCAGATGCCGAGGCAGAAGGGCGTCGAACCGATTCGTGTAGGCGACGTCCATCCCGCGATAGCGGACGACGGCGGTGTGGTCGTCGGGGGTCTCGACATCCGCGATGAGGTCATAGCCCTCGCGCGACGTCACCTTCGGGTCGCTCATCAGTGCACGCCAGGTGAAGCGGACGTCGGCGCTGGTGACGGGCGCGCCGTCCGACCAGCGCAGCTCCGGCCGCAGGGTCCAGCGCACGCTCATCGCGCCGCCCTCGATGCGCACGCCCCCGTTCGCCAGGGTGGGCACGTCGGCCGCGAGCACGGCGCGCGCCGTGCCGTCGGCCGCGACGGCGGCGAGGCCCTCCACGGCCACGCGGTAGACGAGCGCGTTGGTCTGTGTGCCGGTCGAACGGAAGGGATGCAGCGTCTCAGGCTCCTGAGCGGCGAAGACCACGGTGCCGCCACGGCGCGCCGATGCGTCGGCGTCGGGTGCCGGCCGTGTCACGGGCGCGCACGAGGCCACGACGAGCACGCCGCAGAGGAGCGCGACGGCATTCCTCAATAACGGATCGAGAGCGTCAGGACGCGTTCGCGATCAGACCAGCTGCGGCTGGATCTGCTGGAGCAGACGCTCCTTCGGCATATAGCCGACGAGACGCTGGGCCTCGCGGCCGTCCTTGAACACGATCATGGTCGGGATCGCGCGGACGCCGAAGCGCCCCGCGGTGATCGGATTCGCGTCGACGTCGAGCTTCACGATCTTGACCTTGCTGTTCTCGGCCGCGATCTCTTCGAGCACCGGCGCGACCATGCGACACGGCCCACACCAGGTCGCCCAGAAGTCGACCAACACGGGGGTGTCGGACTTCAGGACCTCCTGCTCGAACGTCGCGTCTGTGACCTGAGTCGGCTTACCCACGTGTGAACTCCTTCAATCTTCTACCACCTGAACGCGAGCTGCTGCCCCGCTTGTTCCACGCCGGGGTCGAGGCCCAGTACCGGCTCCAGCCCCTGCAAGTCCGCGTCCGGGTCGGTCGCGAAGCGACGTAGCGGAGCCCACTTTACGAAGCGCCAGCCTCGCCGTCGAACGACCTCCGCCAGGGAGGGCAAACGCTCGAGCTTGTAGGCCAGGAGGGGCTGCCGCTCGTCGGCCATCGCGTAGAACCGGAACACCCGGTCGTCGTCCGGGATCGACTCCCCCAGCCCCACGACGCTGCGGTGCGCGCGTGCCGTCCAGTCGAGCTGCCACAGGAAGACCATCTTCCCGCGGTCGTACCAGGCGACGTCCACCTGGTCGAGCACCTCGGACGCCCCGCGCGCGTACCGCGCCAGCGAGACCTGCTTCTCCACGTCGCTCATCAGATCCGCGAGCATCATCCCCCGGCCGGCGTGACCGGCAGGCATCGGCCGGCGCCGCAGGTCGCGGCCGATATGGACCTTGAAGCCGAGCCTCCGCGCCGCGCTCACAAGCTGCAGCGCCAGCAGCGACTGGTCCGCCTGGCGCTTCTGCAGGGTGTCGTCGTCGCGCAGGCGCCAGCGCCCGTCGTCGGCCTGCCTCGCGTAGGCGGCGAGGCAGCGGAGCACCAGCTCTCGATCCGGTGTCTCGATCCCCTGGAACAGCGAGTAGGTCCTCGTGAGCACCGTGCGCGTGTCGATCTCGTGCCCTGAGGACAGCAGTCCCCACACGCCCCACTCGACGCGGTCCTCGAGGGGTGCGATGTCGGTCGTGTCGCCCGTCAGCGTGTACGCGGCCTCTTCGTCGTGCGTGACGCGCTCGATGCCGCTGCGCTTCCCGTCGCCGAGCGCCGAGCGGAAGTGGTCGAGGAACAGCTCCACCTCGCTCGTGCCGCCCGCCCTCGCGAGCGCAAGCGGCGCGAGGAGGCGCCTGTCGGCGAGCGCCTGGAGCGCGGCGACGCCCGCGAGATCGGTCGAGACGGGCACGCCGCGCGCGACGATCGCGTCGCGGACGCCCGCGCGGATCGCGTCCTCGATGGCGAGCGTCCCCGCACTCGGTTGATCCTTCAACAGAGGCGCGTCGCGCTCGAAGTCGAGGGTCGCGGCCGCGGCGCCGCCATGGGCGGTCGGCAGCGCGTCGCGCTGGTAGAGGACGCGACGCAGACGGAAGCCCGCGCCGGCGCCCGCGAGCGCGCAGGCGGCGAGGCCGCTGATCTCCGCGTGCGGCAGGTAGACGACCGCGGGCGCGTCCGGGCTCGCGGACCTTCGCGAATCGAGGAAGGCCTGGCGCATGGTGCGCAGCAGTCGCTCGCGCATCGGGAGCCGGCCGTCGCCGTTCTCCAGCGGCTTCGCGCCGTTCGGCCCGAGGAGCACAAGCGAGGCGACATGCGTCCACGCGCCGAGCGTGTCGTCGACGGGCGCCTCGAGCAGGATGAGGTCCGCCGCGGGTGCCCGTTCGCTGGTCAGGTCCCGCGTGCGCCTTGGCCGGTCGCCGCGCGACGCGTCGAGCCACGCGGCCAGCTCGCGCACCGTGCGCTCGAGCTCGAGCCAGACGTTGATCTCGCGCGATTGCGCCGCGTGCCCGCGGCGCGCTCGCCCCTTGTCCACGCGCAGCGGCGATCCGTGGCCGGCGACCGCGTTGAGCCGGCTCCCGCTCACGAGCACCTCGACGAAGGCGAGGAGCAGCACGTCGCGCGCGGGCCCGGGCAGGACGTCGTTCTCGATCGCGCGGAGCGTCGCCATCAGCGCGCTGAGATTGCGCGGCGTGTAGAGGCCGGCGACACCTTCGCCCAGGGCCTGCCGCTCGGGGTCCTTGCCGAAGCGCTCGATGAATTGCCAGTACGCGAGCCCTTTCGTCTCGACGCGCCGGTTGGCCTCCTCGTCCTCGGGGCCGATCGGCTCGATGAGCAGGGCACGTCCCTCGCGCGCGCAGATGCCGCAGCGGAACGCCTTCTTCGTCGGTGCCGGAGCGTCGCGCTCCCACAGGAACGCTTCGACCACGACCGGCCCGCGGCACGTCGCGCAGCGCGACCCGTACAGCTCGCGCATCGAGATGCGGTGCGGGGTGCCGGTCAGCACGCTCTCGGCGGCGCTTTCGAGCGCGCTCAGGATCTCGTCGCCGCCCGGTGCGGCGACGATCACGCGGCGCGCCCATTCGCCGAGCGGCTGGGTGGACCGCGCGATGCCCCGGCGGTCCGTGCGCTCGGCCGCGTCCGCCGCGGACCACGGGTGCGCGAGCGGGTCGAGCACGATACCGTGCTCGGGGACGTACGCGTTCACAAAGAGATCGGCGAGGGCCTGGGGGAACGCGGAGCCGAAGCGCTGGAGCGGTCGCGGGAGCGGTGTCGTCTCTATCGGGACGAAGCTCTCCACACGCTCCAGCTGACTCACGGCAAGGTGAAGAGTACGGCCCTCCGTTGGTCGACCAGCGCGGCGACCCGCTTCAGATCGGGCGACGCGGCGAGGTCCTGCACCACCCCGCCGACGCCGAGCTCGTCGGCGCTGCCGTCGGGCGCGAGCGCGAGCACCTTGTCGGAGCCGTCCAGCACGACCGGCCGGCTCGCCATCACCAGCCTGCGGCCGTCGACCAGGGGATACGCCCACTTCTGGACGCCGAGCGGGTCGTACGCGGTGAGGCGCTCCCTGTCCATCACATAGAAGGTGGCGTCCGGGCCGAAGCCGATCTCGCGCGCCGCGCTCCCAACGCGGCTCACCGTCTTGTTCGGGTCCGCGTCGTGCGGTCCGAAGCGGTAGACGCCCTGGTCGGTCATGACCGCGGCGCGGTCGCCGCTGCGATCGACGACCAGCCCGCGGATCTGACCGGGGATGCGCGTCACGCCGCGGACGCCGCGCTCGAGGCCGACCCGGAACACCTCGACGTCGGTCGAGCCGGCCGTCGTCGTCGCGAGGTAGAGCTCGCCCGCCTCCGACGCGGCGATGGCGGCGCCGGCAGCCGGCGTGGTGATCGGGAACGGGCTGCCGAGCGTGATGCCATCGGGGGCGCGACCGCCGATCTGCCCGGGCCCGCCGGCGGGAAGGCCCGTCGGCCCCTGGGAGCCGGCGGCGAAGGCGCGCGCCTTGGGGACGAAGACGATCTGGCTCGCGGGCGCGGGCAGCCGCACGTTGATCCCGAAGTTCTGCCCTGACGGCACGGCGAGGTTCGCGACCGTCGTGCCACCGGCCATCAGCCACTTGCTGTCGTCGGAGAACACGAGCTGCGTCACGCCGGCGTTGAACCGCGGAAGCGCCCGGAGGACGCCCTCGCCGGAGAAGATCGCGACCGTGCCGTCGTCGCTGCCCGTGGCGACCCACGCCGCATCGGACGCGACCGCGAGCCGGCGCGCCGTGCCCCAGGTGTCGAACACGCGCGCCGGCTCGCGCCACAGCTCGACGTCGGGCGCGGCGCTGCCGCGCGTGAACGTGTAGCGCGGTTCCTCGCGGACGAGCGAGCTGCCGACACCCTTCGACGCGAGCGCGGCGGCCGCCGCGTCCGCCGCGGGGCGATCGCTGTAGGTGCCGACGCGCACGATGAACGGAGCGCTCCGCGTGACGGACCGCACCGTGCCGATCTTCTTCGCCGCCGCGTCCGCGTCCGCCGCGGTGCTGAACGGACCGACGGTCAGCGCGTACTGCCGGCCGGCGATCGCCGATACGGTGAACGACGTGCCGCGCGCGATGGTCTTCGTGAGCGTCGCGTCAGCGGGAAGCAACGACGCGAGCAGGTCGAGCCGCTGCCACCCCGCGGCGACGTCGGCGATGACGAGCGCGAAGTTGGTCTGGTCGCCGCCGTCGGCGAAGGCGTTCGCGTCCTTCGTGAGCTCGGTGAAGCCGTCTGCCAGGGGCACGAGGTGATCGCGGATCGGTCCGCTCGCGTTCGCCGTCGTCGCGACCGCTGCGCTGCTGAACGCGCTCGCGGCGCGCGCGCCATCCCGGGCGACGATCGCGTAGCGCTCCTGGGACACGATCCTCGACTTCTCTCCGCTGAACGTGCCGGCGAGCGCGTAGTCGTATGCCGCGAACCGCAAGAGGACATCGGCCGCGTCGCGCGCGAGCTTCGGGCCATTCGCGGCATCACCGAGCGGTCCCAGCGGGACCGGTTGTCCGCAGGAGACCGCGGCCGTGACGAGGACCAGGGCCGCGAGGCGGGCGCTACTCCTCGGGCTCTTCGTCCTCGTCGTCGTCCTCGGCCTCGAGCCGGACCGGCTCGTCGGCCGCATCAGCGTCATCGTCGGCCACGACCTCGTCCACGACCGCCGTGTCTTCGGCCTCGTCGCCATCGCCGGTCTCGCCCTCGTCGTCACCGAAGCGGAAGAACGTGCCCTTGATGTAGGCGCGCTCCTTCGTCTCGGCCGGACGGTGATGGCCCGGGAAGGAGATGCGCTGCGCGTTCTCGAGGCTCTGGAACGTCTCGCGGATCGCGATGCGTGGGTTCTGGTGATCGTTGCTCACGAGCGCGATCACGTACTGGTTGCCGGTCTTCAGGAGATCGAGCAGGCGGCGTCCGACCTTCGGCTCGAGGAAGCCGAGCAGCTCGCCGTCACGGGCGTGCACCGCGAGGAGGCCTTCCTGCTCGCGCAGCTCCGCCTCCGCGCCGGGCGAGTACTTCGCGAGCACGTGGATCGGCGCTGGGTTGATGAGCCGCAGGATGCCCGTCTTGCCCATGTCCTCGATGAACAGGCGGGGCTGCGTCTTCGACTTGGTCGTGTTCGGCTTGCTCTTGTGCTCCGTCAGCGTCGCGATACGCGCGGCGTTGCGAATGGCCACGGAGTTGTTCGGCTCGACCTTGAGCACCTCGGCGATGGCGGCCTTCGCCTCGTCGAGACGGCCCAGCTCGAGCAGCGCGCGGGCGAGCCGGTTGTGCGCCTCCGGGTCCTCCGGAGCGCTTTCGAGGATCTGCTTGTTGAGCTCGATCGCGCGAGGCCAGTCGGCGTCGAGCGCCGCGCTGACCGCTTGTTCCGCGAGCCCGCGCACGCGCAGGCCTGTGACTGGTGTGGTCGGCAAGATGCCCTCCGATGAGCGAATGGGAGACATCAGTGTAGCCGGTTGGGCTACGCTCGCGCCCGTGCCGTACCTCAGTGAGATCCAACACCGTGGCGTGATCGAGCCGAGCGGCACCGAGGTCGCCAAGCTGGCCGATCTCGCCGTCATGCCGAAGGAGCAATTCCCCGCGGTCCATTGGGCCATCCTCGCGACCAGCGAGGGCGAGCGGGTCGTCCGCTGGGCCGATCTGGTGACAGAGATCGGGCATTTCCGTCTGCGGAAGCCCCTCAAGGACGTGACCAGCGAGCCCTTGGCGACCGGCGCGCTGCGCCTGGCGAAGGACCTCCTCGACAAGCAGATCGTCGACACGCACGGCTCAAAGGTCGTGCGGGTGAACGACCTCCAGCTCGAGGACACCGCGGGTCAGCTCCGCCTCGTCGGTGCGGACGTCGGGCTGCGCGGACTGCTGCGCCGCGTCGGCGGTGAGGGCGTCGCCGAGCGTCTCGCCGGCGTCGTCGGCAGGAAGCTGCCGCGCGGGATCATCCCCTGGCACCTCGTGGAGCCGCTCGACACGCACGAGGCCAACGTCCGCCTCATCGTGCCGCACGCGAAGCTCGCGCTGCTGCATCCCGCCGACATCGCGGACATCGTCGAGCAGATGAGCGCGGACGAGCGCCGCGTGGTGTTCGAGCAGCTCGATGTCGAGACCGCGGCCGAGGCGCTCGGCGAGGTCGAGCCCGAGATGCAGGTCTCGATCGTCGGCGACCTCGACGAGGAGCGCGCCGCCGACATCCTCGAGGAGATGGCGCCGGACGAGGCCGCCGACCTGTTGCAGGACCTGCCCGAAGAGCGACGCGAGGAGCTCATCGACCTCATGGCGGACGCGGAAGGCGAGGAGGTCGAGGAGCTGCTCTCGTACCCCGAGGACTCGGCGGGCGGCATCATTACCACCGACTTCGTCGCGCTCCCGCGCGAGCTCAACGCGGGTGGCGCGATCGACCGGCTGCGCGAGCTCAAGCCGGATCCCGAGCTCGCGTACTACCTCTACGTGGTCGATCCCGATGGCCGGCTCGACGGCAACGTGTCGCTGCGCGACCTCGTCGTGGCCGATCCCAGGACGCAGCTCACCGAGATCATGAATCCGAACGTGCTCCACGTCCCGACCGAGACCGACAAGGAAGAGGTCGCCTCGCTCATGGCGAAGTACGACCTGCTGGCGCTGCCGGTCGTCGACGCACGCAGGAGGCTGCTCGGCATGGTCACCGTCGATGACGTCGTCGAGCTGATGCTGCCCCGCGGTTGGAAGAAGAGGTCGCTCCGGACGATCGCTCGGTGATCCGCAGCCCGCTCTCGCGCCGCGCGGTGCGGCGGACGATCGGTCGAGTGCGGCGGCGCGCGACCCCGCGACGGGCGGCGATCCTCGCGTTCCTCGCGGTCATGGGACCGGGACTCATCACGGGCTTCGCCGGGAACGACGCGGGCGGTGTGGCCACCTACACCGCGGTCGGCGCGCGCGACGGCTACTCGCTCCTGTGGCTGCTGTTCCTTTCCACCGCCGGGCTCGTCGTGATCCAGGAGATGTGCGCGCGCATGGGGGCGGTCACCGGCAAGGGCCTGTCGGACCTCATCCGCGAGCGCTACGGGGTGAAGTGGACGATGTTCGCGATGGCCGCGCTGCTGATCGCGAACGGCAGCAACATCGCCGCGGAGTACGCCGGCATCGCCGCGAGCCTCGAGCTGCTGGGCGTGCAGCGGATCGTGTCCGTCCCGACCGCGGGGCTCCTGATCTGGGTGCTCGTCGTGTTCTTCAGCTATCGCATCATCGAACGCGCGCTGTTCGTGATCATCCTCGCGTTCATCGCGTATCCCGTGAGCGCCGCGATCATCGGCCCGAATTGGAGCGAGGTCGCGCGCGGCCTCACACCGAGCGTGCCGGGGGATCAGGGGACGCTCATTCAGGCCCTGGCCCTCGTCGGCACGACGATCACGCCGTACATGCAGTTCTACATCCAGGCCTCCATCGTCGACAAGGGCATCGACCGCCAATCGTTCCGCTACGCGCGTGTCGATGTGTTCCTCGGCGCGCTGCTCACGGGCCTCAACGGCCTCTTCATCATCATCGTCGCGGCCGCGGTGCTGCACCCCGCCGGCGTCGTCGTCGAGAGCGCGTCGGACGCCGCGCAGGCGCTGCGCCCCCTCGCCGGCGCGCAGGCGCAGCTCCTCTTCGGCGTCGGTCTCTTCGGCGCGTCGCTCCTCGCCGCGACGGTGATGCCCCTGTCGACGTCGTACGCCATCTGCGAGGCCTTCGGCTGGGAGTCGAGCATCAGCAAGGACTTCCGCGAGGCCCCGGTGTTCATGGGCCTCTTCACCCTGCTCCTGGTGATCGGCGGGCTCGTCGTGCTCATCCCCGGCATCCCCCTGGTCCCGCTGATCGTCGCGTCGCAGAACGTGAACGGCCTGCTCCTGCCGATCGTGCTTGTCTTCGTGCTGCGCCTCGCGAGCGATCGCACGCTGATGGGCGACGCCGCGAACGGCCGGACCGCGAACGTCGTGGGCTGGGGCACGGCCGCCCTGGCGTCGGCGCTCTCACTCGCGCTCGTCGCCGTGACGCTCTACCAGGCGCTGACCTAGCAGCTGACCTAGCAGTTGTGCGAATGGGAACTCTGACGACGCTCGGCGCGTTCTAGCGGAGGATGGTGTCGTGAAGCGCCCCGGTCTCCTTCTCGCGGCGCTCGTGCTCGGCGCGTGCGTGAGCACGCCGGAGCCGACGCCCGCGCCGGCCACGGCAACGCCGGCGGCGAGCGCCGCCTCCGTGAGCGCGAGCCCGTCCCCGTCGGCCACCGCCTCCCCGGCGCGGACCTCGGGGCCGCTCGCGCTCGACCCGGGCCACGGCTGGGTCGTCTCCGTCTTCGGCCGTGGCGGCCCGGCTGCCGGTCCCGTCAACGCGAGGGTCCGGCGCGAGACCTCCAACAAGGAGGTCGCCGCGATCGCCGGAGACGGCGTCACCGTGAGCCCCGACGGGCTGACGCTCGCCTACTGGGTGCCGGCCGGTCGCCGCCGCGAGCTGCAGCTCGTGTCATCGGTCGGGGGCAGCGCGCTTTCCCTGCTCACGCTGCCCGAGACGGAGGTCGGCAACGAGATCGCGTGGTCGACCGACGGCACGGGGCTCGTGGCGCGCGTCGACAGCATCGCGACGCGCGGCGGGATCGATCCCCCGCCCGAGTACACGACCCTGCGCACCATCGACGTCGTCTCGAAATCCGCGCGCGAGGTGGTGCGTGAACAGAACACGCGCCTCGTCCCGATCGGCTGGCTCCGCGACAAGAAGCTCGTCGTCGCGACGCGCGCGGGTGGTCTCGGGCGCGTGACGGCGTACGTGCGGGTCGGCGAGGACGGTCAGGTCAAGACGACGGACTTCACCGACGACGACTGCGTGCACGCGACCGCCGCGCGGCTCGACACACGCGGCGCGCAGGTCATGACGATCCACCCGGCACGCTGCATCGAGGGCAGCGACCCGGCCGTGAAGGACGCGTCGTTCGTCCGCCTCTGGGCGGTCGACGATCCGAACACCACGAAGAAGATCGAGGTCGGAAAGGTGACGCTCCTCGACGCGGTCTTCCGGCCCGGGACGAGCGACGTGCTGACGACCACGATCACCGGAGGCCGCCTCGTCGCGCAGCTGTGGGACGGGCGACAGGCCACGCTCGCCGATCTCCCCGCCACCGGTGGATTCATCGGCGCGCAGTTCACGCCCGCGATCTTCCGGGTCGAGGGCGATCGCTTCCTGTTCGTCGCGCCGAGCGGGCCCACGTCGCGGTCGAAGCTGGTGGACGTGAAGACCGGCGACGCGATCGAGGTGGACCTCCAGGGCGACGCGCCGAGCGCGGCGGTGGTCCTGCCGGGGAGCTAGCGCGGCTCGGGCAGCACGCCTCCGCTCGCGTCGAGGTAGCGATCGGGGTTCTCCTGGAAGATGCGCTTGCACGCCTCGCGGTCGAAGACGTAGACCCGCTCCTCGTAGCGCACCCGCAGCGGCGCTGCGCCCAGCGCTCCCCCGCAAATGACGCAGACGGTCGTCACGCCTCGAGCTCGACCAGCGGCTGGTGCGCGCGGACGAGCTGGCCGTTCTCGGCGGCGATCCGCTTCACGGTCCCGCCGACATTGGACTTGATCTCATTGAACAGCTTCATCGCCTCGATGAGCCCGACCACGTCGCCCGGCGCGATGACGCTGCCGACCTGCACGAACGGCGGCGTCTGCGGGGAGGGGCTGCGGTAGAAGACGCCGGTGAGCGGCGCGGTCACGGCCTGCGCGCTCTTCGTCGCCGCTCCGGACGCGTTGACCACGCTGGTCGGATTCGCGGCCGCGGCGGACGCGCTCACCGGCTGCGAAAGAGAGGCGGCCTCGCCCACCGGCGCGACCCGGGTGACTTTTACACGCAGGCCATCCCGGGTCAGCTCCAGCTCACGGAGGTCCGGATCGAGCCGAGCGATCAGCTCGCCCACGAGCGCGTTCGCGCGCTCGCGAATGTCGCTCACGCCGCGCCGAGCACCAGCGCGACGTTGTGGCCGCCGAACCCCATGGAGTTCGAGAGCGCGTACTTGACCTTGGCGCGGCGCGCCGCGTTGGGGATGTAGTCGAGGTCGCACTCGGGGTCGGGAGATTCCTGATTGATCGTCGGCGGCAGGACGCCGTCGCGCATCGCGAGCACGCAGATGACCGCCTCGATCGCGCCCGCCGCGCCGAGCGTGTGCCCGGTCATGGACTTCGTCGACGAGATCGGGATGTCCTTCGCGCGGGCGCCGAACAGCGTCTTGAGCGCGCTCGTCTCCGCGGTGTCGTTCGCGGGGGTGGACGTGCCGTGGGCGTTGACGTAGCCGATGTCGTCGGCGGTCAGACGCGCGTCGTCGAGCGCCATGCGCATCGCGCGCACCGCCCCCTCGGCGCCAGGCGGTGGAGCCGTCACGTGATGAGCGTCGGCGGTCGCGCCATAGCCGAGCAGCTCACCGAGGATCGTCGCACCGCGCGCCTTCGCGAACTCGAGCTCTTCGAGGACCAGGCACGCCGCGGCCTCGCTGAACACGAAGCCGTCGCGCTCCCTGTCGAAGGGCCGCGACGCCTTCTCCGGCGCCTCGTTGCGCCGCGACAACGCGTGCATCGCGTTGAACGCGCCGATCGCGACCTTGATGATGCCGGCCTCGGAGCCGCCCGCGAGCATGACGTCCGCCTGACCGCGCCGGATCGTGTCGGCGGACTGCCCGACCGCGTGCCCGCTCGACGCGCAGGCCGACACGGTCGCGAGGTTCGGTCCCTTCGGGCCGTACTTCATCGCGATCTCGCCCGCGGCCATGTCCATGATCATCATCGGGATCATGAACGGCGAGACGCGGCGCGGATCGCGCTCGTGCACGAGGATGTTGTCGACGAGCGTCTCGACGCCGCCGATGCCCGACCCGAAGATGACGCCGACGCGCGGCGCGAGGTCCGTGGTGATCTCGAGCCGCGCGTGCTTCAGCGCCTGGCCGGCGGTCGCGACCGCGAACTGCGCGAAGCGATCGGCGCGCTTCGCCTCCTTGCGGTCCATGTACTCGAGCGGATCGAAGTCGTGGACCTCGCCGGCGATCCTCGTCTCGAGGTCGCTCGGGTCGAAGCGCGTGATCGGACCGATCCCGCTGCGTCCCGCGACCAGGCCGGCCCAGCTCTTCTCCACCGTGGCCCCGAGCGGCGTGATCAGCCCGACGCCGGTCACGACGACACGCCTGCGCTGCACGTCGGTCATCGCGCGCAGTTTATCCGTCGCAGGTAGGTGCGCAGAGCCTCGAGGACGACATCCTGACCGACGGTCGTGCGATGACGCATCGAGTCGCAGATGGTCTTTTCCCGCTCGAAGATGGAGAACGAGCCTCGCGAAGTGCGCAGCTCGCTCGCCTCGCTCGGCATCGGGTGGGGCGCTCTCCACAGTCGCCTACTCGGCCACTCGGCCTCGATCGCCCTACAGGATCTTCTGACCCAGCGCGCTCGCGACCAGCTCGACCGCGAGAGAGGCGGTGCGGTTCTCGCGGTCGAGGATCGGGTTGACCTCGCAGACCTCGAGCGAGCGGAGCTTCCCGCTCGCGGCGAGCATCTCCATCCCGAGCTGCGCCTCGCGATACGTGAGCCCGCCGCGCACCGACGTGCCGACCCCGGGCGCCTCGTCCGGATCGATCGCGTCCATGTCCAATGAGAGGTGGATCCCGTCGCCGCGCGAGGCGACCGCGATGGCTCGATCCATCGCGCTCGCCATGCCCGCGCGATCGATGTCTGCCATCGTGATCGCCGTGGTCCCGGCGCGCGCGATGTTGTCCCTCTCACCAGGGTCGATGTCGCGGATCGCGAGCAGCACGCTGGCGCGCCCGTCGGCCGACCCGCGCAGCGCCACGGGGAACGGGTCCCCCACGAGCCCGAGGGCGACGGCGAACGGCATCCCGTGGACGTTGCCCGACGGCGTCGTGTCCGGCGTGTTGCTGTCACCGTGCGCGTCCATCCAGATCACCCCCGGCCGGCGGCCGGCGCGCGCGATGCCGGCGAGCGTGCCCATCGCGAGCGAGTGGTCGCCGCCGAGGACCAGCGGGAAGTGACCCGCGCGCTCGATGTCCGCGACGATGCGCGCGAGCTCCTCGGCCGCGCGCACGATCTCCGCGAGATGATGCGCGCGGTCATTGCCGGCGGTCGTCCCTTCGACGCGGTCCGCGACGCGCACGTTGCCGCGGTCACGGACCTCGAGGCCGAGGCGCTCCAAACGTTGACGGAGACCGGCATAGCGGATCGCACTCGGGCCCATGTCGACGCCGCGTCTGGCGCCGCCGAGGTCCATGGGGACCCCGACGACCTCGAGGATCACGCCTTCGCTTGGAACAGCGCGAGGATCACGCCTTCGGCCGCGAGCTCGTCGCCGACGAGCACGCGGACCTTCACGCGGCCGAAGCCGCGCCGCAGCTTCTCGGCGACCGCCTCGAACCGCGCGGTGTCACCCGGCCTGACGATGCGCTTGAAGCGCGTGTCTTCGATGCCCGCGAACAGGCCGAGCCCATCGCGATACTCGGGCAGCGACATCGCCATCACCGTCGCGGCCTGGGCACAGCTCTCGACGAGGATGACGCCGGGCACGATCGGATTCCCGGGGAAGTGCCCCTTCAGATACCACTCGTCGCCGGTGAAGGTGTGCCAGCCGACCGCGCGCACGCCGGGCTCGAGGTCCGTGACCCGGTCGATGAGCAGGAACGGGTCGCGGTGCGGGATGAGCGCCTCGATGGCCGCGCGATCGAGCTCAGCCAGCGATCGCCTCGATGCCCACGGTATCGATCAGGTGCGTCGTGACCTGCCCGTTGCGGAAGAGCTCGCTCGAGAGGATGCGCTTGTGCGCGCTGATGTTCGTGGTGACGCCGACGACGGTGAACTCGTCGAGCGCGCGCTGCATCCGCGCCACCGCCTCGGGGCGGTCGCGTCCCCAGGCGATGACCTTCGCGAGCAGCGAGTCGTAGTAGGGCGGGACCTCGTAGCCCTGGAAGCAGTGCGAGTCCACGCGGATCCCCGGGCCGGCCGGCGGGAGGAAGGTCGTCAGCGTGCCGGTCGACGGCGCGAAGTTCGCGTCGGCGTCCTCCGCGTTCACGCGACACTCGATCGCGTGCCCGTGCACCCAGATCTGCTCTTCCGAGAACGACAGCGGCGCGCCCGTCGCCAGCGAGATCTGCTCCTTCACGAGGTCGACGCCGGTGACGGCCTCGGTGACCGTGTGCTCCACCTGGATGCGGGCGTTGACCTCGATGAAGTACGGATCGCCCCTGCTGTCGACGAGGAACTCGAACGTCCCGACGCCGCGGTAGCCGAAGCGGATCGCGGCGTCGGTCGCCAGCTGCTTGATGCGCTGGCGCAGGGCCTCGTTGATCGAGGCCGAGGGCGCCTCCTCGATGAGCTTCTGGCTGCGGCGCTGGATCGAGCACTCGCGCTCGCCGAGGCACAGACCGGTGCCCGCGTCGTCGACGAGGATCTGCGCCTCGACATGCCGAACGCCCTCGAGGCAGCGCTCGAGGTAGATGCCGTCGTCGCCGAAGGAGGCCTTCGCCTCGTTGCGCGCCTGATCCCAGAGCCGCTGGAGGTCGCGCGCCGAGCCGGTCTTGCGCATGCCGCGGCCGCCGCCGCCGGCCTTCGCCTTGAGCATCACCGGATAGCCGATCGACTCGGCGATGCGCAGCGCCTCCGACGCCGTGCGCACCGGGCCGTCGGAGCCGGGGATGACCGGCAGGCCCGCCTGCTTCATCGCGGCGCGCGTCGCCGCCTTGTCGTGGAACCGCGCGAGCACCTCCGGCGGCGGACCGACGAACACGAGGCCGTGCTCGCGGCAGACCTCGGAGAAATCGGCGTTCTCGGACAGGAACCCGTAGCCGGGGTGCACGGCCTGCGCGCCCGAGATCAGCGCGGCCGAGATGATCGCGGGGATGTTCAGGTACGAGTCGCGCGAATTCGCGGGCCCGATGCAGATCGCCTCGTCGGCCAGGTGCACCGGAAGGCTGTGCGCGTCGGCCTCGCTGTACACGACGACCGTCTGTATCCCCAGCTCGCGGCACGCGCGGATGACGCGGAGCGCGATCTCGCCGCGGTTCGCGATGAGGATCTTGTCGAACATCAGCCGCGCCATCGCACGACGAACAAGGCCACTTGCACGCGCATGCACGCCTCCCCTTGAGGCGGTCAGGATAGCGCCAGGGTCTCCGCGAGGGTGCTCGGATCGCTCACGTTCGCGGTGCGCGCCTCGGGCGCGATCCGCTTCACGAGCCCCGTGAGCACGTTGCCCGCACCGAATTCGATGAACGTCGTGGCTCCCTCGGCGACCGCTCGCTTGACGATCTCGGTCCAGCGGACGGGCGAGTACACCTGCTGCTCGAGGAGCGCGGCGAAGTCGGCCGCATGCTCGTGCGGCTGCGCATCGACGTTCGCGATCACCGTGTAGCGCAGGGCGGAGAACGGTGTCTGCGCGATCGCACGCGCGAGATCGGGTGCCACGGCGCGCATCTCCGGTGAGTGGAAGGCGCCGGACACGCGCAGCGGGAGAACACGTTTCGCGCCGGCCGCCTTCAACGCGACGGTCGCGGCGGCGAACGCGCGAAGCGGACCGGAGATGACGATCTGCCCGGGCGCGTTGTCGTTCGCGATCACGAGACCGCTGCCCGCGATCGCCCCCTCCACGGCCGTGGCGTCGACGCCGAGGACCGCCGCCATCCCGCCTGATGCGTCGGCCGCCTGCATCAGCTCGCCACGCCGGCGGACCAGCCGGAGCGCGTCGGGCAGCGAGAGCGCGCCGCCCGCCACGAGCGCGGTGAACTCGCCGAGCGAGTGGCCCGCAAGAAGTGGATCGTCGACCGGAAGACCGGCGGCCAGCGTGCTGCGCAGCGCGGCGATCGATGTCGTGAGCAGCGCGGGCTGCGCGTTGATCGTGCGGTCGAGCTGTTCAATTGGCCCGTTCCAGCACAGCGCGCGAAGGTCGAAGCCGAGCGCGTCGTTGCTCTCCTCGAACGTTCGTGCGGCCTCGGGATGCGCCTCGGCGAGCGCCTGCCCCATGCCGACGGTCTGCGCGCCCTGGCCGGGAAAGAGCCAGGCGGTACGCGGCACCTCGCTAGGAGAGCGTGATCGCGAAGAGCGGCTGCCCGTACTCGACGGGCGCGCCGCCCGCGACGAGGACCTCGCTGATCTCGCCATCGGCCGGAGCGACGATCTCGGCCATGTGACCGAGCGACTGGATCGCGCCGAGCACCGTGCCCCGCGTGACGCGCTCGCCCGACCCCCACTCCTTCGCGGCGCTGAAGATGCCCACCGCCGTCGCGGTCACGCGCCGGGTCGTGTCGACGGCGCGCTCCTCGGCGGCGCGCGGAGGCGCGGCCGCCGTGACCGCGCCGGCGAGCGGGGTCACGCTGAGCGCGACGCCTCTGCCCTCGACCTCGATGCGCACGCCGTGGCGGGTCGCCAGGCGCCGCAGATCGTCGAGCAGCTCAAGAGACTCACTCATGGCCGGATCCGGAGCGCGCGCTTCCACCACGGCTCGGCCTTGGGCGGTGAGCCGTCGAGCGCGGGTTCGACGATCGACCCGATCGCGCGGAACCGCTCGTAGCGGTTCGTGAGCAGGTCGCCGACGGGCACGCGCGCCAGCCGATCGAGCTGCGCGACGAGCGCGGCCTTGATGTTGCGGCCCGTCGCGTCGTGATCCAGGTGCGCGCCACCCTCGGGCTCCGGGATGAGGCCATCGACGATACCCATCGACAGGAGCTCCGGCGCCGACAGGCGCAGCGCGTTGGCGGCGCGCTCCGCCTCGCCCGCGCTGCGGAAGAGGATGGCCGCCGCGCCCTCGGGCGAGATCACCGAGTAGATCGCGTTCTGCATGGCGAGTACGACATCCCCCACGCCGAGCGCGAGCGCGCCGCCGGACCCGCCCTCGCCGAGGATGATCGCGACGATCGGCGTCGGCAGCGTGGTCATCGTCTCGATGGACTTCGCGATGGCCTCCGCCTGGCCGCGCTCTTCGGCCTCGGGGCCCGGATAGGCGCCAGGTGTATCCACCAAGGTGACAAGAGGCAGGTGGAACTTCGCCGCGAGCCGGTACATGCGCATCGCCTTGCGGTAGCCCTCGGGGAACGGCATCCCGAAGTTGCGCTCGATGTTCTCCTCGGTGGACGAGCCCTTCTGCTGGCCGACCACGACGACGGGCCGCCCGTCGAGCTCCCCGATGCCCGTGACGATCGCCGGATCGTCGCGGAAGCCCCGGTCGCCGTGCAGCTCCTGGAACCTGTCGAACACGCGCTCGATGATGTCCAGCGCGTGCGGACGCTTCTGATCGCGCGCGAGCTGGACCGCCTGCCACGCGGTGATCTTCTTCGTAGCGAGATCGTTCACGCTCAAAATAAGACCCGAGGCGTCGGCTGAGTGGCCGTTCCCCTCGACGGCCTTCGCCGGTGCGCCGATGAGCCGATCGAGCATTACAACGACCACCGAAGGTCGCGCGCGGCCGGGCGCAGCGCGCCCAGCAGGAACGCGAGCCGCTCCTTCAGCTGCGAGCGAGGCACGACCTGGTCGATGAAGCCGTGCGCGAGCACGAACTCCGAGCGCTGGAAGCCCTTCGGCAGCTTCTCGCCGATCGTGCCCGCGGTGACGCGGGCGCCGGAGAAGCCGACGAGCGCATCGGGCTCGGCGAGGATGACGTCGCCAAGCGACGCGAACGACGCGAGGACGCCGCCGGTGGTCGGGTCGGTGAGCACGCTCACGAACGGCAGACCGGCCTCGCCGAGCCGCGCGAGCGCGCCGATGATCTTCGCCATCTGCATGAGCGCGAGCGTGCCCTCCTGCATGCGCGCCCCGCCGGACGCGGACACGACGATCAGCGCACGGCGATCCGCCAAGGCGCGTTCCGCGGCACGAGTGATCTTCTCTCCCACGACGCTGCCCATCGAGCCACCGATGAAGTCGAAATCCATCACCGCGAGGACGCTCGGGACGCCGCCGACCGTGGCGGTCCCGCAGACGATCGCGTCCTTCTCGCCGCTCTTCGTCTGTGCGGCCAGGATCCGCGCGGGGTACGGCGTGCTGTCGACGAAGCCCAGCGGGTCGCCGGAGGAAAGCTCGCGGTCGATCTCCAGGAACGACCCCTTGTCCGCGATGAGCTCGAGCCGCTCGCGCGCGCCCAGCTTGAAGTGGTGATCGCACTTGAGGCAGACGTTCAGGTTGCGGACGAGCTGTTTGTTGAACAGCATCTCGCCGCAGGTCGGGCACTGCGTCCACAGGTGCGACGGGAACTCCTTGCGCCCGCGCGCGAACGGCATCCGTAGTCTCATGACTTGAGCATGCTCTCCGGATACCAGCATGCACCCAATACTCCGGGGCCCGCGTGCGCGGCGATCACCGCACCCGCCTCGCTCGAGTAGTACTCGACGCAGTGGAAGCGCTCCTGCGCCCAGCGTCCCAGATCGCCCGCGCGCTCGGGATCGTTCGTGTGCAGCGTGCAGAAGTGCACGCGCTCACCGGGCGCGAGACGCTCCTCGATGAGCTGCTTCAGCCGCGCCACGGCCTTGTCGCGCGTGCGCACCTTGTCGATGGGATCCAGCACGCCGTCGTGGACGTCGAGGATGGGCTTGACCGCGAGCAGCGAGCCGAACATCGCCTGCAGCCCGCTCGCTCTGCCCGATCGGCGCAGATGCTCGAGCGTGTCGATGATCGCGAACAGCTTCACCCTTCCGGCCAGCTTCCGCGCGAGGGCGACGGTCTCCTCGAACGACGCGCCGTCGCGGCGTGCACGCGCGCACGCGGTCCCGACGAGCGCGATGGAGCCGGCGAGGGATCGGCAGTCGACGACCTCGGCGCGTACGCCGGACAGCTGCTCCGCGGCCGTCTTCGCGACGGAGAAGGTGCCTGAGAGCTCGGTCGCGACCGTGAGCACGAGCATCGCCTTCGCGCCGTCGCGGATCGCGCTGTCGTAGGCATCCCTGCAGTCGCCGAGCGACGGCTGTGACGTCGTGGCGCGCGCCCCGGGCTGCGCCTGCCGGGCGTAGAACTCCTTGGTCGTGATGTCGACGCCCTCGGTGAACGTCTCGGCACCGAAGCTCACGTGCAGCGGCAGCACGAGGATGTTGTTCTCGCGCGACACCTCGTCCGGCATGGCGGCCGTCCCGTCGACGACGATCGCGTAGCGCTCGCTCACCCGCTCACCCCCTCCCGGCAGATGTCCCCGCTCCATCCGACACGAGGACGGTCACGTCCCCCGCGAGGATGCGCGCTTGACCATAGGGCGTTTCGACCAGCAGCGCGCCATCCGCGGCCAGCTCGACGGCGCGGCCGCGCAGCGTCGGCTGGCCCTCCTGGAGCACCTCGACCTCGTGCCCAAGCACCGCGGAGCGGCGCCGCCATTCGGCGAGCGCGTCGTCCGGCGCGAGCAGCGCCCGGTCCAGCTCGCTCGTGACGCGCGCGAGCAGCGCGAGGCGATCGACCGGGGCGCCGTGCCGCGCGAGAGAGGTCGCACGATCGCGCAGCGAAGCCGGGAAATCTTCCGCGCGCTGCGACACGTTGATCCCGATGCCGATCACGAGCGTCGCGCCGTCGCCGGTGCGCGCGTGCGCCAGCGCGCCGCTGACCTTGTAGCCGCCGAGCTCGACATCGTTCGGCCACTTGAGGCGAGCGCCCACGTAGCCGAGGACGTCGAGAGCGCGCGCGACCGCGACGCCGGCGAGCAGCGGCGCGATGGCGCTCGCCAGCTCGGGGTACACCCATGACGCGAGGAGGCTGTGGCCCGCGGCGGACTCCCACACGCGGTCGCGCGTCCCGCGACCGCTCGTCTGCCGGTCGGCGATGACGATCGCGCGATCGCGCAGCTCGCGGGCGCGGTCCTGCGTCGACGGGAGCTCCGCGTGGTACTCGAGCGATCGCCGCAGCTCGCGCTCGACCGCGCTGCGCACGAAGGGATCCGCGAGGAGCAGCAGGCGCGGGCTCACGCTCGCTGGACGGTCGCCCCCGCGGCACGCACGCGGAGCGACCGGCCGCGTCCGCGCAGCCCCATGGCCACCGCGGCATCCTCCATCGCGCTCACGACCCGCGCGGCCAGGCGCGCCGGCGCGACCGCGATGACGCTGGGGCCCGCGCCGGAGAGCGCGGCGCCGAACGCGCCGGCCGCGCGCGCGGCGCCGACGATCTCCTCGAGGCCGGGCACGAGCTTGGCTCGGGCCGGCTGATGCAGGCGATCGTTCATCGCGACCGAGAGGAGCGCGCCGTCGGCCCGCAGGATCGCCGCGATGAGCGCGGCCGCGTGCGAGAGGTTGAATACCGCGTCCGCGCGGCTCACCTCCTTCGACAGCACCGCGCGCGACCGCTCGGTCGGGAGCGGCTCGCCGGGCACGAAGAGGCAGACGCGCCAGCCCGCGGGGAACGCGAGCCGCGTGGCCACCGGTCCATCCGGCGTTTGGAGCGCGACGGTGAACGCGCCGTAGAGCGCGGCCGCGACGTTGTCGGAGTGTCCCTCGACCTCGCTCGCGACGCGCAGCAGCGTCCGGCGATCGAGCTGACCGCCAAGGATCGCGTTCGCCGCCACGGCGCCGCCCACGATCGCGGCCGCGCTCGAGCCGAGCCCGCGAGAGAGCGGAATGGTGGATCGCTGCGTCACGTGCTGCGCGGGGAGCGTGGCGCCCACCGATCGCGCGGCGGCGCGCGCCGCGACGACGAAGAGGTTGTCCTCGCCTGCCGGGATCCCGTCGCCCCCGCCGTCGACGTCGACGGCCCAGGCGCGCGCGCTCTTCACCTCGAACTCGGCGAGCAGAGGGAGCGCCACGCCGAAGCTGTCGAAGCCGGGACCGAGGTTCGCGCTCGTCGCGGGGACGCGCACGCGCAGCTCGCTCACAGCGGCCGTCCGATCGCGGCGCACACCGCGTCGAGATCCGCGTCGACCTCGATGAGACCGCCCGCGAGCGCCATCGCGCGATCGGGATCCTTCAGCCCGTTGCCCGTCAGCACGCAGACCACGGTACGCAGACCCTGCGTGCCGCCCGCGCGCGCGCGCAGGCGCAGGCCCGCGACGGCCGCGGCGCTCGCGGGCTCGCAGAAGATCCCCTCGCAGCGCGCGAGCGTCGAGTACGCGTCGAGGATGTCCTCGTCGGTGACGGCCTCGATCGCGCCGCCGGACTCGTCGCGCGCCTTGACCGCCAGATCCCAGGACGCGGGGTTGCCGATGCGGATGGCCGTCGCGATCGTCTCGGGGTGCTCGACGATGGCGCCGCGCACGATCGGCGCGGCGCCCGACGCCTGGAAGCCGAACATCCGCGGATGCTTCGTCGCGAGGCCGGATCGCGCGGCCTCCACGAAGCCGAGCCAGTACGCGCTGATATTTCCGGCATTTCCAACAGGGATGAAGAGCGCGTCGGGCGCGTCGCCAAGGGCCTCGCAGACCTCGAACGCCGCGGTCTTCTGGCCCTGCAGGCGGAGCGGGTTGACGCTGTTCACGAGCGTCGCGCCCTCGCGCTGCGCGGCGTCGCGCGCCAGACGCAGCGCGTCGTCGAAGCCGCCGCGGACCGCGACGACCTGCGCACCGAAGACGATGGCCTGGCTGAGCTTGCCCAGGGCGACGTAGCCCGCCGGGAACACGACCGCGCAGCGAAGGCGCGCGCGCGCCGCGTACGCCGCCGCCGACGCCGCGGTGTTGCCGGTCGACGCGCAGAGGATCGACGTCGCGCCGGCCTCGAGCGCCTTCGCGACGGCGACGACCATGCCGCGGTCCTTGAAGGACCCCGTCGGGTTCGCCCCCTCGACCTTGAGCCAGACCTCGGGGATGCCCGTCTCGCTCTCGAGGAAGGGAGCCCGCACCAGCGGCGTGTCGCCCTCGCCCAGCGTCAGCCGGGGCGTGCCGGCCCCGACCGGGAGCCGGTCGGCATAGCGATCGATGAGGCAGATCTTCTCGGGCACCCGCGAATCCTAGACGGCGGGCGTGACTAGTATCTGTTGCGTGAAGCTGAGCGCACGCGAGCGTCAGCTGGTGATGACGCTGGTCGTGCTGTTGTCGATCTTCCTCGCGTTCGAGGTCGCCGCGCGGGTCTACGAGGCCATCATCCGGGTCGCCGACGTGCTCATCATCTTCATCGTCGCCTGGGCGGTGTCGTACCTGCTGGCCCCGCTGGTGAACCGGATCGACCAGCGCACGCGCCTCAACCGCGTCGGGTCGGTGCTCGTCGTCTACGTGGCGATCGCCGTGCTCCTCGCGATCGCGCTGGCGCTCGCCGTCCCCGGGCTCGCGCTCCAGCTGCAGGCGCTCTCCGAGCGCGGCCCCGAGTACGGCGCGCGCGCGCGCGACTCGGTCGCGGGACTGCAGACCTCGCTCGATCACCTGGGCGTCCCGGTGAACCTCACGGACCTCTACGGGCAGGTGCCGCAGCGGCTCGCGGACCTCTCCGGGGCGATCGCGCATGACGCGCTCGGCTTCGTGTCGGCGACGGCGGCTCTCGTGTTCAACGCGGTCCTCGTCCTGATCATCGCGTTCATCATGCTGCTCGACGGCGACGAGCTCTGGTCGCGCTTCACGAACGCGCTCAACGATGAGCTGCGCAGCGAGGCCGAGCTCTTCCGCCAGAGCGCGGATCGCTCGTTCGGCGGCTTCGTTCGCGGCTCGCTGCTGCTCGGTCTCTTCTACGGGATCGCGAGCCTGGTCTACCTGGTGCCACTGGGCGTACCGTTCGCCGGCGTCCTCGCGCTCGTCGCCGGCCTCGCGGTGATGATCCCGTTCTTCGGTCCGCTGATCGCGTTCGGCCCGGTGCTGGTCGTGACGGCCCTCTCGGCACCGGATCGCCTGCTGCCGGTCCTCATCGTCACGATCCTGCTGCAGCAGGTCACGCTGAACGTGATCGGGCCGCGCATCCTCTCGAACGCGATCGGGATCCACCCGCTGTTCGTGTTCCTGGCGTTGCTGCTCGGCTCGCGCATCGGTGGGTTCTGGGGCGTGCTGCTCGCGATGCCGTTCGCCGGGATCATCAACACGTTCGTGCGCTACGCCTACGAGCTGGCGAAGGGACGCCGCGCGCGGACGGACGCCGCGACGCTCATCGAGGACCGCCAGATCGCCGAGGCAGCGGCTGAGTCGGCGGATCCGGGCACGCCCGCCGTGGCGGTATCGCCGTCGCGGTGAAGCACATCCTCGTCACGAACGACGACGGCATCGATTCCACCGCATTCGGTCCGCTCTCCGAGGCGCTCTCCCCGCTCGGCGAGGTGCACATCATCGCGCCCGAGCGGAACTGGAGCGGCGCGAGCCACAGCATCACGCTGTACCGGCCGCTGCGCTGCCGGTCCACCCACCTGCGCACCGGCCAGCAGGCGTTCATGACCGACGGCTCGCCGACCGACTGCGTTCGTCTCGCGGTCCTCGGCTTCTTGAAGGAGAAGCCCGACCTGATCGTGAGCGGCATCAATCGCGGCGCCAACATGGGTGACGACATCACGTACTCGGGCACCGTCGCCGCGGCGATGGAGGGCCTGCTCTCGAACGTCCCATCGATCGCGATCTCGCTCGGCGGCTTCGGCGCCGACCTCGACTTCGGACCCGCCGCGGAGTTCGCGGCGCTGCTCGGCCGCAACATCCTGGAGCGCGGGTTCAAGCCGGACGCGCTGCTCAACGTCAACGTGCCGGTCCTGCCGCGCAACGAGATCCGCGGCGTGGAGGTGACGCGGCTCGGCAAGCGCACCTACCGCGATCAGCTGGTGGAGCGCCTCGACCCGTACGGCAACCCGTACTACTGGGTCGGCGGGCCGGCGGTCGCGGAGGAGGCGGAGCCGGGAACGGACGTGCACGCCATGCGCGACGGGAAGATCAGCGTGACGCCGATCTATCTGGATCTCACGAGCCACGCGCTGATCGACGAGCTCGCCGCGTGGGATTGGGGCTGGAGCGCGCCTGTCGCCGTGACCGCGGAGGTCTGATCAGTCCTTCAGCGCGGTGAGGAGCGCCGCCAGGCCGGCCTGACCGCGGACGCGTGAGCGCTGCAGCGTGAACATCGCGTCGCTGCTCTGGACCGAGCCACCGGCCTTCTTGTACGAGCTCAGGTAGCCGCAGGACGGGAGGGCGACGAGCGAGGTCGCGTTGTAGTCGCCCGACGGGAACGCGAAGTGACGGACGTCGGTCCCGGTCCACTCGGAGAGGATCCGGCGCGAGACGCACATCTGGTACTGCTGCGTCGCGAGCGGCAGCGCCGACATGGGGTAGTGGTCGACCGCGTGCGACTGCACGTCCATGCCGCCGTCGACGAGGCCCCTCACCTGATCTTTCGTGAGGTATCCCGCCCTGCCGACCAAATTCGCGGTCACGAAGAACGTCCCGGTGAACCCGTACTTCTTGAGCAGCGGCATCGCGAACGTGTAGTGCGAGACGTAGCCGTCGTCGAACGTCAGCTGGATCGGCTTCGCCGGCAGCGGCGCGCCCTGATCCAGCGTCCACCACAGCTGGCTCGTCGTGACGGTGGTGTAGCCCTGCGCCTTGAGCCAGGTGAGCTGGTCCTCGAAGTCCTTCGGGCTGACGGTGAGGTCGATGCGGAACCTGTCGGGCGTCTCCGCGGGAAGCCAGTCGACGTAGTGGTACATCATCGACGGGACGCGGATCGTCCTCACGCCGTTCACGATCGCCGGGTAATAGGTGCGCTCGACCTCCGGCGCGGGGAGCTCGCCCTCGGCGCTCTTGACCGTCACGCTCAGCGACGCCTCATCCTCGAGCCACTGCGTGCCCTCGATGACGGGCTTCATCGCGAGCCGGTAGATGCCGGCCCGCTGCGGGGCGCGCACCTTGAACGTGAACCACGCGACCTGGCCCGGGCCGACGTAGTCGGTGCCCTGCACGGCGACGCGATTCTTCCCCACCCAGCCGATGCCCTCGTCGCCGAGCACGCTGGTCTTGTCGCCGCTGATGCCGAGGTACGCGGTCGCGCCGAAGCGGTTCGCGTACCAGCCGTACGAGCCGGTGTTCAGGATGCCGACGGTCTCCGTCGCGCTGGAGCCGGGGCACAGGATCGGGTTCCCGGACCGCGCGTACAGCGCCGCGTGGTATCCGGGGAGGCCGAGCGCGGCCGGCGCGATCGGTTCGATACCGGGCCCCGTCTCGTCGACGCACGGCCGTGCCGGGACGATCTCAGTGGGCGGGGTCGTCACAGATGCGCTGTCGGCACGGTCGAAGAGGTCTTCGAGGGCGGTCGCCGGGCGCGCGCCGTACAGGAAGGACGAAAGCACGAGCAGCGTGCACAACCCCGCCATGACCACGACCGAACGCCTCACGTACACCCCTCTGTCATTCCGTCCGCCCACCGGTACGAACGCTCGTGCTGTTCTGCCGTGATGCTAGGAACCTCATTTGTCCACCGTCAAGACACTCGCTGGGGTGAGGGCCGGGAACTCGCCCGCCAGACGCCACGGCGGACCCTCGAGGACCCTCGCGCCGGCCGCTTTGACGCGCCCCGGATCGAGATCCACGCAGCGGTACAGCGCCATCCCGATGAGGGAATGGGTCACCAGGATCGCCGGGTCGGCGCGTGACGCGGTCATGTCGAGCCACACCTCGCTTGCTCGCTTCAGGGCCGCCGCCCACGTCTCGCCGCCAGGCCAATCGACGTCCGGACGCCTGTTCGCGAGCAGCGTCGCGGCGAGCTGTGGATAGCGCGCGGCCACTTCATCGAAGGTGAGGCCGTCGGTCTCGC
Organism: Chloroflexota bacterium; assembly: GCA_016194865.1. GTDB lineage: Bacteria > Chloroflexota > Limnocylindria > P2-11E > P2-11E > JACQAT01. Next base: position 89,117 of record JACQAT010000019.1, read on the forward strand.
CGAGATCGACCTCCCGCAGCCGCTCGTCGACGCGCGCGCCGGGATCGATGAGCCGCGCGGTCTCGAGGCAGCGCCGCTGCGGGCTCGTGATGACTTCCGCGCGAGGAGCGACGTCGCGGGCCCAGCGGGCGAGCGGCCGCGCCTCGGCGCGTCCGGCCTCGGACAGCGGTGGATCGCTGCGGCCGCAGAAGCGCCGCCCCGTCCACTCCGTGCTCCCGTGTCGCGCGATGACCAGCCGCACTAACGAAGCTTCAGCGGGACACCGGCGACCATGAGCACGGCCTCGTCCGCGGCGGCGACGAGGCGCTGGTTCATGAAGCCGAGCTCGTCGCGGAAGCGTCTGCCGAGCGGGCTCTCCGGGACGAGACCCGATCCGGCGTCCTCGCTGACCACGATGACCGGCGCGCCGCGACCGCGCAGGGCCTCTTCCACACCGCGCCACGCGGCATCGAGCTCGCTCGAGCCCTCGAGCAGGGTCGCGACCCACAGGCCGAGCGAATCAACGAGCAGCGTCCGGTCCGCGTCCTCCTCCGCGATCGCCTCGCGCAGATCGGATGTGACCTCGCGGGTCCGCCAGGCGGCGGGCCGCTCGCTCACGTGGCGCGCGATCCGCTCGTCGAGCTCCGCGTCGCCGCGGCGCGCGGTCGCGAGGTAGGTCACGCGGTCGCCCGCGTCGCTCGCCCGCTGCAGCGCGTAGCGGCTCTTTCCGCTGCGCGCGCCACCGAGCACGGCGACCAGGTTCACTCCAGTCCCACTTCTCGCCAAAGGCGCGGGACGTCGACGGCCGCGCGGAACCACTGCGCGAGCGCGGCGTAGCGGTCCACGCTCGCGCTATCCGGCGTGAAGTTCGGTGCGATGGCGCGAAGCACAGTCTGCGCGACGCCCGCGGTCTCCATGAGCCCATGCGCATAGGTGCCGACGACGCCACCGTCCGCGCTCACGGCGCCGTCCTGGACGCGCGTGCCGTCGCCGCGCCGCAGCGTCGCGAAGGGCCGGCAGCCGGAGCGCCGCGTCGTCCCGGTGTGGATCTCGTAGCCCGAGAAGCCTGTGCCCGCGGGCAGCAGCGCGCTCGCCGTCGCGACGGTGCCGCGCGCGACCGCGGTGCGCTTCGCCTTCTCGAAGGTGGTGCGCACGGGCAGCAGCCCGAGACCTTCGACCGTGCGCGCGGGCCCTTCGACGCCACGCGGGTCCGCCAGCCGCGTGCCGAGCATCTGGAATCCGCCGCACAGGCCGAGCACCGGGACGCCGCGCCGCACGAGGAGCGGCAGGCGCGCCGCGATCCCGCTCGCGCGCAGCCAGTCGAGGTCGTCGATCGTCGACTTGCTCCCGGGCAGCACCACGAGCGCAGCGCCATCCAGATCCGCCGCGGTCCGCACGAAGCGCACGTCGGCGCCGGCGGCTGAGAGCGCATCGAGGTCGTCGAAGTTGCTTATCCGCGGATAGCGCACGACCGCGACGACGGGCGCACCCCTTCTGAGGCTGCGCCCGATCGACGACAGCGCGAGCGAATCCTCCGCGGGGACGGCCAGCGCGTCGCTGTACGGCAGCACGCCCGCGATGGGGAGGCCCGTCTCGCGCGTGAGCCAGCGGACGCCATCGTCGAACAGCGCCCGGTCCCCGCGGAACTTGTTGACCATGAGCGCGCGGACGCGCTCGCGGTCGGCCCCGAGCAGCGCGAGCGTGCCGACGAATTGGGCGAAGATGCCCCCGCGCTCGATGTCGCCGACCAGGATCACGGGGGCGCGGGCGTGGCGCGCGACGCGCATGTTCGCGAGGTCGCCGCGGCGCAGGTTCATCTCCGCGGGGCTGCCCGCGCCCTCGATGACCACGACGTCGTGGCGCGCCCTCAGGGATCGCAGTGATGACGCGACGACCGGCCACAACGATCCACGCGTCGTCCAGTACCGTCGCGCGTCGACCGTCGCGCGCGCGCACCCGCGCACGATGAGCTGGCTGCGCGAGTCGCCGACCGGCTTCAGCAGGATCGGGCTCATGTCGACGTGCGCGGGGATGCCCGCCGCCTCCGCCTGCGCCGCCTGCGCCCTCGCGATCTCGTGGCCATCGGGTGTGACGGCCGCGTTGAGCGACATGTTCTGGGCCTTGAACGGAGCGACGTCGCGTCCCTCGTCGCGCAGCACGCGGCAGAGCGCCGTCGCGATCACGCTCTTGCCCACGTCCGACGCCGTGCCCTGCACCATCACGCATCGCGCGAGCCTCATCGGCGCCGCCGCACCAGCGCGTACGCGGCCGTGACGAGGACGGCGCTCGCGAGCACGAGCGTGCGCGCGCGACCGATGTCGGCGGCAGCGGGCGATCGCCCCGTGCCGAGCCGGTGGTGGCTCACCTTCTCCAGCGTCACGCCCAGCGCGCCCGCGGCGGCGGCCATCGAGAGCCCGGAGTTCGGGCTCGCGGTGCGGCCGCCGTCGTCGCGGATCGCGCGGAGGCTCGCCGCGACGGACCCCTGGACGACGGGCGCGCACAGCGCGAGGGTCAGCGCGGTGATGCGCGCCGGCACGTAGCCGAGCGCGTCGTCGGCGCGAGCCGCGATACGACCGACCAGCTCGTGGCGCGGGGTGCGGTGGCCGATCATCGCGTCCGCCGTGTTGACCACGCGGTACGCGAGCGCGCCCGGCAGACCGGCCACGCCGTACCAGAAGAGCGGCGCGACGTACGAGTCGCAAAGGTTCTCGCTCACGCTCTCGATCGCCGCGGAGGCGACGTGCTGCGCGCTCAGGTCCGCGGTCGGCCGGCCGACGATGCGCGCCGCCGCGCGACGTGCCTCGGCGAGCGAGCCGGTCTCGAGCGCGCGCTCGACGCGCGCGGTCGCGTCGAGCAGCTCGCGCAGCGCGAAGCTGCTCTTCAGGAGCGGCAGGCGCAGCGGCCACGGCAGGACCTTCGCGAGCGCGATCGCGCCGAGTGCCGGCAGGCCGACGACGAGCGCGCCGGCGGCGACCGTTCGCGGCGCGCGCTGGTCGAGCGCCTCGATGGCGCGGCCCGCGAGCACCACCGGGTGCGCGGGCGCGGGCGGCTCGCCCGCGACGATGTCGAGCGCCAGCGCGCCGAGCCACGCCGCCGTGCTCATCGGGACGCGAGCATGACGAGGACGCAGGAGAACACGACCTCGCCGACCGCGCCGTACACGTCACCCGTGAGCCCGCCAAGGGTCCGCCGCGCGAAGGCGGCGACGACGACGCCGAGAGCCAATGCGACCGCGGCCGCGACGCCGATCCACAGCGCGACCAGGATCGCGACGACGACGCTGGGCAGGACGCGCAGCGGATCGGAGCCGGCGCGGAACGCCGTGCCGAGCCCGCTCGGCCGCGCGTACGGCACGAGCACGAGCGCCGCGGCCATCGCGCAGCGCGACAGCACGACAGCGCCGATCAGGGCCGGCGCGGACGAGGGCACGCGCGCGAGCGCGGCCGCCTCGACGAGCAGCACCAGAACGACCGCGGCGACGCCGAAGGCCCCGCTGCTCGGATCGCGCATGGCGGCGAGCCGTCGCTCGCGAGGGCCACCCGAGAAGAGGCCATCGGCGGTGTCCGCGAGCCCGTCGAGGTGGAGACCGCCGGTGAGCAGGGCGAGCGCGACGAGATCGAGCGGGGCGACCACTTCGCGCGGCAACCGGAGAGAGAGCAGCGCGTCGACCGCCGCGACCGCGATCCCGACGAGGGCACCGGCGACCGGGAACCACGGCACCGCCGCGGGCAGCGCGCGCGGATCGACCGTGCCGAGGCGCAGCACCGTGAGGAACGAGAGGGCCGCGCGCACCCGTTAGAACTCCACTCCCTTCTGCGCGACGACGCCGCTCGCGAAGGGGTGCTTTCGCAGGACCATCTCGCTCACGAGGTCCGCCGCGTCCTGCACCGCCTGGGGCGCGCGCCGGCCGGTGAGCACGAGGTGCATGCGCTCCGGCTTCGCCGCGATCAGCTCGAGCAGCTCGGCCTCGGTGATGAGCTCGGCGTTGAGCGCGCCGAAGATCTCGTCGAGCACGACGACGTCGAGCGGATCCGCCAGCGCCGCACGCGCCTGCTCGAGGCCCGCGCGCGCGGCGGCTCGGTGCTCCTCGTCGCTGATCCGCTCGTCGCGCAGCCGCTCGACGGTGAAGCCGCGGCCCGCGCGGTGCAGCTCGATCTCGGGCGCGAGCCTCGCCAGCGCGGCCTCCTCCCCTGTGCGCCACGCGCCCTTGATGAACTGGATGATGCGGATGCGCATGCCATGTCCGGACGCGCGGACCGCCATGCCGATCGCGGCCGTGGTCTTCCCCTTCCCATCGCCGGTGAAGACGATCACCAGCCCCTTGAGGTGTTTCTTCAACGGAAGAGCTCGGGATGGATCAGCTTCGCGTAGGCCTCGATGCCCTCGACGAGGCGGGGACCGGGCCGGCTCACGATGTCGGGATCGATGATCTCGACGCGCGACGTGCGCACCGCGGCGATCCCCTGCCAGCCGGGTCTCGCGCGGACCATCTCGACGGTCATGCCGTACCTGGCGTCACCCAGGACGATGATCTGCGGGTCCGAGCGGACGATCTGCTCGCTGCTCAGCTGCGGGAACTTGCGCTCCGACGGAGCTCCGGCGTTGGTCCCGCCCGCGACGGTGATCATCGCATCGATGAAGTTGTTGGAGCCCGCGACGAAGATCCGCGTGGGGTCGGTCGCGTCGACCTCGTGGAGGACGCGCGGTCGCTCCGTGACGGCCTTCGTCTTCGCGGCCACCGCGTCGACCCGCGTCCGCATCGCCGCGACGACGTCGCGCGCGCCGCCGACGCGGTCGAACACGCGCCCGAGGAGCGCGATGTCCGCGTACACCGCCTCGATGTCGGGTGGATCGAGGACGATGACCGTCTGGCCCTGCGCCTCGAGCGCGGGCGCGAGGTTTCCCTGCGTGACGGCGACGATGACGTCGGGCCGTTGCGCGATGATCCGCTCGGGGCTGGTGCGCGTGCCGCCGACCTTCGGCAGCGCCGCCGCGGCGCTCGGGAAGTCGCTGAAGTCGTCGACGGCGACGAGCCGATCCTGCGCGCCGATCGCGAAGATGATCTCGGTCGCGCTCGGTGCGACGGACACGATCCGCTGCGGTCGAGCCGCGATCGTGACCGACTTCCCGCGTCCGTCCGTGATGGTGAGCGGGTAGGCGGCCGTCGCCGAGGACGTGGCTGGAGCGACCGCCGCTCCGCCGCACGACGCGAGCAGGAGCAGCAGGACCGCGAAGAGCGCGAGCCTAGAGCGGGTCATGTGCGATCACCCTCCGAACGCCGTCTTCTATCACGCGGAGCCCGCCACCGAACACCGAGCGCAGGGTCTCCTCCGTCATACGGCCGTCGCTGACGACCCGGCCGCGGGAGAGGATCACCGTGCGCGTGGCGAATGCGGCCGCGAGGTTGAGGTCGTGCAGGATCGCGACGACGAGCAGCCCCTGCCGCAGCGCGCTGTCCCTCGCGAAGGACAACGTCGCTCGCTGGTGCGCGGGATCGAGGTGCGTGGTCGGCTCGTCGAGGAGCAGGGCACGCGGCCGCTGCGCGACCGCCATCGCGAGGAGCGCGCGCTGGCGCTCCCCGCCCGAGACACGATCGAGACGCTGGTCCTCCAGGGGCAGGAGGTCGCAGCGCGCCAGCGCGTCATCGACGATGCGGTCATCCGCGGGGCTCGCGCGCCCGAGCGTGCCGAGCCACGGGGTGCGGCCGAGCGCGACCACCTCGCGCACGGTGAACGGGAAGAACACGTCGGCGACCTGAGGCACGACCGCGATGACGCGGGCCGCCGCCCCGGGGCGATAGCCGGAGAGAGCGCGGCCGTCGAGCGTCACCCCGCCGCGAGTCGGCGTCAGCACGCCGCTGAGGCAGCGGAGCAGCGTCGACTTGCCCGCGCCGTTGGGGCCCACGATCGCCACGGCCTCGCCCGCGTCCAGCGAGAGCGTCACGTCGTCGAGCACGTCGCGCGTGCCGTAGCGCACGCTGATGCCCCGGGCACAGAGCGTCGTCATGCGCGGGCGATCCCGCGCGAGCGCATCAGGAGCGACAGGAAGAACGGACCGCCGATGAGCCCCGTGATGACGCCCACCGGCAGCTCGCTCGGCGCGACGACGGTCCGCGCGCCCAGATCCGCGAGCACGAGCACGGTCGCGCCCGCGAGGAAGCAGAGCGGGATCAGTCGCGCCGCGCTCGCGCCCGCCGCGAAGCGCGCCGCGTGCGGCACCAGGAGACCCACGAAGCCGATGAGACCGGAGAGCGCGACCGCGGCGCCCGTGAGGAGCGAGCAGGTCAGGAGGATCGCGACCGTCGCGCGCTCGGGATCGACGCCGAGCGCGGCCGCGCTGTCCTCGCCGAAGGCGAAGGCGTCCACTCTCGGCGCGAGCATCAGCGCCAGAGCGACGCCGATCGCGATGACGCTGCCGGCGACGACCAGCTCGCCGAGATCGAGCACCGAGATGCCGCCGAGGAGCCATCCGAGCACCGCGCGCAGGCGCAGCGCGAGGCGATCGCTCCACACCAGCAGGAAGGTCACGAGCGCGCCGCAGAAGGACGACAGCACGACCCCGGCGAGCAGCACGCTCAGGACGGTCGTGCGCCCGCCCGCCCGCGCGAGCTGCCACACGAGCAGCGACGCGGCGAGCGCGCCGGCGAACGCGGCGAGCGGGAGCGCGAGCGGCGAGACGGCGCCCGTCGCGATGACCAGCACTGCGGCGAGCGACGCGCCGGCGGAGGAGCCGGTCACGTAGGGGTCGGCGAGCGGATTGCGCAGGAGTGACTGCAGCAACACCCCGGCGACCGCCAGCGCGCCGCCGACCAGCGCCGCTCCGATGACACGCGGCAGTCGAAGGTCGCGGACGATCGTCGAGTCGCTTCCGGAGGCGCCGGACAGCGCGGAGAGCACGTCACCCGGCGCGATCGCGACCGCGCCCACCAGCAGACCGGCGAGCAGGGCGAGGAGGAGCGCGCCGACGAGGCTCAAGAGGACGGTCGCATATCGCACGTATGGACCTCACCCTTTCTCGCGAAGGTGTGTTGGCCGCGGGCGACACATCAGGCGACCCGAGTTTCACGGTGGCGGGACCCTGCCGGAATCGCACCGGCTTCGCTGATGTGGCGCCTATGAAGCTGTCTTGATCGCGGGACCGCTCGCTATGCGGGGACGCGCTCCTGTGTGAAGCGCTGCTCGGTGGAAAGGTTCGCCGCGAACAGGCGCTGGAGGGTCATCACGTGCGCGCAGAGACCATGCACCTGGAAGTGATCGCACGCGCACGACCACTCATCTCCACGAAGTGAAACGGAATGCGTGCCGTTGTCGCCGCGAACGTCGACCGCGAGGCTGGTGATGCTGATCCGCTCGGGCTCCTGCGCGTACCGCTTGGCCTTCTCGACCATGGAGATGAGGCTCGAGTACATGAGACCCTCCGGCTCCAGACTTCGCGGGCAGCATAGACCCGGCGCTCTGCGCCCCTTTCCGGTGTCAGGGCTCTCGACGAAGCAAGTGCTCGCGGGCCAGCAGATCGCGTGGTCCGTGGCGCCGCTCGAGGAGCTCGGCGATGCGCCGACGGTGCGCCGGCGCCTTGTTCCCGCCGAATTTGAACTTCGCGCGGACCTCGTTGATGTCGATGACGATCCCGCGGATGCCGCTGAGGCTGCTCGCGTAGGGCGCCGCGTCGGCGCGCACCTCGGCATGGCCGCCCTCGGGCTGGAAATGCGCCAGCTGCGTGCGGAGGATGGCCGCGACGCCCTCGGGATCGTCGATCACGGCGGCGCGGCCGATGGCCTGGACCGCGGCGTAGTAGCTGGTCGGGATCCCGTGCTCGACGGGCATGCCCGCGTTCGCGTTCCAACCGGTCGGTATGTAGGTGTACGCGTCGATGACCGAAAGCAGCACGTGCGGGCTCGCCGCGAGCGCGTCCCATATGGGATTGGGCCCGGCCAGATGCAGGCGGATCGTGCGGTCGCCGTCGTAGACGAAGTGCGTCGGCACGACGACGGGCACGTCGCGACCCTTCCCGCTCGCGATCAGCTGCCCGAAGTCATGCGCGAGCAGGAAGTCGCGCCACTCCTTGTCGTCGCGCGCCGCGTCGTGGCGCCGGATGAGCATGAGGCAAGCCTACCCACTAGCCTCGCGGCGATGGTCTCCGGCTGGAAACGGATGCTCGCGCTGTTCTCGCTCGCGAGCTTCGTCGAGGTCATCGCCTACGGACAGCTCTCGGCGTTCACGCCACTGCATCTCCCGACCATCGGCGTCGCGCCGCAGGACGTCGCGTTCGCGGTCGGCGCGCTGACGGCGGGCGCGAACATCCTCGGCGTCGCGTTCCTCCCCTTCTGGGGCGTGCTCGCCGATCGCTACGGCCGAAAGCCGCTCATCATCCGCTCGTTCGCGGCGACCGGAGCCGGCCTCGCCATGGCGGCGCTCGCGCGCGACGTCGTCGGGTTCGGCGTCGCGCGTGGCCTCACCGCGCTCAATCTCGGGAACAGCGGGCTGATGATGACCACGCTCGCGGAGCGCGCGCCCGCCGCGCGCATCGGCTTCGCGTTCGGTGTCGTGAACGGCGCCGGCCCGCTCGGCGCGTTCCTCGGGCCGCTCGTCGGCGGTCCGCTTGTCGATCTGTACGGCTTCAGCGCGATCCTCGCTGTCGACGCCGTGCTGCTCGGCGCGGTGGTGCTCATGCTCGTGTTCGGATATCGAGACGGCTTCATCCCCGAGCGCAACGGGCCGCCGATCCTCCGCGGCGCGTTCGACGGCCTCGCGCTGATCTGGCGATCGCCCCGCCTGCGCTACCTCTTCCCCGCCATGCTCGTGATGTTCGCCGGCTGGCTGCTCACCTTCACGTACGTGCCGCTCGTCGTCGCGACGATCCACAGCGGGCCGGACGTCGCGACGGCGATCGGCATCGTCCTCGGCGCCGGCGGCCTCGTCACACTGGCCGCGTCACCCGGGATCGGCGCGCTCGCGGACCGCTTCGGTATCTGGCGGATGCTCTACGTATTCGCGATCGCCGACGCGCTGCTCTGGCTGCTGCCATGGTCCACGCGCGACTACATCCCGTTCGTGCTCGCGTGGGCGCTGGTGAACGGCATCGGCAGCGGGGTCTTCAGCCTGTCGTTCAACGCGCTCTCTGAGTCCGCTACGGACGCGACGCGAGCCCGCGTCATGACCTTCGCGTACCTCCCGCTGAATCTCGGCCTCATCGTCGGCCCGGGGATCGGCGGGCTCGCCGCGTCCGCGGATCCGTTCAACGTCTTCCCGCTCGCGACACTGTTCGCGCTGAGCGGCGTCGCCTTCCTGGCGATCGCGAAACGGCAGCCGCTCTAGCTTGGCGGCTCGTACGCCTTCCATGCGTCGAGGCCGTGCGCCGTCGATGGCCAGGCGAGGTCCTCGATCGCGGGGATCGCGTCGCGCGGGAACCACCCAGCTTCAGATGCCTCGTCGGGCGCGATGCGCAGCTCGCCGCTGAGGATGTGCGCGCGGTAGACCACGATGAGCACCGGCGAGCCGGGCCGCATGGAGGTCGTCAGGAGGCCGTCGAGCGCGACGTCGAACCCCGTCTCCTCTTTCGTCTCGCGCACCGCGGCCTGCTCGGTGTCCTCGTCGTTCTCGACGAGCCCACCCGGAAGCGACCAGTGGCCGTCGCGCGGGCCGTAGTTGAGGCGCAGCAGGAGGACCTGTCCGTCGCGCTCGATGATCGTGTTCGCGCCGACCTGCACGTGCATGAAGTCCGCGAATCCGCAGGTCGGGCAGGCGGGCCGGTCGCGCCCGTCGATCCGCGTGAGGACGAGCTTCGTGCCGTCGCGCGGGCAGAACGCGAAGCTCATGCCTTGGCCAGCCGCTCCTTCAGATAGTCGATGGCCGTGTTCGGGGTCGGGTCCGCGCCGTTGAGGAGCGCGACATAGAAGGTGACGTAGTCGGTGAACAGCATCATCTGCAGGATTTCGGAGAGCATCGACGAGCCGGTGAACTCGAGGGTCCGGTGCGTGATGCTCGAACGGTCCAGGAGCTCCCTGGTGACCTCGAAGCGCACCTGGTGACGGGCGTTGTCGCGCTGGCTTCGCAGGAGGAGCACGGTGATCGCCTCTTTCGCCACGCCCGGATGCGGGAAGCCGACGACGGCGTTGTGGTTGAGCTCGCTCATCACGTCGAACGACGCCCAGTTCTTCGAGTTCTCGTTGAACTGGCCCTTCACGCGACGCGCCATGACACCCATCGTCCCGGCGCCGAAGGCGAACGGGATCTTCCCATAGAGCTCGACCGCGAGCTCCTTCGCCTCGTTCGTGCGCGCGCCCTCATGCACGCGCTCCTCGAGGCGCCCCAGCTCGCGGATCGCCGTCTCGATGTCGCTCGACAGGTCGCGGACGAAGCCAAGCTTGCTCAGCGTGCTCAGCATCATGCCCAGGGAATAGCCGACGGCGGAGCGGGGCGCGGAGGGATAGCTGAACGTCACGAACGGCAGACCGGCGGCCTTGCAGCGCTCCGCGAGCGCCCCGCCGGTGGTCAGCGCGAGGATGCGGCTGCCGCGCTTGCGCGCCTCCTCGAATCCGGAAAGCGTCTCCTCCGTGTTGCCGGAATACGAGGATGCGACCACGAGCGAATCGCGACCCACGTATGCGGGAAGGCCGTAGTCGCGGTGCACCGACATCGGCACCTTGAGCTCGTCCTGCAGGAGCAAGGCGGCGAGCTCGCCACCGATGGCGGATCCGCCCATGCCGAGCACGACGATATTGCGCACGTCCCCGTAGTGCGGCGGCAGCGTGGCGGCCTGCACGATCCCCCACGCGTCGTGGACCTGCGCGCCGAGCTCCTTGATGCGGCGGAGCATGTCGCCCGGGTCACCCCTGCGGATCGCCTCGACCGATTCGATGACGCTGCTGTCCATCTATGTACTCCTCACCATCTGCTCGCCGCTGTCGAGGAGCGGCGCGAGCTCGCCCTGCTCCCGCGTCTCGGCGTACACCCGCACCAATGGCTCCGTGCCCGAGAGTCGCACCAGGAGCCACGAGCCGTCGTCGAGGAAGAACTTCGCGCCGTCCTTCGTGTCGAGGTGCACGGTCCGCGCCACGCGGTGCGCGGCGAGCCGCGCCGGGCCGTCGCCGTCGAGGATCTTCATGATCCGTGTCTTCTGGGCCGCATAGCGTGCCGCGTCGAAGTGCAGGTCGCGGCGCAGATAGAAGGAGGGCCCGGCCAGCGCCATCAGCTCGGCGATGAGCTGCGAGGGCGACTTCTTCGTCTTGAGCATGAAGTCGAGGAAGAACAGGTCGGCGACGATCCCGTCACGCTCGGGCAGGTGCATGGCGAAGCCGAAGCCGCCGGATTCCTCGCCGCCCATCATCGCGCCGGTCTCCTGCATCTTCGGGCCGATGTACTTGAAGCCGACCGGCACCTCGTGCACGGGGACACCGAAGCGCTCGCCGAGACGGTCGACCATCGAGGTCATGTTCACCGTCTTGACCACGGGCTGCCGGAGCTTGCGGACCTCGATGAGGTACCACATGAGCAGCGCGTAGAGCGTCAGCGTCGTGACGAAGCGTCCCTGCTCGTCGCCGAGGCCCGCGCGATCCGCGTCGCCGTCGACCGCGAGCCCGACGTGCGCGCGCTCCGCGGGGATGCGCGCGAGGAACTCGTCGATGTTCGGCGGGATCGGCTCGGGATTCACGCCGCCGAAGAACGGATTCCGCTCCGAGTGGAGCTCGACGATCTTGGTCTTGCCCCCCGCGAGGAGCCGTGGCCAGTAGCCCGAGGCCGAGCCGAACAGCGATTCGCACACGATCGTGTACCCCGCCCCCCGGAAGGCGTCGAGATCGAAGAGCTCCGCGACGCGCGCGAGGTAATCGGGCGCGGGGTCGAACATTTCCAGACGCCCGGCCCTCTTCGCCGCGTCGAGCGTCGTCCGCTTCACGCGCTCCGGTGTCGCTTCAAGGGCATGGATGAGCGGCTCGAGCTCGCCGATCACGAGCGGAGACGCGGCGGCGCCGGTCTCCTCCTTCACCTTGAAGCCGTTGTCGACCCACGGGTTGTGGCTCGCGGTGATGACGATGCCCGCGCGCGCCTTCTTACGCATCGTCGCCCAGGAGAACGCCTGCGTCGGCGCCGCCGCGGTCGCCAGGTGCACCGTCACGCCGTGCGCGGCGACGACCTCGGCCGCCGCGGCCGCGAAGTGCTCTGACGCGAACCGCCGGTCGTAGCCGATCACGACGCCGCGGTCCGCCGCGCCCTTGCTGAGGACCCACATGGCGACGCCCTGCGCGCACGCCCGCACCGCGTCGAACGTGTACTCCTCACCGATGCGCGCGCGCCAGCCGTCGGTGCCGAAGACGATCTTCGGCACTACGCGATCACCGCCGCCTCGGACCGGACCGACTCACGCCAGTAGTCGAGCGTGTCCGCGAGCGACCGTTCCAGCGGGATGCGCGGCTCCCAGCCGGTGCGCTCGCGGAATCGCGTGGCATCGACGCTGACGACGCCGGGATCGCCGCTGCGCAGCCGTGCCGGGTCGAGCTCGGTCCGTACGGCGACGCGCGCGAGACCGCACAGCGTGGCCAGCACGTCGCCGATCGCGGCCGGGCTGCCGGTGCCGACGTTGTACGTCGCGGTGCGGTCGTGCCGGAGCTCGGTCGCCATCAGGTACGCATCGGCCATGTCGCGGATGTCGAGCATGTCGCGCTTCGCGTCGAGGCGGCCGTGCTTCACCACAGGCTCCGCGCGACCGATCTCGATCAATGCGATCTGCCGCGCGAACGCGGACACGACCAGGTCCGGATGCAGGCGCGGTCCGACCTGGTTCGCGGGCCTCAGGATCGTCGCGACGTTGGCGCCGCCATCGCCGAGCTCGCGGACGATCGGCTCGGCCGCGATCTTCGTCGCGACGTACACGTTCGTCGCGTGCAGGGGCGATCCCTCGCTGGAGGCGACGTCCCCATGACCTCCGTAGACCTCGGCGGTCGACGCGTGGACGAGGCGGATCCCGGGATGCTCTCGCGCCGCCTGCACGACCGTCGCCGTACCGAGCACGTTGACCCGCACCGCGGCGAGCGGATCCCGGCCCGCGTGCGTGGGCACCGCCATGCCGGCGAGGTGCACGATCACATCCGGCCGTGCCGCCGCGATCGCGCGCTCGACCGCGCCCGCGTCGGTCACGTCGCCGCGATGCACACGGACGCGATCGGCGACGGCCACGAGGTTGTGGAAGGGCGGGTCCTCGTGCGCGAGACCGTGCACGAGGTGACCCCGCGCGAGCGCCCGCTCGGCGAGATGGCTGCCGACGAAGCCCGTGATACCCGTGATGAAGACGCTGAGGGGCACGCCGGAATCGTATTCGCTCTCCAGGTGCGACGATGTGGTCGTGCCGTCTCGGTTGCTCACTTCGCTGGCGTTCGGCTTGGTCGCGCTCGCGTGGAGCAGCACCTGGATCGTGGCGAAGCTCGGCGTGACCGCGGTCCCGCCGGTCGAGTTCGTCGCGTTGCGCTTCGTCGTCGCGAGCGCCGTGCTCCTTGCCATGGCGGGCATCACGCGCACCGCACTACGCGGCCCGCTCGGGATGGTCGTCGCCGTCGCCTGCACCGGGTTCTTCGGCTACCACGCCGCGGTCTTCGTCGGGCTCACGCTGGCGCCGGCCTCCGATGCCGCGCTGATCGTGCCGACGACCGTGCCGATCTTCACGGCGGTCGGCGCGACCTTCGTGGGTGAGCGTTTCGACACCCGCAGGCGTGCCGGGCTCGCGGCGGCATCGCTCGGCGCGGCGATCGTCGTCGTGTCCGCGCAGCAGGGGATGGACTTCGACACACGGCGTCTTGCCGGGGACCTCCTGCTCCTTGCCGGCGCGCTGTGCTGGGCCGCGTACACGACGATCGCGAGCGTCGGGCTCCGCTCGATCTCACCTCTCGCCATCGTGGCGCTCGCCACTCCGATCGGAGGGCTGATGCTGCTGCCGCTCGGTCTGCTCGAACGCGGCTACGCGGACGTGCCGACATGGAGCGGCGGCGTCTGGCTCGCGCTGCTCTATCTGGCCGTGTTCGTCTCGGTCGGCGGCTTCATCCTGCATCTGTGGATCGTGGGACGCGTGGGCCCTGGGCTCGCGTCGCTGGGCAGCTACCTCGTGCCGATCGCGACGCTGCTTCTCGCGGCGCTCATCCTCGGCGAGCGGCCGCACCCGCTTCAGCTCGTCGGCGGCGCGATCATCCTCGCCGGCGTTCGGATCGTCACAGCCTCACGCGATATCGCGAGCGAGGCGGTCATCGCGACCTGAGGTCTTGGCATCACAGGACGGTGGCGGTGAACGGCCGGCGTCCGCTCTGGAAACGCTCCAGCGAGAGGTCGGAGATATCGAGCGTGTGCGCCTTCCCGTCCAATAGCTCTTCCGCGATCAGCTGGGCCGTCGCCGGCGTATGCATGAAGCCATGGCCTGAGAAGCCCGCCGCGATCGCGAGCCCGCGCACGCCCGGGACCCATCCCACGATGGGATGGTCGTCCGGCGTCATCTCGTAGTAGCAGGACCACGAGCGCGCGAAGGTCAGATCGGCGAACGCCTCGTGCCGGTGCGCCGCGCGTGCGCGCGCCCACGGCGAGAGCTGCGGCGGCACCTCGAGCGGCGGGAAGGTCAGCTCGTCGAACGAGCGCGGGGGCGACGCCGGCCCCTTCTCGATCAGACCGGCGGAGGCGATGTTCGGCACGGCGAAGCGCTGCGTGACGCCGCCACGCGGCGAGGGGCGGAAGTGGAAGCCCGACTCCCACTCGATGGTCATCGGGATGCGCGCGAGCCTTGGCAACGGCGTGCTCTCGAAGATCGAGCGGCGATACGGCCAGATCGGGACCTCGACACCGGCGGTGCGCGCGAGCGCGCTCGTCCAGCAGCCGGTCGCCAGCAGGACGCGCTCGGCGCTGACGTCGCCGGCGGACGTGCGCACGCCGGTCACACGATCGCCGTCGCGCACGACCTCGGTCACCGCCGTGTGCTCGACGAACGTCGCGCCCTCGAGCGTCGCGGCCGACGCGAAGCCCGCGAGCGCGGTCGGCGCATCGCCATACCCATCGGTCGCGCAGAAACGCCCGCCGCTGAGGTCGTCCGTGCGCAGGCCGGGCACGAGCTTCGCGATATCGCTCTGCTCCAGCATCTTCACCGGCACACCGAGCCGCTCGTACAGCGGTAGCGGCTCACGCATCTGCGCGAGTCCCTCCTCGGTCTGGACGATGAACAGATATCCGCGCTGCTCGAACGCGTGCGCGCTGCCGGTGAACGCCTCGAACTCGCGCCAGAACGCGCTCGCCATCAGCGAGAGGCGGACGTCGAGCTCGTCGACGAATTGATGACGGATCCCCCCGAGGCCGCCCGCCGTGGTCCCGGAGCCGAGCGCGCCCCGCTCGATCACGAGCACGTCGGTCTCGCCGCGGTCGGCGAGGAAGTGCGCGGTCGCGGCGCCGACGATGCCGCCGCCGACGATCACCGTGGACGCGGTGCGCGGGAGCATCAGCCCAGCTCGTCGAAGCGCAGGCGGCCCTCGTGCTCGCTCAGGCGGCCGAAGCGCGGAGCGTCGTGCGTGAACGCGACGATCCAGCTCTCTGTTAGCGCGCGCTTCAGAATTTCGCGCTTCGCCTCCAGCGTGTCCAGGGGGAACAGATCGATCGCCGTGATCCAGGGCAGAGGCAGGTGATGGCGATCCGGCATGAAGTCGGATGAGAAGAAGAGCGTCTCGCCGTCCGCGCTCACGCGGACCGTCTGCGTCCCGCGCGTGTGCGACTGGACGCGATCGACGCGGAGGCCCGGGAGCAGCTCGACGGAGTCGTCGACCAGCTCGAGCCGGCCCGCCGCCTCGAGCGGCAGGAAATCGTCGGCGAAATAGGACGCCCGCGTGCGCTCGTTCGGCGCGAGCGCGTCCTGCCATTCGAGCCTCTGGAAGACATAGCTGGCGCGCGGGAACGTCGCGACGAGACGGTCGCCTTCACGCCGCGTGTTGCCGCCGCTGTGGTCGAAGTGCAGATGCGTGTTGATCACGAGCGTGACCTCGTCCGGCCGGACCCCGCGCCGCGCGAGCTCGTCGAGCAGCGCGGGGGGCTCGTCGATCCCGAAGATGCCGCGCTGCTTCTCGCTGAGCTTCCCGCCGGCGCCGGTCTCCACGACAACGACATGGCCGTCGCCGTCGCGGATGAGCAGGCAGCTCATGTCCATCGCCACGCGGTTCCGCTCGTCGGCCGGCTTGGAGCGCTCCCAGAGCGCCTTCGGGACGACCCCGAACATCATGCCGCCGTCGAGACGGAAGATGCCGTCGCTGAAGATGTCCACCCGGTATCGGCCGACCTTCACGGTCGCTCCGCTCGTCACGGCGGCAGTATGGGCACTATTGCGCGATGGAGATCCGTGAGTACCGCGAAACGGACGGCGCTCGGCTCCGCACCTTCTGGCTCGCCTGCGGGATCGCGATCCGGCCGGGTGACGACGACGCATCGCTGCTGCGATTCGCGCGGCACAACCCGGGCCTCTTCCTGCTCGCCGAGGAGGACGCGCACCTCGTGGCCTCGGCGCTCGCGGGCTGGGACGGACGGCGCGCGTGGCTGTATCACGTCGCGGTGCACCCCGACGAGCGGCGGCGCGGCGTCGGTGCGCGGCTCGTGCGCGAGCTCGAGGGCCGGTTGCGGGCGATGGGCTGCCCGAAGATCAACCTGATCGTCGTGGAGGGCAACACCTGGGGCATGCGGTTCTGGGAGTCGCTCGGCTACGAGCGCGCGAAGACCGTCGAATACGAGAAGACGCTGTGAGCAGCAGCGAGCAGTTCGGGAAGACGGCGCAGGCGTACCTGACCAGCGCGACCCACGCGCGCGGCCCCGATCTCCGCGTGCTCGCCGAGCTCGCCGATCCCCGAGGGACGGAGCTGCTCCTCGATGTCGGCACGAACGTCGGTCACACACTGCGCGCCCTCGCGTCGCGCGTTCGATACGCCGTCGGCTCCGATGTGGCGGGTCAGGCGCTGCGGCTCAACCGCGCCACGACGGAGGAGCCGAACGTCAGCTTCGTCGAGGCGGACGCGGCCGCGCTGCCGTTCGCGGACGCGGCCTTCGACCTCGTGACCTGCCGGCTGGCCGCCCATCACTTCCCCGACCCTGAGCGCGCCTTCGGCGAAATGTGCCGCGTCGTCGCGCGCGACGGGCGGCTGCTGCTGATCGACAACTACGTGCCGGAGGACGCGGCGCTCGAAGCGTGGATCAACGAGATCGAGTGGCTGCGCGACGACAGCCACGTGCGAGAGCGGACGCTCGGCCAGGAGCTCGCGCTCATCCGGGCGGCCGGCCTCGAGCCCGAGGTGCACGGGCACTGGGACACGCCGCTCGAGACCGAGGACTGGCTCGCGCGCTCGCAGACGCCGCCCGATCGGGCGGAGCGCGTGCGCGCGCTGCTGCGCGGCGCGGGCCCGCGGGAGCGCGAGGCGTTCGCGGTCGGACCCGGCGGCGGGAGCTTCGTCGTCCGCAAGAGCCTGATCTCGGCGCGGCGCGCGTGAGCATCGACGCGCTCCCGGGGACCGACCGCTCCGACCTGGTCAGAATGGAGCGCACATGAGCCTCAGCGGCCGGCGCCTCGCGTTCATCGGCGGCGGGACGATGGCCGAAGCGATGGTGCGCGGTCTCCTCGAGAAGCATCTGGTGCCGCCCTCGCGCATCGGCGTGTCGGGCCCGCGGCGCGAGCGGCGCGCCGACCTGGTGAAGCGCTTCGGCGTCAAGGCGCATGCGAGCAATGCCGAAGCCGCGAAGGGCGCGCACGTCGTGGTCCTCTCGGTGAAGCCGCAGGTGCTGCCGACCGTGATGCGGGAGCTCAACGGGAAGCTCACGACGGATCAGCTCGTGCTCTCGATCGTCGCGGGTCCGACCACGCGCTCGCTCGCGAGCGGCCTCGGCCACACGGCGATCGTCCGCGCGATGCCGAATACCCCAGCGCAGGTCGGCATGGGCGTCACCGCGTGGTGGGCGACCGCCGCCGTGTCGAGCGAGCAGCGAGACCTCGCGCGCGCGATCCTCGGCGCCCTCGGGGAGGAGCTGTCCGTCTCGAGCGAGGACGAGATCGACATGGCCACCGCGATCTCCGGGACGGGCCCGAGCTACGTGTTCCTGTTGATGGAGGCGCTCGTCGACGCCGCGGTGCACCTCGGCTTCTCGCGGCGGGTCGCCGAGGAGCTGGTGCTGCGGACGGTGGAGGGCTCGGCCCTCTTCGCGCGGCGCAGCGAGCGGCACCTCGCGGAGCTGCGCAACATGGTGACGTCGCCGGGCGGCACGAGCGCCTCCGCGCTCTATCAGCTCGAGAAGGGCGGCCTGCGCACCGTACTGTCGAAGGCCGTCTACGCGGCGTACCAGCGCACGCGCGAGCTCGGCGAGGCGGCCGAGAAGCGCACGACGGAGTCGGAGTCGCGCTAGACGGGCAGCTGCACGACCTCGACGCGCCCGCCGTCGGCGCCGACGCGCGCCTGCGCTTCGAGCGTCGCGGTGAGGTCGGTGCTCACGCCCTCCAGCGCTTCGAAGGTCCGCGCGAGCCCGCGCCGCGGCCAGAGCAGCACGGTGTGGCCGTGCGGATCGCCCGCGGCGAGGAACCGCGCGAGCTCCTGCTGATCGGCGATCACGACGGCGTCGGCGAGCGGTGATCCGTCGGGCAGCCACACGACGCGCCGGGCCTCCCAGCGCTCAAGCCATCCCGGCGCGGGGTCGGCGTGGCCGACGACGGCGATGAGCGGCGTCGGGCCGAGCTCCCAGAGCCACGCCGCCGTCTCCTTCGCGCAGGCCTGGTCGGTGAGCGCCGACCACGCCCCCTCGCGCGGCGGAAGCTCGAGCACGTAGCGATCGAACGCCACCTGGCTCACGCGCATCACCAGCGGTAACGCGCGTCGCGGCCCGTACGCAACGGGCGCCTGCCTGCTCCGGTGGTACTAGTGGTACTAGCCGCTTCGGCGGAGTCGGGGGTCGAGGGCGTCGCGCAGCGCGTCGCCGAGGAAATTGAACGCGAACACCGCGACGAAGATCGCGACGCCGGGACCGAAGCTCATCCACCAGTAGAAGTTCGCCAGGTAGCGCTGCGAGTAGTTGATGTCCTGCCCCCACGACGGGTAGGGCGGCTGCGGACCGAGCCCGAGGAACGAGAGCGCCGCCTCGGCCAGGATCGCGAACGCGGTCGCGAGCGTGGCCTGCACGACGAGCGGGTTCGTGATGTTCGGGAAGATGTGCCGCAGCACGATCCCGATGGGTGGCACCCCCACCGTGCGCGCCGCGACCACGAACTCGCGGGCGCGTACCGAGAGCACCTGGCCCCTCGTAAGGCGCGCATAGCCGGGTATCGCGACGATGCCGATCGCGATCATGGCGTTCTGGATCTGCGGGCCGAGCGCGGCGGTGATCGCGATCGCGAGGACCAGCGCCGGGAACGCGAGGAGCGCGTCGATGACGCGCATCGCGAGCAGATCGAACGTGCCGCCGAGGTAGCCGGCGGCCATCCCGATGCTGACGCCCACCAGGAAGCCGATGAGCACGGAGATCAGCCCGACGGACAGCGACACGCGCGCGCCCCACATCACGCGGGAGAGCACATCTCGCCCGAGATCATCGGTGCCGAGGAGGTGGGTCCCGCTCGGCGGGAGGAGCGACTCGGCCACGTCCACCTTGACGGGGTCGTACGGCGAGATGATCGGCGCGAACGCGGCGACGAAGAGAAGCATCGCGATCAGCGTGGCGCCAACGACCATCCGCGGGTTGCGCCGCGCGAACATGCGGATCGCGGCTGCGCGATCCGCACGCGCGACACGAAGGACAACGGGCATTGTCGCGCCGCTCATGCCTCGGCGGCCCCGAAGGAGATGCGGGGATCGAGCACGGCGTAGAGGACGTCGACGAGCAGCGTGCTGAACATGAACGACAGGGCCGAGATCAGCACGACGCCCTGGACGATCGGATAGTCCTGTGAGGGGATCGCCTGCACGGCCAGCCGGCCCACGCCCGGCCAGAAGAAGATCGTTTCAGTGATGAACGCGCCCTCGATGATCGCTCCGATCTGGATCCCGATGATCGTGACGACCGGGATGAGCGCGTTCTTGAGCGCGTGGCGTGCGATGACCGCGCCCTCGTGGAGGCCCTTGGCGCGGGCGGTCCGCATGTAGTCGAGCCCAAAGACGTCGATGAGGCTCGAACGCACCTGCCGCATGTTCACCGCGAGACTCGCCGTCGCGAGCGTGATCGCGGGCAGCACCAGGCGGCGCAGGTTGTCGCCCGGGTCCGCCACGAACGCGACGTACCCGCCGGGCGGGAACAGGTGCCCGGGCACGACGAACGCGAACACGAGGATCAGGATCAGGCCAAGGAAGAAGTTCGGGAACGACACGCCGGCGAGCGTGACGCTCGTCGTCACCAGGTCGAGGACGGAGTTCCGCTTGAGCGCGGACAGCGTCCCAACGACGAGCGCGACGACGACCGAGATGAGGATCGCGGCCGCGCCGAGCTCGAGCGTGGCCGGGAGCCGCTCGCCGATCGCCTCGACCACGCGCTGCTTTGTCTGCAGCGAGCGTCCCAGATCGCCCTGCAATGCCTTCGAGAGCCAGGCGGCGTACTGGATCGGCAGCGGCTGGTCAAGGCCGAGCTGCGCCCGGATATAGGCGATCGTCACGGGGTCGTTGTTCTCGCCCGCGTAGGTGAGCACCGGGTCGCCCGGGGCGAGCCGCACGAGCACGAAGATGCCGACGGTGACGAGGAACGCGACAGGGATCATGAGCAGGAGGCGACGGAGGATGTACTGCGTCACTCCGTCGCCTCCGCTCTCACGCCCCCTGTTCGGCTACTTCTTCAGCGAGACCGTCTCGAATCGCGGGAGCTGGTCCGGAAAGACCGCGAAGCCCTGAACGTTCTTGGCGGTCAAGAGCTGCGCGGCTTGGTAGCTGTACCAGATCAGCGCCGGGTCGTCGACGACGAAGATCTGCTGCGCCTTGAGCAGGAGGTCCTTGCGCTTCGCGTTGTCGGTCGCGGTACGCGAGTCGTCGAGCAGCTTGTCGACCTCCTTGTTCGAGTAGGCGGAGTTGTTGTTCGGACGGCCCGTGTAGACGAAGTCGTAGACGTTCCCGTCCGGGTCGGTGCGGCCGCTCCAGTTGATGAGGGTCAGCCCGGTGTGCTTGTGGTCGTTCTGCAGCTTCACGATCTCGTTGAACAGGAGCGTCTTGATGTCCATCGTGATGTCGGCCTTGGCGAGCTGCGACTGGATGAGCTGCGCGAGCTGGAGCGTCCCCGCATCCCCTGAGGAGACCAGCATCTCGAACTTCAGCGGGCCCTTGCCGACGTCGGCGACGAGCTTCTTCGCGCCGGCGATGTCCGGCTTTGCGAACGGCTTGAAGTTCGGGTCGAACGCGGAGTGCGAGGGCGCGATCGGGCCGTAGCCGACCGTGCCGACGCCCTGGGCCGGACCCTTCGCGAGGATCTCGTCGCGGTCTAGAGCGATCGAGACGGCCTTGACGTAGCGTCCTTCCTCGAAGAGGAAGCCCTTCGAGCGGTTCGGGTACATGCTGTTGTAGCCAAGGCCGGCGATCTCCTGGTAGACGAAGTCTGGATTCGCCTTCACGCTCGGCACGTCCTTGCCGGTGATCGCGTTCGTCGCCTGCACCTGTCCGGTCAGCACGTTGGTCAAGCGCACGCTGCCGTCGGTGATCGGCTTGATGATGACCTTGTCGAGGTACGGGAGCTTGTCGCCGTTGGCGGCCTTGCCCCACCAGTCGGGATTCTTCTCGAAGGTGTAATGGTCATCCTTCACCGCCTCGGTGAGGATGAACGGCCCAGTGCCGGCCTTGAACGCCTTGCGCGTGAAGTCCGCGCCGCCGGCCTCGACGGCCTTGCGCGAGACCATCATCCCGGAGCGGTCGATGAGCTGGGAGAGGAACGGCGCGAACGGAGTCTTGAGGTCGACCTTCACCGTCGCGGGATCGACGACCGTGACGGTGTCCACCGGAGCGAGCTCGCCGGTCCGCCGCGAGTCCTTCGTGAGGCGGTAGCGGTCGAGATTCCACTTCACGGACTCCGCGTCGAACGCCGACCCGTCGTGGTACTTGACGCCCGTCTTCAGGTTGAACGTATAGCTCTTCCCGTCGGGCGAAACGGTCCACTTCTCGGCGAGCCACGGGATGATGTCGCCCTTGGGCGTCACCCGGACGAGCGAGTCGTACATCGCGTACATCAGATGACGGTCCACGAAGAGCCCGGACTGCATCGGATCCATGTCCGTGATGTCCGAGTTCATCGCGAAGGTGACGGTGCCGCCGTACGCCACCTTCGCGGCGGCGGGCGCGGCCGAGGCCCCGGTCCCACCTCCAGGCGTGGGCGAGCCGGCGCACGCGGTGGCGAGCACGGCGATGAGCGCGAGGAATGCCAGGGCACGGACCCGAAGCGTCATCTGACCCCTCCCGACCTTTCGGTTCTGCAGGAGGATACGTCCGGGTCCGTGCCGCGTATCAGTTCTTGTTGAGGTTCACGCTACGAAAGGTCGCCGTGCTCCGTGCGCTCGACGCGCGTCTCCTCTACGCGATCGCCACCCTTGCGTCCGACGGCGGGAAGAAGCCGATACGCGGGCCGCGAGGGCTCGCGCACGACCGTCGTTCGCTCCACCTCTGCCGTGGCCACCGGGACCGCGCGCAGCGTTTCGACAACGTAGCGGGACGGTGCCAGCAGGCCTCCGAGCCAACCCGCGAAGATCGTGCCGAGGAAGCCCATGATCGCGCTGAAGGTGAGCGCGTCGCCCGCCGGTGCGGCCCCACCGCCGAATGCCCACGCGTATGCCGTGTCGACACGAGCGATGGACGGCCCGCCGAGCACGCCGCGGTCGGCGGCGACGCCGAGCAGCATCACGACGAGGACGACGAAGAGACCGAAGAACGCGGTGAGCATCCCGTGCCAGCTCGTGCTCCAGCCCGCCATGCGCCCCGCGACGTAGCCGCCCACGAGGTAGGCGATGAGGACGCTCAGGATGCCCGGCACCGCGAGCGAGAGATCCGATCCCGTGCGCGCCGTGCCACCGAACAGTGGGACGAGCAGCGCGGTCACACCGATCGCCGCGACCCAACCGCCGAGGATCGCGCCCCACGAGGTCCCACGGGCGCGGACAACGACGCGGTCATCCATGTCTGACATGACGGTCCTCCTTTGATGTGCGCCGGGAATTCCGCCTCGGGGGCCCTGCCCCTCGGCGCCCCCGGCGCGGCGAAATTGCCCATCGCTGGAGGTGCAAGACCGCTGCCAAGAGGTGTCCTGCTAGGTGAGATTCCCGGTGGTTTGTGAGACTGCCTCAGGCCGCGGCACGCAGCTCCTCCAGCCAACCCTGCAGGTGTGCGAGCGCTGGGATGTTGTCGAAGCCGCGATCGGTGAAGGGCGTGCCGTCGTAACGCTCACCC